>JBAVAR010000122.1:0-24068 GCA_049585815.1 Solirubrobacterales bacterium
CGCTGGTTCCGCTCCGCCTCAGGCCGTGATGCGCTCCGTCCGGGCCGCAACCTTCTCGCCCGCAGCTGATCGGCATTTCCCCATGGAGTTCGTGCCACTCGGCGCGACCATAGCCGCAATTCTCGCGATGACCGGTACGGTTCAATTCTTAATTGATTGGTCACTCTGGTACGTCCACGTTTTCATTCTATCCACTCAAACAGGCACAGCTTAAGCAGTTTTAGAGCCAAGACAAAGCCCACACCGGCCGGGCCAGGTCAACAGGTTCTTGACATCACGGTCTGCCTGTGATCCAATTCTGCTCGGCCTCTCAGAACGCGCCGATCCGATTGCGATCCGGCCGTGTTCCAAGGGCCAGGAGAAGAGATAACGGCTGACCCCACCGGGCCAGGGGATCCACACTCAGTGGATCGGGCGATTGTGGGACAGTCAGAGAAGAGGAGAGTCACGTGAGGACATCGTCCGGACCGATTCCGGGCTTCACCGCAGGAGGACCCGCTGAGGCCCTGTGCCCCACTGCGCTCTCCTTCTCGACGCGCTCCTCCCAACCGATCTTCGGTGACCCCAGAAGCTGCGTCCGTCTCCAACTCTCCTTGGCAGGCGGCGCAGAGGCCGACAGAGCGACCGACTCCCTTGATTCCGGGGTGCTCCCTGTCTCCGGAGGAGGAGGCGGCCGCGCCTGTCTGCCGACCCATCCGGCACCCGTCGCCCTCCCTGGCAAACGGTGCCTCACGAGCAGCGCGGGCGGTCCTCAAACCTTCCGGGAGCGGCCCCACCTCTCCCGGAATTGGGCCGTCCGCGCCTGCTCTCCCTCTTCCGCCAACGCCGTAAGCGCTTGGACCTTCACCACCGCGCCAGGGACCCCTGCCGACCTACCCGCCTTCGCCGTAAGCGCTTCGTCCTCTGCGAGCGCCTCAGGAACCCCCGCCGACCCACCCGCTTCCGTAGTCAGCGCTCCGTCCCTCGCATTCGCGCTTGGGACCACCGCAACCAACTCATCCCACGCAGCCCATTCCCCCCTGCTCACGCAGGGGGGAATGTCGTGGGCGGGGCCCCAAAGTGGGGGAGAAGGCACTGAGCCCACCGCGTCCGCTTCGTCCCTCCCCCACTCCCCCCTGCCCACCTACCTGCCTCGGTGGGCAGGGAGGAGCGGGGGAGAGCCACCCACCACAAACCTTTTCGCTGTACCCGCCACGGACTCGCAGTCCCGTGCCGGCCTCATTGAGCAGTCCAAGTCAACAAGGCCGGCCGGCCTCACCCCGGCGGGCATCACCACACAAGGAGAAGAGATCTGATGCAACGTCTCAGACACCCCATCCGCGCGATCCGCGAACCCTTCGGCAAGGCCGGCCTCACGGTAGCCATCCTCGCCCTCGTCATGGCGATGGTCGGCGGCGCCTACGCCGCCGGCAAGCTGACCTCCGGCCAGAAGAAGGAAGTCGAAAAGATCGCCAAGAAGTTCGCCGGCAAGCCCGGCGCCCCTGGTGCCAACGGCGCCAACGGCCCGACTGGACCTGCTGGCCCGACTGGACCTGCTGGCACCAACGGAACCAACGGCACCAACGGCGAAAGCGTCGCCGTCACCCACAAAGGCGAATGCACCGAATTCTCCAATAAATCCGGTTCCGGCAAAGCCTGCAACGGCACCACCGGCTTCACCAAAACCCTCCCCCCCGAAGAAACGGAGACCGGGAGCTGGAGCTTCATCATGACTGCCAGCACTCAGCCATCAAATGCATTGTATGCGCCGATTTCCTTCACGATCCCGTTGGCTGAGCCGCTCAACGAAGAACACGTTCACTTCGTCACATATGAAGAACCGACGCCGCCTGAAGCGTGTGAAGGCACAGTTGAAGAACCGACCGCCATGCCCGGCAACCTCTGCGTTTACGCGCGGGAGCTCGGGTCGGTAAACAACGAATTTCCACCCGCACCCGTACCGCTCGAAAGCGTATCCGATTTCGGGCCGTATGGTGCGAGTAAAGCGGGAGCCTTCCTCCGCGTTTTGCCTACAGCGAGTGCCGAAGAACAGTCAACCGGCCGTGGCAGCTGGGCTGTCACAGCCCCCCCTGCTGAACCGTGACAGCTCCATCAATGGAAGAAATTTTGCCACACTGAGTAACTAGCCGCTGAACTCCGGCCGGACGGCGAGCAGATCGTCCGGCCGGGAAGCGGCTCGGACCCCGCTCAAACGCGTTACATACAGCAACAGCGATAGTGCTAAACCCCCTCAAAATGTACGACACCACGAAAAGACCACAATCAGGTTTGCCATCCGCATCCACGGCTGCGTCGTGCAATGCCAGCGGACCGCTGAGGCGCCACTCCCTGAGGCCCGCGACCGGATCGACCACACGGGGACGCCGCGGCCTCCTCGCCTTGATCGCCGCCGCCGCGCTCGCCCTCACCGCCGGAGCCCTCGCATGAGCCTCCGCCGCACCACCGCCGAGCAGACCCACCTATCTGTTTCGCTGGGCCCCCGCAGGCTGGCGACACTCCCCCTCGCCGCCCTCAGCGCCGTCGCACTCGTTGCCTGTACGGTCCTTCTCACCCCCGCCCCAGCCACTGCTACACAGCCCGCCGTCGAAGGCCTCACCACCGAACCCGCCACCAACCTCCAACGCACCTCCGCCGACCTTCATGGTTCCTTCACCGGCGACGGCGAAGACACCAACTACTACTTCGAATACGTCACCCAGGAACAGTTCGAACAGGCCATCAACGGGGGCTTCGCCGAAGCCACCGCCACCGCCACCCTCGACGCCGGCTCGCCGGCCCTGGGCGAACCGGCGACCGAGAACTTCGAACTCACCGGCCTCAGCACCCAGACCGCATACCGCTACCGCATCGTCGCTGAAGACGGTGCTGGCAAGAGTGTTGCTGAAAGTGTGCCTCTCATCACGGTGGCCAATGTGATCGGCGTCGAAGACGAACCCGCCACCGTGTTGAGCACCGAAAGCGTTGTCCTCCACGGCTCCTTCACCGGCGACGGAAACGAAACGCATTACTACTTCGAATACGGCACCGACTCTGCCTATGGCCATCAAACGGCGCCTGAAAGCTACTCCGGCTCCGCTCAGCACTCTTTCAGCACCGAAGTCACCGGCCTCACGCCTCATAATACCTACCATTTCCGCCTCGTCGCGACCAACAAGTTCGGCACTACGACCACCGAAGACCGTAGCATCGAAACGCCCGAGCCCCCGACCGTCGTTGGGCTCACCTCTGAAAACCTCACCGCGACCGGCGCCGACCTCCTCGCCAAGGTCAACCCGCAGGGCTCAGCTACGACGGTCCACTTCGAATACGGCACCACCACTGGTTACGGCGCCAGCCCTCCCATCCCTGAACAGAGCATCGGCTCCGGCAGTGCCGACAAATCGCTCAAAGTTCATCTCACCGAACTCCAGCCTCATGCCACCTATCACTTCCGCCTCACCGCCACCAGCAAATGGGGCACGACGACGACCGAAGATCAGTCCTTCAACTTCTACCCCGCCAACTGCCCCAATGCCGCGGTTCGCCAGCAGACCAACTCTGGCTTTCTCCCCGATTGCCGCGCCTACGAGCTCGTCTCCCCCGGTGACGCCGGTGATGCGGTCCTATTCCCTGGTACGGCAAATGGAGGCTTTTACGGTGGCGCACCCGATGCCCCTTACGCCGAAAACCCAGCTCGATTTGCCTTCGCCGGCTGGCTCGGGGCAATCCCCGGGACCGATTCCCCCAACGGCTCGACCCCCGACACCTACGTCTCCACTCGAACCGATACCGGCTGGGTCACCCGCTACGTCGGCATCTTGGGTGATGAACACCTTGGCGCCACTCCCTTTTGGGGGGAGACCGAGTTCACGGATCCAAGCATGGACAAGCTGCTTGACTTCGAATCGTATAAGGAACCAGGCGGCAATGAAATTAGAATCGCCGCAGGCAGGGAATTCTTCGAAGCAGACCAGCCGCCCTACCTCTGGGACGCCAACGGCGCCAGCTTGGGCCGTTGGCCCGCAGACTCCACCGGCCTGACCTCCGGCGCCGAAGTTGACAGCGAGTATCAGCCCTCACCGGATTTCACCCACCTCGCCTTCTCCTCCAACAATCTGGACTTTACCGTCGGCCAGGCAGGGGAAGAAGGTCTGACTACCGCCCCCGGTTCGGCCTATGACTACGACGTCGCCACCGAAAAGACGACGCTCATCTCCAAGACCCCCGGGGGCGAAAACATCCCTCAGGAGCCGGGCGATGCAGCTGAAACCAACGAGCGCATTGAATTCCCCAACGCCACCTTCGTCGGCCAGCCAGATCAGGATCACCCCAGCGTATCTACCGACGGATCGCACATCCTCATGTCGACGCTGAGCAGCCCTTTTCAACCGTTCGGAGAAGGCTCCTACCAAGGACCGTTGACGCGGCTTTACATGCGCGTCAACGACGCGGTCACCTACGAAGTCTCCCAGGGCAAGGACGTCAGATACGTGGGGATGACGGCCGATGGCACCAAGGTCTTCTTCACCTCCGAAGAACAGCTTACCTCCGAAGACCACGACCACAGTACCGACCTCTACATGTGGAGTGAAGAAGGTGAAGAGGCACACAATCCCCTCACCCTGATCTCCAAGGGAAACACTAACGGTGGCCTCGGCAACGGCGACGACTGTCACCCTGCGGTCAGCACGGCTTCCAATGGCAGCGCCTTGGTGGAAATGCCGTGGACCGAAAAGTGCGACGTCGTGCCGATGACCGACGGCATCCCGTTCCATTTCAACGAACCGGCGACCACCACGGATTCCGCCATCGCCGCAAAGACCGGCGAAATTTACTTCTTTTCGCCCGAGCAGCTCGATGGCGCCAAGGGAGTCACCGGCTTGGAGAACCTCTACAACTACCGCGACGGTCGGCTCCAGTTCGTCGCGACTTTTGAACCGGACATCGAGTGTTCCAACAACTCCCAAGTATGCAGGGACGCGCCGGCCTCCAGGTTTGAGGTAACCCCCGACGGCACCCACGCCGCCTTTCTTTCCCGCAGCCAGCTCACCTCCTACGACAATGAAGCCGCGAGTCACCAATGTGGGCAGACCTTCGTTTATAAAGCCACTCTCGGTGCAAGATGTGAGGAGATGTACACCTACGCTCCGGCCACCGGGAAGATCGTCTGTGCCTCGTGTAACCCTGACGGAGCGCGACCGACCGCCGACGTCGAAGCGAGTACGCAGGGCCTCTTCCTCTCAAACGACGGCCGTGCCTTCTTCGACACCGTCGATCCACTTGTCCAGGCGGATACCAACGGCGTCGGCGATGTCTATGAGTACGTCGACGGCCGCCCCCAGCTGATCACCACGGGCACCAATTCCGCTGATCTGGCCGGTAATACGGCGAACTCGGCCTTCGCCGGCCTCACCGGCGGACTCGCCGGGGTGAGCGCTAACGGGGTCAATGTTTACTTTTCAACCCGTGACAGCCTCGTTCCCCAGGACCGTAATGGGGAGTACCTCAAGTTCTACGACGCCCGCAGCGATGGCGGCTTCGCCACGGAAGTGCCGCCGGCCCACTGCGAAGCCGCCGATGAGTGCCATGGCGCCGGCAGCTCCCCTCCGATCCTGTCACGCAACGGTACCGGCCCCAGCCTCGGCAGCGGCGGCAACGCCACATCCAATCCCCAGACCAAGCACCACAAGAAAAAGCACAGGCGGGCTAAGCACAAGCGCCACGGCCACCGAGCCAACGTCAAGCGGAGGGCCACACGATGAGCCCGTTGACCCACCTCACTCACCATATTGCTTCTTTTATTCCCAATTTCTTACGCCCTGAGGCCGCGTGTGGCCAAGCAGGTCAAGGACGCAGGGAGGCCGGCAAGGGGAGCGCACGAGCCTGCCCGGACGCGGGAGCGAGGGCGGAAGATTTCCAGGTGTCATCAGTCCGCCCGAGCGGGAGCGGAGGACAGGCGACCGGCTCATGCGTGACCCGCAGACGCCCGACTGAGGACGCCGAGATGCGCCGTGCCATACGCGGCCTCAGCGTCGCCAACGTGGTGGCTGTCGTGGCGGCGACACTCCTCCTCGGTGCCCCAGCCGCCCAGGCCGACGCCCCGATCGTCTCTTTTAGCGTCACGCCTTCCACGACCCAGGCCGGCGGCCATCCGGACCTCGACACTTTTCTCGAAATCGGCAATCGCGACACGCAGAGCATTCCCCCCCCGAACTGTCGTTGCCAGGATGCCAAGAACATTACCTTTCAGTACCCCGCGGGCCTGACCGGCGACCCCCACGCGACCCCCCAGTGCTCGGCGGCCGACTTCGCCACCCTCCAGTGTCCCGTCGACTCGCAGGTCGGCGTCGAGGAATTGGGAGTGAGTTCGGAAACCTATGCGAACCGGGCCAATTCGCGCTTGGAAAACACCGGAGTCTATGACCTGGTACCCCATCCCGGTCAGGCTGGCTTGCTGGGCTTCAATGTCCCTATTTTCAATTTCGCGGTCTTCATCGAACTGAGTCCACGAACCCAAAGCGATTACGGCCTTACGGCAACTATCACAGATATCACCCACGCCTACCCTGTCTCCTATACCAACCTGGATCTCTGGGGGGTTCCGGCTGACTCGAGCCACGACGGTGAACGTTATGGCCCGGTTGGCTGCCTTCCCAAGCGGTCGCCGCAATGCCAGGAGCCATACCCTTCCAACAGCCCACACACCCCGTTTCTCGACAACCCGACCAGCTGTGGTGTTCCTCTCGCGACTTCAGTAGAAGTCCTCGCCTACGACGACGGAGTCTCGCGCGCCGAATCTGCCTTTCCCCCAACCACCGGCTGTGACCAGCTCAGCTTTGACCCCAGCCTCTTCGCTCAGCCAACCTCCACCGCCACCGACTCTCCCTCCGGGCTTGAAGCCAACCTCCTGGTTCCCCAGCAGTCGAGCCCCACCGTTCCCTCTCCCTCCGAGATCAAGGAAGCCACCGTCACCCTGCCTCCCGGCTTCTCGGTCAACCCCGGTGCCGCCGACGGCAAGACCTCCTGCACCGACGCCCAGGCACGCCTCGGTACCCAGGAAGAAGCCCAGTGCCCAGAATCTGCCACCGTCGGCAGCCTCACGATCGAAAGCTCTGCCCTCCCGGGCCCGCTGCCCGGATACGTCTATCTCGGCCAGCCCCAGCCCGGCAACCGCTACCGCGTCATCCTCGCCGCCGACGGCTTCGGCGTCCACGTCAAGCTCGCCGGCACCGCCACCCCCGACCCACAGACCGGTCAGCTCACCGTTTCCCTCTCCGATCTGCCCCAGAGTCCCTTCTCTGACTTCAACATCCACTTGTTCGGCTCCGAACGCGGGCTCCTCGCCACCCCGACCCAGTGCGGCACCTATCCGGTCACCAGCACCTTCAAGCCCTGGGACGCCTTCCTGCCCGAGCAGACCTCCGTTCAGTACTTCACCCTCGACTCCGGCCCCGACGGCACCCCCTGCCCACCTCAGAACCGCCCCTTCTCTCCGAGCTTCGAAGCCTCTTCCTTAAACAGCGCCCCCGGGATTCACAGCCCCCTCACGATTGACTTCGGCAGAGCTGACGGCGACCAGAACCTCGCCGGCCTCACCCTTTCCACCCCCCCCGGCCTGCTCGCCACCCTCAGGGGCGTTCCCTACTGCTCTGACGCCGCCCTCTCCGCTGCCGCAGGCCCTTCCTACTCCGGCCTCGCTGAGCAGGAAAACCCCAGCTGTCCCGCTGGCTCGCTGATCGGCGTCTCCGACTCCGGCGCCGGGGCCGGCACCCACCCGGTCTACTTCCCCGGTAAGGTCTACCTTGCCGGCCCCTACAAGGGCGCCCCCCTTTCTCTCGCCGTCATCACCCCTGCAGTTTCCGGCCCCTATGACCTCGGCAACGTCGTCTTCCGCGCCGCCCTCCAGGTCAACCCCGAAACCGCCCAGATCACCGCGGTCTCTGACCCCCTTCCGCTGATCCGCGAAGGCATTCCCCTTCGCCTCCGCTCGGTTCTCCTCGAATTGAACCGCCCGGGCTTCACCCTCAATCCAACCAACTGCGATCCCTTCTCGGTCAGCGCCAAGATCAGCGGCGACCAGGGCGCCCAGGCAAACCTCTCCTCCCACTTCCAGGTCGCCAACTGCGCCGACCTCGGCTTCGCCCCCAGGCTCACCACCCGGCTCACCGGTTCCACCAAGCAGGCCGGCAACCCCTCTTTGCACGCCGTCCTTACCTACCCACAGGGTGGCACCGACGCCAACATCGCTCGCACCACCGTCACCTTGCCCCACACCGAGCTCCTCGCCCAGGCTCACATAAGCGACCCCTGCCTCCGCGCCCAGTTCACCGAAGGCCACTCGCTGGGCGAACGCTGCCCCTCCGGCTCCGCTATCGGCCTCGCCAAGGCCGAAAGCCCTCTCCTCGAAAAGCCCCTCGAAGGCCCCGTTTACCTCCGCGCCTCCGGCCGCAGGCTCCCCGACGTAGTCGCTGCCTTGAACGGCCAGATCGACATCGCCCTTGTCGGCCATGTAGAAAGCGTCCCCGGCAAGCTCAGCACCACATTCGAAACCGTCCCCGACGCCCCCATCTCCCACTTCAGCCTCACCCTCGACGGCGGCAGTAGGGGCCTCCTCGAAAACTCTCCCGGACTCTGCTCCGCGACCCAGCACGTCACCGTCCAGATGACCGCCCAGAACGGCAAGACCGCCAACCAGAACCCCGTCCTCCAAACCCCCTGCCACAAGAAACACCACAAGCGCGCCACAGCCCACCGCAACCGGAGGGCGAGCCGATGAGCGCCAACAACTTGAACGCCTTCCGTTGGCTCTCAACCGCACGCGGCTACCGCGAGTGGGGGAAAGGCGCGTTTGTGCCCTTACCTCAAGGAGTGCGCTTAGCCAAGCAGATCACGACGCAAACGCTCGAAGAAGCCACTCATTTGTGCAGCGCTTCGTCAGCAAGGTACGCCCGCCCGCCCGCGGCGGACGCGGACCCTCGATTGCGTCGCCGGAGCGCATCCAAGTGAGGCAGAGCATCCCCGGACGCGAGAGCGAGGGCGCGAGACGTTCAGTTGTGATTAGCGCGCCTGAGCGGAGCGGAGGAGATGCGATTTACGAAGAGCCGAGCACGCGGGCGGAATTGATGTTTGCAACCGAGGACGCCGAACCGCACAGCTCCGTTACGAGCGCGCTTGGGCGCGCTCGTAAGCGCGGGGCCGTCGTCTGCGTGGCTATTGCGACGGGGCTGCTCCTCACCGCTGCCCCCGCCTTCGCCGAACGCAGCTACGACACCCAGATCACCGGCCTTGTTAATCCCCGGGGCCTCGCCGTTAATTCCGCCGGCGACGTCTGGGTCAGCGACTCCGGCAGCGGCCTGATTTCCAAGTACGATCCATACCCTTCCCAGACCCTCCTCCTCAGCTCTCAGGTTGCCGCCAGCGGAACCCTCGTCCTCGATAACTCAGAAAACGGCGACCTCTATCTCACCGAAGGTCGAGGTCATACTGTCAACGTCTACACGAATGTCGGCGCCTTCAAGGAAGCCTGGTACCCCGAACCCCGCGAAGGTGAGGGGACCACAGTCGCAGTCGATAACTCGGGGACATCCTCTCAGGGCCGCGTCTACCTGGCACTCACCCGCGACAATTATAGTCACCTCGGTGTCGCAGCATTTACCTCGACTCACGAACCCTCCGACTTCTCTGGCAACGGGAGCTACATCTCAGAAAACCGCATCACCGGCACTCCCGGCAACCCCTCCGCATTCCTGGAAGGTGGGGGGGATGTCATAAGCGGTATCGCGACCGACGGGAAAGGAAACATCTACGTAGCAGTAGAACGGGCAGGAGATGCCGTCGATGAGTTCACCGCGCAAGGGACCTTCGTCCAGGAAATTCCCGTCAGCAACTATCCGTCTGCCGTCGCCGTCGATCCCACCAACGGCAACATCCTCGTCGCCCTTCAGCTCTTCGGCCTCTCCCGCGGTGAAGAGGTGATCGACGAATTCTCTCCCTCCGGCGAATACATCGCCCAGCTGCCGGCAGAAGAAACCCCCGCTCGGTCCTTAGGCGGAGAATACGAAGCCGAAGGCGACCACATAGCAGTCAACTCTGCCGGCTACGTCTACTACGCCGACAGTGTCAACGGCGTCGTCGACATCTTCACGCCCGACGTCAGCCTGCCCACGGTCGCCTATCTCCCGGCCTCCGAAGAAACCCAGACCTCCGGCACTCTGAATGCCACTGTCGCGCCAAACGGCGGCGGTGAAATAGATTCCTGCACCTTCCAGTACGGAACCACCTCCGCCTACGGCCAGAATGTCCCCTGCGACCCCGATACCCCCTACTCCGGCTCCACCGCGGTCAGCGCCAACATCTCTCACCTCACCACGGAGACCGCCTATCACTACCGCGTCGTTCTCACCAACGCCAAAGGGTTCCACCGACGCGGCCCCGACCAGACCTATATTCCACACGCAGTACTCGGCCTGCACACCGACCCTGCCACCGAAGTTGAACGCACCAGCGCCACCCTCAACGGCTCCTGGACCGGCAACGGCGAAGACACCCACTACTACTTCGAATGGGGCCCCACCGAAGCCTACGGCAATAAATCCCCTCTCGAAGACGCCGGCCCCTCGCCGCAGGGAGAACACGTCGCCAAGAGCCTCGGGCTCACCAAACTCATCCCCGAAACGACCTACCACTACCGACTCGTCGCCGCCAACAGCGTCGGTACCACCTTCGGCGCCGATCGAGAATTTGCCACCCTCCCGTCGGTCCCGAACCTCGACACCGACCCCGCGACCGATGTGGCTCCGACCAGCGCCACCCTCAACGGCTCCTGGAGCGGCAACGGCGAAGACACCCATTACTACTTCGAATGGGGTCCCACCGAAGCCTACGGCAACACCTCCCCTCTCGAAGACGCCGGTCCCGCACCGCAGGGAGAACACGTTGCCAAGACCTTCGAACTCACCGGTCTCGAGCCGATCACAACCTACTATTACCGCATCCTCGCCACCAACAGCGTCGGCACCACCATCGGGAGGAATAGGGAACTGACTACTCTGCCAGCCGCGCCATCGCTGTCTGCCTCGGTGGGGAACGTGCATTCCGACTCCGTCGTGTTTCGAGCCCAGATCAACCCTGGTGGCGCCGACACCACCTACCACTTCGAATACGGACTCGGCTCCTGCTCGGCCCATCCCGATCCCTGTGTCTCGACCCCGGATGAAGACGCCGGATCGAGCGTAGGCGTCCAGAACAGGAACTTCAAGGTCACCGGCCTCACGCCGAGCACCACCTATCACTACCGCCTCCTCGCCGAAAACCGGACCGGCGCCGTTGAAACCGCCGACCAGACCTTCACCACCTTCACCTCCATTCCCATTGAAAGCGACCCCTGCCCCAATGCCCACGTCCGCCAGCAGACCGGCGCCGCCCAGCTTCTCGACTGTCGCGGCTACGAGCTCGTCTCCGCCGCCAACAGCGGCGGCTATGACGTCGAATCCGACCTGGTCGGAGGCCAGGCTCCCTACCCCGGCTACCCCGAAGCCGAGCATCCTCCCCGGGTCCTCTACGCCGTCCACGACGGCGGCATCCCCGGCACCGGTCACCCGACCAACCGCGGCCCCGATCCCTACGTCGCCACCCGTGGCGAAGACGGCTGGAGCACCGAATATCTCGGCATCCCCGCCGACAACCCCTTTTCCAAAGGCCTCTTTTCCTCGATCACCTCCGCTGCCGACGCAAGCCTCGACACCCTCGCCTTCGGTGGACCCGGTGGCTGCTCACCCTGCTTTGAAGGCGGCTATACCGGCATTCCGGTTCACCTGCCGAACGGCCAGCTGGTGCAGGGCATGGTTGGGGCTCCCGGCTTCGAACCCGGCCCCTCCGCCAGCCCCGACGGCCACATTGCCACCGACCTCTCGGCAAACGGCGAACACTTCATCTTCGGTTCGACCTCACAATTCGCCGCGGGGGGCGACAACGAAACTGGCGACGTCTCGATCTATGACCACAACCTCAAGACTGGCGAAACCCACGTCGTCTCCGACGCTCCCGGTGGTGGCCCGCTTCCCTGCCTCCAGGGCAAAGGGCAGTGCAGCGCCGCCCACCACGATTCCAACGGCATCTCAGAGCTCGCCATCTCCAGGGACGGCTCCCACATCCTCTTGGGCCAGAAGGTTTCAACCGACGCCGACGGCAACGTCTACTGGCACCTCTACATGGATGTCAACGACTTAGTTAAATCGATCGACCTCACCCCCGGCCTAATCGCCGAAGCCGGCGGCTCGGGCTTCGCCGAAGGCGTCCTCTTCGACGGCATGACCGAAGACGGCTCCAGGGTCTTCTTCACCACCGCCGATCCCCTCCCCACCGCCACCAACCCCGACACCGACACCAGCGCCGATATCTATGCGGCCGAAATCTCGGGCGAAAGCGCCACCCTGACCCGGATCTCGACCGGCACCGAAGGCACCGGCAACACCGATGCCTGCCACCCGCTGGGGAACTGGAACACCGTCTCCGGGGGGCCGAACTGTAACGCCGTGGCAATCGCCGGAGGTGGCGGCGTCGCCTCCAAAAGCGGAGCGATCTACTTCCTCTCCCCCGAGCAGCTCGCCGGCGCCTCCCACGGCACCCAGGGCCTACCCAACCTCTACCTCGCCCGTCCCGGCTCTCCGCCTCAGTTTGTCTCCACCATCGACTCGAGCTCCGGCAAGTCGCCTCCACCTCCCTACCATCACCTCTCCGGCACCTTCGGCTCCTTTTCCGGCCCCACCTTCGTCGCTGTCGATAACTCCGGGCGCCCGCCCAGTGGCGACGTCTATGTCGGCAACGGCACGGCCGTCTATAAGTTCGACTCCTCCGGGCACCCGATCAAAACCTGGGCCGAAGAAGGGCAGCTGAAAACCGCCGGAACCGAGGGCGTCGCCGTCAACTCCTCCGGCACCCTCTACGTCCTCGCCGGGGGGCAGGTAAGGGAGTTTTCCAAGAACGGCACCGAATCCGGCGGTTTCGCGGTCGGGGGAAGCTCGATGCCGCTTGGCATAGCCGTCGATCCCGCCGGCAACGTTTACCTGGCTTCCAACGACGAAGAACACGGGCCCGGCGATGTCACTCTCAACCAGTTCCCTCACGGCGCGGCAGTCACGGCCGGCCTCTACGGTTACGAAGTAGTCACCCACGTCCCCGTCACCGGCTTCGCCACCAACCCGGTCACCGGCGAACTCTACGTCGATATCGGCGGCCTCCACGGCCACGTCGATCGCTTCTCCTTCAACCCCGCCGGCGAAGTGATCGAACCCCACTCCCGCACCTGTTCGCTGGCCAGCTTCGCCAACACCCCCCCATGCAACCCGAGCGGGACCTTTGTCGCGGGTCTCTCGGGCGCCACCGGCATCGGCGTTGACCCCACCGGCCAGGACGTCTATCTCGACGAGGGCAACCAGATCGAGCAGTTTGACACCGCCGCCAAGCCCGCCACCACCAAATGGACCGGCGCCAACATCGCCGGCTCCACCGCCATCGCGGTCAGCGCCAGCGGCGAACTCTACGCGACGACCTCCAACGGTGGACAGGAAGAAATCGCCCACTACACGGTCGAACCGGCCCCCTTCAACCCGATCAACAACCCCGCCGTCCTCCACGCCGTCCAACAGGCGGAAATCCCCGACCCCGCCGACTTCCAGGTCACCCCGGACGGCAACTACGCGGTTTTCACCTCACCCGTGCCACTGACTGCATACGACGGCAATGGGCACTCCGAGCTCTACCGCTACGACGCCTCCAGCGAACGCCTCGACTGCGTCTCCTGCGATCCGACCAACGCCGAAGCGGCGGGCGACGCGACCCTGGCCCGCGATGGACTCAGCCTCACCGATCGCGGTCAGGTCTTCTTCAACTCCACCGATTCCCTCGCCCCCCGCGATCTCGACGAAAACGAAGACGTGTATGAGTGGGAGCCACAGGGCACCGGCACCTGCAACGCCGAAAACCCCAACTTCAGCAAGTCTTCCGAAACCTGCCTCGGCCTCATCTCCACCGGTACCAGCCCCTTCGGCTCGAGTCTGCTCGGGGCGAGCGCCGACGGCACCGATGCCTACTTCTTCACCCGCGACACTCTTGTCCCCCAGGATCAAAACGGCGAGCTGGTCAAGCTCTATGACGCCCGTGTCGAAGGCGGCTTCCCCTATACCCCGACCCCGCCCCTTTGCAAGGCCTCAGACGAGTGCCACGGCCCCGGATCCCAGGAGCCCGGTCTCCCGCCAATCCACACCACCGCAGTGGCTGGCGAAGGAAACACCCCTCCACTCTCGCCTGGGTGCAGGGCGGGGCACGTCAAGAGGCACGGAAGGTGCATCCCCCGCCACCATAAATCCAATCGCCATCCGCCAAAGCCTCACCGTCGCGGCCGAGCCATCAACGGCAGACGCGGTGGTGGCAGGTGAACTCCACTCGCCTCAGCTGCGTGTCTGCTGCGCTCGCCGCCCTCGCTGTTGTGCCGCTGATCGCCGCCTCGCCCGCCGCCGCCGAGAAAATCGCATCGTTTGCCACCACGTCGTCGACCAGCCAGGCCGGTGGACACCCTGACCTCAAAACCTCCTTCACCCTCAAAGCGCTCGGCAAAGAGGAAGCCCCTCAGAATGTCAGCTTCAATGCTCCCCAGGGTGTGTTCGGCGACCCCAACGCGCTCACCCAGTGCACCTCCGTCGATTTTGCTCTCGAAAGCTGCCCCTCAAGCTCCCAGGCCGGCCTCATCACGATCCACGCTGAATACGAAGGCAAATCCGAAGATCTCCTCGGCACGGCGCCGATCTACGACCTCGTTCCCGGACCCGATCACACCGCCCTCTTCGCCACCATCGTGCCGGTCCTCGACATACCGATTGATATCCCCGTCGTCGTTCGCACCGATTCCGACTACGGCCTTCGCTTCACCGTCCAGAACATCCCCCAGATCGCCCCCCTTCAGGCCGCTAGCTTGACCCTCTGGGGATTTCCCGCCGCCTCCACCCACGACGCCCAGCGCTTTCCCAAGGGTTCCCCCGGCGAACCCGCCGGCTGCCCGCGCAGCGCCGGCACCGCCTGCATCAATGCCCCGACTCCCGCGAGCATCGCGCCTCTTCCGCTCATCGATAACCCGACCACCTGCTCTGGAGAAGCGCTGCCGACGACCCTTCAGGTCCAGACCTACCAGGAACCCGAAAACCCGACTGAAGCGGAATCGAGCTACCCGCCGACCAGCGGCTGCTACTCGGAGACCTTCAATCCCGTCCTTTCCGCCGCCGCGACTACCGATCAGACCGACTCCCCCTCGGGCCTCAACCTCGACCTCAGCGCCGCGCTCAGTGAGGGTTTTGCGGCGACGCCCTCCGAGATCCGCGCGGCTACCGTCACCCTGCCGCCCGGCTTCACCGTCAACCCCGACGCCGCCGACGGCCAGGCCGACTGCACCGACGCTCAGGCCAACTTCGGCAGCGAGGGCCCGGCCGAATGCCCCGACAGCGCCAAGATCGGCACCATCTCGATCGACTCGCCCGCGCTCAACGGGCACCTGCAGGGCTCCGTCTATATTGGCGAACCCCAGCCCGGCGACCAGTACCGTCTCTTCGAGATCGCCTCGGGCTTCGGTATGAACGTCAAGCTCGTCGGCTCGTTCAAGCCAAACCCCCAAACCGGACAGCTGACGGCAAGCTTCGAAGGCCTTCCCCAGGTCCCCTTCGACGACTACGACCTCCACCTCTTCTCTGGTGAACGGGCGCTGATGGCGACCCCGATCGACTGCACCCTTTATCCGGTCAAGGCAGAGTTCTTCCCCTGGGATGGATCGCTGCCCGAAGTCGAATCGACCAAGCTCTTCGGCCTCGAAACCGGCCCTCACGGCTCCTCTTGTCCGGGCGAAGAGCGCCCCTTCAACCCGTCCCTTGAAGCTGGCTCCTCCAATCCCCTCGCCGGTGCCTTCTCCTCCTTCAGCCTCAAGCTCAACCGCGAAGACGGCGATCAGTACCTCGGCAAGCTGAACTTCACCATGCCGCCCGGCCTCACCGCCAACCTGCACGGGATCACCTACTGCCCCGAGGCCGACATCTCAGCGGCTGCAACCACGCTGGGCAAGGTCGAGCAGACCGCCCCGAGCTGCCCCGCTTCGAGTGAAATCGGCACCTCTAACGTCGCCGCAGGCCCGGGATCGCACCCCTTCCACGCGCTCGGCAGGGTCTATTTGGCCGGCCCCTTCCAGGGCGCACCCTTGAGCCTGGTCGCGATCACCCCCGCCCTCGCCGGTCCCTATGACTACGGCACCGTGGTCGTCCGTGTTGCGATCCACGTCGATCCGCTCGACGCCCACGTCATCGCCGATTCGGAAACCGTCCCCGAGATCATCGGCGGCATCCCGATTCGTATGCGCGAAATCCGGGTCAATATCGACCGTGAACATTTCATGATCAACCCCACCAACTGCACCCCCTTCGCGGTCGGCTCCGAAGGGATTGGCGACCAGGGCACCGGGGTCGCCTTCAGCTCCCCCTTCCAGGCGGTCAACTGCGCCTCCCTGTCCTTCGAACCCAGGATGACGGTCACCCAGCTCGGCGGCCACAAGGCCACCGCCCGAGGCAAGGACCCCGCACTGCAGTTCGACCTAAACGCCACCGAAGGCGACGCCAACCTCAAGTCGGTGACGGTCACCTTGCCGAAGACATTTGAGATCGACCAGCGCCACCTCGGCAACCTTTGCTCCCGCTCCCAACTCGAACGCGAACACTGCGCCGGCCGCCAGCCGATCGGCACGGTCATTGACGAAACCCCGCTGCTCGAAAAGCCCCTCGAAGGTCCCGCCTACGCGGTCTCTGGCTTCGCCAGCGGCACCAACGTCCTCCCCCACATCGCCTTCATCTTGGGCGGCCAGGTGACGATCGTCCCCCAGGCCGAATCGAGCACGATCTCCGGCGGGCGGCTGAAAACGGTCGTCCCGGTTATCCCCGACGCCCCGATCGGCCATTTCCGCTTCACCCTTTTGGGCGGCGAACACGGCTACATCTCAAATACCGAAAGCCTCTGCGCAGGCAACTCGGTGATCGCGGTGCAGCTAAACGGCCAAAACGGCAAGTCGCTCACCCAGAACGTCAAAACGAAGACGGCGTGCAAGGCCAAGAAGCACAAACGCCACAAGCTGCGTCACGCCAAGAGCCATCGGGGGCGTCACCAATGACAAGTTCAAGTTTGAGTTTGGTGATCCGCAGTAAGCCAAAGACGCTGGCGCAACGCCGCCGCTCAGAACTCGGAGTGCGCGGCAAAGCGGACGCGCTGCGAGGCGGCAGCGACCGAGCGAGATTTCCGGTCGCCATGGGCGCGAGGGAGCGAAAGCCGAAGGAGTTATCGCGGAGCATTTGCCGCGTTGATTCAAAAACCCGCGTTCAGCCCGACGCGATCACGACCTTGTTTCTCGCGAGGGGTCGCATCGCAAAGCGATGTGACTCCGGTCGGGTGAACGCCCTGCCGCAACCGCCCAAGGTGCGCCCAATCGCCCCGCTGACCACGCTGAGTTGCCACAAGCCTAAGAGGAGGTGCAGGAGATGATCGGAAAGCTGCTGGACAGGTTGACCTATGCGAACGTCGTCGCCACAATCGCCTTGGTCGCCGGGGTTTCCGGCGGAACCCTTGGTGCCTACGCCGCCATCTCCGTCCGCCGCAACTCGGTCGGCACCCGCCAGCTGCAGGCAAAGGCCGTGACCAACGGCAAGCTCGCCAATGCAGCGGTCACCGGCGCCAAAATCGCCGAAGGCACGATCACTGGGACCAACGTCAACCTCTCCGCGCTTGGCACAGTGCCCCAGGCCGCCAACTCCGCCAACTCCGCCGAGGCCCAGAAGCTCGATAAGCACGAAGCCTCGTGCCCGGCGAACACCAACCTGATCCGCGGCCTCTGCTTCGACACCCACTCAAATCCCGTCGCCAACAACCTCGAAGAAGCCACCGAAGCCTGCGCCGCCAAAGGCGGCTATCTGCCGACGCCGATGGAGCTCTACTCGGTCAAGGGCATCCTTAACCTCGGCAACAACATCGGTTCCGCCGAGCACCAGTACACCGACGAGCTCTTCGGCGAAATCACCACCGGCGAAGCTTCAGAGACCGTGGTGGTCGACGGCGTTGGCCCCCCGATCGAGCAGGAAGCCGATCAGCCATCGGCTTATTACTGCGTCTACCCGTTCCTCCGCTAGGACCCAAGAGGATGAGAACGGGGTGCCAGCGAGAGCCGCCACCCAAGTCTCTGAGGATTGGGGGTCAATCTCGATGGCGCTGCGGATCACCTCCATGGTTCTCGACGGTGGCGACGAAATGACCGCCTCGAATACGTCGGCGGGGTGGGCTGGACGCTGAGCGAAGACGTCCTCATCGACGAGATCGACGACCGCGCCAACCACTGCACGGAGGCCTCCCATCGGCGCCTGGCTGTTGTGATCCTCGGGAGAGCCGGCTGCAAATACCTCCGCACCGACCCGACGAGACGCAGGTGACCAACTTGCTCTCGCTACCCCACCGCTCCTAACACCCCGCAGGAGATCCCGATACCTACCTCGGCGCCCGATGGTGAGTCCCAATAGACAACGCCCTCCGCACTCACCTGCACGCGCTCGCGCCGATCTCGCCAAGAGGATTGAGGCCCGACGCCCCGAGATCGAAGAGGCAATCCGCGCTCGTGCCTACGCCGTCTCCAATCCGACCGACGCTGAGTATCTTCAGGGCCTGCGCGCCGCAATTTCCGCCGCCGTCGGCTTTGGCCTGGGCGTCATCGAGCGTGGTGAGGAGCGCTCCGGCCCCCTCCCGGCCGCGATGCTCACCCAGGCCCGCCATGCCGCCCGCAACCGGGTCGACCTGGAGACCGTGCTTCGCCGCTACTTTGCCGGCTTCACGACCCTCGGCGACTTCCTCGTCCAGGAGGCCGGCAAGGACCCCGCTACCTCGACGGCGACGGTGCTCCACCGCCTGCAAAAGGAGCTGGCTGCGCTCTTTGACAGCATCGTCGTCTCGATCAGCGCCGAGTACCGCCACGAGGCCGAGCATCTGGGCCGTTCGGCTCGCCAGCGCGACGCCGAGCGCGTCAACAGATTGCTCGCCGGCGAGCTGATCGAGACCTCCGAGTTCGACTACGACTTCGAGGCCTGGCACCTGGGCGCGATCGCCACCGGCCCCGAGGCCGAGCGCTTGCTGCGCGACCTCACCGGGACCCTCGACCGCCGCCTCCTCCTCGTCGAGGGCGGCGAGGGCACCGTCTGGGCCTGGCTCGGCGGTCGACGCAAGCTTGAGGCAGCCGAGTTGGCGAGCCTGCACACGAACGAGTGGCCCGTCGGAACATCACTGACTCTCGGCGAGGCGGCGCCAGGGCTCCGCGGCTGGCGCGCCACCCACCGCCAGGCCCAGGCGGCACATACCGTCGCCTTGCGCGATCCGCAGCCCCTCACCCTCTACGCCGATGTCGCGCTGCTCGCCTCGACCCTCCAAGACGAAGTCTTGGTCGGCTTCCTCACCGACGCTTACCTCACACCCCTCTTCGCCGAGTGCGACCGTGGCGCGATTCTTCGCCAGACCTTGAGCGCCTACCTCGCCGCCGGACAGAATGTCTCCTCGGCTGCCGCGGCAGTTGGCGCCAGCCGCAAGACCGTCAGCAACCGCCTGCAGGCGATCGAGCAGCGCATCGGCCGCCCCCTGAAGAGCTGCACCGCCGAGCTGGAAATGACTCTCCGCCTCGATCGACTGCGCGACCGCAAGCCGCCCCTTTGAGCACTTCGATTAGTCGCCTCGCACATACCGTGTAGATACCCCTCCCTGCATTCCTCACATTGGCCAGGCGAGGACCGGGTCCAACCTGAAACTGTCAGCTCATCTGACAGTTCTGGAGGAGGGGTTCAATGGGCAGGAAGTGCGAAGATCAGAAGGTCGGAAGGCCTCTGCGTGGGGCAATTGCCGGTTTCGCTCAAGTTCAAACCGCTCAGGTTCGCCGGTTGCGCTGCTTGCTTTTCCTTGTGTCGCTTACATGTGCGTTCAACACTGTGTTTGGACCGAACCCCGCACTCGCGGCTGGAACCAACAAGACATCCATATCCCACAGATTCTCCCTTAGACCGGCATCACTCGGGCCAGCTGAACGAGAGGCGCTCGGCATGGCGAAGCGTCGCCACGGTCTGCCCCCCGGTGTCCCGGTACCCGGCTGGGCATTGCAACGGGGCCAGCACGCCTACTTCGCGCCCGCTCCAGCGGAGTTGGGTAACTTAGGCGGCAAAGCTCGAGGCGGCCCAGGAAGCAACCATTTGCTTGAAGAACCCGGACAGTTTTCGGGCATCGCCCAAGAGCCACTTGAAGGCGCACGGGGGGGCAATGAGCTCGGTTTGCGGGCTGGCTATGCGCCCCCCTTGAGATACCTGGGTGGAGCCGTGCAGGCGGAACCGAAATTGCACGTAATCTTTTGGGGCTCGAACTTCAATGAATCGACCGGCCTTTCCCTCCGCACCCAGCTATTGAAGTTCTACAACGGCCTCAATGGCTCTGCTGAGCAGGGTATCCTGACGCAGTACTTTGATCCCCAAGCCAGGATCACCCCAAATGTCAGCGACGACTATTTCATAGACACCCGTGTATCCGCTCCTAGCCAGGTAACCGAACAATCGGTTGAAGAAGAGGTCAACTATGCCATCGGCGCGGCGAGTTGGAGCCGGAGCCCCGAAGCGCAGTTCGAGCTTATTACTGCGCCGGGTACGACCTACAACTCCAGCTTTGCTGAGGGATACTGCGCTTTTCACAATCTAGATTCCCACGGTGACGTCTATTCATTCGTGCCCTACGCCGGGGATGAACCGTTTAGAGAAGTGAGCAACTGCCCGTGGTACGGGAACGGAAACGCGATCAATGCGACATCAGTGATGGCTTCCCACGAGTACGCTGAGAGCGCGACTGACCCCCTCTGGGACAGCTCACCGGGATGGAAGAGCCTCGAAGGCAACGGCCGGCGAGATCGGTGACCTCTGCGCGACGCCGGGAAAGGCTCTCGAAACCGGGGCCTACGTGCAGGGCTGGTATGACGACCACCAGAACGCCTGCTCGGTCTCCGACCAAAGCCCACCGCATGTCCTTGCTCTCTCCGACACTGCCTCTAACGTCACCGCCAACAGCGCCACGATTCAGGGCACAATTAACCCTGAGAGTTTGGCTACCACCTACTACTTGGAATACGGTACCACGCCATCTTATGGTACGAGGATTCCTGAAACGGGCGAATTGAGCGCAGGCTCGGGTAACAGCAACGTTGAAGTGCAGCACACGCTCTCAGGCCTTCAGCTGGAACAGACATACCACTATCGGATTGTCGCGACGAACAGCAGCGGCACCACGGACGGGGAAGACAGTACCCTCATTCCGTTCAAGTGGCGGTTGCATTCTCTCCCCAGAGAATCGAGCTGGACCGAGGACTGGCTCAACAGCATCTCATGCGGCTCGGACGTCTCATGCATGGCCGTGGGTTACTACTACAATCCGTCGGTCTACGAAGCGAACAGGGCACTCTCGTACCAACTCGCGGGCGGTCAGTGGGTCCAGAGATCCGTCCAGTGGGCCGAAGGAGAAACGGCTCCCGAACTGAGAGGCATCTCTTGCACAAGCCCCAGCACATGCACGGCAGTTGGGTCCATCAGGAGTGGAGGGCATATACATCCTCTCATTGAGCGTTGGAACGGGAGTGTATGGACACAGCAGCAGGTGGGCCTGCCCGAAGGGTCCACCGATGCCGAACTGTACGGCATCTCCTGTCTGGCGGCGACCGAAGAATGTATAGGGGTTGGCACAATGAAGAACAGCGCCGGAATATGGGTCGGGTATTCGTCGCGGGAGACGAACGGCACATGGGCCAACCTTTCGACGCCGACTTCAGGAGAATCGACCCTTACCGAGATTCGTGATGTGTCCTGCACGTCGTCTCAGTTCTGCATGGCGGCTGGCTGGTTCGATACCCACTCGGGCTATAAGCTTCTCACCGAGATATGGAATGGATCTTCCTGGTCCCTGCAAGTGCGTCCAGAAGAATATGGGTACTTGTACGGCGTCACCTGTGTATCGGCTGAATTCTGCCTGGCCGTGGGCGGTGATTTCTATCTACCGAAAGCCCAAGCTTGGAACGGGACCACCTGGACAGGATTAAGCACGGCAAAATTGACTGGTCTCTCCGGCGGCGACTTCTCCGCGGTGTCATGTGTGTCAACGACCGACTGCGTCGCGGTGGGTGACGGCTCGAGCGAACTGGAAACACACCCGGCGGTAACGCTGGGTGAGACATGGAACGGAGTGGCCTGGACGATGCAGACGACTCCCCGGGAAAGCGAACGGGCCCGGAACGAACTGACAGGTGTCGCCTGCGTCGATTTAGCCGCCTGCACCGCTGTCGGCATGACGAAGGCACAGGGTCCGCCAAGGAGCATCGTCGAGTCGCGCCCAACCCCGTACGCTACGTCCACGTTTTCGTCCACCTTCGGCTCCGAAGGATCCGGCAACGGCCAGCTAAGGCGGCCGATCGGTATGGCAATCGATGCCAGCGGTAACCTCTGGGTTGCTGACAGGGAAAACGACCGTATCGAGGAGTTCAACTCTAAGGGCGAATACCTCAGTCAGTTCGGCACCAAAGGCTCGGGCAATGGCCAGCTCAATGAACCACAGAGCCTTGCGTTTGCTTCTAACGGCGACCTCTGGGTCACTGATGCCGGCAATCATCGCGTCGAGGAGTTCAGCCCAAAAGGGGAATATCTAGCGAAGTTCGGCTCCGAAGGCACCGCCGGAGGGCAATTCACCGAACCCTACGGGATCGCCATCGAGCCAGACGGGAGAATCTGGGTCTCCGACGCTCGTTATTACCGCGTTGAGGAGTTCAACCCTATCGGTGGATTTATGCGCGAAGAGCATGGAACCGGCCAAGGGGGCTCGGGGAATGGGGAATTCCGCCATCCGGTGGGCTTAGCTATTGATGCAAATGGCGACCTGTGGGTGTCCGATAGCGGAAATAACCGCGTGCAGGAGCTCTCTTCAAGCGGCGAATATCTTGGACAGTTCGGTTCATCGGCGGGCGCCGGCGAAGGCCAGTTCGATGAACCCTACGCGATCGCCGTCAAGCCGTCGGGTGACCTGCTGGTAGTGGATCTGGGCAACAACCGCCTCGAGGAGTTTACCCAGGGCGGCGAATATGTCACGCAGTTCGGCACCAAAGGCTCAGGCAATGGCCAGCTCAATGAACCAAGGGGTCTGGCAGTCGGGACTGGAGGCGCCGTATACGTCACCGACTCCGTCAACGCGCGGGTGGAGAAGTGGTTCCAGCCGGCGACCCCCGAAGTGAGTACTCAAGCAGCCACGGGCGTCAAGGCGAGCGAAGCGACTTTGGAAGGCAGTGTTGATCCCGCAAGTCTCGATACTCACTACGAATTCGAATACGGTACGTCCGAAACCTACGGCCACAAGGCACCGGTGCCCTCGACCGACGCCGGTGCGGGCATGGTCAACGTTGCGGCCAAACGGGCGATTAGCGGCCTCACGGAAGGTGCGCTCTACCACTACAGAGTCGTGGCAAGCAGCGCGGGCGGCACATCTTATGGCGCTGATCGCACCTTTACGACTCTGAAGCTGCCGGTTGCAACCACCGAACCGGCCTCCTATGTCAACACCTTCGAACCGCAACTGAACGCCAGCGTGAATCCTAAAGGTAGCGACACCCACTACCAGTTCGAATACGGCGAAACGGAAAGCTACGGCACCAAGATCCCGGTCACGGCTGAAGACGTCGGTTCCGGCGCGAGCGCCGTGGCGGTGAGTAAGACGCTACAAGGGCTTAAACGGAACACGAACTTTCACTACAGGGTGGTGGCCGAAAGCGGAGCTGGAACCGTCCACGGCACCGACCAGCAGTTCAATACCTTGCCTCCATGCAAAGGGTCCGAAGAAAAATGCACCTGGGCCCTTCAGTCCACCGTCAACCCCCCGCCCAAGACCGAAGACTCCCTCTCAGATGTCGCCTGTCGCTCCGCGACCTCCTGCATCGGCATCGGCTACAACCAGTACCGCGAAGACAGCGTGGT
>JBAVAR010000123.1:0-25019 GCA_049585815.1 Solirubrobacterales bacterium
CGGCCCGCCGCGCTCGGGGAAGACGAGCGCGGTGATGATCCCGGCGGTGATGGCCGCCTCGGGAGCGGTGATCTCGACCTCGACCAAGCCCGAGGTACTGCGGGCCACAGTGGGGGCGCGGTCGGAAGTTGGGCAGGCGTGGCTGTTTGACCCATGCGCCAGCGAGTCGCGACTGCCCGATGGAGTGCGGCGGCTCTGTTGGTCGCCGGTGGCGGCGGCGAGCAGCTGGGATGAGGCGCTGGTCATGGCGCGGGCGATGGCGGCAGTCGCCCGACCCGGCGCGGGGACGACGAACGAGAGCCACTGGTCCGAGCGCGCCGCGGCACTCCTGGCTCCCCTGCTTAATGCCGCCAACCTCACCGGCCTGCCGATCGCCGAGGTGTTGCGCTGGACTCTTCGCCAAGAGCTGGGTCCCGCGCGGCAGGCGCTGCTCGACTCAGAAAGCGAGATCGCCGCCGACGTGCTGGCCGGGATCGAGGCGACCGACTCGCGCGAGCGCTCCTCGATCTTCTCCGCGACCGCCGGCGTCCTCGCCGCCTACAACTCCGATGCGGTCCGGGGCAGCGCGGCGCGGCCCAACTTCGATCCAGCTCGCTTCTCGGCCTCGGCCGACACGATCTACATCACCGCGCCCGAGCACAAGCAGGGGTTGTGTGGGCCGCTGATCGTCGGGTTGCTGGAGCAGGTACGGCACGCGGTGTATGAAGGCGCGGCCACTGGAGCTGTGGACCGGCCGCCGATGCTGTGGGCGCTGGATGAGGTGGCGAACATCGCGCCGATCCACGATCTGCCGGCGCTGATCTCCCAGGCAGGCGGACAACGCCTTCAGGTGATGGTCGGAATGCAGGACCTGAGCCAGGCGCGCAGTGGCTGGGGGAGCGAGGTCGCCGAGGGATTCATGAGCCTGTTTCAGACCAAGCTTGTGTTATCGGGGATCGGCGACAGTCGCACGCTGGAGGGAATCTCGCTGGCGCTCGGGGAGTACGACCGCCAGGTCGTCAGCTCGACGCTCGGGAGGAGCGAGACAGACGACTGGCTGCACCGAACTCCCGACCAGTACAGCGAATCGGTCAGCTTTCAGACGCAGAGGCAGCGGGTGTTGGCGCCGGGGGAGGTGGCGAAGCTGCCGGTGGGGCAGGGGCTCTTGCTGCGGGGGGCTGAGTGGGGGTTGATCGGGTTGACGAGGTGGTTTGAGGCACCTCCATTCTCGGCAGCGGCGGCCGACCGAGACGATTGACACCTTGCGCAATCGGACGAAAATCCACGGGCACTTCTATGTCGCGGAAAGATATAGCTATACTTTATCTATGTCTGACATACAGACACCGGATGCTGTCGCCCTGAACCGGATCTCCTACGCGCAGGACGGCTACTTCACCTCCCGCCAGGGGCGCGAATGCGGCTTCAGCCCGCAGCTGCTTGCCCATCACGTGCGCTCCGGACGCTACGAGCACGTTCGCCACGGTCTTTACCGGCTGCGCGATTATCCGGGGTCGAGTCACGAGGAAGTACGGGCGAAGTGGCTCGCGATCGGCGCTGACCGCGCCGTCGTCTCACACGAGAGCGCTCTCGAGCTTCACGGCCTCTCGGACGTCATGCCGAACACCGTGCACCTGCTGGTTGGTCGAGATGATCGGGGGATCAGGCGGCTTCAAGGAGTGACCCTGCACACGACTACAAAGGCCCTTGAGCCATCCGAAGTCGTGAGCCGGGATGGCATTCGCATCACCGACCCGGTGCGCTCGATTCTCGATGCGGCCGACGCCGGCACCGCCCCCGAGCAGATCGAGGCGGCCGTGCGACAAGCACTAAAGGAAGGCATGGCGAGTCGCCGCTCGCTACTTACCCGAGCTGGTCGGCGTGGAGGCCGGGTCGGCGACCTCATCCGCTCTGCTGGGAAGGATGGAGGATCGTGAAATACCAAACGGCAGAGGCGTTCCGCACTGCGCTTGAGCAGCGTCTGAAGAACGAAGCCGAGGAGAGCGGCGTTGCGTTGATGCGCCTGCGCAAGCGTGTGGCCTTCGAGCGATTCCTCGCCAGGCTCGCGGCGTCGGAGTCAGGCGGCTGGGTTCTCAAGGGCGCATTCGCACTGGAGCTGCGACTCGGGGTCCGCACCCGAGCGACGAAGGACATCGATCTAGCGCGAGTCGACGACGAGGAAGCCGCGACCGAGCACCTGAACGCAGCCTCGGCGATCGATCTCGGCGACTTCTTCGACTTCGACGTTCGGCGTACACCAGCTCTGGACGAGGCCGCGGGCTTCCGTGCCGTCCGCTACACGGTTCGCGCCGATCTCGCCGGACGCCGGTTCGAGCAATTCCCTGTCGACGTCGCGCTCAGCGAGTCGTCCTCGATCCCGGCAGAGTCGCTTTTCGCATCGAATTCGCTGGAGTTCGCCGATGTGACGGCGCTGCAGCTGCCGGTCGTCTCGCTCGAGCAGCACGTTGCCGAGAAGCTTCACGCGTACACCGGCACCTATGGGCCGGATGGGCGGGAGAGCACGAGGGTCAAGGATCTCGTTGATCTCGTCCTCATCGGAGAGCTGGCCGAGCTTGACGCCGAACATCTCAGCCATGAACTCGCGACCATCTTCGAGGGGCGGGCGAGTCAACCGCTTCCAGACGCCGTTCCGTCACCACCGTCATCGTGGGCGAGACCGTACGCGGAGCTGGCCCGCGAGGTTGGAATCGCGACTGACATAGATGCCGGCCACGCCGCCGCAGCCGGTCTGCTGGATCCGGTTCTAGGATCGGATGCTGAAGGCCGTTGGGACCCGAAAGCACATCGTTGGAGTCTCGACTGATGGCCCCTCAAGACATGATCCTTGACCGGCAGATAGACGCCTGCGCGGCAATCGGAAGCTACCTAGAAGGCCGCGAGCTCATGGTTGACACCCACATGGAGCAGATCGTCGCAGGAACCGCGGCTCGGGCGAAAGAAACGTTCAGGGCGATGTGCTTCTTGGCGCGCGAGCAGCAGACCGTGCAAGCGGCGATGCTTTGCCGTTCGATATTCGAGGACATGGTCGTCGCACACTGGCTGGTGCTTCACGAGGGAGATCCGGCGTTCCTCGTACAGCGCTACATTGATCACCTAGACGCGATCCGACTCAACGAGGTGACGACGACCGAAAGTCACGGCTGGCCTGCCAACGACGTATCGGACCTCGCTGGCCACGAGGATGCTCTGCGCAGCGAGTTCGGCACCCATGCCCAACGCAGTTGGTGGGCAGTTCGCAGAGGTGGGACCCCCATCACCATGCCCGAGGTCATCGCGGAGTTGGAGCAGGCGGAGCGATTCCACCCACGGCTAGGTGGTGGAGAAAAGCCAGTCCTTCGAGAGATGTTCGAGAAGGCTCAGAAGTGGAACAACCAGCTCCTGCACCACACGCCAGCGGGAGTGCCCATTCGCCTCAATCCAGACATTTCTCTGAAGCCCGTGGCAGCGCCGACTCCCGCCGTGCCTACTGCTGTCTTCCCCGCCTATTGGTCCTACGGGCAACTGGTGTATCTCGTGCTGGACATCGTCCCGACCGAGGATTGGCGTCCGTTCGAGCGGGTGTTCTTACAGGGTCTCGCCGAGGGATTCGGAGCTCCGATACCCAAGTCGGCCTACACCTGAAGCTGACTCGTGGCTCGCGTCGAAATGGGAATGGAGTGGTCGGATCGACCGTAGGCGATCCATGAATCATTCAACGAGGCGCCGGGGACGAGGGTCGCCGATGATTGTGACGCGAACGCCTGTGGATATGGCGGACCTTTGCGCACCGAGTCTTACCGTGGATCCGCTTCCCCTTAGTGCCTGACGGGCAGCGGCGTCGTGGGGTTGGCGTCGACACGAAAGGTGTGACCGGCGCGCCGTTGTTCGATGAGGCGGGCAACGAGGGAGATGCAGGCGGAATGCCCAATTCTGCGTCGATGCCGCTGGTCACCCCAAGTCCGAGATTCAATATATCGGCGGTTTGCCAACTCGACCGGTCTTTCCAATACTGGACGGGATAGGGACTGATCTCGCTCTTGAGTTCTTCTTCTTCTTCTGATTCGGCGAAGAAGCCGACCTTGTAGGTTCCGGTCGGAAGGTCGGTGATCGAATACGAGCCGGATGAGCCGGTGGATTCGCATTCCGTGATTTCCCGACCGGTCAGCTCGAAGGCGCAGACTTCGATTCCCTCCAGCCCGGTATGCGTTGAGACATCGGAGACGCGTCCGGTGATCGTGGCTTCCGCCGGAAGTTGGACATCGATCGAATCGGTCTGGACACCGGTAGTCACGTGTACTAACTTTGCTTCGCTCGGTTCAAGCGCTCCGCCGTTGAACACGGGGCGAACCCCGAGACCTTCTTCCGGAATAAAATGGACCCGGTAGCTCCCTTCGATTAGTCCGAAGAGTGAGTATTCGCCACTGTAGAGCCCGGGTATCATGCATTCGATGAATTCAGTGAGCGGTTCTTCGGCACAGATCCGGACGGAGTTGCGCAGTTCCCGGCCGGAGCTCGTGGTAACGGTTCCGGCGATGTAGCCACTTTCCGGAAGTTCGGCGTTGATCCCGGTGATATCTTCGTCAGTGATTTCCAGCCATGGGGACTTTGACCATGATCTGGTTTCGCCGTAGTACTCCCAAACCCAATTGACGCCTCCCCAAGACGGCCAGAACCGAATTTTGTAGTCACCCGAGGGCAGATTCGGGATGATGTAGTGCCCATCTGGAAGTGTGTCCTCTCGGCAGTTCTGGTTTTCAACCAGTGCTTCGTTTTCGCTCTTCAGGACGCAGACCATTCCCTCCACTACGGGTGCACCAGCTTCGACTCCCCCATGAGTCATCGTCCCGGATATGGACCCCGTCCCGGCAAGAGCCATCGCGGGGGCAAAAAGGGCGATCACCATGGAGGCGATGGCCACGCACACCGAGACGCAGCTTCGCCACCCCAATTCTTGCTGAGGATCCAAGGGTAGAACGATAAAGGCCACGGTCCTGCCAAGGGGCCGGGAGCATCTGCGGCGGCAATATCACTGCGATTCGCCATAAAGTGGCAGCAATCCGAGAGGATCTCAGGATCTCCGCCCGAACTCCGGCAATCTGCGCATATCCCCTAAGAACGGGAGTGGCCCACGTGAGCGACTTCTCAAGGTGGAGCTAGGCGGATTCGAACCGACCTCCTCGGTGCGATCCAGGCGCTCTTGATCAACTACTCGATCTCAAAGCCGAAGTCGACATCACGCTGCTGCTCAAGGCGACTTTCGTTTTGGCGGGAACGCTCCACACTGGTTTCGGTGATCTCCTTCCTGATGCTCGCCTCCTGGGCGCCGCTACGGCGCATCCTCTCGCCGAGCCGTTCGATCGCACCGACGTCCATCCCCGCCTCTCCGAGGTCCTCTCGCGATACATAGACCTGGGTCTGCTCGCGGGCGCGGCTGAGCGCGACGTAGGCGTGCTCGCGGTCGGTCTGCCAGCCGCCGATGAGGATGCCGGAGGTCTCCGCGGTGATGCCCTGGGCCTTGTAGACGTGGACGGCATAGGCAAGGGAGACGTCGGAGAACTGATCGGTGTCGACGGCAACTTCGCGCGACTCGCGCTCGTGGGTCTCAATAGTGACCCGGCTGCGGTCACGATCGGCGTCGATAACGCTCCCGGTGATCCCGTTCTCGACCCGCTCCTCGCCAAGGATGGGGAACTGGGCGGAGAAGATCACCTCGTCGCCGGCGCGCAGGCCGTAGGGCTTGCCCGGCAGCGCGACACGATGGGCGCCGAGTTCGCCAGCTGCCGCACGACGCTCCTGGGCCATCGCGTTGATCTGGTCGCGCTCCGCATTGGAGGCGTCGGTGATCATCACCGCCCGCCCGGCGGGCAGATTCCGCCTGGCCTCGTCCCAGTCGACGACCATCGCCTCGGCGGCCTGAGCGCGGGTGTCATGAATTTGGAGACGGCTGTGCGCGTCATACTGGGCGAGCGCGGGTCCGGGTTCCCCGGCTCTGACCTGCTCCCAAGCTCGTCGCTCCCAGTCGTGGCGGGCGCGGCGGACCTCGGTCAGCTCGGCGCTGGGGACGCGATCCCGCAGCTGCTCGAAGAGCCCGCCGGCGCCGATCGGCCCCAGCTGCGCAGAATCACCGGCGAGCACGAGCTTGCTGTGAGATTCGGCGGTGATCTCGGCGAGCCGGGCGAAACGCTCGGTGTCGGCCATCCCCGCCTCGTCCACAACAACAACGGTCCTTGGGCCAAGGCGGATGCGATCGCTCTCGACGCCGTTGCAGAGACCGTCGACGGTGGAGGCGCGATCGAGCTTCGCGTCGTCTTTCAACCGCTGCGCGGTGGCGCCGGCAACCGCGGCGCCGATCACCTGATAGCCATCGAGCTGCCATGCCGTCGCAGCAGCTGAGATCACGACGCCCTTGCCGGTGCCGGCGCGGCCAACGAGCTGCGAGACGCCGCCGGGGCCGGTGATCGTCTCCAGAGCTTCGCGCTGCTCTTCGGAAAGCGATCCGTGGATCTCCTTCCCGATCTCGCGGCGCGCCTGCTTGAGGGACGCCTCGCTGAGAGAGGCGGCGTTCTCGTTGGCGCGCCGCTCAGCGATCTGCACCGTGGAGCGCTCCAGCTCGCGCAGGCGGCGCGTCGTCCACATTCCGCCCTCTAGCCGCACCAGCTCCCCGCTGCGAGTCAATCGTTCGACCAGCCGGTCGGCCTCCTCTGGGCGGCAGGCGCCGGCTGCAAGCTCGTAGGCCTTGGCGCGCAGCTCGCGATCGGAGATCATCGAGCGCTCGCGGGTTACCTCTGCGAGCAGCTCGGTGTGAAGGTCGACGCTCTGTCGGTTGGAGATCGAACGCTCGTTGAACAGCTGCTCGGCGCGCTCCGCGCGAAACCCGTGCTCCTCCCCCACCGCGCTCCAGGCCTCGTTGACGTCAACGCGATCGGCGGCGCTCTTGGAGCCGCGGGTGGCTGTGGTCAGCGAACCGAGCTCCCCCGCTCGTGGCTCGCGCCCGTAGCGCTGGCGGAAGAGGCGGGCAGCGCGGTTGACGTCTTCGGACCGCGAGGACCAGCGGCTCGCCAATTGCTCAGGGACACCGCGGACCTCGAAGTAGCGTCCATCTCGACCGGTGCGCCGCTCAATTGGTAGGCCCAGTTCGCCCAGGTTGGCGGCAAGCTCGGCTCGGTACCAGGCTCCGTTCTCGCGGGCGGACCGGTACAGCCGGCGGGATTCGATCGCGGCGAGCTTGCCGTCGGTGCGTTCGGCGGCGAAGAGGAGGAGGTGGGAGTGGAGCTGAGGATCTGGGATCCCACCGGCCTCCTGGTCTCGGGCGAGGCGGCTGGAGGTGTGGACGAACTCGGCGGCGAGCAGACTCTTGGCGCGCTCGAAGCGGACCACTCCCCCACTCTTGCGTCGCACCAGGGCGACCTCACGCTCGGTGCGCGCGAGGGCGCTTTCCACCGCCCGTTGATGTGCGGTCTCGATCTGGGCGCGGCGGTAGGGACCGGCGGTCGCCCAGAGCGCCGAGACCGACTTCGGGGGAGCCATCATCAGCTCGACGCCGGCGACTCTGGTGCCGTTGGAACCCGCCGGGCGGAGCGGTTCGCCGGTAAGTGGCGAGGTGCCCTGCATCACCGCGCGCAGGTCGGGGCACTCGACTGGGTCGTCAGGATCGAGGCCGAGTGAGCGCAGCATGGCGGGCGAGCCGTGCCAGCGGCTTGGCACAGGTCCATCTGAGTCATCCTTGTCGTCGCGGGTGTAGTAGTCGCCGCGGGTGGCGGTCGAGGTCAGGTACTTGGCGTAACTCGTCGCGGAGTCGCCGGGGATCTTGTGGGTGGTCTGCACATCGCGAACGTAGACCTGGTTCACACACACCACAAGACGGTGTGTTAATCGGTGATCATCATCGGCTATGCGTGACTATCTAGCTCTGCGAAGTGCGTATAGTCTGCGCTGTTCGGGGGGTGTAGACAATGCGGGTGAAACTGGGGGCCGCGGTGAGTTCGCAGCAGTTCCAAGCGCCGAAGGCGCGTCATTGATCTGCGGTCGGTGACGTGCTCTCAAACGGTGCCGATCTGCGGTACGGTCGATCTCATGAGCGCCGATCCAGCCAGGCCCTCGAAAACGGAGCGTCGGGCCGATCTGGCACTGGTCGTCGGCTATCACGAGGCGCGGCTCGCGGACCTGCTTGAGCGAGTGCGCGAGGGCTTCGGTCGCTACGACTCCGGTGAGCTGGACGCGTTCGAGCTTGACGAGCTGATCCACCGCTACAAGCGGGCAACGCGCGAGCTCTGGAAGTTCTGCGGAAATGTGACCGGCTCCAGAGCCCATTCCCTCGCCATCACGATCGGGGAGATGCACGGACGCGGGGAGACGATCGAGTGGTGGGAGCGCGGCAATCCTTAGCGCCGACGCTGAAGCGCGAACGAACGAAAACACCGAATCGAGGCCGACGGGTACAGACCGAGCCTAGACACCACGCGGTGGAACAATGGGCCGATGAGCGAAGACAATGTGGAGATAGCCCGACGCGGCTTTGAAGCCGCGCTGCGTGGGGATATTGACGCGATCGGCGAGATCCTCGATCCGGAGGTCAAGTGGCACGGCGGTGAGCGATCAGATCCGACGGCCTGCCATAACCGTGAGCAGGCCCTGGAGGCGATGCGCCAGGCTCGCCTCCGCCGCCAGAACATCGGCGAGCTGGTCGATGTGATCGGCGCCGGCGAGAAGGTCGTGGTGATCATCCGACCTCCCTCCGGAGATGGCGAGAAGGCCGCCCCAATCGCCAACCTCACGACCTTTCGTCACGGCAAGGCGATCGAGATGATCCACTATCCAGAGCCCAAGGAGGCACTTGCTGCCGCGGGCCTCTGATGAGCGAAAACTCGCGCCCCGACGCCCGACTCTCACGGCCAAGTCCCATCCTCAGCACCTGCGCATTTTCACGCCGCGGCTCATCGTCCCAGACGGCGCCGCGGCGATCGCCTTCTATCGCGACGCGTTCGATCGGCAATAGGCAACGGCGGCCGTGGTGCTTAAAGGAGTCCACGCCAGGTTGCTGAACCTTGTCGACTGACCCTTCATGGTCTTCCTTCCTCGTATAGCCCGAGCACTCCATCACCCGGTCTTCGCGGCACTACTTGGGCTCCTGCTGATCGGAATCTGCGTAGTAGGCCTCGTGAGTGGCGACATTTCCAAGGTCTGGGCGATATTGATCGGCGCAATCGGCCTGCTCAATGTGCTTCGGCTCGCCCGAGCGCCTGCAGAGCAGACACCGCCGAAGTAGCGACACGCCCCCCACCCAGGGAAGGGCAGGGGGCAGTCTCTCACTCCTAAGCGGCTCGGGTTTAGCTTTCGGCCCTGAATGTGATTCCGGACAGATAGCGACAGGCCCATCTGCCGATGACCTTGAAGCCCTGCGGGGCAGAGCGTAGGGTTGGCCGCTCTGTTACTCGTCCCGAGGAAGAATGAGATGAAGGTGAGAGCCCGAATCGACAAGGTCCGGAGTTTGTGCCCGAAAGCCATGCTGCCAGCAACCTTCGCCCTACTTGCTGTGGCAGTGTTGCTCCTGGTGCTTCCCAGTTTGGCTCTGGCCAACAACGATGCCTACGCCTGCCAGCTGACATCGGCCAGCGTCGTCAAGCGGCTCACAGGACTACCCCACGCGATCGAGGAAAAAAACGTCGGCGGCGGGACCGATGAAAAGCTCGGCGCCTTCACCTCGGGATGTGCGGTGATCGCCTACAACAATCCCCCGAAACCGAGCCAGCGCCCGTTTGGTAGCTCGCCGAAATTCAGAGTTCGCAAGGGGTTCGCAAAGGTCGAGGTCCTCGCAACCGTCCAGGACGAAGGCGAAGGTGGGGATAACTGGGACCCAGATCAAATAGCAATCGAGCTACGTGCCGAGCATCGCGGGCTGGTGCAGACCTACGGCGGGAGGGAAATCACCTTCCCGGTTTTTGGCCAGAGCGAGGACTTCGGAGCCGAGTGGGGCCTCAGGCAGGACAACGCGGTGGGGACTTGGCGGGACGGAGAAGACGGCTTCATTTCCGTTCAGACGTCCACTCACGGCGGCCCCGCAGGTCAGGTCTTGGCCAACGTCGCGGGAAAAATCGTCCCCGGATTCAAACCCTGAATGCTGACACTGGTCCTTGCAAGACGCTCAAAAACGTGTGCCTGGCAAATGCTCAAGAACACCGCCCGCGAGCTTCCGCGATTGACAGGGCGGGAGGATGCCAAGCCGACCGGACCGATCAGCACGAGCGCGCTTAGAACTACGAGCGAAAGGCGAGTCTCACAAGCCAACGCTGGTCTTTCGGCCGAGATCAAGTGGACCGAATTCAAGGGTACAGTCCACAGGGCGACCGGGATCAACGCAACAATCTCACCATCGCGGGCTCATGCGAATTCACAGTCAGATTATCGGCGTGCACTCAGGCGAAGTGAGCGAAAGAAGACCCGTATCCTCTCCGACCAGGGTCGGGGTCCCTGGCCACGTCGTGGTTCGAGCTCACGGCCGCAGTACGTACAGCCAGCAGCGAAAACCCGATACACGCTCACCGCAACCAGGGCAGAAGCTGGGTCCCGAAGGTCGCATCTCTTTCAATCTTTAACTTGGAAATTCATGGCGAGATGAACTCTCAGCCGACTCCCCTGCGCACGTCCTCGCAGGATATGAAGATGCCGCGGCTTGAGCTGTCGACGCAGGTGTTATATCCCGGTCGCCGTTGAGCAGGTCATCGAGGCCTTGAGCCTGCAGACGGTCATTGCCAGGACCCCGTAGAGGCGGTCATCCCTGCCGCGGCCATCAGGGTGTCTTCCCCCGCGCGGCCGAAAAGCGGGTCGTCGCTGCCGCCGATCAAGACGTCGTTACCCGAGCCTCCCCGTGGACCGGAACGCTCTTGCTGACGGTCTCCATGTCGGCGCCGGGAATTGCTCAATAACCCGGTGGATGACGAGCAACAAAGCCGGTCGTTGTCTCTCCCGCCATGGAAGGATGCCACCGTGGCCCAGTGACTCCTCGAGGGTCACCGACGGTGTCCCAGCGGCGGCCGGCGATGACCGCATATGCATGAACGGGGTTGGCGTAAATCGTGATCCAGCGTCCCTTCCCCGGGCGACCCCAATGCATCATCTGCCCGGAGACCAGAGGAGAGCTGAGGAAGTCGCCGCCGTGCAGGGCGAAGCTGACGGCGCCCGAGCAGTCATATCCACGAGATAGCCAATGCAGGTGACCCCCTCCCCATATGTAGGGGGTCGTGCGAATCGCATCGGCGGCTTCTAATACGGCCTTGACCGCGGCAGGGGCGTCTGGTGGAGGGATCGCTTCTCCGTCGATGAGGCTGGCCTTCTGCAGTCGGCCGCAGTCTTCGGCGGAATTGGTCATCCCGCCGGAGCTCGGCGCACATGGCGTGATCGGTGCTTCTGAAGGAGGCGGCGCCGACCCAGAGGAAGAACTCAGACCACCGCCGGAGGCGGCGTCAGCAAGTGCGGGTGGCGAGGCCACCACAGCCGCGACCGCGATGGCACATGCTCCTGCCTTTAACCTGCCGTGCGCTAACCGCAAACCAGTCTCCTCGTCGGCCTACGGGGTTAGCTGTCGGGCTGGCGCTAAAGGAGCCTGCGCCCCCACTCATGGGTTCGCCCCTACGTCTTGGTTCCCCCGCTCCACGGCCCTCAAAAGCGCCGTGGATTCGGCTTACCGGTTGTATTCAGCGCCGCAGCTTAGCCGAATTCCAGGAAAGCGTCGCGGAATCGGATCGCAGGATCGATTTCGCCCCATGACCGCCGTATAGGGATCGGTCACGGTGTCGGGCTATTGCCATCTACGTACCGGGAACCCACGCCGCCAGAACATCCCTCCAGCGCACATCAGGCAACGGAGAACTGGCCTTCGATCGCAGGATCAATCGCTGGCAGCGCCTGAGTCGGCAAGAATCGGCTTGGACGTACGCGACCCGGCCAAGACCGATCGTCCCATGAAAACCGGCGCCGCTGAAGCCCTGACCGGACCCCGCTTATCGAGCTGGGCCGGCCGCTGTCATCGGCCTATGTCAGGCAACCGCGTCGGCAATCAGCGGCACAGCCTCCTCAATCGTCAGCATCACCTTGGTGTCGTACTCGACCCACTGGGTGTAGTTGAGAATGTTGCGGTACGCCCCCGAGACGTCATCTGAATCGGAGACGACCACGCCCTGGCCGCCGTCGGCAGCCACATAGTGAGCTTTGACGCCTGGTCCTGCTCCCTCTTTGGCGAAGACGGCCAGCAGCTCCTTGGTCTGCTCTTTGCTCAGGTGCGGCTTAATCTGGTAGGTCGTGACGAAAATCATCTTTACCTTTCGATTGTGTGGTCGCTTGAAGGCCTTCCGCAACCCGCGCATCACAGCCCCGGTCGGTCGACCTGCCCTGCAGGTTCGGGGTGCGTGTCGAGTTATCTCGGTAGGCGCGCACCAACCCAACCTCCCACATAATGAGCCGTGCTGCTTGGATCGGCGGCGCAAGCCCTGAGTCGCCTGGTCAAAGCGCTGAGCCGACCGGTTGACGATGCGTCTCCTGGCACCGGGATACCGAAATCCACACGCTGAGCGCGGGTATCGGCTACGGTCGGGGAGGTGATCTACGACTTCCGCTACCGCAATGCGCAGGGCAAGTGGAAAGCGTTAGGGCACCGCAAGGGGCTCACTAGGGACACCGCCTTTGCTTCCTTGCAGGCGAGAGACGGACCCAACCCTGCAACCGAGTACATGTCACGGCCACGAGACGGGCGAACGCGGAGCTGGGACGTCTTCAGGAGAGCTAAGGAGAAGGTCGATGAGCGCCAGCCCGCTCGCCGCAGGGAGCGTTTCTATCTGATCTGCAATGGCGTGCTGGATCAGCGGGCCATCGCAAACCTCGATCGGCGGGGGCTCTACTGGAAGCCCCGCTCCGAGTTGAATCCCACCAGGGACGGTGAGCAGCACATCCTTACCGTTGAGGCCGAGAGCGGCGAGGAGGCAGTTGAGCAGGTCCGGAAAGCCCTGCTTGGTGTCGGTGGGGAGGCGACCGAACTGAGGCTCGTCGGGTCGAGGGCCGCCTGAACACGGCGGCTCAAAGGCCGACGGCCCGGCCTGCCCGGTGCGCTAGCCCGGAGGTGCGTCGTTCCCGCGCCCGGATCTGCGGAAAATCGCCGATGCGCCCGTCCAGCCAGTTGGTCAGCCTTTGGGCCCGATGTCCGATCTCGCTATCTGCCCCCGATGCGAGGAGCGCCTATTTCGGCCCGATCAGGGGCATGGGCTATACACGTCTGCGAGTCAAAACAACCGGCAGCGCATTACCCCGGGAAGTTGTCTTCAAGTTGCCAGCATGCCCCGAACCCACAACTGGGGAACAGCCCGGTAAGTCGCCACGAGAAATAAGCGGTTGGAGCCATTCAAGGTGAAACGAACACTTTTACCGAAGGGGCCCTTACAGGAAACGGCCACAGATCTGAAGAGTTAACCCGGCTCGCCTTGATCCGCTGGGATAACCAGCACCGAACACGGCGCCCGGTTGACGACTCGCTCGCTGACGCTGCCCAGCGACCTGATCCCCCGCAGGCCACGGCGCCCGGAGACGATCAACGAGGATCCCTTCGCGCGAGCGGTCTCGATGATCGCCTGGCTGGCGTGCCCGGCGGGCTCGCTGAGTAGGGGCTCCTCTCCGGTCACTGCGCCGATCTCGGCAATCTGGGCTTGCAGCGATCGCTGGCGCTCGGGATGGGTCCCGTCCGCGACGTGGACCGTCTCAAGCCGCGAGTTAAAGAGCGCGGCCACCCCGGCGGCGACCCGCGCCGGCGCCCAGGACCCCGGCGATGCATCGCTAGCAAAGACGATGCTCTTCGGGAACTCTCCTGGGCCGGGGGGCTGGCGCGCGATCAGCAAGGGATGGCGCGCCTCATGGGCAGCCTTGGCCGTGGTCGTGCCCAGGGCGAGGGAGAAGGCACGCGAGCGATTGTGGCTGCCGAGCACCAGCAGGTCGTGGTGTTGGCTCTCGCGCAGCAGCAGATCGTGGGCAAAGCGATCCCTGAGTAGCTCAGTCGATGCCGAAACCCCGGCCTCCCGAGCAAGCTGGGCCGCCTGATTGAGGCTCTCCTGGAGTTCCTCGAGGCTGTGCTGGGGAAGCCGGCGGGTGGTGTAGACGGCGATGAAGTGAAGTGCTGCGCCCGGCTTTGCCAGCGAGATCGCCTGCCGCACCGCCTCGGTGCTGGTGGAGTCACCCTCGACGCCGCAGAGAATGCTGGTGAAAGGCGCAACCATCATGGCCACCTCCTCGCTAGATTCTAGATCGATTTCACCCGCGCGGGGGCGCTTTTGCCGCGGTAGGCGTGATTGTTCTCGGCCCAGTCGCGCAAAAAGGCCTCGGTGCCGGCCACATCAAGCGGGCGGGCGAAGAGGAACCCCTGTCCGTTGTCGCAGTTCTCGTCTTTGAGCAGGGTGAGCTCGTGGGGCTGCTCGATCCCCTCGGCGAAGGTCTGGATCGAGAGTGCCTTGCCGAGCTGCACCAGAGAGTGGATCAGCGTCTCCCCCTCGCCGTTGGTGCTGAGCCCCGAGATGAAGGAGCGATCGATCTTCAGCGCGTCGACCGGGAAGCGCTGCAGGTGGGCCAGTGAGGAGTAGCCGGTGCCGAAATCATCGATCGCGATCTTCACCCCGAGCCCCTTGATCGCAGTGAGGCGGGTGGCGGTCTCCTCGATGTTTCGCATCAGCGTCGTCTCGGTGACCTCGATCGTCAGCGCGTCGGGATCAAGGCCGCTGTCGTTGAGGGCTTCCTCGATGTCGGTGAGCAACTGGTCGGTGTCGAGCTGGCGCGCGGAGACGTTGATCGCCATCCTCACCGGGTACCCGGCCTCCCGCCACACCGCGCCCTGGGCGCAGGCCTTGACCAAGACCCAGCGACCGATCTCGGTGATCAGCCCCGACTCCTCAAGCAGCGGGATGAAATCGTCTGGTTGCATCACCCCACGCTTGGGATGGTTCCAGCGGATCAGGGCCTCCACCCCGGTCGGGCTCATGTCGGAGAGATCGATCGTCGGCTGGTAGGCGAGGAAGAACTCTCCGTTCTCGAGTGCTTCGCGCAGGTCCATCTCCAATTCCATTCGGTTCTGAATGGTCTCCTCCATGCCGATCTCAAACACCGAGTAGCGGTTCTTGCCGTCCCACTTGGCCCGGTACATCGCGATGTCCGCGTTTCGCAAGAGCTCCTCGGCCGAGATCTCCTCGCCGATCGCGCTGACGATCGCGATCCCGACGCTCGCCGTGACGCTGACCCGCATCTCCCGCGCTGGCCCGAGCCGAAACGGCTGCTTCAGCGCTTCCAGCAGCCGCTCGGCGACCAGCTCCGGACCCGCCGCCAGCGAGAGCTCCTCAGAGAGGACGACGAACTCATCGCCGCCGAGCCGTCCCAGCGCGTCGGACTCGCGGATCACGCCGTCAAGGCGAGCAGCAACAGCGCGCAGCAGTTCATCACCGGTGCCGTGGCCGAGGGTGTCGTTGATGTCCTTGAAGTTGTCGAGGTCGACGAAGAGTGCCGCCGCGGGAGTCTTGCGCCGTCGCGAGCGAGAGAGGATCTGCTCGACGCGGTCGAGGATCAGGGTGCGGTTGGGCAGGCCGGTGAGGGAGTCATGGGTGGCGAGGAAGGAGAGCTCCTCCTCGCGGCGGGCGAGCTCCTCGTCGGTGCGCTGGCGCTCGGTCTCAAAGCACTCACACATGCGCAGCAGGCTGAACTCAAGGCTGAGCTGGAGGATGTTGTGGGCCTGGGCGAGTACCTCGGGCGAGATCTCAAGCTCCACTGAGCTTTCCCTCAGCACCTCGGCCATCGCGTTGCGCCACCAAAAGCAGCGCCACGTCACCTCGTCAAGCGTGGCGGCGCGATGGACGGCAAGCTCGCCGAAGATCTCCCAGGTTTCGCGGCCGGCCTGGATCGCCACCTCCATGCTCTCTCCAGCGATCCAGCGCGCCACCGCGATCGTCGAGCTCCGCCCGATCCGCTCGAAGCTGTCCTGGACCACTGCGTCGACGTCGTGCTCGGGTCCGGTCGTCAGCTCGACGGTCAGCGCAAGCACGTCCTCGACGCGCCCCTTCAGTGCCTCGCCGAGGAGATGCAGGTCCTCCCCGGATTGCTCCCCCACAGCATTCGGGGGTGCCGGTACCGGTATGGCGTCCGGGTCGGAGTTCGATCGTTTCGCTGCCATGCCAGTCAAAAATCGGCAGCTCAGCCCATCTACTTGAGGGTTGGGTCCTCGCCGGTTATTCAAGGCAAAGTGACCCGCCGCTGCCACGGGGCTTGAGATGCTGGTCAGGGCGCGATACGGGCACAGACCTAATCGAGCAGGCCGACCTGGCGCAGGATCGAAACGGAGTCGGAGTAGACGTCCTTGCGCTTGACCAAACCTCCCTCGAAGGGGATTGAGTCAATTCCGTCCCAGCTGATCACCCTCCCCGTGGGCGGCGCTGCGAGGTCTCCGCGCTGGATCGAGTTGGAGTGTGTCGCGCTCGCCGTCCACTCCTGAACCACCAACCCCTGACGAATGTAGAGGCGCTGCGTTGCGAACTTCATGTCGGGCCAGGATTCAAAGATCTTCGCGATGTGATCCCGCACCGCCGCGCCCTCAGCGAACTCTCCCGCGGTGTGGTTTGCGAACACCATGTCGGGCGCGTGTAGCGCGATGATCGCGTCTAGGTCCTGGGAGTTCCAGGCATCGTTGTAGCGGTCGATTGCATCCGTCAGCGCCTCGACCCCATTCACCTCGCTCATGGAAAGACACTATCGCGGTAGACTGCGCCAAGCGGGATTGCTCGGGCGGCCTGTGGCTGTTACCGCTGCAAACTCAGCGGGTCCTCGGTGTTCCACTGGTTACATCTAACGATTGCTGCGTAGGCGGGTCGCTGATACCCTCAGTCCGCATGCGACGCCATGGCTCTCGAGCGCGCTGACGCTCGAAAGGAAGATCGGCAACTTATGCACTTTTACGGGAAGGATTCCTCAGCACTACAAACCCGCGCTTGTAATCCAGATCGTCCCCTGGAGCAAGAAACTGTTCTCCGTGGCGAACGCGACTCTGTGCAATCGGCCATACGCGAACACGAGCAGTTCGGCATGGTGAGCAAAGCGCTGAAGGTTGGAAAGGAGGCGTTCCTTGTGACCGGCACGATGACGAGCGCATCGCTGCCGCCATGTGGGTCTGAAGAAGCACCGGCGCCATCGCCGCTGGAAATACGCAGCGGCCCGATCTGTGCTGGTGAGCCCTCAGCGGCGCACGTCAATGTGGTCGGATACGGACCCTCGCCAGGCGGCGCAGAGCTGATTGTGTCAGTCGGAGGCGTCGCTCAGCAGGGTGACATCTCCTTGATACACGTGATCACATTGGTCAAGGACCTCATCTCTGGCAAGATCCACTGAACCGGCTGGGGTGCGAGTCCGGGTTGGCTGAGCGAGCCGTCGCCCTACAGTCTGTGAGCTTGGCATGTGCATGGGAGTCAGGCTTCAATTCCCGAACTCACTACGTGCAAACCGGACGATGCTTGAGCGTTGTCAGAGGTCGAGCTCCCCGTTCCGGCATGGGCGAGTTGAGCGTCTCGCGCCCCGCCGGATTACTCAAGCCGCTGACACCTCAGTTCGTCGTCGAGGTCAGGTTTGTGACCTGCACGGCTGTCATCGTCGCGCCCGCTCCGACTTTGCCCACTTCTCCGGGCGTGCACTTCACGAGGACGCTACCGGGGGCGCTCAACGTGAGCGCCCCGGAGAGCGCCAAGTCGACGTGTTTCACCTGGCCAGCACCTTCGCCAAGGTCAGAGACGCCTTCGTCGAGCGTCGTGGTTCCGGCCAGCTCGCACGTCGTCTGGGCGCCAGTGCCGATTTTCTCCAGGTGTACGTCGGCTTGCACCACGTACTTGCCCGCCGGCAGGTTGAGCACGCTAACCACGGACGGAGTTTCTTCCAGCACTATGTAGGCGCCCGCTCCGGGATGCTGATCGGTGTACCCGTTCGCCGCTCCCACAGCGCCTGGGGCTCCGTTCGTCCCATTCTTGCCGTTCGTCCCGTTCTTCCCCGCGGCTCCATTCTTCCCGTTCTTCCCGTTGGTTCCATTTCTACCCGCCCTGCCCTTGAGCTTCCGCAGGACACTTGGCTTGATCTGCTTGGTGCTCGTGATCAGGTAGTGATGAGCCGCGAAGGCCGTGCCTCCGAGGGCGAGAAAGAGCGCCAAGACGGCGATGACGCTGGTCGGCGATGGTCTGCGTAGGTGCATGAGGACTCCTTCTGATCGGTGGCGGAGCGACCATACAGGCCGAGGGGGCAAATCGGGCCTTCAGGTGAAGACCTTTTACGTGACACGTGCCGATCCGTTGATCCCTGTTGGCGTCCAAGACTGCTCTGCTCGCTGATAGCTTCCGGCGCGACCGCCTCGGAAGGCGCCCATTCGCCTCCCTCCTTGGGAATGATCTTCCCCTCTGCTCCACTCTTTCCCTTGCCGAGCAGATCGTGAGCGACGAGGCGTGTCCCAACCTACTTCCCGGGCATCACACCAGGGGCTCTGAGCACCCTCCCACTGCCTCTCCGCTCCGCAGCATGAGTTCCCCCCAGCATGAGGTATCGTCACTTGCCCAGCATTCCAAGCGCCGGAGAGGATCTGCACGTCATGCGCAGCCAACATTGGGCCTTGTCCATCATGATCCTCGGCTTGGGCTGTTTGGTGCTCTACGCGCCCAGCGCCGGCGCAAAAGCCCAAGCACAAGCCGAAGCCTTCCAGCAAGCTGCTTCCTCGCCGCTCGTGTAAAGGACTTCTCCCAATAAGCGACTTCCCGGGGGCGGTCAGCGAAGGCCCAGTCCTGGGAGGTATGAGTCCGTTTGAAGCAGGCAACGCTCACACCGAAAACTACACGACCACCTGCGAGTACATCCCTCCCGAACGTACCCAGGAGGACCCTGAACCCAAAGGGGGCGGCTCGGACATACTGAGCGTCTACGGGCCCCAACTCTACAAGCACACGAAACACCAGAACCTGACCGTCTACGCACCTAACGTCTTAAATAGTCCCCGGTACACCATTCACGGCATCGGCACCCGCGCGTACGGCTTCATCAGCCGGGAAGCTGACGTCGGGGAGGTGGTCCTACAGGTCCGAAATGACCTGTTCGTAATCATCCAGGAATCGATCATCGGGATAAGGCCTCTGCTGGTGCAGGTCGCGCATGAGCTGTCCCCGACGGGCAAATGAACAGCAGCACCGCCTTGCCGTCCTAGCAATCGCAGCAGCAGCCAGCAACGCTGCGGGTGCCGCTAGTCTCGCCGATCCTCTGCCGATCGGTTTCAAACACCGCCCGCTCATGCCGATAGGCGACTTCCTCATGCACGACTGGAACTATGCCACGGGAGTAGAGCGGGTTCGACACCATTCAGCCACAGCTTGTCCATGGAGCAATCGAGCCGCCGTGGGGAACGCAAAATGGGTCAAAACACCGCTCCAATTGGGTTTTGAGCGATGGCGCGCGGGTAGGTCATCCACGATCCCAGGCGATCATGGGCGCGGGTAGGTCATCCACGATCCCAGGCGATCATGGTCTTGGTGGGGTCAAGAAAGCGGATTGATCCAGAATAGGAGGAGCTAAAGATGATCTGCTGTGAGCGATGCGGGAGCAGCTTCAGCGAGATTCGAGCCGCGGAGTTTGGCTATTGCCCGCGCTGCCTGTTGCGCGAAGATAAAGCGGTGGCGCTGCATGTCAACCGGTTTAAGCAGCCGAACGCCACCAGGAGGTTCTCCAGCCAAACCAGCGCATCAGAGCCAAGTCCAGAGGCATGCGAAGGCGTGGGGGACTAGCCGGAACCCAGGGTTTTAGGAGGCTTTGGTCGGGGTGAATGCTTCCCACAAATTGCTGGATGCCCCACAGATCCATTCCATAGGGAAATCGCTGATCGGCTCGGTATGTCCCCTGGCGGGCATGCGGCCGGTGGGCGACGCCTCTTGTCGCGCGGGGTGTGTCGTGGGGTGCCGTTGCGCAAGCCTCAGGTCACGGCCAGCAGCTCCCACTCCTCCGGCACGCCCTTGAGGCTGTGGACTCCGCGGCTATCGAACTCATACCCCGAGCCCGCCACCAGGTCCTTGACGGTCCGGGAGGCGAGGAGCTCCCCGGAGCCGGCGAGCGCCGCAACTCTCGCGGCGATGTGGACCCCGATCCCGGCGACGTCCTCGCCCCTCAGCTCAACTTCACCGGTGTGCACGCCGGCGCGAATCGAGATCCCGACCTCTGATAGAGAGGAGCGCAGCGCGGTGGCGCACTGCAGCCCGCGAGCTGGAGCGTCGAAGGTCGCCAGGACGCCGTCCCCGGTTCCCTTCACCAGGCGCCCGCCGCAATCGGCGACGGTGCCCTCGGAGATCGCGTCGTGGCGGTCAAGCAGCTGCCTCCAGGCGCTGTCGCCGGCGGCCGCCGCGCGGGCGGTCGAATCGACGATATCGGTGAAGAGGACGGTTGCGAGCACCCTCTCGGTCGGCTTTTTCGGCGAGTGATGGCCGGTGAGGAACTCCTCGGTCAGCGCCAGGACCGTCTCGGCATCACCCCACTGGGGTGCGTGGGCATCGCCCTCGAGCTCGACCATCCGGGCTCCGGGGATGTTCTCGGCGAGGTAGCGGCCGTTTGCCACAGGAACCAGGCGATCGCCGCTGCGGTGTAGGACGAGCGTCGGGCACTGGATCGAGCTTAAGATCGGGCGGAGGTCCATCTCGCGGATCCAGCCCCAGCTGGCGAGCAGCTCTCTCGGGGTCATCGTCTGGCGCTCATAGCGGTTGACCCAACGCAGGAAGTCTGGGTCTCCGACTTTGCTCGGCGCCATCACCGGAACGGTGAGGGTCTCGGGAGTGCCCCAGCACTCTGCCCAGCGCGGCATGACCAGATCACCGATGGCTGCTTCGATGTGAGCGAAGGAGCAGTAAAGGGCAAGGTGGCTGACCCGCTTGGGGTAGGTGGCGGCGAACATCGCGGCGGTCGAGCCACCCTCGGAGATCCCGCCCAGGGCTATGCGCTCGACGCCGATCGCGTCGAGCACGGCGCTGAGATCGCCGAGTCGGTCATCGAGGGTGGGGACTCCCGAGTCGCGATCTGACATCCCCTGGCCGCGCTTGTCGTAATGGATCACCCGTCCAAACGAGGCAAGCCCGGTGAGCCAGCGCCGCGACTCGGGGTCCTCCCAGATCAGCTCGATGTTGGAGACGATCCCCGGCAGGCCGACCAGGGTCACATCGCCTTCGCCGAAGATCTGGTAGGCGATGTGGACGTTGCCGTTGCGCGCATAGCGCGTCTCGGGCACCTGCGTCGATGGGACCGGCGCCGCAGCCATCTGCGAAACATACGCGTCCTGGGGTTGTGGGGCGGGGCCCTTCGACTTGCTCTCGGCCCCGAATGGCGCGCTGAGCTCATCGCGCCAGCTTCCCACAATCGAAAGGGGCACCCGCCCCACCGGGCGGGCGCCCCTTTGTAGCTGTTCGAATCAGTTCTCCGCCTCTGGCTCCTCACCCTCGGGCGAAGGATCGAGGAAGCGGACCTGATCGGCCACCACATAGTTGCGCTGGTGGGAGCGATCGTCCTCGCCGCTCCACTCGCGGTGCTCGAGGCGACCTTGCACGGCGACCCAGGTCTCGGCGAGCGTGTTCCAGACCTCGACGCCATAGAACGCGGCACCGCGGTCGGTTGAGTCCTTGCCCGCGACGCGCTGAATCGCGACCCGCAGGGTGGAGACGGAGCGCCCGCTGCCCGTGCTGCGCAGCTCGGGGTCGGCGGTCAGTCTGGCGGTGAATGCGACTGTGTTGATGTCCTGCACTTGGGGCCTCCTTGAGAGGTGGTTGATTGACGAGCCCTGGTAGGGGCGCGCGACCGAGCGCGCGGAACCGCAGCCCGTCAGGGCGCAGGGGAACCCCTCTTTGGGGGGTTGAAGCGCGGGCGGCGCGTGCCAGCCTGGAGTGAGGAAATCGGGAGCCTCTCGGGGAGGTCGGGATGCAGATGGTCGGATCGGTCCACCTCGGGCAAGCTTGCTCGCCAGAGGACCACAACAGCCGCGAAACGACCTGGCTGGGAGGTAGCGTCAGGCGTGGGAGTCCGCAATGGGCGGACCGCAATACGGAGGAGGCACGATGGCGATCGTCAACAAGATAAGGAGGAACTGGCGCGTGATGTCGCAGCTCGCACTGGCACCGATGTTGGCCATTCGAAGCTCGCCGTCGAGGCGACTCTGGAGGCGATCGCGAAGCAGATCGGATAGGTGCGGCTCACCGGTTTTGGGAAGTTCTCGGCGGTTGACCGCCCCGCACGCGAGGGGCGCAACCCGAGCACCGGCGAGACGATCCAGATCGCGGCTAAACGGGTGCCGAAGTTCAGCGCCGGAGCGGAGCTGAAGAAGGCGGTTCAGTAAGAGATCAACAGGGCCCTGGGCGCGCCGGAGGCGCTCCCATCTCGTCCTGAGCGAGGGCGAGCCGAGCGCGGGCGCGAACGCCTGCATTCACCCGGGAGCGAGAGCTTCTCGCCCGGTGCCGAGGCGCTTTCCGGACACCTATCCGCGACCCATCAAGGGGAGGAATGCCGATCGAAATTCTGGGAATGCGGCGCGGGCGGAAAAGATGAGGAAGGACTCCTAGCCAATCAAGGCATGTGAGCTTCGCACGATGGCTACCGCTCATTGTTAGCTCGTGGGCACGCCATCCGTGTTCTTGCGCGTAACGAAAATGCTAGCCTTTTTTCGATCCCAGCAAAGGACGGGTAGAGGATGCTTGTACGGAGGGCTGTGATCGGACTGCTGGCTGCGATCTTCGCACTTGCGACGCTGCCCGCCGTAAGCCTCTCGGCGGGTCTCGGGCAGCACATGGCCAAATTCGCCAAGACCAAGGCCAAGAGGTGCAAGAAAGGTCAGGTCAGGAAACACGGGAAGTGCGTAAAGGAAGTGCGCCTATCGGCCCGCTCCTGCGAAGGCTTGCTGCCAGGCTTCTCTGCCGAAATCAGCGGCCCGATTACGGCGGTCACCGGCGGCAAGGGCGGTGTCCAAACCACCGCCAACAATGGCGTCTCAATCTCCTCGTGCCCCTTTGAGGACAGGAATGGGAGCCACATCTCCAAACGGGGCAACGAAGAAGAAGTCTTCAACGGTCTGCTCGCGCTCTTCGTGACCGCGGAAAAATGGCCCACCGAACGTGGCGCCCAAGGCGAGTTCAGGCTGAGGAGAGCGGTTGCCGGTTCGCTGGAGGACTCCATCCTAGTGCCCACCACCCGAGTTGGCGATGAAGCGTACCTTTGGGCGCAGACCCCGGTAACCAACTCCTACGGGGAAGAGGAATGCGCGAGCAGCGCCGGGGTGCGCGTCGACAACATCGAGGTCATCTACTCTCTGGGCGGCTTTGGCCCAGAAGCCGGAGAAGCCTGCGGCGCGACGGCACTCGCTCTGCTGAAGGACGTGGCGGCAGGCGTTTCTAAGTAGCACCACACCCCAGCCGAGCTGCTTGTCGTCCGGACGACGGGCAGGTTCAGGGCCTTCCCAATCGCTTTGCCGGTCCCCATATAGCGGACTACCGCGGCGACGGTTTGACCGGGTCCCATCTCGTTGCCACAAGCAAGGACGCGCGGCGATCAACGTGCACCACGTCCCGAATGCTCTTCACCCGCGAGAGGACGCAGGGTTCGAAACCCGCTCGCCCGTCACGTAACTACCTGGGGCCGTTCGACGAGCGCTTTGAAGTTGTGGAGAGCTTCTTCGAGACTCTTGGCATTCATGCGCTTAACGATGAGGGCATCAGCGATCGTGCCGAACACCCCGCCCGCAAGCGCGTAGTCAAACGTCGTGGTCAGGCGTGATTCATCACCTTCCGGAGTGAGCTCCCAGCGAGCCCGCCCCGACATCATGCCGTCTATTTGGAGAAGCTGCAGCTTGCCCGGCTGGTACTCGAGAACTGTCTCGGTGATCGACATGGACATGCCCGCCGACTTCACCTTGAAGGTGATCTTGCCCCCTTCGTCGGGGAAGGGAGCGGCGATGTCGATCTCCGTCATGCCCGGATACCAGTCCGGCCAGCGACTGGCATCGCTCAAGAGTGCCATGGTCTCCTGTGGCGAGGCCTTGATCTGGACATTGCGTTGCACGATCGCCATCGTGGATCTCCGCTCTCTGTTGTGTCTCGTTATGTCTCCGCGACGCGGCTGCGGGAATCGGATAGCCCCAGCATCAAACCGCCGCTCCCCGCATGCCTTTCCGTCACGATTCGGAGTCTATGCCCCGCCGCGTTGTTGCCTCGCGCGACTTGCGAGCGCGTCGGCAGAACCCGGTCGCGCTCTGCAAAGGACAAGTAGTAGGAGGAGCGCGACCACGTCAGCGTGCTGGTCGCATTCAATTTGGAGGTGAGAGCCAGTCGTTACCTCGCCAGGGACTTACCCATAGGCGGTACCTGGTTCCCGCCTCACTCGGCACGCTGGTAACTGCGCAGAGCCGCCCGGCCCTCGGCGAGACACCGGTTTACCTTGGTAAAAGTCCAGTGCTGGCGCTCGGCGATTTCGCCGTAGGAGAATCCGGCGGCCCTGAGTGAGATGGCGGTGCGCTCGTCGGGTTTGAGGGCAGCGAGCTGAGTACGCACCTCGTCAATCTCGGCGACCAGGTCCTCGGTGCCGCTGGCCCCCGATGGAATGGAGTCGAAATACGAAACTGACTCACCACCCGTCCGATCGGTCCGTTGGGCGGCAATTCGGTCGAGATGGTAGTGACGGTAGCGGTCCCAACACGAGCGCTTCGTCGCCAAAATCACCCATGCCAGCGGCGGGGCGCCCGAATCGAGGTTGTAAGCGCGGACGAAGTTAGTGAACGCCTCGCCCACAGCCTCCTCGGCGTCGGCGTGAGTTGGGGCGTTCTTGGCGGCGATCCGCAGTAGGTAGGGATAGTGCTCGCGGTAGAGCCGCTCGGCAAGTGCCTTAACTTGGGCTCGCCCTTGTTGCTGCGCACTGCTGGCGTACATGTCGACCTCCTCCGTCGCTGGCTTTGAAGAGGCCGCAGGGGCACCGGAGGAGAGCCCGGAACTCGGGCC
>JBAVAR010000124.1:0-1588 GCA_049585815.1 Solirubrobacterales bacterium
GTCCACTTCCGGACGGGCAGTCATTTACTCTGAACAAACCGTGTCTCCGCAAGATTGGGATCTCATCCAGATGGTTCTGAATCACCCCGTATCGATTAATGGCGGCAAAACGCATATGGAGGTCAACTCCACCGCTTCCCTGGTGCTTACTCCTGCAGACGACCCGTTCTACTACGTGGACGGCCGCGAGTGGCCAGCGGTGTCGCAGGACGGCGTGATCATGCCGACGGGAGACCACTCTATTTCTACTGAGCGGGGATGGTGGCATTTCCTCGACACCCAACAGTTTCAGGCGCGCATCCTGAACTCCACGGCAGATCTCGAGGAAGCGCACGCTGACACCACTGGACTGACCTTCCGCTACCGATCCGCAGGGCGTGCTGTTTTGGTATTCGACCAGCAGCCCAATGAGATTCTCGTCGATGGCAGCGCGACGACATTGCCCACCGAACGCAGCGGGCCTGATTGGGCCGTCGATTTTCCTTCCGGGGACCACAATGTGCGGGTGGCCACCAACACCAAGGCTGGTGTCGCGGTCGATGTCGTGGGCTGGGCCTCATCCTGGGCTATTGGGGCATTTGGAGTGCTCGCCACGGTGCTGATGGTTGTTATTTACTTGCAACTTCGCCTCACCCGGCTTATAAAACGTAACGGATAGGATTGCATGTCTAATTTGCATTGGATCATCGACGGACTGTTTGTTTCCACTGTCGCCCTCATCTGGTTCATGTTGGGTTACCAGTCCCTTCTCTTTTTCCTCGGTCATATCTATTATCGACGCACTCGTCACGCGGCAAAGAACTTGCCGCCGATCCCCGAATCTGATCTGCCGTGCATATCGGTGTTGGTTCCCTGTCATAACGAGGGTCGCGTTATCGCCCACACCATTAACGCGCTAGAGAAGCTCGACTACCCGTCGACTAAGGTCGAGTTCCTGCTGATCAACGATGGGAGCACCGATAACACCGCGGAGGTGATTCGCGGGTTCGCTGCCGATTCTCGCGTTCGGTTGCTGGAGGTACCCGCTCCGCTCAGTGCCCGCGGCAAATCCGGCGCTCTTAACTTCGCGTTGTCGCAAGCGCGCTATCCTTTGATCGCCATTTATGACGCGGATAATCTCCCCGAACCCGGCGCTCTTCGCCCCCTGGCCGAGCAACTGGTGCGTGATCCGAGTCTCGCGGCGGCCGTGGGGATGTACCGTGCCTGGAACCGGCGCCGCGCCCTCATCACGCGATTCGTTAATATCGAAGGCATAGGGTTTCAGTGGATGGTTCAGGCCGGCCGCTGGATGTTGATGCGCCTCACCATGTTGCCGGGCACCAACTACATCATTCGTAAGTCGATCGTGGAAAAACTCGGAGGCTGGGACGAGCAGGCTCTGACCGAAGACTCGGAGTTGACGGTGCGGCTCTACCAGGCCGGCTACCACATTCAGTTGGTTCCCACGTCGGTAAGTTGGGAGCAGGAACCGGAATCGCTGAGGGTATGGTTCAAGCAGCGCCGGCGCTGGGTTCGAGGTTTCAACTACGTCCTGCAAAAACACGCTACCGGACTCCTCCGTGCTAAGAACCGCCGCATCGCCTTTGAG
>JBAVAR010000125.1:0-2193 GCA_049585815.1 Solirubrobacterales bacterium
ATACTGAGTTTCGGTTTGCGGCTCTGGAATTGAATAGGCTAGTCGGCCGCAGGGGTCGCCGGAGATGGGAACGTACTTGAGCAAATTAAGCGCCACGGTGTTGAACGACCCGGGGTCGACCTGGTTACCCATAAACGGCTGGCCGGTGGCAGGATTCGTAAACGTTTGCGCAACTCCACTGGAGTCGCAAGCGGCAGAGCCCAGCGCGCTAAAGTCCCCATTCAGCATCGCCTGCGTGGGCACGTAAGTTATGCTCGAAGGGGGAGCGGTTCGGATGCGAGTTCCCTGATAGCCGAAAAAGCCGAAGATTTTATCCTTTTTGATGGGTCCGCCAATCGTGCCGCCAAACTGGTTTCTCCGCAGTGTGTCCTGGCTGGAAGCGAAGAAATCGCGGGCGTCGAAATCGCCGTTGCGGACGAACTCGAAGGCGTCGCCATGGAACTGATTCGTACCGGATTTGGTGACCGCGTTAACGGTGGCCCCGCCTTGGAACCCGTAGCGCGCGGAAAGGCTGCTGGTCTGAACGCTGAATTCCTGGATGGCATCGGGGAAAGGGTAAGGCATATTCACCCAGGAAAAGGCGTCCATCTGCTCGGCGCCATCCATCAGATAATTCGTCCCGTCTGCCTGCCCGCCGCCGACCGAAATGGCGTCCGCGCTGAAGTAGTTCTTGCTGCCGGTCAAATCGCTAACGCCGTTCGCCGGAGCCGTATCGTTGGCCGCGCCCGCAAGCATGACCAGCGACGTGGCGACACGCCCGTTCAAGGGCAGGTCGAGGATGCGCGCCTGATCGACCACTTGAGAGACAGAGGTCGTGTTTGTCTCCACCATGCTGGCATTGGCGGACACCTGCACCTGCTGGCTCACCTGTCCCAGCCGGAGTACCACATTAATTGTGACATTATTGCTGACTTCGAGGATGATGCCCCTCTGCACGTAAGCTTGGAAACCGCTAGCCCGTACCTCGAGGTCGTAAGGTCCGACGGGAAGATTCGGGAACACGTAGCTCCCGTTCTCGCCGGCCACCGTTGTTCGTACGAAACCGGTGCTAGTTTGCCTGGCGGTCACCTCGGCGTTAGGGACTACCGCTCCGCTGGGGTCTGTAATGAGGCCTTCAACCTGCGCGTTGGCCACCGCCTGGCCCCGGAGTTCGACCGCACTGAATGAAAACAGAATTCCCGAGAGTACCAGGGCAATCTGAAGATTCTTTCGTGTCATGCGTGTCCTCCGCTAGAAGCTATTAGATTTAAGGACTTGCCTGAATTCGGCCGGGCGGAGAGTGAATCCCAAATCCAAATAGGGTTGACCAACGAACCCGAAATCCAGATATTTGGGCATCGCGAACGCTCGGGCAAGACTGGAATCGACCCGTTCACCTGAAACTTTGTGGTAGTGTCAAAAGACTTCGTAAGAAAATGAAGCAAAATACGGGCCATTGTCCAATTCCATTTGTTACGCGCGATTTCATTGAATATAAACATGATACGCACAAACCGCCGGCTGGGCTTCGTCCATCTATGTAATTTCATATACAGAATTTAGAAGTAAATCTTGTCGCTTGGACTCAGATATTGAACACCCGTTGCCTTATATCCTAAAGACACTGCCGAATCTCACTGATAAAATAGGCATTTTAGGGTAAGGAGGCGCCATGAAGATTTTCAAGGGCAAGGCAGCAACGGTTTTTTCGGCGCTGGTCATGAGTGCTACGGCAATGGTGTGGCCGGGCCGAGCCATGCGGGCGCAGACGGCCCCCGCGCAAGTGGGTGGCAAGTCGTACGACATCGACGTGCCCGGGACAAAAGTATGGGTGGATACGAACATCGACGTGCGCGGAGGGGCGGAATTGCGCTTCACGGCCACGGGGAGCATTACCTATCCCGCGGATACGTCGTACAAAGGGAAATCGCATACGTCGGGAACGTTTGGGCCGGATGGACTCCCGCGTGGATGGGCGGACCTGATTCACCAGTACGCGGTCAAGGACGCGGGCCGCGGCGCTTTGATCGGCCGCATTGGCTCGGACGCCTATGCGCAGCCGTTTTTGGTGGGCGCCAGCAAGGAATACAATGTGCCCGTGGCAGGGAGACTTTTCCTGGGGATCAATCAGAGTATGAGCGAGGCCTCGACCGCGGACGGAACCTTTCACGTGACCATCGTCGTTGTGAAAGAAGGTTCTGGGGAGGCCACAAG
>JBAVAR010000126.1:0-7488 GCA_049585815.1 Solirubrobacterales bacterium
GTAAGCGTTCAGTCCCTGGCGTCACCTGAGCCACAGCCACGGTTGACATAACCAAGGGCTCCCCGCAACCGCGTCGAACTCTGGGGCGTGGAGCGCGCCGAGGCCGAGGCCATCTACGACACCGGGCGGGAGGCATGCGTCGAGTTCATGCTCGACCTCGCCGCGCGCTGCGGGCGGCTTGAGGAGCGGCTCGGGCGGCTTGAGGAGCAGACGCGGAAGGACTCTCGAAATTCGTCAAGCCCGCCGTCCCAAGATCCGCCCAAGACGCGGGCCGAGCGTCGCGCGGAGGCGCGCAAGAAGGCGAAGGCGTGGGCCAAGCGTGAGGGGGAGAAACGCAGGCAGGGCGGCCAGCCGGGACATAAGGGCTCGGGGCGAAAGCATTTGCCCTCAGATCAGGTCGATGAGATCGTCGATCACTACCCGGCGGCGTGTGGCGGCTGCGAGCGCAAGTTCAGCGAGGATGAGAAGACGCCGTCTGGGCGGTTCGGGCGCCACCAGGTGGCGGAGCTGCCTCAGGTCGCGATCATCTACACCGAGCATCGCACCCACCATCTGCGCTGCCCCGGGTGCGCCAAGCAGACCGCGGGCAGGCTGCCCGCGGAGGTTGGGGGCTCGCCGTTCGGGGTGGGCGTGGGGGCTGCCGTCGTGACGCTGAGCGCCCGTAACCGCGTCTCGCGCCGCGACATGCCCGAGCTCGCCCGGGAGCTGTTTGGCCTTGAGATCTCGGTCGGCGCGGTTGACGCGATCTGCCAGCGCGCTTCGGCCGCGCTTAAGGGCCCGCAGGAAGCTCTGGCCCAGAGGGTGCTCTCCTCTCCGGCCTTAAACGTCGATGAGACCGGCTGGTACACCGAGCACGATCCACGCACGATGTGGACCGCCACCACTGCGCAGGCGGCGATCTTTCAGATCGTGGCCGACCGTCACCGCGATCGCCTCGAGGAGCTGATCGGCAACGACTTCAAGGGGATCCTGATCTCCGACCGCTGGTGGGCCTATGACCTGATCAACCCCGAGAGCCGCCAGGCGTGCTGGTGCCACCTCAAGCGAGACTTCTTCAAGCACTCCGAGGGACTGGCCGAGCAAAAGGAGTTCGGCCAGGCCGGCCTGGCGCTGACCAAGCGGCTGTTCAAGGCCTGGCAGGCCTTCGAGGAGCACGGCGAGCGCGCGCGGCTGAGCTCAGAGATGGCCCCGATCCAAAGCGAGCTGCGGGAGCTGGTCGAGCACGCCGCGCGCAAGAGCATGCGCACCCGCCGCCACCGCCGGTTCGCGGGCAACCTGCTGAAGATCTGGCCGGCGCTCTTCACGTTCGTCACGGTCGCGGGCGTACAGCCCACCAACAACGCCGCGGAGCGCTCGCTCCGCGGCCCGGTGATCTACAGAAAGCTCTCCCACGGCACCCAATCCGAGGACGGTGAGCGCTTCATCGAGCGGGCCCTGTCGGTCTCGGTCACCTGCCGCCTGCAGTCCCGCTCGATGTTCGCCTACATGCGCGAGCTGCTCACCGCCCACGCCCGCGGCGATCCGCTCCCCACGCTGGCCTGAGCGGGGACTGAACGCTTACGATTTTTGGTTGCCCGGCGTCAACCCCGGGAAGGGCGAAATACGGGGGGTGCCAGCGAAAGTGCCAGCATGCCGCGGAGGGGATCACTGCTGGGGCGCCTGGCGAGCCCACCCGTGCGCCAGTGAGCAGCGCCGCCGGATTCGTCTAACCCGCGAGGCGGGCCAAAGAAACACCGGGTGGCTTGCGGCCCTTACGGCACTTCCTCGGCCCAGAATCCCCTCAGCGAACCGGTTGGTAGACGCAGGTGTACTGGGAGGGGGCGTTGATTTCAGACTCTGAGATCGCCCCGGTCCCGTCGACGACGACGGTGCGGTAATTGGTGCCGTTGGTATTGGCGTAGTACTCATCGGTGTATTGGTGTGCAGAGCCGGTGCCTGATCCCAAGCTGAGCACGCCTCGCACCGAGTAGAGCTCTAGCGGGGAGGGCAGCCAGCCGCCATTGGCAGCGCATTCATCGGCTGCTTCCTTGACCGAGTTGACGGCCGCGTTTGGCTGGGAGTCAAAGCAGAGGCCGCGGATCAGCGTCGTGTTGGCCGGGCAAGAGGGGGTATCACCGGGCATTCCCTGTTCTCCCCGTTCTCCACGCGGACCCGCTCCGCCCTGGACCCCGGGCACGCCCTGAGCACCCTGGACGCCCTGAGCACCCTCGACGCCCTGCGGCCCTGGTAGCCCCCGGAGACCTCGGGGCCTCCTTAACACTCGCCCGGCGGTGAGCTTGCTCGCCTTGGCAGGACCGGCGAACGGCAGATGGGCGGCGGCAAAGCCGGGTCCGCCAATGGCGACGAACAGGGCCAGACAGGCGATCATGAATGTCGGCGACGGGTACGGTCGTTTTCTCATCGGTGCCTCCGTTATTGGTTGGACTCTGCAGAGTTTGCCGCAGCCAGAAGCCGGCGGCGCATCCCTTTCTTTTTGCGAAACCGAATCGGTGCGCCAGTCGTGCGCCAGTGAGCAGCGCCGTCCAGCCGCTTCCAGCGTTTGAGTCCGAACCCGAGCCCTCCCCGAACCCGCATTCTTAGGCGCAGGGAGTCGCACGGAGACGCTGGAGCGGCTTGGCATCTCGGTTTCGAGTCCCTCCTCCGGCATTCGTTTCTTCCCTGTAAATCAGCGTATTTTGCAAGTGCCAAAAGGAACGAATCGCAATATGTCCCGACTTCTGCTTGAGTGCAGCGCAGGGCGCGCAGACAGCGATGGTGCTGGCGGCGCTGCGCAAAGTCCCCGGACCCACCCTCACCCCTGGGGCTCAACACTTGGTAGTGCGCTCTCTGGTTGCGCGATGCCGTTGTGATGATGCTGGGCCTAACGGTGAGAAGCGGGAGTCGAACCCGCGGCGTGGCCCTAGCGCCACCTCGAGTACGCAACTTTTGGGCAGTTGCGTAGGCCCTTGTGTTCGCCGCCCCAGCGGCTACCGACTTGCTTTGTTGCCTATTCGGCCAAATCCACCGTCCAGTTCAGGGCTTGGATATCGGCGTCAAGCTCGCGGCGCTCTCTGGCAAGTTGGTCAAGACGATTCCTGATCGCACCGACATCAAATGTCGTGATGACTCGAATCTCAGATCGGCTGTACCGTGCCCGCTGTTGGGCGGTGGCGTCGGCCGCCGCCTTGAGTGCGCCGTGCCGCAGTCCGAGAACGTCGCGTTGTGCCAGCGCATCTGTTAGCGTCCTTCCCGACCGAAACTCGGTCTGGGCGTTTGTTCGGTTGATGTTGGCAATGAGTTGCTCCAGCTCGTCCGCGGCTTGGTCCAACGCCTCGATCAGCGTGTCTGGATTCTCAGGGGGCGAGTCACCCTCCTGAACCAACGTGCTCATACTCAGGCGTTCTCTCAATTCGACGAGGCGACTTTGCAGCTCGGCTCGCCTCGCGAGTGCTTCTCCGAGTCTCATGGATCGTTGCTCCGTTCTGCTCGATGGCTACGGGTTCTATCGGCACGGGACATAGATGATTTAGGGGCGACAGAGCGCCGCCACCTGGCCCAAGCTTCAGGGGGCCGTCTGGAGACCACAACCCCAGCCTCGGCGCCCGACTGCTCAGAATTCCCGGAAGGCAGCGCTTCCAGTCATAAAGAAAGTCAGACCGGAGCTATCGCCGGTCCTGTAGCAATGCATTGGCCTCGCGGATCACCGCGGCTGTTCCAATAAGTGCGGGTTGAGGGTGCCCACGGATCGTCAGTCCCATGCCCGAGCAACCTCTACCCGGGATGCTTTGGACGGCCTGTGCCAGCACTGGGCCACTCTGTGTGGCGCGGAAGGTGAGGGTGAACCTGGTCGAAGGCGGATTAAATTTCGGACAGTACATCAGTCCAGGCTGTGCGATCGGGAGGTGGTCGATCAGTGCGGCGACGGCGTGAGCTACTCGCGCTCTGGTGACGATGATCGTCTTTGCCGCTCTGCCGGGAATGGCTCTGCTTACTTCGAGAACACGGGCTGATTGGGGGATTCGCTCTGATGCGGGGTGGGGAACCGTCCAGACGTCCTCACCGTCAGCCCGCAGGGCGGTTGATCCATCGGCATCCGCTGTGACCTTGACCACCAAGTATCGGACCCCAACCACTTCTGAAATCGGGGGCCATTCAAACCCAGCCGACCAAGATTCGGTGACGCCTTTGAGGATGTCTGAGCTGGTGATTTTCCAGATCGAGCCTGGCGGTGGGTGCGCCTCAATCCAGCTGAGGACTTCCGGGGGCTGCCCCGGGACAAGCCACCACCCAGGCACATCGACCAACTGCAGCGGCGATCCCGTCGTAAATGCCGGGCTTTCCAATCGATTGCCTGCGCCAACTGGCTGACCGGGGGAGCTCGTGGCGCCCGGCGGTAGCAGCAGCTGGCCAAGATGGGCTTCTGCATCCTGCCTGGCAGCGACAACATTGGCCTGTTCTGCGCCATTCATCGTCCCGCTGGTAACTCTTGCGAGGGTCTGGGCCGGGTCAATACCTACGGAGACGATCAGGGTGACCAGCAACCCGAGGCACAATCCAATGCTCAACGAGAGACTACGCATGGATCCAGGATACGCGGCGCTCGGTGGGCGACTTCAGATTCGAGCCGGACGCTGGTGGGGACCGGACACCATTGACACGTGACCTCCGAGTTGAGTCAAGGGCTGAGCGACAATAATGCCTACCGCGTCCCCGGCCGCATCGGGAAGCCCTTGGCCGCACAGCCGAGGCCCTGGCTGACTTCCGGTAGCAGCGGCCTACCGTACCAGCGCCTGCACAAATCCCTCGGCGATCTCTTGCCCGTTGAGTTCGAGTCCCTATACGTTGCCCAGGGGGTCCAACTGAGCAATCCCTCTTAAATTGGAAACCAACAAAAACGTTCTCCGTAGAACCTGGTCTGGCTCAGAGGGACTGTAGTGCGATCGACCCAGGCAAAGCTTTAGCTCTCGCCAGGTCTTCTCGCACCCTTCCAAACAAGCCTCAAGCCCTGGCGGCAATTGGCCGACGGTGACGCATGCAAACTAAGATCGCGTGGTTGCGCGACGAGCGCGTAAGACTCATCGCGCTGCTGCTGGTATTGGTGACGCTTGGCACTTATGCCGCCACGGACTGGACAGGCATCCCCAACGTCATTAATGGTCCAAGCGCCAGCAAGGAAACGGTGCAGGGCTGCCCACCCAGGAACACCCCCGCTGTTGAGACGATCCCCGGAGCACGGTTGCTGAGGCTTCGCGAAGGCCTGCGCCGCATCGTGTTTTTCGCCAGTGGCCTTCGCCTCTACGAATCCGGCTTGGTGGGCTCGGGCACAGCATGGTCTGACAGTGAACCTGGGACCCAAAGATCCCTGCCGCCCAGCTCCCGCGAGCCGGGTGGGTATGAGCTGCGCTGGTGGATGCCGAGTGGGGACGATCTGGCTGCGGCTGTCATGGAGTTCGCAAACCCTTGGCAGGCGCGCGACTTCTTCAAGCATGCTTCGAGTAGTCAGTGCCGACAAGACAGCGCCGCATTCGCAGCAACTTTCCCTCCTGGCGGACGCAATCTCGAGTGGCGCAACCCCGACGGTTTCGCCCAAGAGGATCTCTATCTGTTGCGCGATCGGCGCGTGTATCGAGTCGGCGTGGTGAAAGCCGGGGTAGGCAGCCGTATTTCCCTTGGCGCCCGAGACGCAGCTTTCTCGATGGTCAATGGCCTTGCGTGCGCTTTGCCTGATGCCGCCTGCCACCTGCCCAGCAGGAAGGGCGCACCCGTGCCGATGAGGACGTGGAGTTCTCTCGCTCGCTATCGAATTTTGTCGACAAGCATTCCGTCCATTACGCGGCAATGAGGTGGCAAGGGGTGGCATGGGAACATCCAAAAACAGCTACGAATACGGCAACCCCCCGGAGGGCTAAAACCCCAATCTAGAGCGGAAAGCGTGAGCAACCGCGAAGGGCTGCAAACGCCTGAGCATAATCATAATCCGGGTGTCGGTTGACCTCAACGACAGGCGCGCCAGGCGTTCAAGCAAAGCAGCAGGCCGGCCACGAGGAGCAAAACACCGCTCAGCGTGGAACTAGCGGCCAACCGGATGACGCCGATGAAGGCTAGGAGGATGCCGAAGAAGTATTGGGTTCGCGGTTGGGTTAAAAAGGCGATCATCCGCTGCGAGTCTACCCTCATTCCTCTCTCGTTTGGGCACTGGATTAGGCAGCAGCGAAGCATGTCGACCTGAAGCTGGTGAGTCGGCTGGAGTTCGACTCGGGAGCGGTGGCGATGCGGTATCAGCCGAGACAGGCCGGGTCGCGCCGGGATCGGTCACGAACGGTAAAATAGTGAACTGCTCGGAGCTGACACGCAGGACCATCGAGCGATGCGGCCGCCCAATCCACAAGCGAGGGCACCTCTCTGCGCGAACGGCCGATCGGTGACCCCAGATGCGTCTCGAACTTTATCCGTGATTTACCGCGCGCTTAGACCCGCGACCTACGTTCGACCCATGCGGAGGTTCGTCGTTGCGGCGAGGGAGCAGTCGAAGCCTGTCCGAAAGGACGCGGTCGAGGCCCCTACGGCCGAACATGCGATTGGAAAGGTTGCGACGACCCTGAAGGACAGGAAGCCCGGGACCATTTTTGAAGCCTGGCCCAAAGATGAACCTCACTACGTTGTGAAAGTCACGATCTGATCGCTCAAGGGCCTAAGCAAGGCGCTCGCCACGCGCTCTCTCCTTCGCTCGACGCGCATGGCGGCGGGGTTTGCGCTCCAACCTGCTGAGATTGAATCCGAATGTCGAAGCGCTGCTAGCCGCATTCAGGCGTCGGGTTTGACCGCAACCTTCGTATTTCTCGACAGACAACTCTCCGACCCATGCCACCCTCGACTAAATGGCTCACAGCGTTCGGGGGGGTGATCCCTATTCGATAATCCTACTCGGGCTGGCCCAGGCTGATTGACAGCGATTGCCCCTTCTCGGTGTCGTTGAGCAGAAGGGGACCCTGGCTGGACCCTCCCAGGTTGTCCGACTCAGACTGGCTGCGTTTCTTCGCAGCCATCTGGGGGTCAGCACTCTCGAACGCAGACTCTTGCAGACATCTTGCTCTCCTTGGCTCGCTACGGAGATCTGCATCCGCCTTACCGGATCATACCCTGGCGCGCATGGAACCCCACGGCGAGTTTTCCCCGGCGGCTCATGTGCAAAACGACATTAACGTCAGCCGGCTGCTTGCATCCAATTTGCAATGCTGACAAGTAGGTAAGTTTTGCGCTCGTGACTTAATGAAGGCGCGAGCGCACGCGAGCTTTGTCCCGCGCGAGGTCGCGTATGGGGCGGAGGGTTCGCCCAGGCGAAGACAATGCGCGCAGCTTGAATGGTTTTGGAGAGCCAAAGGCGCGTGAGAACGGCAACCTGCACTGGCCCCGGAGCGGCGGCTTGACTTGGCCCCACCCGGTCATGGTTGACGTGTCGGTTTGATCATCGCGCATTGGTCCTCCGAACGCCCCCGCGCGGAACGGAGC
>JBAVAR010000127.1:0-12005 GCA_049585815.1 Solirubrobacterales bacterium
CTGCTGGAGGAGCCGCCGCCCAAAGCCGAGGCAGTCGAGCCCGAGGCAACCAAGGTCCACTCCGGTGCGACCGTGCGCGAGGTCGCCGAGTCGCTCGGGCTTGCCCCGGCCGAAGTGATCAAGAAGCTAATGACGATGGGGGAGATGGCGACCCTCACTCAGACCCTGACCGACGACTCGATCAGGGCGATCGCCGACGAGTATGACCGCAAGATCGAGATCGTCACGGCCGCCGAGGAGGAGACCGAGGCACCCACCTTCTCCGACGCCGAGGAGGATCTCGCCGACCGGCCGCCGGTGGTGACGATCATGGGCCACGTCGATCACGGCAAGACCTCGCTGCTTGACGCGATTCGCGAGACCGAGGTCGCGGCGGGAGAGGCCGGCGGGATCACCCAACACATTGGCGCTTACCAGGTTCATCACGGGGAGAAGACGATCACCTTCCTCGACACCCCGGGCCATGCCGCCTTCACCGCGATGCGCGCCCGCGGCGCCAAGGTCACCGACGTCGCAGTTGTGGTTGTTGCCGCCGATGACGGGGTCATGCCGCAGACCAAAGAGGCGATCGATCACGCCCGGGCGGCGGATGTGCCGATGCTGATTGCGGTAAACAAGATCGACAAAGAGGGTGCGCAGCCCGACCGGATTCGCAATGAGTTGGCAGCCGATGGACTCACCCCCGAGGAGTGGGGAGGGGAGACGGTCTACTGCGACGTTTCCGCCAAGACCCACGAGGGGCTCGACAATCTGCTCGACATGATCCTGCTCGTCACCGAGCTGGAGGAGCTGGGGGCCAATCCCGACGCGCCCGCCTCGGGCACTGTGATCGAGTCCCAGCTCGACCCTGGCCGCGGCCCGGTGGTTACTGTCTTGGTACAGCGCGGCACGCTGAATGTGGGCGACGCCCTCGTCGCCGGCCCGCAGTGGGGTCGGGTGCGCGCGATGCAGGACTTCACCGGTGAGCGGGTCGAGAGCGCCGGGCCCGGGATGCCGGTCGAGGTGCTGGGCTTCGACGGCGTCTGCGAGGCGGGCGAGTTCGTTCAGGCGGTCGAGAACGACCGCCGCGCCCGCCAGCTCGCCCAGGAGCGCGCCAACCGGTTGAAGACCGAGGCGCTGGCCCGCCGCCAGGCGCGTAAGGTCAGCCTCGAGGAGGTCTTTGCTCGCGCCCAGGAGGGTGAGATCAAGGAGCTCAACATTGTCCTCAAGGCCGATGTCGCGGGTTCACTCGAGGCGCTCCAGGACGAGATTGCCAAGGTTCCTCAGGAGCAGGTCGCGATCAACATCATCCATTCCCAAACGGGCGGTATCAACGAGTCCGACGTGATGCTCGCCTCGGCCTCAGACGCGATCATCATCGGCTTCAACGTCCGCCCCCTTGCCGATGCCCGCCGCGCCGCCGAGCGGGAGGGCGTCGACGTCCGCACCTACTCGGTCATTTACAAGATCACGGAGGACCTGCGCAACGCGATGGAGGGCCTGTTGGAGGCGGTCGAGGTCGAGGAGGCGGTTGGCGAGGCCGAGGTCAAACAGACCTTTAAGGCCTCCAAAGTTGGACGCATCGCCGGCTGCCTCGTCACCGAGGGCCGCGCCACACGCGATGCCAACGTGCGCCTGGTTCGCGAGGGAACTGTGGTCTGGACTGGCAAACTCGGCTCGCTGCGTCGCTTCAAAGACAACGTCGGGGAGGTCGAGGCCGGTCAGGAGTGCGGCGTCGTCCTCGACGGTTACGCTGACGTCAAGGAGGGCGACGTGCTCGAGTTCTTCCAGACGAAACAGGTCGAGCAGACGCTGGAGTAGGATGGCCACCGCTCGTATGCGGCGCATCAACGAGGTGCTTCGCGAGGTGGTCGGCGCGGCGATCGGCAGCGAGTTGAGCGATCCCCGCATCGGCTTCGTCACCGTGACATCGGTCGAGACCAGCCCCGATCTGCGCACCGCAAGGGTGTTTGTCAGCGTGCTCGGATCCGAGCAGGAGCGGGAGGCGACGATGATCGGGCTGCGCTCCTCCCGCGGTGTGGTCCAGTCGAAAATCGCCGCTGAGACGAGGATGAAGCGGACTCCGACGATCACCTATCACTACGACAAGACGATCGAGCAGGGGGTGCGGATTTCACGCCTGCTGGAGGAGGGAGGATGAAGGGCCAGCCGGTCGGCCTGGCGGCCACCGACATCGAGCTGGTCGCCGGCGAGCTGCGCTCGCGCGACCGCTTTCTGCTCACCGCGCACGAGGGTCCTGACGGCGATGCCCTTGGTTCGATGCTTGGGATGCACCACCTGCTCAGCCAGCTCGGCAAGGACTCGGTGATGTTCATGGCCGCCAAGGAGTTCCCGCTCCCGATCGAGTACCGCTTCCTGCCCCTGGAGGAGGTCTTTCACGAGCCTCCCGCTGACGTCGCCGACCGAACGGTGGTCTTTCTCGACTGCGGCAACATCGACCGGATGCCCCTCAACTTCCTCGCCCCGGGCGCCAATCAGGTGATCAATATCGACCATCACCACGACAACACCAGATTCGGCGACCTCAACCTGGTCGATGTCGAGGCATCGTGTACTGCCGAGATCGTCTATGAGTTGGCGATCCTGCTCGGTGTGCAGATCACACGGGAGATGGCCGCAGCGCTCTACGTCGGGCTTGTTACGGACACCGGCAAGTTCATGTATGAGAACACCGATGCTCGCACCCATCGGATCGCCGCGGAGCTGATCGAAGCCGGGGTCGACGTCGATGACACCTACCGCCGCCTCTATGAGCACGTGCCGCTGGAGAAGCTGCGGCTGGTCTCCCGCGCCCTGGACGCAATCCAGCTCCACTGCAACGACCGGCTTGTCCTCACCCACATCACCGCCGCCGATTACGAGGCCAGTGGCGCCGGAGAGGAGATGACCGAGGGGATAATCGATCACCTGCGCTCGATCGATGGGACCAAGGTGGCGGCCGTGATTCGCGACCTCGGTGATCGCGGCCGGGCGGCCCGCAAGGTCAGCCTGCGCTCCAGCGAGGGAGATGTGGACGTCTCCGCGATCGCCCGCAGCAGCGGCGGCGGCGGCCATAAGCGAGCGGCTGGCTTCTCGACCGACCTCGAGCTGGACGATCTGGTCTCTTTCCTCTGCGGCGAGGTGAGCGCCCAGCTCGGTCACTGAACGTGCACCGGGAAGCAGAACCGGTGGGGTCGATCCTGCTCTGTGATAAGCCCGCCGGGATAACCTCGCACGACATGGTGGCGCGAGTGCGACGACAGCGGGGATGCAGGGCGGGCCACGCCGGCACGCTCGATCCCTTCGCCACCGGACTGCTGCTGGTCCTGCTCGGCCGGGCGACCAAGCTGCAGCGCCACCTGATGGAACTTCCCAAGACCTACCTCGCGACCGCTCGCCTCGGCTGGCGCTCCACGACGGGCGATCCCGATGGGGCTCTGACCGAGACCCACTCCGCGCCGGACTCGCTCGGGCTGCCCACCGGCAGGGTTCGCCAACGAGTGCCGATGACATCGGCGGTGAGGGTGGGCGGGGAGCGGCTTTACCGCAAGGCCCATCGCGGAGAGAGCGTGCAGACGCCGGAACGCGAGGTGCAGATCTACCGGGCCGAGCTGCTCTCCGATGACGGCACGAGCGCGACGTATGAGATCGAGTGCTCGGCCGGCACCTACGTGCGCACCCTGGTTGAGACGCTCGGAGACGCCTACTGCTCGGCGCTGCGGCGCACCGCGATCGGCCCTTTTGAGGTCGCGGATGCCGGTGAGGAGCTGAACCTTGACCGGATCGCTGAACTGGTCCCCGCGGCGGTGCTGCGATGAGTATTTCGGTGAGCTCGCTGCCCGACGCCGAGCGCCGTCCGCGCGACGTAGCGATCGGCACCTTCGACGGTGTCCACGTCGGCCACCAGGCGGTGATCGACGGTGCCGACACGGTTCTCACCTTCGACCCCCACCCGCTGGAGGTGCTCCACCCGGCGGCATTGCCAAAGCTGATCATGCCGTTCGCGGTGAAGCGGGACGTGATCGAGGGACTCGGGGTGCGCGAGCTGGTCGTCATTCCCTTCGACCGCGAGTTCGCCACCCGCAGCGCCGGCGATTTCATCGAGGAGGTGCTGATCGACCGCCTCGCGGCGGCACGGGTCTCGGTCGGTGAGAACTTCCGCTTTGGCGCCAGGGCGCAGGGGGACCCAGAGATGCTCGCCGCCCGCACCGAGTTCGAGACCCGGGTGGTGCCGCTGGTCGAGGTCGGCGGTGAAACGGTCTCCTCGACCCGGATTCGGGCGCTGATCGCCGCCGGCGAAATGGAGTCGGCGAGGCGCTGCCTCGGTGCCCCCTTCATGGTCGAGGGGACCGTGGTCAGCGGCGATCAGCGCGGTCGGGAGCTGGGCTTTCCGACCGCCAACATCGTTCCCGACGATCGGCTGGCGATTCCCGGACACGGCGTCTATGCGGCCTTCGCCGACGGAGTGCCCGCCGCGGTCAATGTCGGGGTTCGGCCCACGTTTGAGACCGGCCGCGGAGTCCTGATTGAGACCCACCTGATCGATCGCGACGAGGAGCTTTACGGGAGGACCCTGCGGGTCGCCTTCGTTGAGCGCCTGCGGGGCGAGAAACGCTTCGCCGGCGCCGAGGAGCTGATCGCCCAGATGCGGACCGATATCGAGGACGCAAGGCGGGTCTGTGCTAGCTTCACCGGCCCGCAATGAGCCTCACCAAAGAACAGAAGTCCGAGCTGATCGGCAAGTACGGACGCGCGGAGGGCGACACCGGCTCGGCCGAGGTCCAGATCGCGCTGATGACCGAGCGGATCAACGATCTGACCGGTCACTTGCGCACGCACGGTAAGGACCATCACTCCCGCCGGGGGCTATTGATGCTGGTCGGCAAGCGGCGCCGGATGCTGCGCTATCTCGAACGCAGCGACCTCGACCGCTACCGCTCCCTGGTCGCCGAGCTCGGCCTGCGCAAATAGACATCTACCGCCGGTTCCCCTCCTCGTGAAAATTGGTCCAGCGCGGCCTGGTGTGTAGTCTCCCCCGAGACAGAGAACGAGAGTTCTGAAATGCAAGGGGCTGCCAACCGGGCGGCTGGAGGTACGACATAGATGAGCATGTTTGACATTAGCCGCGTCTCGGTGGATGTCGGCGAGAGCCAGATTTCCTTCGAGACGGGCAAGCTTGCCAAGCAGGCGAGTGGAGCGGTCGTCGTCCGCGCGGGCGACACGATGGTCCTCTGCACGGCGACGATGGGCAGCCTGCGTGACGTGGATTTCCTGCCCCTGACGGTTGACGTCGAGGAGCGAATGTATGCCGCGGGCAAAATCCCCGGCTCCTTCTTTCGCCGCGAGGGGCGCTCCGGAGAAAAGGCGACGCTGACCGCGCGCATGATCGACCGGCCGATCCGTCCCCTCTTTCCCAAGGGCTGGCACTACGAGACCCAGCTCGTCGCGATTCCGCTATCGGTGGACCATGTCCATCCGTACGACATCCTGGCGATGAACGGCGCCTCCGCGGCGCTCGCCATCTCGCCTGTGCCGGTCACCGCGCACGTCGGCGCGGTGCGGATCGGCAAGCTCGAGGGTGACTTCGTCATCAACCCACCCGAGGAGAGCCTCGAGGATCTCGACCTAGACCTGATCGTTGCGGGCACCGAGGAGGCGATCCTGATGGTCGAGGCGGGCGCCAGTGGTGTGACCGAGCAGGAGATCCTGGATGCGCTTGACATAGCTCACGGCGAGATCAAGAAGCTCTGCGCCGCGATGGAGGAGCTGCAACAGAAGGCCGGCAAGGAGAAGCTGGAGATCGAGGCTCCGAGCATCGATCAGGGCCTGATCGATGAAATCCTTTCCTCCCACGGCCAGGCCCTGATCGATGCGATCGCAACCGAGGGCAAGCTCGAGCGCTATGAGGCGATCGACGGCGTCAAGGACGAGGTCCTGGTCAAATACGCGCCCGAGACCGACGAGGCCGCCGCCGAGCGCCGGTCGGAGGTCACCGCGGCCTTCGATCAGATCGAGAAGGACACCATCCGCAAGGCGATCGCGGTCGACAAGAAGCGGCCCGACGGTCGCGCCCAGGATGAGATCCGGCCAATCGAGTGCGAGGTGGATATCGCCCCGCGAGTGCATGGCTCGGCGCTCTTCACTCGCGGTGAGACGCAGATTCTCTCCAATGTCGCGCTCGGCACGACGCGGATGGACATGCGCCTCGACACACTCGGGCTGCAGACCACGAAACGGTTCTGGCACCACTACAACTTCCCGCCCTTCTCGGTCGGGGAGGCGGGCTTCATGCGCGGTCCCAAGCGCCGCGATATCGGCCATGGTGCACTCGCCGAGCGGGCCCTGGAGGCGACGATTCCCGGCGAAGAGGAGTTCCCCTACGTGATCCGGGTTGTCTCTGAGACTCTCGAGTCAAACGGTTCCTCCTCGATGGGGTCGGTCTGCGCATCCTCGATGGCCCTTCAAGCTGCGGGGGTCCCGGTCAGCTCCCCGGTCGCCGGCGTGGCGATGGGCCTGATCAAAGAGGGCGAGGACTACATCGTTCTCACCGATATCGCCGGCGTTGAGGATCACCTCGGCGATATGGACTTCAAGGTCGCCGGGACCGCGGACGGGATCACCGCCCTGCAGATGGACATCAAGATCACCGGGGTCACCTTCGACATCCTCACCGACGCGCTGGAGCAGGCAAAGAAGGGCCGCCTCTTCATCCTCGGCAAGATGGCGGAGGCGATCGACGGCTCCCGGGAGAAGCTCTCCCCACACGCCCCGGCGATTGAGTCGATCAAGATCGATCCCGAGAAGATCGGCGCCGTTATCGGCAAAGGCGGCGAAACGATCCGCGGGCTCTGCGAGGAGTTCGAAGCCGAGATCGACGTCGAGGACGATGGCACGGTGCGCATTTACGCGCCCACCGGCGAACTGGTGGAGGCCTGCGTCTCACGCATCGAGTCGATGACGAAGGAGGCTGAGATCGGCGATCGCTACGACGCCGCCAAGGTGGTCAAGACGACGACCTTCGGTGCTTTTGTCGAGCTGGTCAAGGGCACCGACGGCCTGCTTCACATCTCCAACGTGAAGCCGGGCGAGCGGGTCGACTCGGTCGACGACGTGCTCAAGGCTGGCGATGAGATCGATGTGACCGTGGTCGAGGTCGACAAGGAGCGCGGTCGGATCGGCCTGCGGCTCTCCGACGATCCGTCGGTCTCGGGTAAATCACCAGAGGAGCTGGCCGCGGTCGGGTCTGGCGACGGCGGTTCGCGACGAAACGGCGGCGACCGCGGGGGCAGCCGTGGCGGGCGCGATGGCCGCCGGCGCGAGCGTGAGCGCCGCTAGGCGTTGAGCGAGCCACGCCTCACCGAGTTGGGCTCGGGCGCCCGGATCGTGACCGAGGAGGTTCCCTCGGTCCGCTCCGTGGCGCTGGGGCTCTGGGTGCGGACCGGATCGCGTGATGAGACCCCCGCCCAGGCTGGGGTCTCCCACTTTCTCGAGCATCTGCTCTTCAAGGGGACCCCACGCTTCTCGGCGATCGAGATCTCCGAGCGCTTCGACGGACTCGGTGCCTCGGTCAATGCGGCGACCGGTAAGGAGACCACCCACCTGCACGCCCGTTTCCTCGACGAGCACACCGAGGAGGTCTTTGACCTGCTCGCCGAGATGCTGCTCGCGCCCACCTATCCGGAGGTCGACTCCGAGCGGGAGGTTGTGCTGGAGGAGATCGCGATGTATGAGGACGAACCCCAGGACCGCGTCCACGACTTTCTCGCTGATGCCGTCTTCGGTGAGCACCCGCTCGGCCGTCGGGTGTTGGGGGAGGCTGAGGTGATCGCCTCGATCCCCGTGCCGGAGATCGAGGCCTACCACCGAGCCCGCTACACGGGTGAGGACATTGTGATCGGAGCGGCAGGACATCTCGAGCACGGACGGATCGCCGAGCTGGCACAGCGCCTGGTCTCCCCGCCCGAGGGTCACAACGGCGCCGCGCCGGCTGTCGAGGTCAGCGGCGGGGGCCGACTTTGCTTTTATGAGAAGGACACCGAGCAGTACCACATCTGCTTTGGAGCGCCGGGGCTAAAGCGCGACGACGAGCGACGCTACGCGCTCGCCGTGCTCGACTCGATCTTCGGCGGGTCAACCTCCTCGCGTCTTTTCCGCGAGGTGCGGGAGAAGCGCGGGCTCGCCTACTCGGTCGGCTCCTACAACGAGCAGTACACCGATTCGGGACTGGTCGCGACCTACGTCGGCACCCGCGAGGACAATGTCGCGGAGGCCTGCGCGATCATCGGCGCCGAGCTCGAGAGGCTGCGCGGCGAGCCGGTCTCGGCGGAGGAGCTCGCCCGCGGCAAGGAGAGCGTCAAGGGCAGGCTCGTCCTCTCCTCGGAGTCGACCGGTGCGCGGATGACGCGGATCTCCCGCGCGACTCTCTTCGGGCTTCCGATCGACAGCCTCGACCTGATGCTGGCCAAGGTGGACGCGGTGACGGTCGAGGACCTGACCGAGCTGGCCGCTGAGCTCTACGGCGCCGAGGGCCTCTCGGCAGCCTGCGTCGGACGGGCGGAGAGCCACTTTCGGGATGCCCTCGCTCCCGTGAGTGAGTCCCTCCTCTCGGCATGATTCGTGTCGTCGTCGCCGGGGCCGCGGGAAGGATGGGCCGGGCCGCTTGTGAGGCAATCGAGCGGGCCGAGGACCTGACGCTCACCGGGAGGTGCGATCCCGCGCTGGGGGTTGAGCTCCGCGACCTGCTGGCTGAGGCCGACGTGGTCGTCGACTTCACGACCCCCGAAGTTGCTCTCGCCAATCTGCGGGCCTGTCTCGCCGCCGGCGTCCATGTCGTGGTCGGGACAACCGGCTTTGACCTCGATGCGGCACGCCTGGCCGCCGAGTCGGCGGGGGCCGGGGCCAACTGTTTCACCGCCCCCAACTTTGCGATCGGCGCCGTGCTCTTGATGGAGGCAGCGCAACGGATCGCGCCCCACATGCCCGAGTGCGAGATCATCGAGCTCCACCACGACCGCAAGCTCGATGCCCCCTCGGGCACGGCCAAGCGCACCGCGGAGCTGGTCCGGGCCTCGGGGGGCAACGTCCATGAGCCGATCCACTCGATCCGTCTGCCGGGCCTGGTCGCCCACCAGGAAGTGATATTCGGCGGCGAGGGGCAGACCCTCTCCCTGCGCCACGACTCGATCGACCGCAGCTCCTTCATGCCCGGGGTGCTGCTCGCCGTGCGCAAGGTCTCGACGCTTTCGGCCCGCTTCACCGTCGGGCTGGAGAGGCTGCTGTAGGCACTCGGAGCGGATACCCTGGCATCGATGACGGCAATACACGGAGTGATCACGGCGATGGTGACCCCCTTCGATGAGGGCGGCGGGGTCGACGAGGTGGGGGCGCAGCGGCTCGCCGCGGGCCTGATCGAACACGGCTCCCACGGAGTCGTCGTGGCAGGCTCCACCGGGGAGGCCGCGACACTCACCGATGAGGAGCACATCTCACTGCTGCGTGCTGTCGTCAGTGAGATCGGCGGCGAGGCGACCGTGATCTGTGGGACGGGCACCAACGACACCCGGCACTCGCGGCAGCTGACAGAGGCCGCCGCCGACGCGGGGGCCGACGCGGCGCTCGTGGTTGCGCCCTACTACAACAAGCCGAATAGGGCGGGCCTGCGGGCGCACTTCGAGGCCGTGGCCGAGGCGGCACCGGAGCTGCCAATCATCCTCTACAACATCCCCTCGCGGGTCGTGATCAACATGCCGCCGGACTTTCTCAGCGAGCTCTCCTCGATCGACAACGTGGTCGCCGTGAAGCAATCCAACGACGCCGAGCTCGGGCCGATCGAGGGTCTGGCGGTGCTCACCGGCAACGACGAGTCCTTCCTGGCGATGCTGGAATTTGGCGGTGCCGGCGGGATCTTGGTCGCATCCCACGTCGCCGGGGCGCGGATGCGCGAGATGTGGGATGCGGCCCAGGCCGGGGATCTGGAGCGGGTCCGGGAGATAGACGCCGGCCTGCGCCCCCTCTATGAGGCGCTGGCGGTAACGACCAACCCGATACCGATCAAGGCGGCGCTGGAGATGAGTGGCCTGATCTCCTCAGGACGCCTGCGCCTGCCGCTCGTTGCCGCCGACGCAGAGCAGCGGGCGACGGTTAAAGCGGCTCTTGAGAGCATCGGCGTTCCGGCAACCTTGTAGGGCTCGAAGAAACGAAGGTGAACCCCCGGTGACATCAAAGAAGCTCAGCGTGCTTCCGCTCGGAGGCCTGGGAGAGATCGGCAAGAACATGACCGTGATCGAGTTCGACGGCCGGATCGTCGTGGTCGACACCGGGCTGATGTTCCCGACCGCCGAGATGCCGGGGATTGACCTGGTCTTACCCGACTTCTCCTACCTGCGCGAGCGCGCCGCGGACATCGAGGCGATCGTGCTGACCCATGGCCACGAGGACCATGTCGGCGCGCTGCCCTATGTCCTGCGCGAGATCGGCGAGCCGCCGGTGATCTACGGTGGCCTGTTGACGATCGGGATGGTGCGCTCAAAGCTCGACGAGCACAAGCTCGCCGACGCACCGTTGGAGGAGTTGCCGGCGGGCGAGAGGGTCGAGCTCGGGCCGTTTGGCCTCGAGCTGATCCACCTCTCGCACTCGATTCCGGACATGCGCGGCGTGTTGCTCAACACCGAGCTTGGTTCGGTCCTGATGACCGGCGACTACAAGTTCGACCAGACTCCCGTCGACGGGCGCCCGGCTGACATCTCACGACTCGCCGAGATCGGACGCGACGGGTTGCTTCTGCTCTGCGGTGACTCGACCAACGCAGATCGTCCCGGGGTCGCGCCGTCGGAGTCAAGCGTCGGTCCGGCGCTGCTTGAGACCTTCTCCGCCTGCGAGGGACGGATCATCGTCACCTCCTTTGCCTCCAACATTCACCGGGTCCAGCAGGTGATCGATGCTGCGGTCAGGCTGGACCGGCGGGTGGCTCTGGTTGGGCGGTCGATGCGAAAGAACTTCAACATCGCCTCCAACCTGGGGATGGCCGAGGCTCCTGCGGGCCTCTTCATCCAGCCGCGGGAGATCGAGAGCTTCCCCGACGAGAAGGTGGTTGTGATCTCTACCGGAAGCCAGGGCGAGCCGCTATCGGCGCTGCGCCGGATGGCCAATCACGACCACCGCGACGTCGAGCTGCACTCCGGCGACACAGTCGTCTTTTCCGCGACCCCCGTGCCCGGCAACGAGCGGGCCGTGAACGAGACGATCGACCGCATCTATGAGATCGGGGCCACCGTTGTGACCGCCAAAGACGCGCCGATCCACGCCTCCGGCCACGGTTGGCAGGAGGAGCTGAAGCTGATGCTAAACCTGACCAAACCGCGCTACGTGCTGCCGGTCCACGGCGACCACAAGCGCCTGCGACTGCACGCCGGGCTGGCCCACTCGGTCGGGATCGACCCCGACAACGTCTTTCAGGGCCGCAACGGGCTGCCCTTGGAGATCGATGAGAGCGGAGCGCGCTTCGGCGAGGACGTCCACGCCGGCACGATTTTCGTCGATGGTGTCGACATCGGCGATCCCAACGATGTGGCCCTGCGCGACCGACGGGAGATCTCGGCCGACGGGATCTTCATCGTCGTCGCGACGATCTCCTCAGATGACGGCAGCGTCGTCGCCGATCCCGAGGTGATCTTCCGCGGCGTCGCCTTCCTCGAGGAGGCCGACGCCCTGGTCGAAGAGCTGCGCGACGTGATTGAAGACACGCTTGAGGATGCCGCCGAGGGCGGTACGCGGGAGCTACCGCTGATCCAGGAGGACCTGCATGAGGCGGTCGGCAAGTTCGTCTACGCGAAGTTGCGCCGTCGCCCGATGGTTTTGCCGGTGGTAGTCGAGGTCTGAGCGAGAGAAAAAGCCGCCGAGCCCAAAGGGAGGGGAAGGGCTCGGCGGCAAGTTGAGCCCGCCGGGGCGGTGTTGGGGAGATCCCCGGCGGGCCCGTGTGTCTCGTCCGCGGGGTAAATTAGGCCGGGGCGTTAAAGCGCCTCTAAAGT
>JBAVAR010000128.1:0-8486 GCA_049585815.1 Solirubrobacterales bacterium
TCTACCATTGGTCGGACGGAAAACAAGCTAAACTCTTGGCTACAAATGAGCGCCTGAAAAACCCCCAGCCCCGCATGACGAGCGGGATCGGGGGCGATCAGAGGGCCGGTATTCGGGGTAACTTCGGGCTAGAGTCGGCACTGGAGTGGGTCATTTAGACGGAACTTCAGTCAGCTGACGGCCGCTGCTCGCACGTCCCGCCGGAATCAGCTAGCAGGCCAGATGCGCACTGCGCCCCGCTCGGGAGCAGAGGCCTCGACGGGGGTTTCGTTAAGCGTTTCCTCTAGCGTCTACTCGACCCGGTCGGTCGCCGGGTCGGGGCGCTCGCCGAGGTACTCCACCCATTGGGTCTTGACACGCGGGTAGTGCTTCGAAGCCTCCGCCAGATCCATGAAGCCGACGACGGTGCTCTCGAATCGCTCCTGAAGCTGGCCGTCGGCAAGTCTGCCATCGTGATCGAACGCTTGGTGTGCCTGGGCTAGCGAGAACATGTCGGGGTAGATGCGAGCGCCGAGATGCTCAAACGGGATTCGGAGCCCCCAAAGGCCCCTGTTGCCGCCAACCATCGAGGGCGAGGCCGACAGCAGGAGTCCGTGCATTTCGTTAAATGGCTGCGGGCTGAATCGGGAGACCCAGTCAATCGTGTTCTTCAGCAGCCCTGGCATCGAGGCGTTGTACTCCGGCGAGCTGATCACGAACGCGTCGTTCGTCTGCAGGCACTCGCGGAGGCGGTCCGCTCCGGGCGGGAAGCCCTCCTTGTCCTGAACGTCCTGGTTGTAGGAGGGAGTCTCGAACGCCGGCATCGAGGTGGGATCGATGATCCCGCCGTTTACCTCGATTGTCGCAGCGGCGAGAGACGCAAGGCGCCCGTTCAGCGAGTGTCCCCTGAGCGACGCGCAGAAAACCAAGAAGCGAACGGGCTCGCGCAGGCCGGAACTGGATCGATCCTCCATACCGAGACCATAAGGTGAAGGGCTGCCGGGCGTTGACTGGCTCGCCCATCCGCCGGAGGTCCACACCTTAAACCTATTGTGGGAGGTGGTCCTTCCGCGTCCATGTCGTTCTCCTGCGCGCGGGAGGAGGCCGAGACCGAGGTGACATGCCAGGCGAGCTCCCGGAGGCGCCCTGCAGCACTCTGGCCCTCGAATATCGCCAAGGTGCCATCGGCGCGGCTTCCCCCTGGGACTGAGAGTCAGAGCTGCATAGATCTAGATTGGGATGATGGTAGATCGAGGTGTCAGCATCGTCCAAGGACGTGTGTGCGGAGCAGGAGCCGCGAGCGAGCTGAGAAGGTTGGCCTCAGCGCCGTGGGGGACCTCTCGACCTTCCGCGGCCGATTCCGTCACGCGGAGACTGGGCTGCTATAGCGTTCTCTCCATGCACTCCGACTGGCCATCGCTTTCGTATGAGGGGTGGAGCGCAACCTGCGACACGCTTCACGCCCATACACAAGTGCTCGGAAAGCTCGGCGTCGAGCTCGCACCGCCGGAGCCCCAGCTTCAGCATGCCGCCCTACGCCTGACGGCACGGGGTTGGGAGACGCCACCACTGCCGGCGCCCGACGGCTCGGGAGCGATCGTCGCCGGGCTCGACCTGCGCACTCACGAGGCCTTAGTGGAGCACAGTAATGGGCGGGAGTCTCGAATCGCGCTAACCCCCAACCGATCCGTCGCCGAGGTGACAGGAGAGGTCTTGGATGCAGTGGACCGTCTGGCAGGAGCCGTTGAGGTCAACGCGGCACCCCAGGAGGTGCCCTGGGATGCGCCCCTCGATGAGGACACCGAACACACTACGTACGAGCCCAATCAGGTCGCTACCTACTTCACGGCTGCCACCCAGGCGGCGCTTGTGCTCGCCAAGTTTCGCGCCGCGTATCGGGGACGCTCTACACCGGTAAATGCCTGGTGGGGCACCTTCGACCTAGCCGTCGCCCTTTTCTCGGGGCAACCAGCTCAACCCCCAGCCGATGACTTCATCTCCCGGAACGGCGGGGACGCGCAGCAGATCGAGATCGGCTGGTGGCCCGGCGACCGGAAGTACGATCGGGCGGCGTTCTTCTCGTTTGCGCATCCCGCCCCCGACGGGTTTGCTGATGGCGACCTAGCCCCGGATGCCGCCCGCTGGGACGGGAAACTCGGAGAGTTCGTGCTCGACTGGGATGATATCCGCGAGAGCCCCGATCGACATGCTCTTGCGCTTGAGTTCGCCCACTCGGCCTTCCGTCACGCCTGCTCTGTCTGCGAGTGGGATCCAGTTCTCGCTGCCACCGCTGAGGGTGTGCCGCCCCCCGTCGCCTAAGAGATCAGCAATTCGACTCTCCTGCTCGACCGCGCCGAGAAGGGCCTCCGCGCCGTCCTTATTGCTTCCGTCCCGCTCGCCCTTGGCCGGACGGTCAGGAAGTTGATCTGCTCGGCAACGACGTACTTCCAGAGGATTCGACTAGCCCCGGCCCGATGCGGGGTACGGCGTCCAGTTTGCCTCCAGCGGCTGCGAGGAGGTCCAAATCGACTCCGACGCCCGTTTGGTCACCCCGGCCATGTCCTCGTAGATTGCCCGGACTAGGTCTTCGGCTCGAGCGTCCGGTCCGATGACGAGGGAGGCAGCCAGGTCGAGAAGCTCCTCCTGGGTCATCTCGGGAGCCGTCCGTCCCGCGGCCGGTACCGCAGCCAGCGCAATTGGAGAGCCGTCGATGCAGAACGACCCGAGGCGATGAACGTAGGCGAAGATCCCATCGACGCTGACGTCGGCCTCGTCCATGGCGAAGTGGGCGTCGTCAAGCCGCCCGAGCAGATAAGGGATCTCGGTCCAGGTCAACTGGGCGACCTGGGCGAGAGTTGCCCAGACGATCGCCGCTCGCACCACCGTTCCGGGACTGGCGAACAGGGTGGCGGACATGCAGCCGACCGGGGCCAGGGAGGCGGCCGCGCCCACGTCGAACTCATGGAGGTCGCCGGCAAGCACCAGCACGGTCCGATCCTCCTCGTCGGAGAAATGCGCAAACTTCGCCGCCAGCCTGTTGGGTGCGGCGTTGCCACCGAAGGACAGGAGCGGGTGGCGCTCTTTCGTGAAGTCCCCGACGGTCGACGCCCACTTGCCCCGATCGATCTCGTCAAGCAACTCGACGCTCTCGCCGCGCAGGATGTAGGAACCAGCCGGGCGATGCCAGGGGTAGCCAAGAGCCCGCTCGAATGCCGACGGCCCGAACTCTCGGGGACCCGCCGCGTTCCAGAAGTCCCGCGCGACAGATTTGAACTGCATATCGTCAAGCGCTAGCCGGTTGAGCAGCTCGGGCTCGGTGATCGGCGGCCAATCACGCACGGAGCGACTCTATCCGGGAACCTTCATCCGACGGAAAGCCCCTATTCAGGGGCCGTGGCTGGGGACGGTGTTCGCGGTCGCCTTGGTCCAGCGCGATCTGGGAGTGAGGTGCTTCAGTGGTCTGACTCGTACTCCCACCGCTGACACGGGCCGCTGCGGTCGCAGTAGGGCTGGTTCGCTGATTTGCCACAACGACATAGCGCCGCACGGGTCCCGCTTCCCGTCGAGCTCGAGGTCGCCATCGAGCAGCATCGGTCCACCCTCGGGCAAAAGGACCCGCGTCGGCACGCGAGTCTGCTCGGACTCGCCTTCGTACAGCGCGTAGTGCAGCGCGCCCGTCGGGCATCGTCTGACAACAGCCGCGATCGCCTCGGCCTCGCCGGCGTCTGGAGCAATCCAGGGGCGCCTCTCCGTGTCGAACACAGTCGGCGTACCGCGCACGCACTGGGCGGCGTGAAGGCATCGGGCCGGGTCATATGTGACCTGTATGCGCTTGCCCTCGTAGCGCTTCACAGTCCGAACTGCCCCCTGTATCGGTCTGGAACCAGCGCCTCGAATCCCCGATTGCGCTCAATGAACGCGTTGACGAACGGACAGAACGGCAGCACCGCAAGCTCACGCGTGCGGGCGTCTTCGAGCGCGAACCGGATCAACTTGTCCGCAAGTCCCCGACCCTGAAAACGCTCGTCCACCTCGGTATGGATGAAAGCGATCAAGCCAGGGCGCAGGCGATATGCCGTGAATCCGGCCATCTCGCCATCGACTGACAGCTCATAGCGATCAATCTCAGGGACGTCGGCCACCTCGATGCGCTCCGCCTCAGCCATGCTTGAAGGGTAGAAGCCGAGCGATTGGCCCGCCTTGATCGGGCTGGCCGCAAGCTCGTGATCGGTGCGCTTCTGCGGTGAATTCCGGGTCGTCAGGGTGACGTCGTGGTGCGCGAATTGGTTTCAGCGCGGGCCGTTTTGTCGGACGCCGGCAGCCAGTCGTTTTCGGAAGCGCATCGTCGTACGGTGTCGAGGAGCCCCGCGATCGCCGCGGATTGGGCGCGCGCGGGCCAGAGGATCGACCACTCCGCCAGGATTTGTGGATCGACGATCTCGCGGGCGACGATGCCTGGCTGGGCCGGGGCGAGGTGGAAGGCGAATGAGGCAGGGATCAAGCCAACCTCACGCGCCCCGAAGAGGCGCGCGAGCATTGCGTGGACGGGCGGCTTGGGGAAGGCTCTGACGTGGGGCTGGAAGCCCACTTGCTCGCATGTCGACATGATGCGGTCGTAGTAGGCCGGAGCGAGCTCGCGGGGAAACAGAAGGACGGTCTCGCGCTCTAGGTCGGCGAGCGAGATAGAGCTCGCGCCAGCGAGGCGGTGGCGTTTGCTGAGCAGCGCGGCGAGCGGCTCGACGCGCAGGACTTCGGTGCGGATTCCTGTCATCGGCTCGGGATGTAGGGCGAGCCCGATGTCAAGTTCCCCGGCTACGACGCGTCCGGAGATCTCGGCGCTGAACAGCTCGCCGGCGATGACCGTTACGTTCGGGGTGTCGTTCTCGACGCCTGCGAGGATCGCCCCGAGAGTCTCGAAGTGTTCGCCAACGCCTGGGCGAACAGTCCTTCGGGCTGCTCCAAGACGACATCAACGATGTCTAGCGGCAAAATCCGCCTCGATCACGATCCTGTCCGAGCTACACCTCGCCCGCTTGGAGCGCAGCATTATGAGTCGAAGTGGCGCCCGATACCAAGACAACCTGCACGAACTGCGAGCTGCCGCCGCGGCTGACTTCGACGATAGCCGCGTCCAGCGATACGAAACAACCACCGGGAAGACAACGACTGCAATGGCTCGAATCGGAATTATTCTTGGTAGCACCCGCCCAACCGCAACGGCGAGCAGGTCGCGCGATGGGTTTTCGACATCGCCACGGAGCGCGCGGACGCGGAGTTTGAGCTTGTGGACTTACGCGACTACCCGCTGCCGCACCTTGACGAGCCTAACCGACCGTCTCTCGGTCAATATGTCAATGACCACACCAAGCAGTGGGCGCGAAAGATCGCCTCCTTCGACGGCTTCGTGATGGTCACGCCCGAGTACAACCACGCCACCTCTGGCGTACTAAAGAACGCGATCGACTACCTCTACGCCGAGTGGAACAACAAGGCAGTCGGGTTCGTCTCCTACGGTTCGGTTGGCGGTGCCCGCGCCGCCGAGCAACTGCGCCTCGTATGCGGCGCGCTGCAGATGGCCGATGTGCGCCAGCAGGTCGCGCTCTCGATGCTGACCGAGTTCGAGAACCTCAGTGTGTTCAAGCCCCGCGACTACAACGTCGCCGCGCTGCACACGCTGCTCGACGAGGTCATCGCCTGGAGCATCGCACTTGCCCCGCTTCGTCAGACGCGCGGCGAGCCCATGACAGACTCGCGCTGGAGGGCAAGGTTCAGCTCCCTGAAAGGACGAGCGCGCGGCCCAAAGCTCTGCGCCGGCGACGCGCCGATCATCGTGGTCGGCCTCTTGCCTGAGATCGCCTGGCCGAACGGCGCTGCCGATCGCAAGGGCGCTCGCGATGGAGCCAGACGTCCATCCTTAACGGCGTTAACGGCGCTGCTGCTGTCCTGAAAATTACGTGGCTGTCTTTTGGGTGATGAAGCGGTGGATGGCCTCATTGGCGTGGTCCTGGAATGACGGGTTGGCCAGATCGGGGAAGATGTCTGCTTGGTCGACCAAGGGACCCTTCAGCTTGTTGGCCGCGCTGGCGTAGAACACGCCGCTGGACAGGGTCCGGTCGGTGACACCGTCGACCAGTCGCTTCGCGCCCAGGTCAAGTTTGTGGGAGATCCCTAGGGCGGGCATGACGTACTTGGCCGCTACACGCAGCGGTAGCCCAAGGCCGTTGGAGGCTTGGGTGCCGGTGGTGGCGCCGGGGCTCACGGTGATGAAGCGGCGGTCGGGGTATTGGCGGGCCAGGTAGGCCATCCACAGGGCCCCGATGTACTTGGCCTGCGCGAAGGCTAGGTTGAAGTCCGCTTTTCCGACGGCGAAGTACCTGCCGTCGATGACGGTCGCGAGCTCGTCGGCGGAGGTTGAGACGAACGATGGTCGTTTCATCCCCAACTTCGGAAGTCCCCTGGCTGCCTCGCTTCCGGCGAAGACCGCCACCTCTCCGAGTCGATCTTCGGCCAGGAGCCCTTCGAGAAGGACGACGTGGCCAAGAACATTCGTCGCGAACACGGTGGTGACCCCGTCAGCGGTCAAGGCCATCGACTGCGGACCGATAACACCAGCGTTCATCACCAACGCGTCGACGGATCCGCTGAGGCCGGCCAGGCCGGCGCGGACCGAATCCAGACTGGCGACATCCATGACAACGATGTCGAAGATGCGCCGGCCGGTCGCGGCTTCGAGCTCTGCCTTTGCCGTAATGGCCCGATCTCGGTTCCGGCACGCCAGGTAGATCCGGGCCATCTCCGGACGAAGAGCAAGTTGCCGGGCCACATCCTTGCCGATTCCGGCGTTGGCGCCCGTGATCAACACGGTCTTTTCTGCGGTGGTTTGCATTTGAGTGCTTGGCTCCTTAGGTACAGACATGGTCATTGGGGATCCGGGGTACGGCTGTTCAGACTTTTGCGTCTCGTCGCGGTCGCGCCGTGGGTGTTTGGCGGGCCTGCCACGGTCTCCCTCACCGGTAGGTCAGGGGCTGCCACCAGGGGGCTGACGACAGCCCCTGTCCTCTCCTGGGTCTGGCGTCTGGCGGTTAGAGCGAGGGAGGTCAGGGCCGCAGGCACGCAGGCGGCGGCCGCTACCCACCACAAGTGGTAGCACTGCGTCGGGTCGCCGGTCACGGCTGTCTTGCCGAGGATCAGGACGAGGATGGCTGTGCCGAAGACGCCGCCGATCTGGCGGCCACTGTTCACCACGGCGCTGCCCGTTGCGCTTAGCTTCGCGGGCAGGTCGTGCGTCGCTGAGCCGAAGGACCATCTCCTCCCCTCTCAGATCGCGGTGCGACCGCCGTCGACGTGGATGATTGCGCCGGTGATGTAGCTGGCCGACGGGGTTGCAAGGAACGTGATGACGTCGGACAGCTCGTGCACTTCAGCGACGCGGCGGAGCGGAATCTGCTTGGCAAACTCCTTGGCCATCTCCAACCTCGGCTCCACTGCCGGCGTCAGCGTCGGACCGGGAGCGACCGCGTTGACCCGGACGTTCTGCGGCCCGTATTCTGCGGCCCAGGCCTTGGTGAGCAGCTCGATCGCGGCACGCGAGGCGCCGTAGGCAGCCAGGCCTGGCTGGCCGTAGCTCGCGACCATCGTTGAGACGTTGATGATTGATCCGCCGCCGCGGGCGGCGATCTTCGGGGCGAGCGCGGCGACGAGGAAGAACGGCGCCTTGACGTTGATCTGGAACAGCTCGTCGAACGCCGCCTCGTTGGTGTCAGCCGTCGGTGCGAGAGCGGCAAAGCCGGCACAGTTGACCAGAACATCGATCTCGCCTGCTGCGTCGGCAACGCGCCCCACCTCGGACATCTCCGAGAAATCAGCGGTGATGAACCGCGCATCGTGCCCACCCGCCCGGATTTTCTCCACGGTGCTCGCCCCGCGGGTCTCATCGCGGCCGGTGATGATCACCGACGCGCCCTTCTCGGCCATCGCCAGTGCGGTGTCGGAACCCATCCCGGATGTGCCGCCGGTGATGAGGGCGGTCTTGCCTTGAAATGACATGTATCGCGTTCTCCCTTTGAGTGGTTGTCGCGACCCTCGAAATGGATCGTGCGTTCCACTCTAACACAGAATGGATGGGGCGATCCATTCCGTTGGTAGAATCTGCGATATGAACACGACTAGCCCCTCCTCTCGCCCGTTGACGCGCAAGGGCCAGGAGACCCGTCAGCGCATCGTCGACGCGGCGGCCGACTTGATCTTCCGCCAAGGCGTCGCCCACACGACGATCGAGGACGTACGCGCGGCGGCGGGCGTCTCGAGCTCGCAGCTCTACCACTACTTCGACGACAAGCCGGCCCTGGTCCGGGCGGTCGTTGACCACCAGGCCGACACGATGGTCGGCGGGCAGGAGATGTTCGATTTCAGCACGCTGGATGGCCTCCGAGCCTGGCGCGACTTCGTGATCGCGGGCCAGCGCGAGCACCACTGCAGCGGCGGCTGCCCAATCGGCTCTCTCGGAG
>JBAVAR010000129.1:0-23479 GCA_049585815.1 Solirubrobacterales bacterium
GAATCCCTTGGCGATATCTCTCCCGCTGAGTTCGAGGACCTATACGTTCCCCAGGGGGTCCAACTGAGCAATATCTCTTAGATTGGAAACCAACAAAAACGGTCTCCGTCAAACCCGGTCCGGCTCAGGACGTGTCTATGACGCGACCTGGGGCCGGGCCTTTTCGGGCCTCTATGACCGGCTCCTGCAGGGGAGCGAGAATGCGGGACTGCGCGAGCTGCGGCGCGAGACTCTCGCCCGGGCCGCTGGGCGGACGATCGATATCGGCGCCGGCACCGGCGCCAACCTCGGGCTTTTTCCCGACGACCTAGAGCAGTTGCTGCTGGTCGAGCCCGATCCCCATATGGCCAAGCGGCTGCGGGCCAAACTGGCGCACTCCGGTTTGCCCGCCGAGCTGATCCAGGCGCCCGCCGAAGCTCTTCCCTTCGAGGATGGGAGCGTCGATACGGCGGTGTTCACCCTGGTCCTCTGCACCTTGCCCAACCCGGGCGCGGCGCTGGCCGAGGCGGCGCGAGTGCTGGCGCCCGGCGGCAGGCTGCTCTTCATCGAGCACGTTCGCGCCCCCGAGGGCGCCCTGGCTCGCTGGCAGGATCGATTTGAGCTCCCCTGGAAGCTCTTTGCCGACGGTTGTCGCTGTAATCGCGAGACGGTGGCCACGATCGAAGCCTCGCCGCTTCAGATCGATGAGCTGCAGCATGGCGAGTTGCCAAACGCGCCGCCCCTGGTCCGGCCTCTGGTCTGGGGCAGCGCCTCTGCAGGCGCCGCATATCCCAGCGCTCCGTGAACTATTCGAAGTCCGGTCTGGGCCGGGAGTTGAGCGCCTTGGGGCGCGCTGCGCGAAGGCAGGTCGACTCGAGCGGCCGACCTGCATTGGGGTTGTGGCGGAGCGTCGATCTCATGCTTTGCAGCGCCGAGTGCGGAGACCCTCATCACGTCCGACCCTTGTATCCCCGCTATCGCCGTTGAGCAATCGCCTCCGATTTCGTCAGAAGCCTGACAACGTCGGAATCAGCGACCGCTGAGATTCATAATCTGATTCCATGGGTGGGTCGGCGAAGGATTTTCACCGATGACCCCTTTCTGCGGCCTGATTAGTGTAGTTTTTTTTATGATACGGCGGCGGTCAGCGGAAGGGATCAGGAGGTGGGCCCCCCTGCAACGAACCATAAGCGTGATGCTCGGAAACTTCGGCCTCGAGTCGCTCGGGGGCTCATACCGGAGGCACACCGAAACCCTTGAGCGATCGCTTCTGCAGGCGATCCGTTACTACCTCGACGAGGAGGGCTCTGGGCGAGACGGCTGGTCCTATCCGAGCTTTCTCAACGACGGACACGATGATGAGGGGGTGAAGCTGCGGATCAGCATCGACTCTGCGGTCTGGGAGGATTTCTCAAAGGAGGCCGAGCGCCAGGGGGTCTCGACCGACCACCTCCTTCAGCACGCAGCGCTCTTTTTCGCCGCCGACCGCGATTCTGGTCGGCTCGCCCACCGCATTGTCAGGGAGCTTGATTCCGAAGGCTAGGTTCAGGGGGCGCCGGCCACGACCGGAGCCGCGCCGAGCTCTTGCAGGGCGGACTTGAGGCTCAGCCTGCCGCGGTGATGGAGGCCGTGGACTGAGCTTTCGGTCTTTCCCAGCACCCCGGCGATCTCGACCGGAGAAAGGCCGACTATGTGTCGCAGAACGAGGACTTCGCGCTGCTCATCGGGAAGGCGCTCAAGCGCGTGCTTGAGATCGCGGCCGCGCTCGTGGCTGATCTGGTCGTGCTCATCGTCGGCGGCGCGGACCTCCTCACAGGGGGTCATCCGACGGGCGCGGAGGTGATCTAGCGCCGCATTGCGGGCAACTCGCAGGATCCAGGCGGCAAATGGAACCTCGCGCGGTTCGTATTTCCCGATCACCGACATCAGCTTCACAAATACGTTCTGGGTGATGTCCTCGGCCTCGTGGTGATCCCCGACGAAGCTGCGCACGTAACGCAGGACATCGTCGGCGTAGCGGACATAGAGGAAGTGCAGGGCCTCCATGTCGCCTTTCTGCGCCTGGACGATTGCCTCTCTGACGATCTTGGTGTCGCCGATCGCAGACTGTGGCGCCCTCCCCTCATCGGGTGGCGGTTCTGGCTTCAATTGGTTCCGTATCAACTCCCGATCCCCATTCCTCGTGGCTTGCAGTCGATCTCCATGGGCCAAATCAGCCCCCAAATTGGGGGGAAATCGAGAAGCGCACCCGAGCGCTTCTTTCTCTGTCAAGAAAATCCGCGAAGTCCGCGTAGCGCGGAGACTTATTCAGATGCAATGCATTGTCAATGCCGAAAATTCGTCCAAATTTCAACTTCACGCTCAAGCGCTCGGGTTTTTAAGCTGGCAGACCAGGTCGAAATTGAGACAAAACTGGAAAGGACATTGCATGGCTCGCGCGGAAACCCCGGAAAGCCGGGGGCGATTGTCAGCCTCGCGAGACCGATGAAAGTTGCCCTCGGAACATTTGCCTGCTTTTGTATCGAGGCCCGCTTTGGCCCCGATCCGACCGCCGCCGTTCAGGCCGCGCTCCGCCACTACACCCGCCGGCTCAAGTCGGCAAAGGCGCCTTTGCCACTGCCAACCTTCTTCCGCTCGCCGGGATCAGATGGCCTGGGAGCCGAATTCGATCTGGCCGTCGATCCGGAGGTGGAGGCGGCGCTCGAGGACGAGGCGAGGGTGCAAAAGGTTCCCGTGGAGCAGCTCGTTCCCCATGCGGTGTTCGTCTACCTCGCCGACCTCGACTCAGCCGACGCAGTCGACTGGACACAGGTCCCGGGCCGCCTGGTGTAGGGATCGGGCAGGGTGCGCCCAGCGGAAGAAAGCGTGCCTGCGGGCCGTTATCGCGACGATGCCCCGCTTCACTCACAGGTCCCTGGGCAACCGCACCGCGCCCCAGGGGCCCGACCCGAGGGTGATCGCGCCGTTTCTCGTCGGGATCCTCGTTTTCTTGCTTGGGGTTGGCGCCAGCTCGGCGAGCGCGTCTGACCCGATCGAAGGCATCTGGAGCTACAACGGCGGCAAGGTGGGGATCCAGTCGCAGGGGTCGGGCAAGTTCACCGGCACCGTCGTCGAACAGACGAAAGTGAAATTTGCGCAGTGCTACCACCTCCCCGGTGAACAGATGTGGACGAGCATCACCCCCCAGCCGGATGGCTCCTACTGGGGATTTCACCAGTGGTTTTTCGAAACTTCAGAATGCGTGCCCAACCCGACCCTGGGTCTCACTGCCTGGCGAGTGCTCAAGGAATCCAATGGGACACCCCAGCTGAAAGTCTGTTTCAGTGAACCCGGCAGCTCCTCGCAGCCGATGATCGCCTCCAGCGGCGCCGCGTCCGGGGACACCTACGGCTGTCGCGAACTGGCCCAGGTCTCCTCGCTGCCGGAAATCTCATCTTTTGGCCACTACGTGGAACTCCCTTCGACCGGTGCCTGCGTCAAGCGCCGAAAGCTGCGCATTCGCCTGCACGACCCGAAAAACGACCCCCTAAAGACAGTGGCGGTCAGGCTCGATGGCGGCACGGTCCACCGGCTCGCGAAGCTAAAGCGCCACGGGAGCACGGTCACGGCGACGCTCAGCCTGCAGGGCATAGCCGTTAGTTCGTTCACGGTGACCGTGAAGGCCACTACGGTCCTCGGTGATCACCTCTCCGGGAAGCGCACCTACCACAGCTGTTCGGGGAAATTGCTGGGCCCCCACGTGCACCCCACCCACGGCTGAGTTCTCCCTCTCGACGGAAGAATCCTCGCTAGCTCAGAGTTTATGGAGCGATGGTGGAGACCTTCACCGCGTTCGGCCTGACATTGAGATCGGCGTTTCCCCTCCCCGGCATGGCGCCGGATGAGGGCGACGATCTCCCGGCACTCGACCTCGACCTCGTAGGTTCGCGGGAGGTGGACCTAGCTTGGAGTGGGGCTGCGAGCCCCGCGCCCTGGCGAGGAAGACTCGGCGACGGCAGTGAGCTGACTATCGAATGGGGGAGGGACGGTGACCTGCTCTTTGCCTATGGCAGGCGGGCGCGCTTTCACCTCGATGCGAGCAAGACACGACTGCGGTGTGCGCCGTTGAAGGCGGAGGACCTGGCCTGGCAGAGGGTGCTGCTAAACCGAGTTCTCCCCAACGCCAGCTTGGCCCTGGGCCGCCAGGCGCTACACGCCAGCGCTGTTCTGACCTCGATCGGAGTGGTGGCCATAGCCGCGCCGAGCGGCGTCGGCAAGTCGACCCTCGCCGCCGAGATGATCCGACGCGGGTGGCCCCTCTTTGCCGACGACGTCCTGGTCCTGGGCGGAGGGGGCAGCAGCGTCAAAGCGCACCCAGCCAGCCCTCACATGAACCTCGCCAATGATCGTGCAGATTGCGTCACGGAGGGGCATGGGGAGACGCTCGCCGTTCTGGGCGAAGAGCGGTGGCTCTCGGTGCCTCATACCGCGCAGGACGTGGCCCGCGTGGCCGTCGTCATCCTCCTGGAGCGCTCTCCCGGCCTCGGCCTCGAGGTCCAGCATCTGCCTAGTTCCCCGCTTGTTCTCGCCCCCTACATGCTCGGCCTGCCGGACGAGGAGGAGCGCGGGGCGCGCCGGCGTTTTGCCCTCTACTCCGATCTGATCGAGTCGGCGACGTTGCTTGGCCTCAATGCGGATCTGGCTGAGAGTCCGGCCGCTCTGATCGACGCGATCCAACAGAGCCTCGACCTGAGCGCCCCGCTCGCGATGCGGGGCGCGGTATGACCCAGCGTGCCCAGCAGGCGCTTGCGCCTCCCGAGATTGAGGTCGAGGAGGTCACTGCGCCGGCGACAGCGGGGAGGTCGGGACGGAGCGGCAATGGCGGCACCGCGGTGCGCCAGGGGAATGGGTCCAAAGCCCCAGTTGTCCCTGCCCATCAGGCGTCCCCACTCTCGCTCACGAGCGTGGAGAAGCGCTGGCACAAGAGCCAGGAGCCGGTGCTGCGAGGAGTGAGCCTGAAGATGGATCTCGGGACGCGGACCTGGATCGGAGGGCGAAACGGAGTGGGGAAGACGACCCTGTTGCGGATCGCCGCCGGCCTGATCGACCCAGATAGCGGCACCGCCCATGTTTGGGGAGTCACCGCGCGCGAGAGTCGCACCCGCTACCAGCGGTTGGTCTCCTTCCTGCCCGCCGGCGATCGTGGCCTCTACGCTCGCCTCACCGTACGCCATCAGCTTGAATTCTGGGCCCGCATCGCGATGATGTCGTCCGGGCGGATCCGCCCCCTGGTTGAGGAGACGATCGACCGGTTCGAACTGCGCGAGCTCGCCGAGCGACGCGTCGATCGCATGTCTATGGGCCAGCGCCAGCGCCTGCGGATCGCGATGACCTTCCTCACCGAACCCGAGATCGTGCTCTTGGACGAGCCGCTCACAAGCCTTGACGCCGAGGGCGCCGCTCTCCTTGACCAGGCGGTCGAGGAGCTGATCGACCGCCACGGTGCGCTGCTTTGGTGCTCGCCCAGCGGCGAACACATCGACCAGCCCTTTGACGCGCGCTGGGTCCTCCACGAAGGAAGGCTGGTGGAGGCATGACCGAGACGACGAGATCGGTCCGCGCTTTCATGGCGGTTATGCGCCGCGACCTGCACGTTTACCTCTCCTACCGCACGCGTCTGGTCAGCCAGGCGCTGACCTCGCTGTTCAGCCTCACCCTCTTCTATTACGTCTCCCGCCTAGTTCATGTCACCGGCTTCGCCACGCCCGCCGCCTACTTCGGCTTCGTCGTCGTCGGCATCGCCTTGGTCAGCGTCCTCTACTCCTGCTTCTCTGTGGCCGAAATGGTCCGCCAGGAGCTGGTCGCGGGAACCTTCGAACGGCTCTTGCTCTCTCCCTTCGGCGCGATCCGCAGCGTGATCGCGATGTCGCTGTTCCCATTGCTCTACGCGTTTGTGATGGCGGCGATAACGCTCGGGATCGGCTGCGTGGTGTTCGGGCTCCAGCTGCACTGGTCCACGGTGCCGCTCGCAATCCCGGCAATGTGCCTGGCGCTGATGGCGTTCCTACCATTCGGACTGATGTTCGCCGCTCTGACCGTGGCGACCAAACAGGGCAACGTCGGGACGGCGTGGGTGATCGCGCTGATCTCGATCGTCGGCGGCCTCTACTTCCCAATCACCCTGCTGCCACAATGGGCTCAGACGACAGCCAAGCTACAGCCATTCACCCCGGCCACGGAGCTGCTTCGCCACCTGTTGGTCAATAGCCCGCAGCCCACCTCGACCGGCAGCGCCATCGCCAAGCTCGTTGGGTTCACCGCCGTGCTCTTGCCGGCCTCCCTGTATGCGCTGCACCATGCAATCCGCCTCGGCCAGCGCCGCGGCACGATCATCGAGTACTGACCATCAAGACCGGAGCCGACATGACCGACGCGACACCAAAAACGTCCACCCTGCTTGAGGCTAGGGTCGCGGTGCCGCAGCATGTCGTCTACCGCAGCTTCCCTTCGGAGACGGTGGTGCTCAACCTTCAGACCGGCAAGTACCACGGACTCAACCCCACCGCGGGTCGCATGCTGGAAGCGCTCGCGAAAGCCGATTCGGTCCGCGATGCAGCGCAGGCCGCCGCCCGCGAATACGAGCAGCCTCCCGAGTCGACCGAGCAGGATATGTGTGATCTGTGCACCGCGTTGCTCGAGCGTGGCCTGATCGAAATTGAAGGCAACGGTGCACTCTGAGGTAAGACGGGGGCGGCTCGCCGCAGAGATCCTCGCCGCCTACCTACGAGCCTGGCGCGAGCTTCGTCGGGCGCCGATCACCACCGTCGTCGAGCGGCTGCGCGGGAGCCAGGCACCGACGCGCACTGAAGGCCGCACGGCACTGGAGGAAGCCCGGCGTCTCGGTCACATCGTGGTTCGTGCCCTGGCCCTCGTGCCCGGCGATACGCGCTGCCTGCGCCGCTCGCTGGTGCTGATGCAGCTGATGGACAGGCGCGGCATCTCCGCGCAGCTCGTGATCGGTACCCGCACCAGCCCGGATTTCCTCGCCCACGCCTGGATTGAGCACGACGGAGAGCCCGTTCTCTCGCCGGGGGACGGCTCCTTCGGCCGTCTCGTCGAGTTGTGAGCGGCACCGCGGCGACCGTCTTTGGCCTCGATGTGCATGTCGATCGGCCACTTGCTTTTCTTGAAACGGCGAGGGCCCAGCCGACGGGCCGCCGGGTCGAGATCTCAATCTCCATAGATACCGAGGAGCTGGGCGGGGAAGGGGAGGGGGAGCTGATCTCCGACCAGCGCCATCCGGACGGGACCGTCAACTTCCAGATCCAACGAGGGGAGGATGGCTACCTCATCTGGGGACCCGAGTACGGGGCGAGCGTCCTCTCCGGAGACGGAGGGCGTATACGTGGCGCCCCCGGGAGCGGGGGGATGGAGGCATGGCAGCGAATGCTGATTGCCCAAGCCCTGCCCTTCGCCGCGGTGCTACGTGGGCTAGAGGTCCTGCATGCCAGTGCCGTGGCGACCAACGACGGCGCGGTCGCCCTTGCTGGGCGCTCGGGCGCCGGTAAGACCTCGGTGGCGCTGGCACTCTCCAGGCGCGGCGCCTCCTTCCTCGCCGACGACGTGCTCGCGCTGGAGCGGGTGGGGGGGGAGCTGATCGTGCACCCCGGGACCCCAGTTGCCGGAGTCGACCGTGCCGAGGCTGCGCGCTTGGACCGCCGCAATGACGGAGGAGGGATTGAGGTGATTTCCCTCAACTCCAGGGAGCAGATCGCCCGAGTGCCCACCTATGGGGAGCCGATCCAGCTGCGGGCTCTGTTTTTCCTCGAGCGGAGCGCCGATGGACCCGATGAGCCTTGCTTTGAGCCTGCCGCCGACGCCCAGATGCTGCTCGCGGCGACCTTCAACCTGGTGCTGGCGGACCCAGGGCGGCTCGCCGGCCTTTTGGATGTCTGCGCGCTGATCGCCCGCAGCCGAGTCGAGCGCATTCTCGCCGGCCCCGAGGTAGATGCCACCGAGTTGGGGGCAGCGGTCGAACGCCGGATCGGCGAGGGACCGTGAGTCGCTGGCTCGCCGGCGTTTTCGATCCGCACGGACGCGCGAGCGCCGCCGGGCTCGCGGCGGCGCTGCAGCCATATGCCGCAAGCGAGCTCGACAGCCCGCCCCTTCACCTCGCCTACAGTGGGCCGGCGCCGGGGTCGAGCGGCCCGCTGTGTCTTTTGGACGGGTTCCTTGACAACTCCGAGGAGATTCGCAGGGAGCTGCTCAGCGCTGGCTGGGAGCTGGGCGAACAGATTTCTGACGAGGAGCTGCTGGCGGCCGGCTACCGACGTTGGGGCCAGGGGTTGCTGGAGCGCCTACGCGGCGATTTTGCGCTTTTGCTCTGGGATGGCGAGCGCGGGGAGGGGCTGCTCGCCCGCGACCAACTTGGCGTGCGGCCACTATTCCTGCACGAGGCCGGTGGGGTGCTTCGCTTCGCCGGAGAGTTGCGCCACCTCCTCGCGCTGCTGCCGCGCCAGCCAGGACCTGACCCCGCCGGGGTCGCCCACTGGATCGCGGTTAGCAACAGGCCCGGCACGCAGACGCTCTACTCGGGTGTCCGTCGACTCGGCCCAGGCGAAGCGCTGAAGCTCGCCCGCAGTGGGGCCAGGCCAGTGCGCTATTGGGTACCCCGATTTGTCGAGCCCCTTGACCTCGATCCCGGCGAGCTAGCCGCGCAGGTGCGGGCAGGGCTCAAGCAGGCGGTGGAGCGACGGATCGCCGACAAGGGGTCAACCGGGGTGCTGATGAGCGGCGGCCTTGACTCCACCTCGGTTGCCGCGCTTTGTACCGAGGTCAACGGCGCTGAGGTATGTGCCTGCGCCGCGATCTTTCCCGACCACCCTGATGCCGATGAGTCGGAGCTGATTGGGGAGCTGAGGAGCGCTTTGGACCTGCCGGGCCTCACCGCCGAGGTGTATCCAGGGGGTTTGCTGGCCGCCGCACTGGAACACCTAGCGGCCTGGCGGGCGCCCTTGCTTGGTTGGGGTGATTTCTGGGCACTGCCGCTGATGCGTGCTGCCGCCGAGGTGGGTGTGGGAACGATGCTCGACGGTGATGGTGGCGACGAGCTCTTCGGACCGCGCTCATACCTCCTCGCCGATTGCCTGCGAGCTGGGCACCCTCTCCAGGCCCTGGCGCTCGCTCACGAGCTTCCGGGAGCGGGGCCGCACGTCGCTCGCCGCGAGGTGGCCCAGACGTTTGGCTCACTTGCGATGGCCGGGGCGCTACCCGGCGGCCCCCACAACGCTCTCCAGGCCTGCCTCACGCGGCGAGAGGCTCCTTCGTGGCTTCTGCGCAGCACAGTCGATGACCTGGTCTCCTACAATGATTCGCTTGCCTGGAAGCGCCTCGACGGACCGCGTTGGTGGGCCCATGCTGCTCATGGGCTCGCCTACGGGATCGAGGAGGCAGGGGTCTTTGAGCACCAGCGACGACGGGCCGCGCTGGCCGGCATGGAGGCCCGGCACCCCCTTCTTGATTTCGACCTAGTGAGCCTTTGTTTGCGTCAACCACCCCTCGCCACGCTCGACCGGCGCTTCACGCGGCCCGTCCTCCGGGCGAGCATGGAGGAGCTGCTGCCGGACTCCGTGCGCCTACGTTCGGGCAAGGCGAGTTTTGGGTCGATGATCGTCGACTCCCTCACCGGCCCCGATGCAGTGGCCGTGCGGGGGATCCTCAGCGACCCCAAAGCGGAGCTTCGCGCCTACCTCGATCAAGGCGAGATGCGCCGCGCCCTGCTCGACACTGATGTTCTTCGCCGCCGGGCGCCATTCCGCTGGATGTGGCAGGTCTGGCGACTGCTCAATGCGGAGGTCTGGTTGCGCTCCCAGACTTCACAAAAATACCTGGAAATTACGGGAAGTTCGCTTCCTAGCCCGGCGCGGGTGGATATCCGCGCCTCCTACCTTTTTCCGCCTTGACCAGGGGTTTTATTGCTCTAGCCTTTTCGTAAGTCAACCAGCCATACCGGTGAGCGCACAAAGACATTGTGTCGGGCGGTAGGGCGTTTGAACAGAAAGATAGGAGCGACCCAAATGGACAAGAGAGAGTCTCTTTCTTACGAGGCCCCTCGGGTCGTCGATTACGGCGATCTGCAGGAGCTGACTGCGGCTTGCCTGGGTGGCACCGGCGCCGACGCCGGTTACCCCGCCAACATTGGTGGGTACACAGTCGGCCCGAGCAACCCGGCGGCTGGGTGCAAATCAAATCCCTGATCGATAAGTAACGGCGACAACCAAGCACCTCACTTACGGTCAGCAACAGCGGGCGGGCGTGAGGGATCAAGAGTAAGCTTTCTTCTACACACTCTGAGTGTGTGAATGGGGTCGCTTCAAGACCGGCAGCGTTCAGTGGCTGCCGGTCTTTTTACCTGCAAAGGGCCAAAATCCTTTTCCATCTGGGTCGACTCGACAGCTGTTGGATTTAGCCTGCCAATTCGCAAGTCCTGGGCCGGGCACGGCGTTGTTAGGTCGTGTCGGGAATCGTTCTTGTAGCCGGGGGGGAGTCGCACCAGCGTGTGGGTGCGATTCTGGAGGAGCAGGGTCTCGAGTTCACATCACTCAGCAAGGTTGAGGAGTTGCTCGAGCGCGAAGCACCCCCTTCCCTGGTGATCCTCCAGGTGGAGGGGGCGCTGTCGCAGGCGGTGTCAGGCTGCCTGGAGCCCCTGAAGCGGGAGTTCGAGAAGGCGCCGGTGGTCATTGTCTGCGTCGATGTCAGACCGGGTGAGCTGCGCGCCGCCCTTGCCGCCGGCGCCGCCGGCGTGGTTATGGAGGCTCAGCTTGCGGCGACACTCGGCTCATGCCTGGAGGCGGTACGGGCGGGCCAGGTGTGCGTGCCGATGCGCCACGCCCGGCAGGTTGAACCTGCCGCGCTCTCCGCACGGGAGAAGCAGATCCTCGGCCTGGTCGTGATGGGCTACATGAACAGCCAGATCGCCGAACAGCTTTTCGTTGCGGAGAGCACCGTGAAGAGCCATCTCTCCTCGGCATTCGGCAAACTTGGTGTGCGGTCCCGCAACGAGGCGGTCGATCTCATCCTCGACCCTGACCGCGGCCTGGGCATGGGGATCCTCTCGCTGGGTGGCGAGCCGGTTGAGGCGGTAGCGGTCTCGGCGACATGACCGGTGGTATGGGGACAGAGGCGGAGGCCATCATCCCCTCGCCTGCCACTACAGGAGCAACTAGAGAGTTCACCGACCGTACGGCCGAGGCGACCCGGGCAGGCGATGCGCACATCGCCTCTACGGTAGGGGGAGCTGGTGGCACCTGGGTCAACCTCCAGCGCGACAAGCTCTTTCGCCGTTCGCTGCTTGTCGCCGACGTGGCGGCCTTCGTCGCCGCCTTTCTCGCACTCTCCCTGATCACCGACAGGCCGCTTCGCATTACTTGGGTTGGCATCGGGGGTTTGCTCGCTCTGGTGGTCGGAGCGAAGATCTTCGGCCTCTATGACCGTGACGAGTCGCTCCTGCACAAGACGACGTTGGATGAGGCGCCTAAGCTCTTTCAGGTTGCCACGCTGGGGGCGCTGTGTGCGTGGCTGGCCGGTGGCTTCGTTGTCGCGGGCGGTACCCTGGATCGCCGCGAGGCATTGCTGCTCTGGGCGCTGCTGATCGTCTTCCTGATGCTGGCGCGGGCGGGTGCGCGGGCCATGGCCTTAAAAGTTGCCCCAGCCGAGCGGTGCCTGTTTATCGGCGACCGCTACGCCGCGAAGACAATCCGCTCCAAGCTCTCAGACCACCACGGTTTGAAGGCCACGCTCGTCGCCGATATCGATCCGGACGACATCTCGACTTGGTCTGCCGACGGTTTCTCGGCGCCGCGGTTAAGTCAGATTCGTGATCTGGCCCGCTCGCTCGACGTGCAGAGGGCGATCGTCGCTCCCGACAGCTTCGAGGCGGAGAAGATGCTCGATCTCGTCTGCACGCTCGAAGCAGTGGGCGTTAAGGTCAGCGTGCTACCGCGCCTGCTGGAGGTGGTGGGTTCCTCCGTGGAGTTCGACGACCTCCACGGCGTCACGGTTATGGGGATCAAGCGTTTCGCGCTGACCCGTTCCTCGACGTTTGTAAAGCGCGCGTTCGACTTGTTCGGCGCTTTGCTGGGACTGCTGGCGGTGGCTCCGATGATGATCGTCATCGCTATATCGATCAAGCTCGATAGCAAGGGATCCGTCTTTTTCAAACAGCTGCGGGTTGGACAGCATGGCGATCACTTCGAGGTATTCAAGTTCCGCACGATGGTTCCCGATGCCGACGCGATGAAGGAGTCGCTGCGCGACCGCAACGAGGCGCAGGAGGGCCTTTTCAAGATCGCCAACGACCCGCGGGTGACCAGGGTGGGGAAGCTCCTCCGCAAGAGCGCCCTCGACGAGCTGCCCCAGCTGCTCAACATAGTGCGCGGGGAGATGAGCCTGGTCGGCCCCCGCCCGCTTGTTGTCGATGAGGACCAGCATGTCAAGGGCTGGTATCGCAGGCGGCTGGAGCTAACCCCCGGCATGACGGGGCCCTGGCAGATCCTCGGACCGGCGCGCGTTCCCTTGCGAGAGATGGGAGCGATTGACTACTTATATGTGGCGAATTGGTCCTTGTGGGGCGACGTCAAAATCCTTCTGCGCACCGTCCCCCACGTGGTCGGACGGCGAGGTCTCTGAGGTGGCGAGGCGAGTTCAGCATCCTCGCGGGCAGCCATCCGGCAGGCGGCGACGACCACCAGCGCTGTGAGCAGCCAAGCTGCTGCTGCGAGGGCAAGGATGATGAGCATCGTCGGATCAGGCATCGCGGAATCCAGAAATTCTGTAACCCGTGTCGTCAATCACTAAACCCTCTATCGGACGAGAAGTCGCTTTCTTGAGCGGCAGTCGGGATCGAACCAGGCTCGGCTTCGGCTGCGCTGGGCTCATGCAGTTGGCGTCCAGGCGGGATCGGCAGCGGCTGCTTGGCGAAGCGTTTGAGCACGGAATTCGGCACTTCGACGTCGCACGTATGTACGGGTTGGGAGCGGCAGAGGGCGAATTGGGGCGGTTTGCGCGTGGGCGCCGCGAGCAAATCACGATTGCAACGAAGTTCGGTATCGAGCCTTCTGGTCCTGCGGGACGCTTGGCCCGGTTTCAGGGGCCGGCGCGTACAGCGATCGGTAGATTTCCTGCTCTTCGTGCAGCGTTAAAGCGTCACGAGGGAACCTTTCACATAACTCGTCAGTACGAGCCAAAGAGCGCTCGCAACAGTCTTAAGAAGAGTCTCGAAGAGCTTGGTACCGAGTACGTAGATCTTCTCTTCATACATGATCCCGGAGCTACGGATCTGCTTGCCATGGACCCGCTTGTTGACACGCTTGAGGAGCTGCGGCGCAATGGCTATATCGGAGCCTGGGGGGTTTCTGGCGAAGCAGATCCCTGTCTGCGCATTCGCGATTCTCGCGATGTTCCGGTCGTTCTCCAGCTACGCGAGGACATCCTTGATCCGCGGTTTCCTGGAATCCAGTCTAATAGTCCGGTTATCACGTTCGGCGTGCTATCGCGTGCGCTGAATCGGATCGTGGGATACATGGAAGGGGATGGGGAGCGGAGATCGAGATGGAGCAAGGCGGTCGGGCAGGACTGCAGAAAACCCGAGGTCATAGCTTCGTTGATCCTGCAGGATGCCCTTGATCGCAATACCTCGGGTGGGGTTCTCTTTAGCACCACGCGGCCAGACCGAGTGCGGATTGCGATGGAGGCGGCTAATTCAATTTCCCCAATCAACGCGATTGCGGCCACCTCGCTTCACGCGTTCAGGGAGCATGTGCGAGCCGAGATTGTCGAAGTCGGACGTGGGTCTCATGTGTGAGCGAGACCTGGTCCAGGCCGATGTCGCTATTGTTGGTGCTGGACCGGCGGGGATCGTCATAAGCTTGGAGCTTGCACGGGCTGGCCACAAGGTCGTCCTGCTCGAGAGCGGCGAGGCGCAGTTCGATCCCGAGGCACAAAGCCTCAGCGACATCGTTGGTGACGATCCGCACCACGTGGAGATGTCATTAGCGTCGCGTCGGCAGGTTGGTGGAGCGTCCAACATCTGGGGAGGCCGTTGCGTTCCCTTTGATCCGGTCGACTTTGAGCAACGCCCAGTTACGGGAGACATCAAGTGGCCAGTCGACTACGGCGAGATCGAGCCTTTCATCCAACGCGCTTGCGACTGGTGCCGCTGCGGTAGGGCAAACTTCGATGCAAGCCAGATACCAGAACTCGCAACACGCACGCTCGTGCCGGGTTTCGAAGATGGCGAGGTCCGAGGCTCCCAGCTGGAGCGTTGGTCGCTTCCTACGAACTTTGGTCATGTGTATCGCGAGGCCTTGGAGTGCACGCCGTCACTACGGATCGAGACCGGCCTGACCTGCACCGAGATCGTGACTAACGCTGAGACCTCTGCGACAAACACTAGAAGTGTTGATCATCTTGAGGCACGGGCAAAGGATGGTCGACGGGTCGAGGTTCGAGCATCCCGTTACGTGGTGGCTGCGGGAGGTTTGGGCTCAACTCGATTGCTGCTCGCATCCACCCGTCACGATTCAGATGGAATTGGCAACCACTCTGGACATCTCGGCCGCTGGTATATGGCTCATGTCGAGGTGCGTGTCGGGCGTGTCCACTTCACCACGCATCCCGACCAGACGATCCATGGTCACGAGCGCGACGCAGACGGCGTTTACGTTCGACGTCGCTTTACCTTGAGCCCTGAAACTCAGCGAAATCGGTGTCTGCCAAACGTCGCTATCTGGCTGGTCAACCCAGAAGTGGGGGACGCGTCACATCGAAATGGCATTTTGTCGCTCGTCTACCTGATGCTGATCTCACCTCTCGGAAGATATTTCGTTGCCGAGGGAATTCGGCGGGCCCATATAAGGACGCGGCGCCCGACGACCATTCGCGCCCACCTGCGTAATGTGATCCGCCACCTTGGGCCAGCAACAGTCTTTGCTGCCAACTTTGGCTACCGGCGTTATCTACGCCGCGGTCGCAAAGTTCCCGGCTTCTTCGTAGCAAGTGCCGCAAACGTTTATCCACTCCTCTATCACGGTGAGCACCTTCCAAATTGGAACAGCTACGTTGAGCTCGCGGAAGAGCGCGACAGTTGCGGTATGCCGCGCCTTCGAACACACCTACACTTCAGCGACACGGATGTGCGCAGCGTGAGGCGCGCCCACGAAGTACTCGATCGCTCATTGCGTCGCCAGGCCCTTGGTCACGTCGAGATGCTCTACGACGATGTGGAGGGAGCGGTGCGCGAGCAACTCTTCGGCGGATATCATCAGGCAGGGACCACCCGAATGTCCGCCCATCCGGAGCACGGGGTGGTGGATGGCAACCTTGCTGTGCATGGTTTTAGGGACCTGTTTGTTGCCAGCAGTTCGACGTTCCCCGTGTCGAGCCAAGCAAACTCCACATTCACACTAATCACCTTCGCCGTGCGGCTCGCGGATCATCTGTCTGAGGAGCTCAGGTCGGAGCATGAGAATACAATGAAGGTCGCCGTATGATCAAAGTCGGCGTAGTGGGACTCGGGAAGATGGGCTTATCGCACCACGCCCTCCTAAACGCGCATCCCGATGTGGACGTTGTGGGGGTGTGCGATTCATCGAGTTATGTCCTAGCGGTTCTCAAAAAGTATACCGGTGTAACTACCTTTGACAACTATGAGGAGATGTTGAAAGCCGCAACGCTAGATGCCATCGTGATTGCCACGCCTTCTAAGTCACATTCGCAAATGGTTCAGGCAGCGCTCGACAGGGGGCTTCACGTGTTCTGTGAGAAGCCGCTGACCCTAGACCCTCTCGACTCGGGAAAGCTTGTCAAAAGCGCACGCGAGAGGCGCCTAGTCACTCAGGTTGGCTATCACAATCGCTTCGTTGGCGCATTCCGAGAGGTTAAGTCGCTCCTCGACACGGGGGCAATCGGCCAGCTGACGCATGTGCTTGGCGAGGCCTACGGACCGGTGGTCCTCAAGGCGAAGGGAAAAACATGGCGAACGCAGCGTAGCGAGGGTGGGGGATGTCTGTACGACTATGCCGCTCACGTCATCAACCTCGTCAACCTGTATCTTGGTGAGCCGGTCGGCGTCGGTGGGACAGCGCTTCCCCGTGTGTTCTCTCGGGAAACCGATGATAGTGCGTTTAGCACACTGTATTTCCCGGAAGGAAGGACCGGCCAAATATCAGTTAGCTGGTCCGATGAGTCCTACCGGAAGATGACGACCCGGGTCAACATCTGGGGTACGGCGGGTCGCATCTACGCGGACCGTCAGGAATGCCAGGTCTATTTGCGAGACATGGCGAATGCTCCAAAAGGCTATGAACAAGGTTGGAATGTGCGTTTTACGACTGAGCTGACGGAGCCGGTGTGGTTCTACTTGCGTGGTGAGGAGTACAGCGCTCAGATCGACTGCTTCATCCGGCAGATCGTGACTGGTGTCCCGAGCGCAGGGTATGACTTCGAGAGTGCCGCCGCTACCGACAGGACTGTCGCAATGATGATCTCTGATGCTCATGCCGGTCCCTCGACGGACGGCATTGGACAGGATCGCGATCCGGTCGTTGCCGAGCATCGGAGGGGACGCTGGGGTTGGAAGAGAGCGACCGCATGAGCGGGACTTACCAGTTGAGTGAGGAAGGTGATCGAGAGCAAGGTGTCGTGAAAATGGACCGTTTGCTTTTCGGTGACAATCAATTTTTTGGGATCAACCACATGTCCGAGGAGAAGGCGCGTGCGCAGGCGATGCGATTTAGGGACGTCGGCTCGATGGTCGATGTGCTGGATGCGGCCTATGAGGAGGGAGTTCGCACATTTATGTGCACAACCCACGAGCGCATCTCCTTGATCTGCGACCACATCCGTAGCGATCCTGGAGCTTACGCAGAGTTCATCTTCTATCCCTGCATGCCCTACGCGCATAAGTACGCGAACGCCGTCACCGAAAGCGGAATGCTTGGAGCGGTCAAGCGATTTCTTCCAAATGAGGGCATCATGGACGCCGCTATCCGCGGTGGCAGATCGTTGGCGATGAAGGACATAGAGGGGATGACGACGCTGTTAATTGACGCGGAGATGAAGATGTTCGAGGGCTTGCGGACCCCTGTGATCTTCCTTCAAAACCTCGTCGTCGACTTGCTTGTTGGTCTGGGCTTTACTGATGCCTTCAGGGTCTTTGCCGAGCACGTGCGGGAGCGGTACGACGCGGAGCCGGGTTTTATTACGATGAATCTGCCGGCTGCCCTTGACGCCTTGGATTTGGCTGGAGTCTCAAACCCAATCGTGTGCGCGAACATCAACAAGATTGGGTTTCGAATGTGCGGAGGCCTTGACGCCTACGAGGAGGCGTTGCGGACTCGGAAATTCCAGGCGGTGGCGATGTCGGTTTTCGCCTCAGGCGCGATCCCCGCTTTTGAGGCCATCGAGTGGGCTTGTGCCCAACCGAATGTACAATCGCTTGTCTTTGGAGCTTCGAGCAGGGCCAATATCCGTAACACAAGAGACCTGGTCCGAGAGCACTGGCCAGCGTGACGACACTGCTCGTCGCGTCGACTGGGGGTCATCTTAAGGAGCTCCATCATCTTTATGAGCGGCTCGATGGAGTTGAGGGACCATTTCACTGGGTGACCTTCGATACTCCTCAGAGCCGATCGCTGCTGGCAGCCGATGCGGTTGATTATGTCCCGTTTGTCGGCGGTCGCGACCCTGCGAACGTAACGCGGAACTTCTTTCAGGCACGGCGGATATTTGGAACCTACGAGATCAAGGCAGTCGTCAGCACTGGATCTGCGGTCGCGCTCCCTTACTTCGTGATTGCTCGCTCCCACCGACTTTCCTGCCATTTTATAGAGAGCGCCGCGCGGATCGACGGTCCCTCCCTCACTGGAAAGTTAATCGCACGTATCCCAGGCGTAAATCTCTACGCTCAATACCAAAGGTGGGAATGCGAGCGATGGAAGTTCAAGGGGTCGGTGTTCGACTCATTTGAGTGTGAACCCCGGCAGCCCCTTCCGGTTGATCGGCTGGAAAAGGTTGTCGTCACTCTAGGCACTTATAAGGGTTACTCGTTCTCACGATTGGTCCGGCGTCTGTTGGAAGTCATCCCTTTCGATGCGGAGGTACTCTGGCAAACTGGGGACACGAATGTTGGCGATTGTGGTATCTCGGGACATTACGCCATCCCGGAACGGGAGCTCACTGAGGCGATGCGCGATGCAGACGTCGTTATTGCCCACGCAGGGGTAGGAACGGCACTCGCGGCTTTCGAGGTTGGGCAGTGTCCAGTGCTCGTTCCTCGGCGGTTCTCACTAGGGGAGCACGTGGATGATCATCAAATCCAGGTGGCTGACGAACTTGCCAGGCGTGGTCTCGTCGTCACCGTAGACGCGGACGATCTGAGTCGCGACGATCTGATCGAGGCCGCCGGTAAGAAAGTCAGTAGACCAACTCAAACGCGAGCCTTCGAGACGTTGGAAGCTGCTGCATGATCTTGTAGAGGGCTGTTGTCTGCCAGTTCTTGGGAGAACAGCTCAGAGAGCTGCGTCGCCAGCATTTGGGCATCAAAGTCCTGGAGGATTTTGTCCCTGCCGGCGCGTCCCAATCTTTGGCATAGCAAGGGATCAGCTAAAAGCTTCTCGAGGCGGTCAGCAAGCTCATCAGCACGCCCCGGCGAGACCAGGAAGCCGCTTTGGCCATCCTCGACCAACTCAGGAATACCCGCAATCCTTGTGCTAATTACCGGCACGCCCATAGCCATGGCCTCCATCAGTACAACTGGTACCCCCTCGGCGAAGCTCGGCAGGCAGAAGATCGATGCTCTTTCATAGAGGTTTCGAATCTCATCTTGGCCGACGGCACCGAGGAAGCTGGTTGTGGACCCGAGTCCCAGCTGCTCCGCTCGACGTTCTAGGTCTGGTCGCAATGCCCCATCTCCGACGAGAGTCACGCTGATTTCATGGCCTCGCGTTGCGAGGAGGGCGACCGCTTCAAGCAGAACCGCCTGGCCCTTCTCGGGTACCAGGCGGCCAACGTAAAGGATATTGGGGATGTTCGCGATGGTATTCGCACTTTTGGCTGGAGTGAAAGTCTCAACCGGTACACCCATGTGTACAACATGGAAATGGCTCCAGGCTTTGGGTTCCGCTAAGGCCATCAGCTGGCTCCGTGCGAAGTCGCTGATACAGATGACAAAGCGGGCGCTGCTCAGCTTCTCGGCGAGGCGGTAATGGCGCAAATCGAAGAACTCGGTCGGGCCATGCATCGTGAAGCTCCAAGACCATGCTTCTCCAGGGCCTAAGTTGGAACCGAGATGCGCGGTCAGCATCGCTATGTCAGCGGCGGCATTAGCAAGGTGCGCATGGATGTGGCGAATCCCACGATTGTGACACTCGTTCCAAAGAAATCCTGCCTCTGCAAAGTAGAAAAGTTGCCACAGGCGTCCCCTCGCCCCCGGGCGAGCAAGGCCCAGTGAGAAAGCGAGTGTGGCTAAGTAGGCGCGTGGGGAGCGAGCTAGCAGCTTCATATGGGCGGCCAGTAATCGACCCCAGCGCGGCGGTAGGATGGAAACTGTGCGCGCTGCCTCCCTGCGGTCGGCTTCTGACAGCAAGCGCTCTGGGTTTGTTCGTCGGATCGTGAAGGTTGCAATCTCGAGGTTACGTTGCCGCAGCGCTTCGACCTCCCGCAATACGAAGGTGTGCGAGATGGCCGGATACTCGGAGCATAGGTAGGCGATCATTCGGCAGTCTTCTCCACCGGGTGCGACTTGTGTGGCGGTGCCTCCCTCTCAGTTCGCACCCATCCGCTTGGCCCGCGGCCGAGTGCAAGGCGCGCATAGAGACTAAGCTTCGCTGCGACCAATATCGGCGCGGCCACGAGAGCGCGGTACACGTTCGTCGGCGCCTGCACAAGGCGCAGGCCGCCGAATACGAATATTGCTTGGGCCAGTATTGTGAAAGCGGAAACCGCCAGCAGCGGTCTTGAGCGCATTACCAGTCCTGCGGTCGCAGACGCCGCTGCGCCGGTGGCTATCACCGACTGAGGCGGGACCAGACACTCAAGCCCTGCGTGAAGGGGGACCACGTCACGGCGGCGTAGCCCATCTACGAGTAGGCGTGGTCCCCATTGCTTCGCCAGCTCAAGTCGTCCTTTTTCCCAACGTGCCTGTTGTTCGGTGCTGACGCGCATCGATGTCGGAACCGCTTGACTTACCCACGCCTGGGGTAAGAATCGCGCCCGCTTGCCCGCCAAGACTAGTTGCATATGGAATTCGCCGTCCTCAACGAGGCCAGTAGTTGTCCACGGAACCTCTTCGAGTAGCTCACGTGTGAATGCCATCCCCGTCCCGACTAGGCCACAGGACAGCCCGAGTCGCTCCTTGCCAAGGAAGCGCACCGTATCCGCGAGGGAAAAACCGGCAAAGCGCAGTGCCGAAGTTAGGGAGTCCCCAGGGTTGCCGGCTACATAATCAACTTGGATTGCCTCAGCTCCCGCGGCGATTCCGCTGGCGACCGCGTTCAACAGATTCGGAGAGACCGTGCAGTCGGCGTCCACCATCACCACCACGTCTGGCGCATGATCCCCAGAGAGCAGCCGCTCAAGCGCCCACGCAAGGGCAAAACCCTTGCCCTGCTGCAGGGGATTCGCTCGTTCCCACACCTCGACGCCGGCCGCATGGGCGCCATCCGCAGTTTGGTCCGTGCAGTTGTCAGCGATGACTATCGTCCGCCATCCCTTGGCAGGGTATTCGCATCCTTCCAGAGAAGTAAGAGTCTCGGCAATTCCAGGCTCCTCGTTGTGAGCTGGAACTAGGACTGCGATGTCTAGATCCTCTGGGATCGATCCGCGCATTCCGGAGGAGCGCAAGGAGCTACGGGCGGCCATGAGGAGGCCAACTAGGTAGGCCGCAGATATGGCGAAGACGCTCGCAATCGCGAGCCAGAGCACCCTCCCTAGTTGAACGACTGCGATGCCGGCGTGTGCAGGGGTTGCTCTGGAGCTGGATCGGATTCTCATCTCTTCAGGTAATCAACGAAGTGAGAGGTGGAAAAAATGCGCTAGGCGAGCTTGCTGGTGGAAAAGCGAGGACGCTTTGTGCCGGGTATGCACAGCAGACGGCCAAGCGCGATCGCATATCGACCAAGCACTCTTGACGCATAACCGGTCCTCGAAGTGATGCGAGCATCCAGTGCCTTGCTGGCATGATCCAGAATGACCGCTTGCGGCGGTACGACCTGACGTCTGAGGAAGGACCGAAAACCGCCTCGAGGAGTCAAGAGACCGTCGATAAGGCCAATCTCCGCGTAGAGCTGCTGCGGCGTCGTGTATGGCTGTGGGTTGGCCAGTGCCATGGCGATTCGGGCGCGAGGACCCAACGCACCATTATTCGGCAGAAGGCGTCTGCTCGGCAGGCCGACAGTTCTCTCGGCAACTCGGGCGGCCGTTGCTACTGCGGATTGGAGTTGGGGGTAAGACTTCAAATGATTTTCAAGCCCATCAGGGTCGAGCTGCTCGCCGAAACAGTCCCACCACGCTGCTAGGTCTGTCGCCTGGCGAAGGCCGCAGAGACCATCGCGAGCGTAGTAGAGCAGCAACGCGATCAGCGCATCGGCGGGCTTCGAGCGCCAGCCTTTTGAATCGAGCTCGGGCGCGAGCAAACGCTCGGCTGCGAATCTCCTCTCATACCAATGGATACGCCAGTGGAGCTCTACCGCAGGAAAGGTGCCATCCTGGTGTTGCATGGTGAAGTGCAGGAGTGGAAGGCCATTTGGTCCGACAGGATCAGTCGGTGCTGAGTAACCCAAGGCGCGCACGACCTCGACTCCGTCGCGCAGACACTCAGGAGGTAGGAGCATATCGATATCGCTGGAGAGGCGACGACCTGGTTCTCCATAGATTTCCTCTCCGAGATTTGGCCCCTTCAGCGGTGCGGTCAGGATGCCATCCTTGTTGAGTGCGTCGGCAAGCCGTTGTTCGGTCAGCAACAACAGAGCGTCTTGGCGGCGTGTCGCTGAGACCGACTCGAGAGCAGCGCGACGGAAGTCATCACTCCCTTCCTCGCCGATCATCGCAGCTATACAGGGACCAAGGGTCGGAAGCAGCCGCGCTCGGGTGAGCGAGCTCAATAGAGCATTCCAGTCGATGGAGGAGGTGAGATGCTTGATACGTATCCGTGCAGACGCTCGACGGGCTTTCGTAGAAGCACTCAGCAAAATCAACTCTTGATGCGGCCGCAAACTTTTCACTCAGCGCCCTATCATTTGCGGTAATTGCGGAGCGCCATCGGTAAGAGCTGCAGATGGCTCCATGGGAAGGAATCAAGGAGTTGCCCGGGGGTTTTGCCTTCAAAGTAGCCTTCCGGGCCGATATATGGATTATCCCGGAGTGTGACTGGATCCTGGGCGAAGAAATGTGCAACCCCAGCACCGTCCCTAATGAAGATCCCATAGCGCTGTGCAGCTTTAGCGATCATTCGAGTGATTGGTGGCATGCTGATCGATGAGAGGTCAAGACTCGGATCAATGCGCAGATGGGCTCCCTCGGGAAGGGCGAAAGGGCTCATTGATTCACCGTCGGTTCGCCGGGCTGGAAGCGAGTAAACTCCCGCCCGGATATGAGGAACCGCCATTGCCAGCGCGTGATTTATGACACCTTGCCGGAGATCTCTGAAAGTGATCAGGCCTCCGGCTATCGAGAGGGATGAAGCGGATGAGCCCCACCAGGGCTTTGCGTCATGCCAGGCCGAGGGGCCGTAGACACCAGGATTTGAAGCGACCCTCTGCATTGCCCCACCCCAAGATGCCTGCCAGCCATTGGCAGCGGGTTGAAGTCTCCAAAATTCCCATAGGCGGTCTGTACTTGGCTGCCAAATTACAAGCGTGTGATCGCTGCCGGCTGAAGGTTGCGCATGGGGGGGTAGGGGTACATGACTCCAGGCGGCCTGTAGTGCTGGGGCGGGGAGTTGGCTGGTGAGCTGAACACGGACGGTGGGCTGACTGCGCGGCACGGTGTAAATCGGGACGCTGTACGAGGTTGTGCTTATTCCCGGGCCTTGGTGGGAGGAGAGATCGGCCGCAATTTCATTCTCGAAAGAATTGACAATAGGCCCAGATTGGGGGTCGAGTGAAGCATATGTTTCGACTGGCGTATTCCAAAAGCTCCTTGGAGAGAAATAGCGGTAAGGTGGAACAGTAACGGCCCGAGATATGCCCATCCCTGCCGCGGAAAACTTCCGTCGTGGGACGACGCGAGGGACAACTTCGCCTTGGCTGTTCTCTGCGCAGCCAGCGCAGACTAATGCAGCAGCCAGAATCGGGAATAAACTCCCGACTCCCAGAGACGGTCTTCTGCAGCTGGGTTTCGCTATACGCTCCACGTTGCAAATTTCTTCCCCGTCAACTCCCGGAGCCGATCCGCCTCCGGCGCGAAGCATTCCTCCAAGCGCACCTTCAGGGAATCTTCGAGTTCAGTATTAATTGGAGGCCACAAT
>JBAVAR010000130.1:0-21886 GCA_049585815.1 Solirubrobacterales bacterium
CAACCCGATGCTGATCTGGTATTCGCAGGAGGCACGGGGGTACGCCCTGCTGGTCTTCCTCGCCGCGCTCTCTTTCCTGTTCTTCGTACGGGCTCTCCGAACTCGCGATAGGCGCGACCTAACACTCTGGGCGCTGAGCTCGGCGCTGGCCCTTTGCAGCCACTATTTCGCGTTCATCTCCGTCTCGGTTGAGGCCGTCTGGCTTTTGGTCTCGTTTCGCTCGAGCTGGCGGCAGCTCGTCGTGCCGATCGGGGCCGTCGCCGCCGTGGGTCTGGCGCTGGTGCCGCTGCTCCGGGTCCAGGCCAATCCCGCCCACATCGGTTGGATTCACCATCTCCGTCTCTCCGGACGCATCCTCGAAAGCGCCGTCGGCTTCCTGATCGGTGAAACCGGCCGGGTGATCTCCGAGCCGCCGCGGACGGGATACGCGCTAATTCCCGCTCTGGCGGTGGGCACGGCGTTCTTCCTGTTGGCGATGCGGGGGACGCGCCGAGAGAAGCAGGGCGCAGCGCTATGTCTGGTCGTCGCGGCGGCGGTTTGGCTCCTGCCTTTGGCCGCCGCCCTGGCCGGCAAGGACTACTTTGAGCCCCGCAATCTCTTGCCCGCCCTGGTGCCGCTTGCGGTCGCGGCATCGATCGGGTTTGCCGTCAACGGGGCTCCCCGCGTTGGCCCGATCCTGGCTGCCGCTCTCTGCATTTACTGGCTGGGGTTTGACCTGCTCGTCACCCAGACCCCCAGCCTGCAGAGGCCGGACTTCAGAGCGATCGTCGAGCGGATCGGCACGCCCCGGGTCCCGCGTGCGATAGTCACCTGGAAGGCCGGCATTGACACCGTGGATTTCTACCTTGCTGACGGGGCTCAGCGACTGGCGGCGGGGGGGCTGCGGATCAAGGAGGTCGATGTCATCGGAAAATCGCCCAGCTCCGGGCATCGCCGCTCGACTCTTCCATCCGATTTCCGCCTGGTGGAACGGAGAAAGATCGCTCGCTACACGCTGAGCCGTTACCGATCGGGTGGTCCGCGTCGAGTCTCTTTTCAGCGGCTTGACCTATTGCCAACGGGGTTTGGACGTAACGCGATCCTGATCGACGGTCTGCGCGCCCAGGGGCGGGTGCCGCGCTATGCGGCGCTGCAGGAAAGCCGACTCGGGACGGTGCGCGAGGGGGCACTGAGCCCTGGGCTTGAAGGTAAGCTTCACGATCTGCGCCCGTAGCTCAGTGGTCAACGGCCTCTGCAAGGGGGCCAAAGAGCATCGGTCTTTCCAACCGAAGGTCGTGGGTTCGATTCCCACCGGGCGCATAAATCAAGATGACCGCCGAGATTGCGACCTATGACGCTGGAGCGGTGGAGGCCGCTCGGCAAAGATCCTGGTCACGTCGGCGGGCGTTCGACACCCCGCAGCCTGCGGCAGGACGGTGCCCTGTCTATGTGAAGCCCTCGAGCCCGTTTACCTCGGGAAATCTTCACATGGGCCACGTGCGCGATTACGCGATCGGCGACGCCTACGCGCGATTCCGCCGTGCCCGCGGCGATGCCGTGCTCTTCGCCTTCGGTTTCGATGCCTTCGGTCTACCCGCCGAGCTGGCCGCGATCGAGCGCCGGGAGCCCCCCGCGGGTTGGGTCGAGCGCAGCGGCGAGCGGATGCTTGCCCAGATGAAACGCCTCGGCTTTTCCTTTGACTATGACCGAGTCTTCTACAGCTCCGACGAGGGTCAGTACCGCTGGTCGCAGTGGCTCTTCCTCACCCTGCTTGATGCTGGTCTCATCTATCGCGACGACGCCACCGTCGATTGGTGCGATCACTGCCAGACGACGCTGGCCGCGCTGCAGGTGGAGGACGGTCGCTGCTGGCGCTGCCACAACGAGGTGCGGCTGATCCGCCGACCGACGTGGTTCTTGCGAGTAGTCCCGTTTCTCGAGGAGAACGACGCCAACCTGGAGCGCCTTGAAAACTGGGATGAGCTCTCTCTCGCCACCCAGCGCTACATCCTAGGGCGCAGCGATGGGGTCGAGATCGACCTGCAGGGCCCAGACGGTCGCCCTCTCACGGTGTTCACGCCCCATCGGGAGGCGATCGAGGAGGCTCGCTTCGTCCTCATCTCGCCGCGTCATCGGGATGTTGAGCTGTGGGTCTCTGAGCCCGGCGCCCGGTCTGCGCTTGATGAGCTGCGCTCCGGCGGCTGGGAGCGCAGCGCCCGCGACGCGTCCAGTGTGCCGGTGTTCGACACCGGGGTCTCCGCAGTGGGGCCTGCCGGCCAGCTGCCGGTCTTCGTCTCCCCGATCGTCGATGCCCGCTACGGGCCCTTTGCCGCGCTCGGAATCCCCGCCGTCGATGAGGCCGATGAGGTGATCGGCCAGCGGATGCCGCGCGCGCCGTCTGCGGCCACCCGGGCATTTGGTTCAGAGCTGGAAGTGCGTGAGGCCCGCCGCTACCGTGCCGCCGATTTCTCGATCTCCCGCCAGCGTTACTGGGGGACGCCGATCCCGATCATCCACTGCCAGGGTTGTGGTCCGGTACCGGTGCCGGTCAAGGAGCTGCCGGTGCGCCTCCCGCGGGACATCGAGCCGACCGGTGAAGGCAACCCTCTCGGCGAGCGCTCGGACTTCGTCGATGTCAGCTGCCCGCGTTGCGGTGGACCTGGCAGGCGCGAGACCGACACCCTGGACTGTCATTTCGACGCGTTGTGGCTGTGGATACCCGCGGCGGTTCCTCCCGAGGGCCGTGCGGAGAATATGTTCGAGCACCCAGACCTGCGCCACTGGTTGCCGGCTGAGCGGCTCGTCGCCGGCGCGGACTCCGGCGGCTTCGTCTTCGACCAGCGCATCATTACCAAGGCGCTGCGCGACCTCGGCCCGCTCTCATTCCTCCTCGACGGCGAGCCCTTTGCCGGCTGCCTCTTTCACGAGATGGTGATCGCCGAGGGGCGCAAGATGAGCAAGCACCTCGGCAATGTGGTTGATCCCGACGAGTTGGTCGAGCGCTACGGCGCCGACACCGTGCGCCTTGCCGTCCTCTACGCGGCAGGGCCGGCCAAGACGTTGAACTGGAACGAGGGCGCGATTCGTTTCGCGCGTCGGTTCCTATTGGGTGTCTGGGAGTACTCGCAGAGGCAGTTCGCCGCCGTGGGGGAGGCACCGCCTGACGCCGAGGCCGCCGCTGATACCGAGTTTCTGCGCGAGCGCCTGGGCAAATGGTGCGCCAACGGGGTGCAGCGGATAACCGCCGACCTCGAGGAGCTGCAGATGCACAAGGCTGTGCGCAATGCGACGCGCCTATTTGATCGCATCAGAGACTTTGAGAAGCGCGTGATTGAGCGACGCGGGCGGATGTGCCGCGAGGACGCCGAGGCGCAAGTCGCGGCCCTGGTTCTGCTTGCCCAGATCCTCGCCCCCTTTGCTCCGCACTGCGCCGAGGAGCTATTGATCGCCTCCGGTCGCCAGGACGGCCCCGACCTTCTCGGACCATGGCCGGATGCGGCGGATTTTCGGCTCGCTGGAAATAACCAGACGAGATCCCCTCGGGTCGCTAGCCTTAAGCCAGGCCAATGAGAGTCTGGGCATGAATAAGTCACGGCGTTTGGGCTCGGGAGGGAGCGCTGAGGATCCGTCGCGCACCGGTTCCTGCGCAACCGAGCTCATCTGTCGCGAGTGTGGGCAGCGCTCGGATCTGAGCGAGGCGGCATTCCGCTGTCCTTCCTGCGGGACCGGCCTCGACATCGCCTACGACTATGAGCTGGCGGCCGCGCGAGTTACCGAGCTGGCGCTGGCCGAGCGCCCTCTCGCGCGGCCCTTCAATCTCTGGCGCCTTGAGGAGTTGATGCCGATTGTCGAGCGCGCAGCCGCCGACCGGGTCGGCCGGGTTTCCGGTAATACACCACTGATTCGGGCCGATCGACTCGGTGCCGAGCTAGGCCTTCGCAACCTCTACCTCAAGGACGACTCGACCAATCGTCCCTCACTCTCCTACAAGGACCGGGTCGTCGCTATGGCCATTGCCCGAGCCCTGGAGCTCGGTAAGGATGAGATCGGCTGCGTCTCGACCGGCAACGTTGGAACCGCGACCGCGGCCCTTGCCGCCAAGGCGGGCCTCCGGCCCTACGTCTTCTACCCCGCCAACCTCGAGCGGGCCAAGGCGCGTAGCTGTCGAGCCCTTGGCGCCCAGGTCTGCGAGCTCGATGGCAACTACGACGAGGCCAACCGCGCCTGCCGTGACCTTGCGCTCGCCAGCGGTATCGAGTTCGCCAACATCACCCTGCGTCCGTTCTATGCCGAGGGCGCGAAGACGCTGGCCTTCGAGGTGGTCGAGCAACTGGAGTGGCGCTCCCCTGACCACATCGTGATGCCGGCAGCGGGGGGGACTCTCTCCTCTCGCGTCCACAAGGGACTGAACGAGCTGGAGCTCGTCGGCCTCGCGCAGACCGCACAGACCAAGCTCCACGTGGGGCAGCCCACGGGCTGCTCCCCGATTGCCACCGCGATCGTCGAGGACAGCGAGGAGATTGTGCCGCAGGTGCCCGAGACGCTTGCTCGTTCGCTGGCGATCGGCGCTCCCGGCGACGGTCCTCTGGTGGTCGACGCGGTCCGCAGTCGCGGCGGCTCTGCCGCGTCCGCCGCCGACGGAGAGATCATCGAGGCGATGGAGCTGCTGGCCGCAACCGAGGGGGTGCTTACCGAGCCCGCTGGCGGAACCACGCTGTCAGCGACGATGAAGCTCGCCCAGCGGGGCGTGATCGGTCCAGATGACGTCGTTGTTGTCGTGATCAGCGGCAACGGACTCAAGACCCTCAGTGAGCAGCCGATCAGGCCCTGGCCGGAGATGGTCCCCTGCAACGCTGAAACGATGGAGGAAGTGGTCGTGGAGTTCCGCCACAACGGCGTAGTTGCGCCCAGCTGAAGGCGGCCTCCTGCTTGAGGCGTTAACAGCGCCGTCGCAAAACTGACACCGGCTGCCAACCACCGGTTAACAACGAGCTTCGCGGGCATTCCTAGTTTGGAGGGGTCGAAATCCCTGACCTCCACCACCCGATAGGAACGAAGCAATGAAACGAATGCTTGTTGTTCTCGGCGCAGTCGCGGCGCTTTCGGTGCTCGTCGTCTCGGTAGCGGGCGCCTATCCGTCCCGCTCCTTCCGCCCGCCGTTCTCTCACGCGTTCGCGCGCACTCCCATCCAGCACGTCGTGGTCATCTTTCAGGAGAACGTCTCCTTCGACCATTACTTCGGCACCTATCCCAATGCATCCAACACCGACGGCCAGGACTTCCACGGGGCGCCCGGAACTCCGGCGGTGGACGGACTTCTTCCAGCGACGAGCCACAGCTTGCCGCTAAACCTGCGTCACAGCACCAACCTGCTGACGGAAAACCCAAACGAGGCGCTCCCGCAGCGGCTTGACAGCAACGTGATTGGCCTCAGCGGCGACGCCGGCGGGCAGCTCACCTGCGATCAGGACCATGACTACAGCGATGAGCAACAGGCTTTTGACGGGGGCAAGATGGACCGCTTCGTCCAGAGCGTCGGCACCGGCAGCGGCACAAGCCCCTTCGGCACGCCCTGCAATGCAAACACGGTGATGGACTACTACGACGGCAACACAGTCACAGCGCTTTGGAACTACGCCCAGCAGTACGCGATGAGCGATAACTCCTACGGCACCACTTTCGGTCCGTCGGCGCCGGGTGCGATCAATCTGATCTCCGGCGACACCGGGAATGTCGACACGACGCATGAGGCAAGCAGCCCATCGATCTCCACGACCACCAGCCCCGACGCGGATCTGACTGAAGATGGGAGAGGTGGTTACTCGCTGACCAGCGATGCCCAGCCCTATTGGGACGATTGCTCCACCCGCGACGCGGTCGCAATGTCAGGAGAGAACATCGGCGACGAGCTCAACAACGCCGGGCTCTCGTGGGGCTGGTTTGAGGGTGGTTTTCGGCCCACAACCTCCTACTCGGAAGCGCTGGCGGCCACGGGCCACGGCGGTCAGCCAACGAGCACGTTCATCCCGGACGAGTTCAAGAGCGCCGGCTTCCAGAACTCGGTGCCACACTCCAGCAACCAGGGGCTCTGCGACGCCGTCACCCCGGTCGCCAAGACTCTCGGCGGAACCGGTCAGTATGGGTACAAGGACGACTACATCCCGCACCACGAGCCGTTCCAGTTCTACGCATCGACGGCCAACCCGCATCACCTGACGATTCCGACCGAAGCCGATGGCAATGACACGCTTTCGGGTCTCGCGACGGTCGGCAGGGATACCCAGTCATATGTGAACGGAGTGCCGCAGTTCAACACCCCTAATCACAACTACGACATGTCTGACTTCGACCAGCTGGTCGGAGCGATCACCGACCATAGGCTGCCGCCATCGGCCCTTCCAGCCGTCAGTTTCCTCAAGGCCCCTGGCTATGAGGATGGTCACGCCGGATACTCCGATCCCGCCGACGAGCAGCAGTTCATCGTCCACACGGTCAACGAGATGATGCAGAGCCCCGATTGGAGGCACACCGCGATCATCGTCAACTACGACGACTCCGATGGCTGGTATGACCACGTGTACAGCGGGATCACCAACCCATCGCTGTCCCCGGCGGACAACCTCACCAACACGACCCTCACGGGGGCCACTTCTGGCCAGTGCGGCTCAAAGTCCCAGAGCTCGCCGCCATTGGGTGGCGAGCAGGGCCGCTGCGGGCTCGGACCGCGGTTGCCGATGATGGTGATCTCGCCGTTTGCCCGGCACAACGCAATCGATCACAACCTGAGCGATCAGGCATCGATCATCAACCTGATCGAGTACAACTGGCGCCTGCCCGGCATCCCGGGCTCCTATGACCAGGCACTTTCGGGCACCGATAGCTCCGAGCACATCCCGTTCGATCTGGCGGGGATGTTTGATTTCGACTCGCTTCCAAACCGAGCCCTGTCGCTCGATCCGAAGACGGGTCAGCCGCTCGGCCACTGAGCGATCACCGTCCCACCCGCGGCCGGGGCTTGGGCTCTCGGCCGCGGGGGGCTGGCGGCGGTGCCTTGCGGCACTGCGTTAAGCCTTCCGTAATCCCGACTTGACATGCTGCCGGTCGATGGCTCGAGCATATGTGAATCGAACCAATGCCCTGATCGGGGCCCTGGTCCTGCTCGTTGCCGCACTGATGCTTTCCTTCGACGGGACCCGCGACGGGGACCTGTACCTGCAGCTGCTCGGGGGTCGACTGATCTCCCAACACGGCTTCACCAGCGTCGACCCGTTCCGGACCATCGCTCAGGGAACCCCCTGGCTCAACCAGCAGTGGTTGACCGAGCTGACCGCCTACCATGTGGCCAAGACGATCGGCGTTACCGGCCTGACGATCGCCTACGCGGGGCTGCTGGCGCTGCCGCTGGCCCTGCTGCTCTGGCTCTGTCGGAGAAAAGGTCCGGCGATGATGGTCGCGATCACCGCTCTCTACTGCCCCGGATTGTGGGAGATAGTGCACCCTCGGGCAGCGGGGTTCACCCTTCTTGCCTTCACCGTCGTGGCGGGCATCGTGGTATGGACCTGGCTTGCGCCGAGGTCCTCGCCAGGGGCCGGCCGTCGCTTTCGTTTCGCCATTCCGGCGATCCTGCTTGTCTTTGCCCTCTGGGCCAACCTTCACGGAGGGTTCATCGCCGGCCTGCTCCTGATCGGAGTGCTCACCGTGGGGTTGGGAGTCGATCGTGCTCGTGGGTTATCGGATGCAGTTGGAGCACACCGCCTCGCCTTGCTCTGCCTGACCGGCATTCTCGCTGCCGTCACGATCACCGTTGCGACGCCACTCGGTGGCGAGATCTGGGCCTACATCCTCAGCTTTCGCAACCCGGCGATCGCGTTAGTGAGCAGCGAATGGGAATCCTCCTTGGGTTCACCCGCGGCGATGGCCTATCTATCCATTGCCGCAGCCTTCGCGGTTTGGCTATGGGTGAGGACGCCCGCTCCTCGCCCGCTTGGCCCGCTGCTCCTCACCGCGGGCTTTCTCATCTTCGGGGTTCTCGCGCTGCGAAATCTGATTTTCGTCGGTCCAGCACTCGCCCTGCAGGTTGCGGTCTCCTATCCTGATCGCGAGACAATCGCCCCCCGGCCGGTGATCGGGTTGGCGATCGCGGCCTCTGCTGTCGCCGTCCTCACCTGGGCTACAACGGTTGGGCCGGCGCGAAACGAAGTTCCGCTGGGGTCACGGCTCGTCGACTATGCCACTGAACACCCCCCGCGCGACGGTCATATCGCCAGTTACGCGAGCGTCGGTTCATACATGCTGTGGCACGCGCCAAGGACCCCGGTCGAGCTTGACGGATGGTTGGAGCATTTCTCCCCGATGGAGCTTCGCGGCACATACGCGGTGGTCGACGGGAAAATCGCCAACCCCACTCGCTTGGTCTCGCGCCTGCGGATCGGCGCCGTGATCGCCGATCGGCGCGCCGCGATCGACGCCCTACTGGCGCACGGTTTCGTCAATGAGCTCACCACCCACGAAGGTGCCTATCTGGTCCGCCGCGCCGCTCGGACGATGCCGCGCGCCCACGGCTCGAAGGAGTAGGCGAGCTCAGTCAAGCCGTCCCGGGAGACGGGCGCACCCAGTTTGAGCCGAAGAGAGCGGGGAGCGGGACCTTGGGGGGGGTGTGCTGTGCGAGAGTTGGGCGGCAAGCCTGGCATATGCGGTCAAAGCGCTCTCAGGGTCTCAAAGGCCTGGATCGCCTCCGACACCCACGAGCTCATGTCGTGATCGAAGTCAGCGCTTCGGAACTGCTCCAAGGGCGCGGTCGACTCGTCGTTGGCGACCATTTCGATCGGCGCATCGGGAGATGTCGCGAGCTGAGAGCTTTAAGCGCCCAGGCCAAGGCCGACACGGCGTTGCGAGGCCCAGCTCGAAGGGCTGCGGCCCATGAGGACGGCGCCGCAGCTTTCAGAAGATCTCGGGATGGCCGGGAGAGTCGCCGGGAGGAGCCCGGCATCGACCTCTGGCTGAAGCGGCCGACATGCACGCCTTACCCGGCGGTGATCAGCGTGGGCTCGCTGGGAATGGGCACCCAGGCGCTTGAGGGCCAACAGCAGAAATCCCCCGACGGCACCAAGCTGTCGGATGCGGACGCTCATCGCGATCTTGGACAGGCCGAGCTGGCAGCGGATAACGTCTGCGCGGATCTGCTGAGTTGGTGCACTGGACTGATCGAAGGGGCTGAGATAAGAACTGTGCCTTGGCACGTATTCGGAGTTATCGGAAGCAGTGCGACCCGCCTCGGCGCCGCAGCTGCAGTAACTCCCCCTGCCGGGGCATCGGGTTGGTTGCATGGCTGCCCGGACAGAGCGCCCTGGATCGATGCCGCTGCTCGCCCATCGCGCTGAAACTCAGAAGTTCTACGAACAGATAGAGGCAATCACGGGCCATCGAGCTTCCTGGGTGATTGCCGATAGGTGACAGGGCAGGACCTCCTCCCGAGGACCTGCAGGGTCAATGCCTATAAGCGACGGAGGCCAAGTGCAAAGTCCCGGTTGGCTGCCTGCCCGAAGCCTGGGAAGGCCCAGGGGGCGATGATCCAAACTGCGAAGCATGGGGGGTAGGGGCTCATAGAGACTCCTCCATGGCCCCGCCGCCATTGGCGGGGACTGACGGTTGGTGCCCTGGCGCTTGTCGTTGCAGTGGTGCTGGCGGGCGCTGCGGTGAGCTGGCACTTCTCCTCCGAGGTGCTTGTCCCCGATCGCTCCGGCTGGTCGGTCGATGCGACCGTGGAGCGGCTTCCCCGCGGTCGCATTGTGCTCTCACGCTCCACGGGCACCCTGCGCCCCGGCGTCTACGGCCTCCTCTGGCAGGGAGGCAACGCGATTATCGGTGAAGTTATGAGTCAAGGTCCCGGCACGGTTACCCGCCGGCTCCGCTCGCTGCAGGGCTATGACCTGAGACCGGGAATGAAGGTGGCTCTCGACACCGACGTGTACGCGGGAAATCCGAGGCAGACACTGGGGCTGCCTTTCCTGGCAGTGCGCATTCCGGATGAACTTGGACCGATGCCCGCCTGGCAGATTCCCGGCCGGTCCCACACCTGGGCGATTATCGTGCATGGCGTCAATGGCGATCAGCAGGCCGGACTTCGTATCGCGCCGACTCTTCACCGGGCCGGTCTGCAGTCGCTGCTGATCACCTACCGCGAGGATCTCGGCGCACCGCGCAGTCCCGATGGCCTGCACCACATGGGGCTAACCGAGTGGCGCGATCTCCAGGCCGCTGTCCGCTACGCCCTCGCCCACGGGGCGCGGCGGGTGGTTCTCGTCGGCTACTCGATGGGTGGCGCAATCGTCGCCCAGTTCATGGAGCACTCATCCCTCGCGCAAAAGGTTGCCGGTCTTGTCCTCGATGCTCCGGCCCTCAACTGGGAATCGATTCTCGAATTCAACGCTGAAAAGATGGGTCTGCCTGGATTCCTGGCGAATCCGGTCGAGTGGGCGATAGACGCCCGGATTGATCCCGACTGGGAAAGCCTTGATGCGCTCCAGCACCCCGAAGCCTTCCACCTGCCGATACTTCTCTTCCACGGCTCCGAAGACAGCGTCGTGCCGGTCTCAGACAGCACCAGGTTCGCCGAGGAGCTCCCACACTGGGTGACCTTTTACCGCGTGCCAAGAGCCGACCACACCGAGTCCTGGAACGTCGATCCGCAGCTCTACGATCGTCGCCTCATGACCTTTCTTCACCGGATCGGAGTCTGAAGAGGCTTTGCTCGCCCGCGATCACAATCCGCAAAATACCGGGCCGAATCTGTCCCCATCAGCCTGCCCGCGATGTGGCGCGTCCGATCCTTCACCAACTCAAACAATACGGTGAAGACGGGGATGGCGAGTAGGGCATCAATATGCGATCGGCACGCCGGGTGCTCTCCCCATCGGATCTCGCCGGAGCCTGGAGTCACATGTCCTAGCAGGCGCACAGGCTGTTCTGCTTCCTGCGTCCTGGCGTTAGAGCTTCGGGCCTGAGCGGAGAGGGGAAAGTAGTCAGGCCCAGGGCTCACCTCGAAGCTCCCGGCTGCGCATACGTGCGGCTGGTAGAGTGGCGAATCGCAGCGGGTTGCAATTGCGCCGCCGCACCTGAAGTGAGCGAGACCGCCTGAACGTGCCCCAGGTAGACGTTTCAGTCTAGAAATCTGACCAGTCCAAAAGAAGAGGTATTCGCATATGGCCACCATTGATGAGGTTGCAGACCTAATCCGCAAAGCCATTGACGCCCTCAACTCAGAGCGGGATCTCCTGGTCAAAGCCCTTGACTCCCTCAACGGGGGGAGTCCTGTTGAGGTCAGAACTCGTCCCCCCACGCGGCGCTCAAATACTCGGAAAAAAAGGCGCCGAACCAATAAGCGAGCGCCGAAAGGTTCTCGGAGTCAGGAAGTGCTTGCCGCCATTGATAGGAGGCCTGGGATGACCGGAGCTCGCCTCGCCACGGAACTTGGAATTCCTCCGTCGCAGGTCTACAACATCTGCGCGGCGTTGCTCAAGGATAAGAAGATCCGCAAGCGTGGTACAACATATGAGCCGATGCCTGGAGCTCCAGCGACACTTCCGACTTCCCGGGAATAGTAACTACACGACTGGGACTTAGTTGGTCGCAGCGGGTTGAAGCTGCGTCGGGGCGGTTCGCCGCTTGTCCGTTGCTGCACCCGCCCTGCTTTCCGCGGCACAGCTGCAAGTGATCTCGACACACCGAGGCGGAGTGAGGTGGGATCAGAAGGAGCTACGGTTGCCAAACCAGTCGTGCGGCAGATTCGCGCCATAGCCGCGCACGGTCGCGGGGGCTGTGCGCGCTGGGGTGGGCGAGGAAAACGCCTGGAATGGCCGACCAGGCCTGGGAGAGGAGAGCATCCAGATGGACGGAAAAGTCGGACGAGGCCCCTCCCAGTTGATTGATGCGCGAATGAGGAGCCGGGTGATTGGCGAGGGGGAGATGCTCACTCCAATCCGAACGCTGATCAGGCTGGTCGGCCCCGAGGTCGAAGTGGAGCGGGGATGATCTGGACCGGTGAGACCCACAAAGGATGTTGTGAAGGTGACCCTCCCAAAGGCGCTGCGTTGGAGGGCACTTCACGCCTCCTTAATGAGTTCGTCTCGCCAATGGGTAAAGCTGCTCCTTGATCCCCCATCGGCACCCACGGCGCGCGAATGCGCCGGCCCATTTGCTGTCGTTATCTGAATGTATTTGGGCCGAGGTCATCCGAGCGACCGGCTTCGATCCGCGACCACTGGGCTATGGGACGTCCGTTTGCTCGATAGTTGAACGCGCTGCGTCGTGGCCAGCCGGCGGGGGAGTCCTCCCAGCTCTCCTGACGTCCGTAGGCGGTCAGGTCCATCAGCCCGTAGCTGTAGTCCATCGCCTCGACGCCGCGGCCATTGGTCCAGTATGTCTCGAATACCCGATCACCGTCCCGTAGGTAGCAGACCAAGTGATACCTGCCGATCCGGCGACCGCTGAGCAACGTCTCGAGGGACTCCTCGGCTGAGTACCAGGGCACGGACCAATCCATGAACTCGCGGTAACGGGCGCTCTCCTCGTATGGGCCCTGACAGAAGGTGGCATAGGTGATTCCACGGTCATGGAGGTAGGAGAGGTCTCCGATTTGGGTGGTGTAGCGGGTGCAGCCCTCACATTGCTCGGAGGCAGGCTTCCCTGGATACCACATGAAGTAGTAGGCAACTAGTTTGCGGCGTCCCTCGAACGCATCCAGTAGCGTGACCGGCCCCTCCGATCCCTTAAGCCCGACGGTGGCATCGATCTCGACCATCGGGAGCCGGCGACGGGCTGCCGCGATCGCGTCGCCCGCATGCGTGTAGGACTTCTCTTGGCTGCGCAGGGCATCAAGCTCGGCCTGAAACGTCGCGCGATCGACGACGGTGGGGGCTGCTGCCTGGTTGATGTCGGCCTCCGATTCCGGTGCGGATTTCTGATCATTCATAGTCGCTCCTTGATTTAGTTGCTGACGTGTAGTGGTTGCGGCGGCGAGTAATCCAACTGCTGATGCTGTGGCATGACGGCCGGTTCCGGCGCCCCGGCACCCTCGAGGTTCCTCGGCACCAAATACAGGATCGCATCGGTCAAGCAGGATTTCGAAAATGGACCGCCCGGCATACAAGCGAACGTGCCGATCCGGTCGCAACCGACAACAAAGGGGACACGAGGAATGCGGTGCATGTTGCTGGGACTGGGTCGGGGTCAAGGCGGACGTCGGCCGATGGGCAAGTCGACGCCGGGGGGGGATCGGCGCTTCTATCTCCTCCCAGCGCCAGGTCGAGGACGGGGTCATCGATTCGGCATTCATTGATGACCAGGCGGTGATCGTGCCGCCCAGCTCTCGCTGACTTGGCGATCGGTATGAGGCTGCGCGCCGTCGCCGTGGCGTCTCGGAGATCGATCTTCCGCCCTCCCCGAGACCCAGGACGGCGCGGCGGATCAGCTCCTCCAAAGAAAAAGCGTCCGGGACTTTGCCGTCCCGCTCGCGATGCCTAGAGAGGAGGACCAGACACACGGCTGCGCTCGACACTTGTCCTGCACCTGATCTTCAACTTGCTTTCGCTTCCACTGGCGGGCCGTCAGGCCCCGCTTGGGGCACCGTGGCGGTGCAAGCGTGGTCCGATCTCAGAAGTCTGTCCGCTTCAGCCTTGGATTCCACAGGACCTCCCACAAATGTCCGTCAAGGTCGCGGAAATATCCGGAGTAAATGCCCCACGGACGATCGTGCGGGGGGTCTGTCAGCGTCGCCCCCGCCCTCTCAGCGCGGGCAAGAACCCCCTCAACCTGCGCCCTTGTTGCGACGGCGTGGCCGATACTGAACTCACCACCCTGAACTGGGCCCAGCGGAATGTTGGCGTCCTTCGCGAGCTCGGTTCGAGGATAGAGGAGTAGATGCAGCTCACCCTGTAGCTTGAACATCGCCGCCGCGCCTGCTGGCGTGCCATCGTCGCCGGCGTACTCGCTTCCGACAATCTCGGCAGACTCGAGTCCGAGGCCGTCGCGATAAAACTCAAGCGAGCGTTCGAGGTTATCTACGGCGAGCGTAATCACGTCTATATGGGGCTCCAACTTTCGTCCCTTCAGTGGTTCCTGCTGGTTCCAGCGCCCGCTGACTTTGGCTCCCGCCCAACCGTCAGTCTTCGGGAAGCGCGGCAAAATCGCGTTTGGTCTTCCTATACCACCCCATTCCCGATATGGGTCGCTTCCACCTCCCCTTCATCGCCTTCAAGGCACTTTCGTGAGTCGTATCACCGTTGGCGACCATCTCTTTGAGATGCCTATCCTGGGCCTTTATAACCTCATCTGCCGTATTTCCGTGGTGTTGAAGCTCGCAGGGGCCACCCAACTGCTTACAGGTCATTGTCTTCATAAATCCCGCTTCATTATCTGTTATTCGGCCGTTGAATCACAAGCTGTCACTGGACTGAGATTCAAGCCAACTAGCTCATCGCAGGCGCGTTTTGTGGAGGCATCACCGCAATCGCCGAAGGCAGCGCCGCGGGGAGTCCGACGAAGCTCCTGACCAAGAGTAAACCTAGATGGCGTGTTCCCATGAGCCAAAATTTTGCTCCAGTTTCGTCTCGACATTTTACACCCGACCCTTTTATGGGAACTGTCGAAGTCGCCGGAGCGCAATGATGGCGCCGACGGTGGCCGTCCATGGTAGGAGATGGGAGCCCGTCTGCGTCAGCTTGTGGTCGAACCAAATCCCGCCAGGGCGACGATGGTGGGGTCCCGCTGAGCGTTGGCCCAGGAAGCCCAGCGGAAGTTGCTGGGCGGGCAGTATTTGCGGACGTGGGGTCGAGCTCATCTCGCTGAGGCCAAACGCGCCGGGTCGCAGATGGGGTTGAACAATGCATTTTCTCGGCTGCCATGCCGACCATCTTAAGGGCCCCGCTTGCTCCCGGGGCTTCTCTGATCGTGCTCGCTACCTGACGCGCAGGGACTTTTCCGCCGCCACCGCCTCAGCAGCAGAGCCGCTCCTTGTCTATCGCGATCGAGGCGCATGGCATCCAGCGGCAGATTTTTGCTAAGCAGCCTTGCACGGTCTCCGCCCCGAAGCTCCTGGGTTCGCCATAGTCTTCAGGTTCTCTATCCCAAACTAAGTCTAAGGAGAGCAATGAACAAGACGGAACTGATCGACGCCATCGCGAAGGACAGCGGGCTGAGCAGAGCGGACTCCGCAAGGGCGATCGATTCCTTGATCGAGATCACCCAGAAGACTCTGAAGAAGGGCGATGAGGTTGCCCTCACCGGGTTTGGCAAATTTTCCGTTGTAAAGCGCGGAGCACGCACCGGTCGCAACCCGCAGACCGGTCAATCGTTGAAAATCAAGGCGTCAAAAACTCCAAAGTTCTCTCCCGGCGCATCATTCAAAGCGGCGATCAGCGGGAAACGGCGGTAGAGCCACTTCCTCAAACAAAGCACCCCTAGTCGCGGCCCCTACCAGGGCCAGCGACTGGGTCGTGTGGCCACGGCGGCCCACCAGGACCAGGGCTGAGCCGTGACGCAGGCTGCAAGCCTGCCTTACAAGCCCTGCTATGGACATCGCTCCCTGAATCCAGCGCCCCGGGTTCGCTGGTTTTGGTGCAGGCGGTCATTCGGGTCTAAAGGGGACCGCCGCTCGCTCCGAAAGGGTAGCCGTGGAAACCGCCGCCGTAACCATCATCGTTGCCAGCCTCGTGTTGGCCGCAGCCCTTATTACCCTTATTGCTCTGGTCGCCCGTCTGCCTGCTGAGTGGGTTGAGCGAGATCACCGCGGCCATTGATAACTGAGTGACCTCCGCGCCTTCACCACGCGCCCAATATAAGGCCGTGCTCTTCCGGATCCAGCGGCCTGCAGATGATCGGGGGAATAGATGTTGATCCCTCTCCTGGCACCGCGAGCTCGCGGTGCGCACCGCTTGCGCTGCGTGAATCAAGGGTGGTGATAGCCGGTTCGGGGTATGGCGGACCCGAGATGGGCACTTTTGACACCCCCGAGCTGATGTCCTGCGGCGCTTGTCGCGGCCCGACTAGACTCGCCGGATGCTCGATCTGCACGCCTACCTGGAGCGGATCGGCCTCGGCGGGTGCCCAAGGTGCCCGAGCATCGCCCAGCTGCACAGAGCGCACCTCACCTCGATCCCCTTCGAGAACCTCGACCCGCACCAAGGCCTGCCGGTGTCACTGGAGCTCGAGGACCTCGTGCGAAAGCTCGTGACCGAACGCCGCGGCGGCTACTGCTTTGAGCAGAACCTGCTGCTGAAGGCAGCCCTCGAGGCGAGCGGTGCGGAGGTGGACATGTTCCTGGCGCGCATGCGCTTGGGCGCGAAACCGGGAGTAGTGCGGCCCCGCAGTCACCTTCTCCTTCGGGTCAGAGATAAGGGCGCCAGCTGGCATGCCGACGTGGGTTTTACCCGTGGCATTCTCGAGCCGATCCCATTTGGGCCGGGACCGGTACAGGAGCAGTCGGGCTGGAGCTTTCGTGTCGTAGAGGATGGTTCTGAGCTTGTGCTCCAGACGCTGAGGGGGGACGATTGGGCCGATCTTTATGGCTTTCTTCCGCAACCGGTTCCGCTGATTGACGTCCAGACCAGCAATTGGTGGACATCGACGCATCCGCACTCGTCGTTCGTAACCGGCCTGATTGTCGGCATCCGCGCCGATGACGGCACCGGCACGTTGGTTTGCGACTGGAGCGAGCTGTCCCTCAGCGAACACACGCCGGCGAGCACGAAGGTGGTGTCGCTCGAGCGGGAGGCCATACCGGACCTGCTTGCCAAGCGCCTCTCGCTTCCGGGCTATGCTCTCGGCGTCGACGAGCGCCTTATCCGGGTAGCGCCGCCACCGTAGATCGCTGCGTTTGATGGAGTGGACTACGCGGCATTTCCATGGCTAGTTGCCACTCGGGGAGTATTTGCTGCGGCCGCTGAGGCACGTGCGGGCCACTGAGCGTGGGGCACTCGCTCGTGATTGGGAAGAGGAGCCCCGGGCTAGACGAGCCAAGCCTGCCGGCGATGCTTGGTTTGTCAAGGGCAGATCGGCGATCCCCCGGCCCCAGTTCGCGCCATGCTGGCACTTGGCAACTCGCTGGGGAGTGGCTCGATGTAGGCTCGGCAGGTTCGCCAATCCCCGTCAAGGAGGGCACGATGATGTATGCACGAGTCGCGCGATTTGAGGGCGCTGACGCCGAGACCCTCAAGCAGACCGCAACGCGGATCAACAGCGATGCTGATTCTGGACCTCCAGAGGGCGTTCCGGCCAAAGGACTCATCCTGCTGATCGACCCTGTGACCGGAGGTTCACTTGGCATCACCTTGTTCGAAAACGAGGACGACTATCGCAAGGGCGATGAGAATATGAACGAGATGAGCCCGCCCGTAGACGGAGGGATGGGTCGGCGGGTGAGCGTCGATAAATACGAGGTCGCGGTCAAGGTCGAGGTCTGAAGGCCACTTGCGGCGTCCTGCTGCAGGGCACCACGCGTCGGAGACAGCACAGGATCGCGAGGCAAGGTTTCGGAGCACGTCATCTGCAACTGAATCCGAGGCGATCGCCGTGGCCCGCCTGCACAGGACCCTTCGGATCAGGATAAGGAGCAATGAGGTGGGAAAGGTAATCGTGATGAATGGCGTGACGCTCGACGGCGTGATGCAGAGCCCGGGTCGCCCGGAGGAGGACATGCGGGATGGATTTGAGCATGGCGGCTGGGCGATCCCATACAGCGACGTGGCGATGGTTGCCAAGATGGGCGAACGGATGGGCGAGGATCGCGCGTTTTTATTCGGACGGCGCACATACGAAGACCTGTTAGCCCACTGGAATGCCCAGGGCGGCCCGTTTAAGGACGCACTCAACAACGCTCGCAAGTACGTCGCCTCGAGCAACCCCGCAGCGAGGCTCGACTGGCCGAACTCGACTCTGCTGCATGGTGACGTTAGCGGCGCCGTGGCCGACCTCAAGGAGAGTTCTGACCTGAATCTCGTGACTGGGTAGCGGCGTGCTGATCGGCTCGCTGATGGCTGGCGATCTGATCGATGAGTACCTGCTGATGATCGTTCCTCTGGTAATCGGGACAGGACGGCGATTGTTTGCCGGCGCCACGCAAGCATCACTGCGGCTACTTGAGAGCAGGACCTCGAGTACGGGCGCGTTGATCGCGCTGTACGCCCCGGCCCCTTGAACGGTCCCGCCTAAGCGTTTGGCATAGTTCCTTGCGGTTATCGGGTCGCCCGAATTACATTGAAGCGACAGAAGTCGGCGAACCGGGCGCCCATGAAGTCATCACACTCGGCTCCGACAGCCCCGCGCTAGCGTCGTTGCGCGGTCGTCTCCCTGCTGCTCACCGCCTTGCGCCGCAGTCGAAGGTGGTTGGGCTGGCCAGCTTGCGGGGGTTGAGGGCGTCCCGACCTCCCGACTTTCCGCTGGTGCCTGGCTACCCGCGCGGCCATCCCGGGCCCAAACGCGACCGTGGGGCGATCTCGGCTTTTCTGGTGGTCTTGCTAAAGATGGGAGCCTCATCGGCGGGCGTCCTGGGATACGCTGGTAAGGATGGACGCGTCAAACGCACCGATCCTCTGCCCGGTCTGCGGAGAGCCGATCTGGCACGGCGACGATATGACATTGGCGCATCCAATGGTCGACGATGGCCAGGGAGGACAGAAACCCGCCGAAGACCTGTGAGCCAGGCCGAGTTTCACGGAGACTCCGAAACCAGGATCTTGTCCTGGGGAATGGAGATTCTCCCGAGCCATGTCACGACCGAGGAAGTACCCCGAAGAGCTGTTGGACCGCGGCGCCCGGCTGGTTTTTGAGTCCGGCCGCCCGATCGCCCACGTAGCCCGCGACCTGGGCATCGGCCCGGAGGTCCTGCGCAAGTGGGTACGTCAGGCCGAAGCCGACGCCGGCAAACGCAAGGAGCTCCTCAGCAGCGAGGAGCGAGAAGAGTTGGGCCGCCTGCGCGGCGAGGTGCGCGAGCTGCGCCGCGCCAACGAAATACTCAAGACCGCGTCAGCTTTTTTCGCGGCCGAGCTCGACCCACACCGACCGAAGTGAGCTCCTTCATCGCGGAGCACCGCGAGCGCTTCGGAGTCGAGCCGATCTGCAGGACCCTGGAGGTGTCGGCCTCCGCCTACTATGAGCGCGCCAGGGGCTGCCGCTCGGCGCGAGAGATCGAGGACAAACGCCTGCTCGCCCGGATCCGTGAGATCCACGAGCGCAATTACTGCGCCTACGGCTACCGGCGGATGTGGATCGCCCTTAAGCGCGAAGGCGAGGAGGTGGGCCGGGGCCGTGTGCAGCGATTGATGAGGAAGGCCGGAATCCTAGGCGCCAAGCGGCGTGGAAAGGCCTGGCGCACGACAAAGCCCGACCCCGAGGCCCGCCGGCGTCCCGACCTCGTTGAGCGTGACTTCAGCGCTGCGGCTCCCAACCGGCTCTGGGTCGGGGACCTGAGCTACCTGCGCTGCTGGGAGGGCGTCGTTTACTTCGCCTTCGTCCTTGACGCTTTCAGCCGCAAAGTCGTCGGCTGGCAGCTCGCCCCCCACATGCGCACCGATCTCGTCCTCGATGCATTACGCATGGCACTTGGCCAGCGCGAGCCCGGTGCGGACTTCGAGTTGGTGGCACACACCGACCGCGGCTCCCAATACACCTCCGCCGACTACACCCAGGAACTCGATGACCACCGCGTCCTGGCTTCGGTCGGCTCGGTCGGCGATGCCTACGACAACGCGATGGCTGAGAGCTTCGTCGACACCTTCAAGACCGAGCTGATCGCCGATCGCGTCTGGCGCTCCCGCACCCAGCTCGAGCTGGCCGTCGTTGAGTACATCGCCTGGTTCAACAACGACCGCCTGCATGAATCACTGGGCGATCTCTCGCCTGCTGAGTTCGAGGACCTATACGTTGCTCAGGGAGGTCAACTGATCTCCCTCTCATGAAAGAAGGACCCAACTAAAACTGTCTCCGTGGAACCTGGTCCGGCTCACTGCCCCCTGTCCCAGTCCACACGCCATGTTTTCCGCGCTATGAGGGGCGTGGGGGACAGGCGCTCGACCAAGGCTAAAGCCGAGTCCTATAACACCCAGGGCCATACGCGGAATCTGGATTCCGGCTCGGGCCGGCCTTCAAGGTGACGTATCGACATAGGGCATATGCAGCAGTCCCTGACAGGAGCGGATGCGCGTCGGCTCAGCCTTTTCGCTAGGCGACTGCGCAGCTGCTGAATGCTTGGAATCTTCCGACCCGCACTTTCCCGGGTTGGTCCGTCGCTTGGCTTGCATATTTCGCGGGGCCGTTAGAGGATCGTCGCCATGGTCTCGATCTCGCGCCGCAACTTCATCGCCCTCATCGTCAGTGTTTGCATTCTGAGTGCCGCAATTGGGTCTGGCGTCGCATTGCTTGCTCGGACGGGGCCATCTGGCGCACGAGGCACAGAGGGCCCACGAGGGCCGCAAGGCCCAAAAGGTGGAAAGGGCTCCGGTGCCAATTTCTCCTCTGAAGAAATTGAAGAAGCCCGGAGCGGAGTGGAAGAAGCCTTGACTGAAGTCCAGGAAGCCAAGTCGGAAGCCGAAGAATCGAAGACGGAAGCCGAAGAAGCTAGGTCCGAAGCTAAAGCAGCAAAGAAGGAAGCCGAAGGTGCCTGCCGAGCGACTGGGCACGTCTATTGCTAAGCACTCCGATCCCGTGCCAGCGAAAGCGACCCAGTTGTGGCTTGGGCACGCTGCTAGTGCACGCCGACTCGGTCTAACCTCAATGTCGGCACATACCTCATTCAACCACCTGTGAGGTGGAATGCGGTACCACGGCACAGAGTGAATGCTTGAGCCCGCGTAGTCACTCTGGTCCACTGTTGTCAGATACCGGTCCAGCAACCCCGCGATTGTCCTAAAGCCTCGGGGACGCGGGGCCGATAGACGCCTTTTGGGGCCGGCATGTGCAAGCAGCGCTAGAGGAGGATCAGATGCGATCAGTGTTGAGGGCGATTCAACGGAGACCTGCAAAAAGCGACCAATTAAGTCGGCCGGCGAGAGCGCTGCGATGGAACCCCGCCATTTTGATCGCTACGGTGGCTCTCCTCTTCGCCATGACCGGAGGAGCTTTTGCGGTTAGCCATCACGGCCACTCAGCGAAGGTTAAAAAGGGGGTGCCTGGGAAATCAGGTCCTGCGGGATCGGCTGGCCCGGTAGGTCCCGCTGGCCCCCAGGGACCCCAAGGACAAATCGGCCCAGCTGGGGCGAAGGGCGAACGGGGAGCTGCTGGAATCGAAGGCGCACGAGGTCCTCAGGGAGAACCCGGGGAAAGGGGTGAGCCCGGAGTGCAAGGGGAAAAGGGAGCCACCGGCGAAACCGGACCGAAGGGCGAACGAGGGCAAGAAGGTTCGCCCTGGACAGTGAGTGGCAAGTTGCCGAGCGGCAAGACCGAGACCGGGACTTGGAGCGCTGGCCCGTTTGAAACCGAAGGTGTTCAGGACGTGCCGATCTCCTTCCCAATTCCACTTGCCTTTCCTTTCCCTGAAACCCAGATTCATTTCCTCCAAGTTGGCGAACCTCCGACACCCGAATGCCCTGGATCGATCGAAGTGCCAAAGGCAACGTCCGGCAATCTCTGTGTATACGCGGAAGTGCTTCAGGAACTGTCGCTCGGCCTGGCCGGTTCCTATACGAGCGGAATCATCGTCCAAGCTGACCACGGGTCACAGGGGGTCGGCATTGGTACATGGGCGGTCACCGGGGAACAACCCCGAACAAGTTGAGCGGGCCCAAGGTCGCGCTGGGAACGGCGCTCTGACTTGGCCCCACCGCGGCGGTCTCATTTGGCCCCACCTCGTCCGATCGCAACCAAAGCCTTGCGGCTCCTTGAGAGCCACAGACGGAGGTCGCAGAGGGGATGGGATCCA
>JBAVAR010000131.1:0-50318 GCA_049585815.1 Solirubrobacterales bacterium
GCGCACCGCCTTGCACCGCCTCGTCAAAGCGGGCCTGGAGCTGGATCGCATAATCGACGGCGAGTCCGATCAAGATCGGCAGCACCGCGATCGAGGCCATCGTCAGCGAGCCCCCCAACAGACCCAGCAGACCGAAGGTCAGCGCGGCGGCGGCGAGCGCAATGGCGAGTGGCAGCAGCCGTAGGCGGGAGCGGAAAACCGCCATCAAGGTGAGCGCCATCGCCACCAGCGCGACCGCGAAGAGAATCACCAGGGCTTCCTTCAACGCTCGCGCCAGCCCGTCGATGAGCACCGGGGCGCCGGAGATCACATAACGACCCCCCGACAGCGCAAAGCACGGCGCCGGTCGCCCTCCGAAAGCACAGACCCGCCGCGGGGTCGTGTCGTAGACCGCTTCGTGGATCAGGCCGAGGGCGCGGTGGCGTTCGGCTTCGGTTAGGTCTGCGCGCAGGCGCAGAACGATCTGGGCCGAGTGGTCGTTGGGGAAGAGGTAGGCGAGCCGTGGCTTTGGGACCTCGCGCCCGTCGCGAAAGTCGAATATCAATCCCGCCAGGAAATTGGGATTGGCGAGGCTGGGCAGGCTGGTGATCCCGTAACGCGCCGCAACGCTGAGCAGATAGCGGCGCAGCTGGGCAGGCGGCATCCGCGCGGCGAGGCGGCCAAGCTGGTCATCAATCTGGATCACCGCCTCGTTGAGGAAGGTGGCGGGTCCAGCGAGGAAGCGAACCGGGTGCATCCGCGCCAGCTCGGTGCAGGGCCCCGGGATCGGCCTTGCTCCCCGCGGCACCTTTGCCGCTAGGCAACCCTCCAGACGCAGCAGGCGTCCAAGGTTGGCGGTCAGCACCAGCCGCTGCAGGTTTCCCTCCGCCAGAACCACGACCGGTTCTTCTCCGAACACCGCCCGCACGTGTTGGCTCGCCCGAAAGCTGGCGGAATCTGAATCGACGAGCGTCCCCGTTCCGGCGTCCGTTGGCAGCCGCGTTGCGAGGAACCCGGCCGCCACCGCGAGGAGGAATGCGACCACCAGCACCGCGCGCGCATGGCGGGCCGCCCAGCCCGCGAGCGCGCTCAATCCATCGAGAGCGGACCGCTCACGTCCGCCTTGAGGAACTGCGATACGAACTCGTTTTCGGAGTCGAACAGCTCTTCTTTCGGACCTGACTCAACGATTTTCCCGCTCCAAAGGACGGCGAGGAAGTCAGCGATCCGGCGCGCTGTGTTGAGATCGTGACTGATCGTCAGGTAGCAGCCGCCATGCTCGGCGTGCACCTCGCGGATCAGCTCGCAGAGCAGCGCGGTGCGGACCGGATCGAGGCCGGAGTCGGGCTCGTCGAACATGACGATCTGGGGTTCAAGCACCAGCGCCCGGGCAAAACCGGCGCGCTTGCGCATCCCGCCTGAGAGCTCGTTCGGCATCTTGTAGATGGCCTCGGTCAGCCCGACCTCTTTGAGGCGGCGGTTGACGATCTCGCCGATCTCCTCCTCGCTTTTGTCGGTGTGCTGGCGCAGCGGGAAGGCGGTGTTGTCGTAGATGTTCATCGAGCCGAACAGGGCACCGTCCTGGAACAGAAGGCCGAACTTCTTGCGCACCTCAAAGAGCTCGTCGTCGGTCATGTTGGGGATCGACTCACCGTGGACCCGGACGTCGCCGGAATCGGGTGAGAGCAGACCGACGATGTGCTTGATCAGAACGCTCTTGCCGGTCCCGGACGGACCCAGCACCATCGAGACCTGGTCCTCGGGGAGCCCCAGGTTGAGGCCGTTGAGGATGCGCGCCCGGCCGAACTGCTTGACCAGATCGATGATTTCAATCGCGTCCTCGCCCCCATGGTCGCGCTTGCGGCCGGTGTGGAAGCGGTAGGGGTCCGGGTCGCTGGGGTCCACCCCGGGGATGACGAAATCGCGTCCCATCACCGCGCCGTCGGGGCCAACATAGGGGCCGGCGGGCTCGGGCTCGTGCACCGCCGCGCCCGCCTCCGGCTCGGATGGCTCGATCTGATTTGGATTATCCATAGACATTCGCTCAGCCTCCTATCGGCGCCCTCGGGTTGGCTCCCCAGAAGACAAGGGTCCCAAGCATCCCGATGATGTGCACCAGGATGATGTTGAGCACCATCGACTTCGCGGTGGCCGTCCCCACGCCGACCGGCCCGCCGGAAGCGGTATAGCCGTAATAGCAGCCGACCATCACGATCACGGTCGCCATCACCATCCCCTTGATCAGACTGAAGATCACATCGGGTGGGTTTTGGAACTGCCAGAAGATCAGGTCATAGCCCCCGGCGGAGACGTCGCCGATCTGCTTGACGACAGCGAGGTAGCTGGCCAGGTACATAACCCCGATCCCGACCAGGTACATGAACGGGAAGGCGATCCAGGCGGCGAGCAGGCGGGTGGCGCAAAGGAAGGTGACCGGCGGCACGCCCATCACCTCAAGCGCGTCGATCTCATCGGAGATCCGCATCGCCCCCAGCTCGGCGACGATCCCGGTGCCAACCTTCGCCGCCAGCATGTAGCCGAAGGCGTAGGGCAGGATCTCGCGCAGATCGCACCAGGCCGAGAAGACTCCGGCGTAGGCGGGGGCCCCCTGGGCGCGGAGCAGGTAGGCCCCCTCGATCCCGCACTGCAGGCCGAGCACGAAGACAAGCCCCCAGATCACAACCGCCGAGCCGAGAATCAGGATCCCGGCCTGGCGCAGGGCCTCACCGAAGAAGCGCAGGACCCGGCCCGAGTAGACGAGACCCGCGATCCGCGAGCCGAAGCGGGCGATCTCTCCGAAGGAGTCAAGCCAGGCGCGCGGCGCGTCCAACCAGGTGTTCACCTGACCACCTGCAGTTCGGGATGGGTGGCGAGCAGGGTCTGGGTGAAGGCGTAATTGAAGGCGAAGACTCCCAGGAAGGAGATCACCACCGCCTCGTTGACGGCGCGGCCGACGCCGGCCGCGCCTCCAGAGGCGGTCATCCCCTTGTAGCAGCAGACGACGGCGATGATCGCGCCAAACAGCATGCACTTGATCACCGAGCCCCAGAGGTCGGTGATCGAGGCGTTGGTGAAGAGGGTCGCGAAGAAACCGCCCAGTGACTGGTGGTAGAGGATCTCGGTGAGGATGCCGCCGCTGAGACCGAAGACCAGGGCATAGATGTCGAGCAGACCGGTGATCAGCATCAGCGCCAGGAAGCGCGGTACAACCAGGTTCTTGATCGGGTCGACGCCCAGCACCTGAAGAGCGTCGAGCTCCTCGCGGATCTTGCGCGAGCCGAGATCGGCGGTGATCGCGGTGCCGGCGACTCCGGCGACGACGACCGCCGTCACGAATGGCCCGATTTCTCGAATCGCGGCGAGGACGAAGAAGCCACCGAGGCGGTCAAGTGCCCCGACCAGGGTGAGGAAGTTCGCCGCCTGCAGGCCGGGGGCGCCGAAATTGATCGCCACGGTCGAGATCAAGAGCGGAAACCAGCAGAGTCTCAGCGCGAAGAGGAACTGGCCGATGAACTCCTCGCCGTAGGGATAGGGGGGCCGCACGGCGGACCCGATCGTCCGTGCCGTGAGGATCACCATGTCCCCTACCTGCTCGAACAGCGATTTTGCGGGCAGGAACGCCCTGTCTACCGCGGATCTGACCATCTGCTCCTCCGTCGAGCCGCGCCGCACGCTCGCGACGCCAGGCTCCATGATTCCGAGTCTATGGGATGGGTGGGCGTCAACCGTTACATGAGTGTTGAGATCCGGCTAACCCGTTCGATGCGCCCGAAAAGCACCAAGGAGCAGGCAAACCCCGTGGTATGTTCCGCCCGCTTTGCGGGGGACCGGATCACATTCCCGGCGCACCCGCCTTCGAGCCACCGCGACTGGGGTTGCCGCCGTGGCCGCGGCGGCGCTGCTCGCCGCCTGCGGGGGCGGCTCCTCCTCTAATGCAAACGAGCCGAGCGGCTCCTATTCGGTGCGCGTGGTGAGCGCGAGGTTCCCGACCCTGCAGCGACTCGGCCAGACCTCCCAACTGGGAATCGATGTGCGCAACACCGGACACAAGACGATCCCGGCCCTCACCGTTTCCGTTTCGATCGCCGGGAGGCAGGGTCGCGCCGCCGCCCTACCCTTCGCGATCCGCAGCCCCCAACCGGGCCTCGCAATCCCCGACCGGCCGGTCTGGGTGCTCGCAGAACACTTCCCGAAACTTGCCGGAACCCCCTCATCGGCCGGTGCTCAAACCGCCAATCCGAAGACCTTTGATTTCGGAGAGCTGAAGCCCGGGGCAACGACGGAAGCGATTTGGAAACTGAGCGCGGTCAGGTCGGGGCGCTACGCCCTCCTCTACCGGATCGCGGCCGGCCTCAACGGCGCCGTCAAGGCACAGACGGCCTCCGGCGTCGCCCCCGGCGGCTCATTTCGCGTCAACATCTCCAGCACGCCGGCGAACACGACCGTCAACGACAGCGGCGAAGTCGTCGAAATCAACGCTCAGAAGTGATGCCGGCGACCAGATCATCAGGTGCACTGTCGGCCGGGATGAATCCCGACTTCATCCCGAAGTAGACGGCCTGAGGATGGTGGGCGATGATCGCCACCGTCGACTGCTCGGGCAGCACCGCATAGCCATCGGAGAGGGTCATCCCGATCCGCTCCAGATCGAGCAGGCGCCAGACCTTGAGGTGCTCTGACTGGTCGGGGCAGGCCGGGTATCCCCACGAGTAGCGGCGTCCCTGATCTGGCGGAATATCCAGCTCGCTCCGCACCTCTGAGTGCAGCCACTCGGCAAGGCCCTCCGCTGACTGCACCCCGAGGCCGTGCACGTACAGTTGCTCGGCGAACCTGCCTTCGCTCTCCAGGCGCTCGATCAGCTCGGTCACCTCGGGGCCGACGGTGACCCCTTGCAGCGCGACCACGTCGCGTTCCCCTGAGCCCAGGGGGCGGAAGAAATCGGCAAGGCAGATCCGGTCGTGGCCGGGTTGGCGCGGAAACACCAACCGCTCGAGCTCACGCTCGGGGTCCTCGGGATCGAAGACGACCAGCTCGTTGCCATCGCCGTTGCAGGGAAAGTAGCCAAGCCGCGCCCGCGGGTGCAGGTACTCCTGCTCGCGCCACATCCGCTCCAGGCGGGGCGCAAAACCCTCCTCGTCATCGCTGCCCTCGACGAGCTCGCGCCAGGCCTCGCCCTTGACGCCTTTGCCGCCCCAGTGCAGTTTGAAGAGGACATGGCGGTCGAGGTGGGGGAAGACATCGTCGAGGTCGATCGGAACCTCGCGCACACCCCAGAATGGAGGTAGGGGCACCGCAACGTCGGTGCGGGCGCCGGAGCGGACGCTGTCATCGCTGAGCGGCGGCTCATCGGTGGGGACGATGATTTTTTCGCGGAGCTGCCTGGCCTCGGAGCGGATCCGCTCGATCAGCGCCTCACGCGCTGGACCGTCGATCAGGGCATCCATCGTGTCGAGCCCCTGGAAGGCGTCCTTGCAATAGAAGACGCCGGGCTCATAGACCTCATCTGAGTCCCTACCCCCCGGATAGAGGGTGCGGCGGCCGAAATCGCGGTTGATTGCCGCACCGCCGATCAGGACCGGGAAACCGAGACCGCGTTGGTGCAGCTCCTGGATGCAGATCGGCATCTGTTTGGAGGTGGAGACGAGCAGGGCGGAGAGTCCGATCGCGTCGGCCTTGTTCTCAACCGCAGCCTCGATGATCGCGTCGACCGGGACCTGCTTGCCGAGGTCGATCACGGTGTATCCGTTGTTGGTGAGGATCGTGTTGACCAGCGACTTTCCGATGTCGTGGACGTCCCCGAAGACGGTCGCGATCACGACCTTGCCCTTGCTGTGGCCCTCGATCCGATCGAGATAGTACTCCAGTCTGGCGACCGCCCGTTTCATCACTTCGGCCGATTGCAGGACGAAGGGCAGGATCAGCTCGCCGGCGCCGAACTTGTCGCCGACCTCCTTCATCGCCGGCAGCAGCACCTCGTTGAGCGTCGGGACGGCGCCGATTTTCTCCACCGAGCGGTCGATCCAATCCTCGACGCCGTCCTTCTTGCGTCGCAGGATCTGCCAGTGCAGAGCCTCCTCGGGCTCCATGCCCTGCGTTGGGTCTGCGGATACCTCGGTCGCCTCCTCACCGCCGGACTCAAAATGGGCGATGAAACGCTCGAGCGCGTCCTCACGCCGATTGAGAACCAGGTCGTCGGTCAGCTCGCGCTCAGACTCCGGGATCTCACCGTAGGGGGTGATGTGGTTGGGGTTGACCATCGCCAGATCCAGACCGGCCTCGACGCAGTGGTGGAGGAAGACCGAGTTGAGCACGGCGCGGGGGCGCGGTGAGATGCCGAAGGAGACGTTGGAGACGCCGAGCGAGGTCTTGACGCCGGGAATCTCCGCCTTTATCCGGCGGATTCCATCAATCGTCTCAAGCGCCGATGGCTTCCACTGCTCATCGCCGGTGGTCAGCGTGAAGGTGAGCGCGTCGAAGATCAGCGACTCGGGATCGAGGCCGTGCTCCTCACAGGCGATCTCACGAATCCGCCTGGCGATCTCCACCTTGCGCTCAGCCGTCTTCGCCATCCCCGCCTCATCGATCGTCAGCGCGATCAGCGCCGCGCCATGCGATTTGGCAAGCGGCACGACGGTATCCGCCTTCTCGCGCCCGGCCTCGAGGTTGATCGAGTTGACGATCGCCCGCCCAGGGATCTGCTCGAGGGCCGCCCGGATCACCTCCGCCTCGGTGGAGTCGACCTGGATCGGCGCGGGCTGGGTCAGCGAGATGCGCTTGACGACCGCGCTCATCTGCTCAGCCTCATCGAAGCGCTCGGTCAGTGCCACGCAAACGTCGAGCACGTGCGCCCCGCCTTCGACCTGGTCCTCGGCAATCTGGACCAGGCCGTCGTAATCATCGGCAAGCAGCAGCTCCTTCGCCCGGCGTGAGCCCTGGGAGTTGACGCGCTCGCCGACAAGGGTTGGGCGCGGCTCCTGCACCAACGGGGTCGAGGTCATCATCGAGGAGATCTCGATCGCTCCCGGCGCGGGACGCTCGCCGGGGACGCGGCCGGCGACCCGCTCGCAAATTGCGGCGACGTGCTCGGGAGTCGTCCCACAGCAGCCGCCGACGATGCCGACGCCGTAGCGCTCGACGAACTCGCCCAGGGTCGCCGCCAGCGGCTCGGGTTTCTCGGGGAAGATCGTCTCACCGTCGGGACCTTGGAGCGGCAGGCCTGCATTGGGAATGCAGTGGACGGGCACCGGGCACTTCTCGCCCAGATAGCGAATTGCGTCGCGCATGTCCTCGGGCCCGGTCGAGCAGTTGAGGCCGATCACGTCGACCTCAAGCGCCGCCAGGGTGGTCAGAACCGCCTGGATGTCGGTTCCCAACAGCATCTTCCCGCCCTGCGGTAGGAGCGAAACGCTGGTCTGGATCGGCAGCGTGCGACCGGTGTCCGCAAATGCCTCGCGTGCCCCGAAGATCGCCGCCTTGACCTCGAGGATGTCCTGGGCGGTCTCGATGATGATCAGGTCGACGCCGCCCTCAACCAGGCCGCGGGCCTGCTCGGCGAAGACCTCGACCAGCCTGCCGAAGGAGATCTTGCCCAGTGTCGGCTCGGTGGAGGAGGGCAGGAACCCGGTCGGCCCGATCGAGCCCGCGACGAAACGCGCATCTCCCGCCGCCCTGCGGGCGATTTCCGCAGCCCCCCTGTTGATCTCCAGCGTCTCCGCGCCCAGCCCCCACTCCTCGAGCTTCAGCCGTGACCCCTGGAAGGTGTCGGTCTCAATCACCTCGGCGCCGGCCTCCAGCATCGAAGCGTGGACGCCTTCGATCACATCGGGCCGGCTGAGCACCAGCGCCTCATGGCACTTTCCTTCAAGGCCGCCGTAGTCCTCGGGAGTCAGGTCGTATTGCTCAAGCGTCGCCCCCATGCCGCCGTCGAAGACGACAATCCGCTCCCGGGTTGCAGCTAGATAGTCGCGTGCGGCCATGCCCGAGAGGTTAAAGGGATGGGCCCGCTGGGCCTTCGGGGAAGCTCAGCCGCGCAGGCCGAGGCGGCGCCTCAGGTCGCGGGCGTTGAACGCCTGCGCGATGCGAGCGACAAGGCCGCGGCGCCCCCTGGTGTAGGGGTACCAGGTGGGCTCACGCTTGCCGCCGAAGCGGGTGATGACGACCGACTCGGTGCGACAGTACTTCTTGATCCCCGGTTCGCCGTGGCGGTACCCGATGCCCGACTGCTTCCAGCCTCCCATCGGCACGTCCGTGGCGAGGTAGTTGACCAACACGTCATTGACGTTGACCGCACCGCACTCGACCCGGCGCGCAACGCGCTCAGCCCGCTGCTTCTCGCCGAAGACTGAACCCGAGAGCCCATAGCGGCTGTCGTTGGCAAGTCGCAGCGCCTCCTCGGAGTCGCGCACCTTCATCACGCCGACGACCGGCCCGAAGGTCTCGTCTCGCATCACCTTCATCGAGTGGTCGACGTCGACCAGCACGGTCGGCTCGAAGTAATCTCCCGGGCCCTTCCCTCGCCCTCCGCCGGTCAGCGCCCGGGCGCCGCGGGAAAGTGCCTCGGTGACGTGGTCCTCGACGATCGCCGACTGATTGGGAGAGGTCATCGCCCCGACGTCCTTGCCGAAGCGACGGTCATCGGCACCCTGGCGCAGCTTCCCCACCTCGGCGGTGAGCTTGGCGAGGAACTCGTCGTAGACGGGCTCCTCGACGTAGATCCGCTCAACCGACATGCAGATCTGACCGGAATTCATCATCCCGCCCCAAGCCGCGGCATTGGCAGCGCGGTCGAGGTCGGCGTCGGAGAGAACGATCATCGGATCCTTGCCCCCCAGCTCGAGGCTGACCGGGGTCAGGGTCTGCGCGGCGCGGGCCATCACCCGGCGACCGGTACGGTCCGAACCGGTGAACTGGACGAAATCGACCGCATCGACGAGAGCCTCTCCGGTCTCACCGAGCCCCTGCACGCACCCGAGCACGTCGGGGCCGCCGATCTCCTTCTGCCAGGCCTTCACTACTTCAGCGAGGCCCAACGGGGTGAACTCCGACGGCTTGATTACCACCGCGGCTCCCGCCTGCAGTGCCGGGATCGCGTCGCCAAGGGCGAGGATCAGGGGGAAGTTCCAGGGGCTGATGATCCCCACCACCGGGTGGGGTCGGTACTGGATCCGCAGTCTCTTCGCCGCCAGCAGCGGGGTGTGGGGGCGGACGCCCTCCTCGCCGATGAACCTCGCGGCCTTGGCGCCGTAGAAGTTGATCAGGTCGGCCAGGTAGGCGGGCTCGTTGGCGGCGTCGGCGCGAACCTTGCCGGTCTCCAGTTGCATCGTGTCCAGCACCTGGTCGGCGTTATCGAGCAGCCAGTCGCGCAGCTTGCCCAGCCAGCGATAGCGCCCCTCGATCCCCAGCGCCTCCCACTCGGGCTGGTTGGCGCGGACTCGGGCAACCACCTCCGAAACGGTCTGGGGCGAGTCGACCGGAACGGTTGCGATCAGCCCCCCGGTCGCCGGGTTGTGAACCGCGAGCTGCTCGGCCGGCCCAGCGACGCTCGCTCCGTTGGTGGCCTCAAGGCTGGCCTGCGCAGTTCCGCTCTCCACCTGACCGCTCTCCTTCCAGTTGGCTGGTCAGCCAACTGTAGCCGCTCCGCTCGCCCGAGAGGACTTCAGGCGCCGATCCGCCCGCCGGCACTGCGGCGCGAGGGGTGGGGGTCGAGCCTGACCGGAGCCGCGGACAGCGCCTGGACCCGGAGATCGCTCCAGGTCAGGCCCTCGCGGACGAGCGCCGGCAGGCCGAGGGTGACGGCGGTGGCGATCTCCACCGCCTGCAGAATCACGCCGTAGGCGAGAGCATCGGCTGTGTCGATGCCAAATCCCGTGTGCAGGACGCTGATCACGGCGAGCTGAAAGACGCCGATGTTCGCCGGCGTCGCCGGCACGACCGCCGTGACGTTGACGGCAAACAGCACCGCCGCCGCGGCGCCGATCCCGGCCTGGCCATTGAGGCCGAGTGCGTAGAGCAGCGCCCAGCAGGCCGAGAGCTGGATCGCCCAGGCGCCAAGCTGGGCGACCGTGGCGGCCGCGCCGCGACGCGGCTCGCGGAAAATCGCGAGACCGGCCCGGACCTGGAGCAGTGCCCCGTGGAGGGCTGCGCCAAGCCGCGCCAGGCGGCCATTACCGTTGCGGCGCATCAGCGCCGGCGCGACCAGGACGAGCACGAGCAGGAGCAGCGGCAGGAGGCTGAAGGCAAAGAGCGCCTGCGTGCTCGAGTGAAAGAGGGGCGTGGTTGAGACGATGACGACGCCGAGCAATACCAGGGCGATGAGGTTGAGCATGGTCTGGGAGACCAGGGTCCCGAGCAGTACCGGGAACGTCTCTCGCATCCTTCCGGTTCGCCTGGCGAGCGACACCGCGCGCGCCGGCTCGCCGAGGCGGGCGGGAAGCGTCGCCGACATCAGCACTCCGATCATCGTCGCCGCGGTGACGTCGCGACGGCGAACCGGCCGGTTCGGGAGGGCGGCGCGCACGATCCAATACCAGGAGGCGGCGCGAACGAAGAGCGAGAGCGCCATCAGGCCGCAGGCCACCAAGACCAAGGTGAGGTTGGAACGGACGATGCTTTCGACCACGTTGTCGATGCCAATCTTCTGCGCGGCGAGCACCGTCAGCCCGATCCCGAGCGCGCCAGCCACGCCCAGCCCAGCACGGCGGGCGAGCCGGCGTCGGCTCCCCACCTGCGCCGGCATGGGATCAAGGGAGGGCAGGCGCTGGGGCCCACGTCGCGGACCGCCATCGGCCGATCGCAGGCCAGCCCAATGCGCGATTCGCTCACCGGTGCCCTCTGGTCGGGGCACCTCGATCGCACGCTGGTAGACCTCCGTCACCCGGTCGGCGACCCGCGACCAGCCGTAGCGCTGGGCCGCGCGCCGCGCCGCACTGCCCATTGCCCTGAGGCGCTCCGGCTCGTGGTGGATGCGCTGCAGCTCTTCGGCGAGGCGCTGGGGGTCGGCGGGCGGGACGAGTACCCCGTCGACTCCATCGGTGACTACCTCGCTGTAGCCGGCGATCGCGGAGGCGATCACGGGCGTACCGGCGGCGAAGGCCTCGGTCAGGACCATGCCGAAGCTCTCGCCCGAGAGCGATGGTGCGCAGAGCACATCGGCCTCGTGCAGGTACTGCCAGAGCGCGTCGCCGGAGACGCGCCCGCCGATCTCAATCCAACGCATCAACTCGGGGTCGGCCAGGTAGCGGAGAACGTCCTCACGCTCGGCCCCGACGACGGTGAGCCGGCACGGCACGTGCTCGACCAGGGCGCCGAAGGCGGCGAGCAGGACGGGCAGGCCCTTGCGCGCCTCCGGGCGACCCACGAACAGCACCCGCAGCTCCTCACTGGGCGGCTTCGGAGCGCTTGGCGCGGCGTCCACATCCACCCCGTTGGGGACGATCTCATACTCACCGCCGAACCAGCGTCGCCCGGTCCAGGCGGCTGCCTCGGAGACGGCGATCCGGGCCGAGAGCCGGTTGAAGACCCGCCTGGCGCCGAGCCCGGTGGCGATCCGATTGGGGATCGCCTTGGTCGAGTAGGCATGAAAGGTGCCGACGACCGGGGTGCGGGCGCCGAGTGTCGCGTTCCAGCCAACCAGCGGCACCACCGGCTCGTGAACATGGATTACGTCGAAGTCGTCCCGGCGAAGCTCGCGGCGAGGGGCGAAGACGCCTCCGAGCGGATAGGGGGCGAGGTTGGAGATCGCCCCGTTGGAGGAGATTCCAATCGAACGGCCGAGGGCGGTGAAGTATTCGGGCGGCTCGCGCGGCTCCGCCAGGGCACGGTGGGTCATGCGGCTAACCAACCCCGGGGGGTCGTAGGGGGCGAGCACGCGGACGCAGTGGCCGCGACCGAGGAACTCCTCTGCGAGCGCCTCCACGTGCCGGTTCACGCCGCCCTGGTAGCTCCAGGAATATGGCGAGACAAGAGCTATTCGCACCAGTGTTAAGGGTAGTCGATCATGCGGGCCTCACCCGAGCGCCGACTCTCGGCCCAGACGTAGCCGGCAAACACCGCAAGGTATGCCCCTCCAATCTCCAGCATCAGCGCTCCGGAATCGTTTGCGAGCGCCCCCACCACAACCGCCACCAACCCACCGAGCAGCCCGGCCCGCATCGCCGGCAGCCCGCGCACCCAGGTGCGCAACCGATCGCGACGCAGCACCGCCAGCGCCAGAAGGACGAGGATCAGCGGGAGGAAGACAAAGACGACCGGACGGACGAAGCTGCGAGCGGAGAGCTCGAGGCGACGCTGGGCGACCTCGGCGAGCTGACTGAACCCACCCGCGTCGAGCACCGAACGGGTCAGGTGGGCGTTGGCCCCCGAGACCAGATCGGCAAGGGCCAGCAGCGCCACCGCGACGAACGGTGCGGCGAGGACCAACCACAGGGTGCGGCGGCGGTGAGCGGCAATCGCCGCGGCGGCGACGGCCGCGCCAGCCGGGAAGTCGATTGCCGCGCCCACGTCGGCGCCAAATTGGCCGAGGGCGAAGATCGCCGCGAAGGAGAGGCCGATCGCGAGGAAGGCGATGGCACAACCCCGCGCAGAAAGACGCGGGGCGAAACCGACAAGCCCAGCCCCGGTTCCGCTCACGACGAGCACCGCCAGCAACGCCTCAAGCTCGTTGCCGATTCCATAGAAACGCACCCCAAGCCCGGGGTTGGGCCCAAGCAGGGAGATTGTGGTGAGCGGCGAGCCGACGATCACATCGACCGCGTAGGCGAGAACGGTCGCCGCCGAGGCGAATGCCAGCGCCCGGTAGCCGCCGAGCGCGGCGAGCGTCAGCGTCGCCAGCAGTGGCGCCCCGAGGATCGCGATCGCCTGTTCGGCTGCCTGGCTGGGTTCAAGCGCAGCGGCAAAGAGCAAAACCAGGGGTAGGTAGACAACGCTGAGCCCGAGAAGTCGAACGCCCAGACGGGCGCGGCGGCGGCGGGTGAGGACGACCACCAGCCCGAGGAGCGCCAGCCAGACGGCGAGTCCAACGCCGATCACCGGGCCCCGCCTCCCCGAGATCGCCGCCATCCGGTTGCCGAGCGCGACAACCTCACCGGGGTCAGTAGATCCCTCCGAGCGGATCGGCTGTCCGGAGACCTGCGACGGAATCGGGATTCCCAAGCGCCGCAGGACCGTCGGCGCGATATCTGTTGACAGCACATACCCCTCCATCCGAGTGCTGCCAGAGGTGAGGTTCCCCGCAAACCCCCGCCCGGCGATCCCGATTGCGAGTGCCCTGTCGTTGGCGGGAGGCGGCCTCTCGATCGCGATCAGGAGATCGTCGGCGCGCAGCCTCCCGACAAGGGTGCGAAGTCCAGGCAGGGAGGTTGCGCGCACTTCAAAGGTCCCGGTGGAGTGCGGCGGCGAAGTTTCGCCGGCCCCCTGGAGTGAGGCCAGCGCGGATTTCCGCTGGGCGGGCACCGCGTAGGGGCAGGGCGCCGCACCCCCCAATCGCACCCCGACGCCGGCCGCCTCCAGACTCAAAGCCAAAAGGCCGGGAACGATTTCCGCCGGAGCCGATTCAGCTCGCCTGAGGACCGCCCTCCACCAAGCCGAACAGCCGCCGGGTGGGCTGAGCGCGGGCAGCTGGGAGCTGTAGAGGGAGTCAAATACCCGGTTGCCCTGGGTGATGTCCAGGTAGGTCTGCGCCGACGGCACATTGCCCAGCCCAGCGCTCATCAATCCGGGTGAAATCCCGCGCACCGCTGTGAGTTCGCTGACCCCGGTCCGGTTGGGCAGCAGGGCGAGGATTACGCGCGTGTGCGAGACAGCCTTGGCTGGGGGCGGAGCATCTCCCCCCCTTTCTGTGACCTGACTCTGAGTTGGGCCACTCGCCCTTGCCTGACCGAGGAGACCAAGCGGAGTTCCCCAGCCAGGACAAGACGCCGTGACCGCCAGCCCAACGGCCGCTATCGTCAGCGCAATGGTCGACCGCACTTTCGCCAAGTTCACGTTCTTCAAGATCGATCCAGCCTGGCGTCGTCGGGACTCCGATCCCAGGGCCGCTGACAAGCAGGAGTTCCTCGCAGCATGCGAGGACTTCGCCGCCGATCGCTCGCTGCGCGCGTACTCAACCATAGGTACCCGCGGCGATGTCGACCTCCTCCTGCTCACCCAGAGCCCCAACCTGGAGGACCTCCATACCTTCCATGTCGTCCTCGGCCAGAGTGGTCTTTCAAAATGGGCCGAGACGCCATACTCGTTCCTCTCGATGACCAAACGCTCGCCCTACTCCGACGAGCGGGCGCGAGCAGAGATCTGTGTCTCCGAGCGCCGCTACCTCTTCCTCTACCCGATGGTGAAGCAGCGCCGCTGGTACGGGCTGGGGGCCGAGGAGCGCGGCCGGATCATGAAGAGCCACATTGAGGTCGGCCGCCGCTACCCGGAGATCACGATCAACACCTCCTACTCATTCGGGCTTGATGACCAGGAGTTCGTCGTCGCCTTCGAGGGCGACGATCCGGGGATGTTCCTCGACCTCGTAAACGAGCTGCGACCGACCGAGTCGAGCGAGTACACCGAGCGGGAGACCCCGATCTTCACCTGTCTGGCGATGTCCGTGCGCAAGGCGCTTGACGCACTCGACGGTGCCCCGAGCCTCGCCCGGGGGGCCCTCACGCCGGGGTGAGCGCCACCGCCCTCAGCTACGCGATCGACGATCAGGACCGGTTGATCAGGGTCGACGGCGGCTATTACCGCTTCGCCGAGGAAAACGGCTGGGACGGCGCCGACGCCAGCCTCGGCCGCGTTCTGTGGGATTTCGTCTCCGGTGGGGAGACCCGGAAAATCCAGCGGATGCTGCTGCGACGGATACGCAATGAGGTGCGAACGGTCGAGCTGGCGTTTCGCTGCGATGGGCCCGATGTGCGGCGCGAGATGGAGATCCGGATCAGCGCGGACCGGGCCGGCAGGGTAGTGCTCTTCTCAACCCGACTTCGCTCCGAAGAGGCCCGCGAGATATCTCAGCCGATGCTCGATCCCAACGCCTCCCGCGGCGCCGACCTGGTCGCAATGTGCGCCTGGTGTGACCGTTTTGAGGTCGGCGCCGATTGGGTCGAGATCGAGGAGGCAGCGACTCGGCTCGAACTGTTTCGCCGCTCAAAGCTGCCCCAGATCAGTCATGGAATCTGCCCGGAGTGCAGCGGCAAGCTCTTGGCGGCCTGAGCGCCGCAGGGGGGAGGTTCCCTATCCTTCCGCCTTCCAATGACCAAGGTAGGAACCCCTGAGAGCCCACTCCGCGTCGCCATCGTCGGCGCCGGCCCGTCCGGCTTCTACGCCGCCGAGCACATTCTCAAGGACAGCGATCTCCATGCCCAGGTCGACCTCTTTGACCGTCTCCCCACCCCCTTCGGCCTCGTCCGCGGGGGCGTCGCTCCCGATCACCCGAAGATCAAGTCGGTGATTCGCGTCTACGAAAAGACGGCGGCACGCGACGGATTCCGCTTCTTTGGCAACGTCAAGGTCGGTCACGACATCGAGGTCGAAGACCTCGAGCGCCACTACCACGCGATCGTCTTCACGGTCGGCTGTGAGACCGACCGCCAGCTCGGCATCCCCGGCGAGCACCTGCCCGGAAGCCACGCCGCCACCGCCTTCGTCGGCTGGTACAACGCCCACCCCGATTACGCCGGCGAGGAGTTCGACCTTGGCGGTGAGCGGGCGGTGGTGATCGGCAACGGCAACGTGGCCATGGACGTCGCCCGGATGTTGGCTCTGACAGACCACGAGCTGCGGCAGACCGACACCGCCGACCACGCGATCGAGAAGCTCGACCGCAGCTCGATTCGGGAGATCGTCGTGCTCGGCCGCCGCGGACCTGCTCAGGCGGCCTTCACCAACCCTGAGATCAAGGAGCTGGGCGAGATGGAGGACGCCGACGTCATCGTCGACCCGGCCGAAGTCGAGCTGGACTCGGCCAGCGAGGCCTACCTCGCCTCCGAGCAGGCCGATAAGACGACCCGGGTAAACGTCGAGACCCTTCGCGAGTTCTCCAAGCGGCAGCCCACGGGGCGGCGCAAGCGGATCGTGCTGCGCTTCCTCGCCTCCCCGGTCGAGATCGAGGGCGATGGCAAGGTCGAGAGAATCGTGATCGGGCGCAATCAGCTGATCGAGGAGGGCGGCACGCTCCGCGCCAGGGGCACCGGCGAGCGCGAGGTGCTGGAGTGCGGGCTGGTGCTGCGCTCAGTCGGCTACACGGGAGTGCCGATCGAGGGCGTCCCCTTCGACGAGAAGCGCGGTCTGATCCTCAACGAGGGTGGCCGGATCCTCGATTCCCATGACGCCGGTCACAAGGTGGGTCACTACACCGCCGGCTGGATCAAGCGGGGCCCCTCGGGCGTGATCGGGACGAACAAGAAAGACGCCTTGGAGACAGTTGGGCACCTGCTCGCCGACGTCGAGACCCAGACCCTCATGCAACCGCACAGCCCCGAGCCCACGGCAGTCGAGGAACTACTCGCCGAACGCGGCATCCGCTACGTCAGCTTTGAGGACTGGCAGGCAATCGATCAGGCGGAGGTCGGCCGCGGCGAGCCGCACGGTCGCCCCCGCGTCAAGTTCATCCGAGTCGAGGAGATGCTCGAGCACACCGGCGCCCTCGACGCCGCCGAGCGCTGATGGCCGCCGACCTGGCGGAGTTGAAGGCGATGATCGAGGCTGCCCTGCCGGGGGCCACGGTCGAGGTGCTCGACGAGACCGGTGCGGGGGACCACCTGCGGGCGATTGTGGCCGCTCACCAGTTCGTGGGTCTCTCGCGGATCGACCAGCACCGTCTGGTCAGGGCGGCGGTGAAGAGGCGCTTTGAGGACGGCACGATTCACGCCCTCTCGATCAGGACCGAGATCGCCGGGTAGCTACCCTGTGCCGATGGCAGACCCCGAGCTGAAGGCCAGAGTCAAAGAGCTGATCGCCGCCAACCAGGTGCTGCTCTTCATGAAAGGGACCCCCGATGCCCCGCGCTGCGGCTTCTCGCTGCGAGTTGTCCAGGTGCTCGACTCCCTCGACGTCGAGTACGGCGCGATCGACGTCCTCCCCGCCCTGCAGCCCCTGCGCGAGGTGACGGCGGAGATCGCCGATTGGCAGACGTTTCCCCAGCTCTACGTCAACGGTGAGTTGATCGGCGGTGCCGACATCGTCGAGGAGATGCTCGCATCCGGTGAACTCGCCGAGGCACTTGGGGTCGAGCAGCCCGAGATCGCCGCCACCCCGGCTGCGGCGCCCGCGCAGCCGCCGCCATTGCAGATCGACGGCAGCTAGACGGCGGCCGCCTCGGCGCTGTCCTCTTTCACCTGGAAGGAGGAACCGCAGCCGCAGGCCGCCACCACATTTGGGTTGTTGACCTGAAAGCCGGCTCCCTGGAGGCCTTCGACGTAGTCGACCTCCGAGCCAAAGACGAACTGCATGCTGACCTTGTCGACGATGACGGAAACTCCGTCGACCTCGAAGACGCTGTCCTCGTCCCTGGGCCTGTCGAAGGCAAGTGCGTACTGGAAACCCGAGCAGCCGCCACCGCGCACCGCGACCCGCAGGGCCTGGTCTTGAGCATCCTCCTGACCGCCCAACAGCTCGCCTATCTTCTCGACGGCCTTGTCGGTCAGGGTGATCGCCGCTGGGCTGGATTCGCTCACTTCACAAAGTGTAGCCGCCGCTGCACCCCCGCTGCAGAAAGCGCGCCCCAATGCCGGGTGATCGGCGGCTGAATCGGGCGGCGGGGTCCGCTCACCCGGTCCGGGGGCACTCGGACGTGTCTGACAAACTCCGCTCCCCTTGAGTTCCAACTCCGATACCGCCGTCGTCTGCGACACGACGGCCTACCTGCCCGATGCGCTTGTCGCCGAGCGGGAGATCCACCGGATCAGCCTCTACGTATCGGTCGACGGCCAGCAGAAGAGGGAGTCGGAGATCTTCAACTACCCTGAGTTCTATGAGCGCCTGCGCGCCTCTGAGAGTGGGGCAACCACCTCCCAGCCATCGATCGGTGACTTTGTCTCCGTCTATCAGCCCCTCCTCGACCAGGGCAGGGAGATCGTCTCCATCCACATCTCGGCGGGGATAAGCGGGACCTTCGAGGCGGCCGGCCAGGCCCGTGAGCGGCTGATCGCCGAGGGCAGGGGGGGCGAGCGTATCCACCTCTTTGACTCGCGCACCGCCTGCGGCGGGATGGGCTTCTCTGTGGTCGCGGCCGCGGCGGCCGCGGCGGTGGGCGGTGATGGCAGCGAGGTCCTTGCCCGTGCCCAACAGGCGCGTGAGGAGTTGAAGATGTGGTTTGCGATCGACACCCTCGAGTACCTGCGGCGCGGCGGGCGGATCGGCGGTGCTCGCGCCTGGATCGGCAGCGCGCTGAAGATCAAGCCGATCCTCACCCTCGAGGAGGAGATCACCCCGGTCGAGCGGGTCAGAACCCGGGCGCGCTCGATCGAGCGGCTGCGCGGCTACGCACGCCAGCGCCACGAGCAGGGGTTCGACGCCTGGGTCGTGCAGCACATCCAAGATCCCGAGGCCGCCAACTCCCTGGCCGACGACTGCCATCAGATCTTCGGCGGCGACCCGGTCTTCATCTCAGAGATCGGGCCGGTGATCGGAGCTCACGTCGGTCCCGGGCTGCTCGGCGTCGGCAGCGTCTCCAGATCGGTGCTGGAATAGCGCTCAGCGACGACGGCGGAGGGCCAGGAGCCCTCCGATCGCAAACCCAACCACGGCCGCGCCGATCGCCAATTCCCGCTGGTGCTCGCGGACCTGGCGGCGCCAGTCGGTCAGCTCGGTGACACGCCCGCGCAGCGCCTCGACCGAGCGGCCGAGGTCCTGGCGGTGAGCGTCGATGTCGCGGCGGATCTCCGCCGCAGAACGGCCGAGCATTCCAGCGGCGGAAGGACGGGTGCGCTCGGGGGGCCCGCTCACGCCTCGTCCTCCCCTTCCAGCATCGCCCTGGTCAGTTTGGCCTCTTCGATCGCCTGGTCGGGCATCGGGGGCGCCCCGGCCAGAACCGAGCGGTAGGCGAAGAAGCCCGCTGCGGCGGCGATCAGAAGGAAGATCGCGGCCTCGACGAAGAAACCCGGCCAGGTCTTGCCTTCAAATACCTCTTCGTTCAGCAACCAGGCGATTCCCTCCATGACCAGGATCAGGGCGAGGAAGGCGAACGCCCCGGCGGCCGCCCCGACCGCGGAGCCGCGGAGGATCTTGCCGAGCTTCTCGGAGATCTCCGCCTTGGCGAGCTCGATCTCCTCGCGAATTAGCGACGAAGTCTTTTCGGAAACGTCGAAAACGAGCTCGGCGACCGACTTCTCACCGGGCTCCGGGGGGGGCGTAGCGGTCGGCTCTGGCATCCCGGTCGGCCTACTCCGGTGGCTCCTCGCCGAGGACCCGCCGCCACAAAACGGCCGCGATCCTGGCGGCGACGATGCTGGCGAGGGCGCTGCTCGCGGCGAGCAGCCCGCTCCAGGCAAGTCTCTTGACGATGTCGTTCTCCATAGGCGCCGACCTTACCTATCGGGGCTCAAGGCCGTCACAGATCGTCGCCACGACCAGCTCCTTAGCGTGGTCGAAGTCCGTCTCGGCGGCGGGGATCACCTCGAAAATCCAGCCCGAGAGCAGCTGCTCGATCGCCCCATAGAACGACATCGAGGCAAAGATCGGGTCGATGTCGCGGCGAAAAGAGCCGGCCCGCTGTCCCTCGGCGACAATCTTTGCGATCGAATCGTAGGCGCGCCTGATCTCCGGCAGGTGGGTGCGTCCGAACGAGTTGGCAGCGCGGGTGACCTCGACAATGATCACCTTCATCAGCTCCGGGTCGTGGCGGTAGGAGTCGACGATGAAGGCGGCAACCGCCTCCAGCTTGGCGCGCGGAGGGTCCTCGCCGCGGTCGGTCTCCTCGATTGCCGCCAGCAGCAGCGACCAGCGCTCGCTGAACAGCTCGTTCAGCACCTCGTCCTTGGAGCGGAAGTAGTGATAGACGAGCCCGTAGGCGACGCCGGCCTCGTCGGCGATGTCAGCCACGCGGGTCGAATGGAAACCCTGACGGGCAAAGACCCGGATCGCCGCGTCGAGGATCTGACGGCGCTTGTCAACCGGAGGAGCCTTGGCCATCAGGCGCACGCCTCCGAGAGCTGGGGCCAGACGTAGGATTGAGGGCGGCGGTTGGCGAGGGAGGGCAGTGACTCGCGCACCCTCTCCTGCCCACCAAGGTCGAGGTCGGCCGCGATAAAGCCCTCGCCGCTGGGGAGCAGGGCCAAAACCGTGCCCCAGGGGTCGACGATCGCCGAGTGCCCGTGGGAGTTGAAGTGCGGCGGCGCCTGGCCAACCTGGTTGGGAGCGAGCACAAAGGCCTGGTTCTCAATCGCCCGCGCCCGTAGCAACACCTCCCAGTGGTCGCGACCGCTGGCCGCGGTGAAGGCGGAGGGGACGGTGAGCAGGCGAGCGCCACGCACGGCGAGGATGCGGTAAAGCTCGGGGAATCGGAGGTCATAGCAGACCGACAGCCCGACGAGCAGCTCACCGATCGCAGCGCTGATGATCTCGGTGCCGGGCTGCTCGAATTCTGACTCGCGGTAGGAGACGCCCCCCACCTCGACGTCGAACATGTGGATCTTGCGGTAAACCGCGAGATCCTCGCCGGCCGGCCCGATCAAGACCGAGGTGTTGAATGCCTTCCCCGCACCCCGCTCGGAGATGCTGCCCGCGAGCAGGTGGATGCCGAACTCATGCGCCCACCCGCGGGCGAGGCTCAGGGAGGGGCCGTCAAGCGGCTCGGCCCCGGCCAGTAACTCCTCCCCGCCGGCCAGCAGGTTCCACTTCTCCGGCAGCGCGATAAGCTCGGCACCCTCGCCGGCAGCGGCGCGGACCAGACGGTCGGCGGCCTCCAGATTTCGATCCCGCTCGCCAGTCGAGTTGAGCTGTACGGCCGCTGCGCGCAAAAGGCTTCCTCTCATCGCTCCGGAGTGCCCGCCGGTGGCTGATTGACCCGTCAATCGGCTTTGCGCAGTATAGGAGCAGGCGCCGATCGCCCCCGTTCAGAGGCCCATCGTGCGCGCCACCACCCAATCGAAGACCGGGGTCGGGAGGATGGGCTTCAAACGGGCCTGGAGCTTGGCATCGAGGCCGACCAGGTAGCGGGCGCGCGGGCGGTTCACGCTGAGTGCGTGCTCGACGGCCTCGGCCGCCTTCTCAGCTGCGATACCGCGGGCTGCGAGCTGCCTGGTGGTCTTGCGATAGGCGGCGATCGCCCGCCCATAAAGCTCGTCCTGGCCGGGCTGGGCGCGCTCGCCGACCTGATCGGACTCGCGTTCGGCCCGCTCCCAGATCGGAGTGTCAATCGAACCGGGCTCGATGATCGAGACGGGGATCCGCCAGCGGCGCAGCTCCTGCCGAAAGACGTCCCCCACCGCCTCGACGCCAAACTTCGATGCGTGGTAGGCGCCGGTAAGCGGAAAGGCGATGCGCCCCCCGATCGAGCTGATGAAGACGATGCGGCCGCGTACCTGGCGGATCTGCTTCAGCATCGCCTGGGTGCCGCGACCTGGCCGATCAGGTTAACCTCGATCTGGCGGCGGAAGTCCTCAATCGGCAGCGTCTCCAGAGGACCGGGTATCGCGACCCCGGCGTTATTGACAAGGCCGTCGAGACCGCGGCCGTCGAGGTCCGCGCTGAGGGAGATCGCGAGCGGCTGCGATCTGCACCGGATCGGTGACGTCGAGGATCAGCGGTGTCAGGCGATCAGAACCCGCCTCGCTCAAATCCACCGCCTCGGCCTCGCGGCGCACCCCACCAAAGACCCGCCAGCCGGCGCCATCGAGCCGCAGCGCCGTTGCCCGGCCGATCCCGGTCGATGCCCCGGTGACGAGTACCGCTCTCAAGGCAACCAGGCTACCCACCACCGCGCCGGCCAACCGAGGGGCTCAAGCTGGCTAACGGAAAAGCGGCAACTCGGCGCTCAGCGACGACTTGCTCGGTGGCGCTCCAACTCGGCGACCATCAGCTTGGTGTGCAGGGCGGCGATCAGATCCTGGAGGGGCTGGGCGCCCGCCTCAAGCATTTCGACAACTCGCTCGGGCTCGACCTCACCCGCCAGCCGGGTCATGACAACCTCGACCTCCTGGCGGACCAACTCCTCGATGGCGCTCTTGTAGCGTAGGGTGTCATAGACGGTGAAGCCGATCTCCTCGTCATAGCCGCCGGCCCGGAAGCGGCTGATCGCCTCGATGATTTTCACGTCGGAGGGTGAGTAGCCACGGCTGTTGGGGCTCAGCACCCCCAACTCGGCGAGGCGTTCGAGCACCTCTCCGGGCACGCCGTAGCTCTGGCGCACCTCGGCGGCGCTGCTGCGGGTGCGCTCGCCGGCCAGGGCGCGATCGAGTATGCGGTCCTCAAGTGCCACCAGGGCGCGGGCGCGCTCGGGGTCCTCGTCGAGCACCGATTTGATCGCCTTCAGCGGCATGAAACGCTCCTCCTGGAGCTGCTTGATCAGCCTGATCCGATCGACGAACTCGGGCGGGTAGTAGGCCATGTTGCGGCTCGTCTTGACCGGCTCGGGAAGCAGGCCCTCGCGAAGGTAGTGCTTGATAGTCGGCACCGGTACGCCGGATGCCTGCGCCAGCTCCCCGATGCGAAGCATCGTCTTCTCGGCGTTGGCGCTCATGCTCGAAAGGTCGCCGCGGCGTCGGCGCCAGGGCCGGCGGCGGCGCCTGATTTCACCATCGCCGCAATCTCCTCGGGGGAGTAGCCCGCCTCGCGAAGCACCTCGTCGGTGTGCTCGCCGAAGGCGGGAGCCGGACGCCTCGGGTCTCCCGGGGTGCGGCTCATCTTCAGCGGCAGGCCCAACTGACGGACCGCTCCCAGCCCCGGCTGCTGCACCTCGACCACCATTCGGCGCGTGGCGACCAGCTCGGATTCCAGCGTCTCATCGAGATCGAGGATCGGCTCAATGCAACAGTCATGTCTGTCGTTGAAGGCTTCCCATTCAGCGCGAGTGCGGGAGCGAAAGACATCCGCGATCTGCCTCCAGGCATCGGAGCCGGGTGCCTCGAACTGCTTGTCGATCAGCTCAACTCGCCCGACGCCGTTGCAGAGCGCAGCCCAGAACTTCGGCTCCAGGGCCCCGCAGCTGACCCAACCGTCGGCGACCTCATACGGCAGGTAGCAGACCAGAGCGCCGGCGAGCTGCTGCTGGCCGCGCCGCGGCACCTCGCCGTCGCAGAAGTAGCGGCCGGCGACCAGCGCCAACCAGGAGAGGGCGCCATCGGCCATCGAGACATCCACCATCTGGCCCTCGCCGGAGCGAGCTCGCTCATGCAGGGCCGCCATCACCCCGAAGGCGGCCAGCAGCGCGCCACCCCCGAGGTCGGCGATCTGTCCCGCCGACTGGACCGGTGGACCGTCCCCGGCGCCGGTCAGGCCGAGCAGTCCCATGAGGCCGAGGTAGTTCATATCGTGGCCGGCGCGCTGGGCGTAGGGGCCGTCCTGGCCATAGCCGGTGATCGCGCAGAAGACGAGCGCCGGGTTGGCCTCGCGCAACCGCTCATAGCCGAGCTCGAGACGATCCAGGACGCCGGGGCGAAAGCCGTCGAGGAGGACGTCATAGCGCGCGACCAACCGCAGCAGGGCCTCGCGGCCGGCCTCGCTCTTGAGGTCGAGTCGGATCGAGCGCTTGCCACGGTTGAGCGAGAGGTAGAGCGCCGAGCGGGTGCCGAGCTGCTGCTGGGCCTCCTCGCCGTAGTAGGGCGGCGCCCAGCGGATGTAGTCGCCCATACCCGTGTCCTCCACCTTCAGCACCTCGGCGCCGAGGTCGGCCAAAAGCAGCGAGCAAAAGCCTCCGGGCAAGAGCCGGGTGAGGTCGAGGACCCTTACGTCACTAAGCGGCAGATCGCTCACGCTTGGGGACTCCCAAGAGCTCGCGCGCCTCGGCAACTGTGGCTGGACGGCGGCCGACGTCCTCGGCCATCTGGCGGGCCTTTGCGATCAGCTCGCCGTTGGACTTCGCCATCTCCCCGTTGGGCAGATAGAGGTTGTCCTCAACTCCGGCGCGGACGTTGCCGCCCAGCACCAGCGCGGAGGCGAGCAGCTTCCACTGATCGCGGGAGATGCCGATCACCTGCCACTGGTTTTGGCCCTCGGGCCCGCCGGGGATCTGGTCTGCCATCGTGCTGACGTTGCGGGCGGTCGGCCGGATGCCTCCGGTCACCCCCATGACAAGGGAGATCTGCAGCGGCGGCTCCAATAGGCCCATATCGACCAGTGGGTCGAGGTTGGCGACATGGCCAGCGTCAAAGCACTCGTGCTCTGGCTTGATCCCCAGGTCCCGCATCGCGGTGAGGAACTCGATGATCGTGTCGAAGCTGTTCTCGAAAACAGCCTTGAAGACGAAGTCCTTGCGCCGACTCGAGTACTTGGCGTAATTCATCGAGGACATGTTCAGCGCCGCCACGTCCGGGCGCAGCGCCCGCAGGTAGGAGATGCGCTTCTCGATCGGGATACCGATTGCGCCGGTGGAGTAGTTGATGATCACGTCGCCGACCTCGGCCAGGATTGCCTCGGTGATCGCGCCGAAATCCTCGATCTCATAGGAGGGGGTGCCGTCCGGTTTGCGCGCATGGATGTGAATCTGTGAGGCGCCCTCCCCGACTGCGCGGCGCGCCTCCGCCGCATACTCCTCCGGCGTGTAGGGGATCGCCGGGCACTGGTCGCGGTTGGCGATCACCCCGGAGATAGAGCAGCTGATGATCACCGCATCCTCGAACGAGCTCATACAGGCATCACTCCGTGTCTTTTCCTTGGCTTCTCAACGTGCTTGTTCCTCGCCATCCGCAGCGCCCTGACGATCGTCGGCCGGGTCTCGCGGGGGTCGATGATGTCGTCGATCACCGCATTGCCGGCGGCGATATAGGGGTCGATCTGCCGGCGGACGGAATCCAGCATCGCCTCGCGAGTTCCATCCGGATCCTCGGAAGCCTCGATCGCCGAGCGGCCGATGATGTTGACCGCCCCCTCGGCGCCCATCACCGAGATCTCGGCACCAGGCCAGGCGACGATCAGGTCCGGCTCATACGCCTTCCCGCACATCACGTAGTAGCCGGCGCCATAGGCCTTGCGGACGACGACGGTGACCTTCGGCACCGTGGCGCGGCTCACCGCGTAGAGCATCTTCGCGCCGTGGCGGATGATCCCAGCGTGCTCGACCTTCGAGCCGACCATGAAGCCGGGGACGTCCTGGAGGAAGACGAGCGGGATGTTGAAGGCGTCGCAGAGGTTGATGAAGCGGGCGGCCTTATCGGCGGAGTCATTGTCGAGGATGCCGGCCAGCTGCTTAGGCTGGTTGGCGACGATCCCCGCCGGCTGGCCGCCGAAACGGGCGAAACAGGTGATCAGCGTCCGGGCAAATTTCGGCTTCAGGTCAAACCACTCTCCGTCGTCGACGATCTCGCCGATCACCTCATACATGTCGTAGGGCTGTCGGGGGGACTCGGGGACGATCTCCAGCAGCCTCTCGGAGATGCGCTCGCCGGGGTCGGCCGAATCGGCAAGGGGCGGCTTTTGCTCGCAGTTGGAGGGGAAGTAGGAGAGGTAGCGCTTGACGGCTGCGACGCACTCCTCATCGTCGGCGACCTCCAGGTCCCCAACCCCCGACTTGCGGCAGTGGACCTTGGCCCCGCCGAGGTCCTCCATCGAGATCTCCTCGCCGGTCACCGCCTTGACCAGGTGGGGGCCGGCGAGCGCCATCGCCCCCTGACCGGAGACCATCGGCACGAAGTCGGCAAGCGCCGGGATGTAGGCGGTGCCCGCCGCACAGGGCCCCATCATCGCCGCGACCATCGGGACGACCCCCGACATCTCGACCTCCTCGCGGAAGAGGTGTCCGGAGCCGGCGAAGAGCGAGCCGGCCGCCTCCTGGATCCGCGCCCCGGCAGAGTCGAGCAGCCAGACGAACGGCATCCGCTTGGAGAGCGCCATCTCGCGCAGCCGCGTCACCTTCAACTCGCCGGTCATTCCCATCGAGCCGGCCATCACGGTGAAGTCGTAGGCGGCGATGCAGCAGGAGCGCCCGTCGATATCACCCCAGCCGGTGATCACCCCGTCGGCGGGCGCCTCGACGCCGTCCATCGCCCGCTGTGCGAAGTGGGGGCGACCGAGGATGCCGAGCTCGACGAAGGTGCCCTGATCGACGAGCAGGGCGATCCGCTCGCGAGCGGTCAGCTTGCCACGCTCGTGCTGCTTGGCGATCTTCTCCTCGCCGCCGCCCAGCACCGCCTTCTCGCGCCGCTCCTTGAGCTGCTCGGTCAGCTCCGCCAGTGGCGCTGTTCCGGGAAGCAGATGCTTTTCATCGGGCGCCACTAACGCCCCTTCCACTGCGGCTCACGCTTTTCGAAGAATGCCGTAACGCCCTCGACGATGTCCTCGGTGGTGAGGGTCAGCGAGAGCTGGGAGCGCAGGTACTCGAGCGCGTCCTCGAGCGCCATATCCTGTTGGCGGTACATCGCGTCGTGGCCCAATCGCATCAACACCGGGCTCTTTGAGGCCAGCTTGCTGGCCCACTCGGCGACCGTCGCTTCGAAATCCGCCGCCGGCACGACCCTGTTGGCGAGCCCGTACTCGACCGCCTGCTCGGCGCTCAGCCGCTCCCCCAGAAGCATCATCTCGTTGACCTTCTTGCGCGGGACATTGCGGTAGATGATCGCCATGATCATGTAGGGGAAGGCGCCGACATTGATCTCCGGCGTGCCGAAGGTGGCACCCTCCCTGGCGATCACAAGATCGCAGGAGAGAGCGAGCCCGACCCCGCCGGCGAGAACATGGCCGTTGACGGCGCACAGCGAGGGCTTGCCGAGCCGCGGCATCAAGCGGAAGAACTCGAGGAACAGATCGGAGGCGAAATGTTTGGCGATCAGCGGCACATCGCCAGCAAAGCCACCGAGGTCAGCCCCCGCACAGAAGGCCTTATCACCGGCCCCGGTGAGGACCACCGCCCGCACCTCCTCTGAGTCGCGGGCGGCTCTGATCGCTTCAACCAGTTCGGCGAGCATCTCAGCCGAGAGCATGTTGCGCTTTTCCGGATTGTTCAGGGTCACCGTGGCGATGCCCCCGGCGACCTCGTAGCGGACCAGCTTTTGGCTCATCGGCCGCCACGATAACCGAACCGAGTCGGAAGTGGGAAGTGCTACTGTCCACTCGCTTTGAGGGCGGCTGGTGTCGCCCAACCGGACCAGCGAGCGAGGAGAGAGACTGTGGCGAGCGCAACGACCGACGGCTCCAGTGTGATCAAGCCCGACCACGAGGCCGGGCGCAAGCACTTCATCTTCACCCAGGAGCACGAAGACCTGCGCGACTCGATGCAGGCATGGGTGCGGAAGGAGCTGTGGCCACACCGCAACGAGTGGGAGGAGACCTACTGGCCGACCGAGGCGATGAAGCGGGCCGGTGAGCTCGGCTTCCTCGGACTCTGCTTCCCGGAGGAGTACGGTGGTCAGGGCGGCGACTACTTCTATTCGCTGGTCCGCGCCGAGTGCATGAGCTACTCCGGTTCCGGCGGCACCAACATGGGCTTCGCGGTGCAGACCGACATGGTCCTCCCCCCCATCCATCTGCTGGGAACCGAGGAGCAGAAGCGCAGGTACCTCGAGCCGGGATTGAAGGGCGAGAAGATCGGCGCCCTGGGAATCACCGAGCCCGGCGCCGGCTCCGATGTGGCGGGAATCCGCACCACCGCGATCCGCGACGGCGAGGAGTACGTGATCAATGGCTCCAAGACCTTCATCACCAACGGCCCGCGCGCGGACTTCATCGTCCTCGTCTGCAAGACCGACCCGGGCGAGCGCCACGCCGGGATCACGCTCTTTGTCGTCGACCTGCGCGATGAGGGCGGCAAGCACGTGCCTGGCTTCACCGTCTCCGCCGAGTTGGAGAAGATGGGAATGCACGCCTCCGACACGGGCGAGCTGGCCTTTGAAGATGTCCGCGTCCCGGCCGACGCGGTGCTGGGCGAGGTCGGCAAAGGCTTCTACCACATCGCCTGGGAGCTGCAGGGCGAGCGGCTGGTGGCTGCCGCCGGCTGCCACGCCGGCGCCGAGCGAATGATCGAGAAGACGCTCGAGTACGCCAAGGAGAGGGAAGCCTTCGGTCGCCCGATCGGCAAGTTCCAGGCGATCCGCCACAAGTTCGCCGAGATGGCGACCAAGACCGAGGCGGCAAAGCAGTTCACCTACTCGACCGCCTGGCGCTTTGCCAACGGCGAGTACCCTGTCCGCGAGATCACGATGGCAAAGCTCTACGCGTCGCGCATCGCCTGTGAGGTCGCCGACGATTGCGTCCAGATCCTCGGCGGCTACGGCTACATGAAGGAGTACGAGATAGAGCGCGCCTACCGCGATGTCCGTCTCAACCGGATCGGCGCCGGCACCGACGAGGTGATGCTCGACGTGATCGGGCGAAGCTACGGGCTCTAGGGCCCTGGCACGGCCGTGTCGTGGCCGAGACGATCGTAAAAGACGCGGGAGTGAGGGCCCCCCTGCCGCCGTTCGGTGAGGAGCACGAGGAGCTGCGGGCGACCGTCCGGCGGTTCGTCTCCAGGGAGATCGCGCCCCACATCGAGGAGTGGGAGGCCGCACGTGAGTTTCCCCGTGAGCTCTACGGACGCTGCGCGGAGCTGGGATTCCTGGGGCTGAAGTTCCCGGAGCGATACGGCGGCCAGGGCGGGACTCACCTGCACGACGCGGTTTGGGTTGAGGAGCTGGCCCACTCCGGAGGTTCGGGTGGCGTTGCGGCCGGTCTCAATGCCCACGCCTCGATCGCGCTACCGCCGATCTTTAACTTCGGTACCGAGCAGCAAAAACAGCGGTGGCTCTTGCCGGGGATAGCCGGTGAGAAGGTCGGCGCGCTGGGCATCACCGAGCCGGGAGCGGGCTCCGATGTCGCCGCCATCTCTACCTTCGCGCAGCGGATCGACGGCGGCTACCTCCTCAACGGCGCCAAGACCTTCATCACCAACGGCGCTCGCGCCGACTTTCTCGTGTGCGCGGTGAAGACAACCCACAAGGGCGGCCACCACGGCATCTCCTTCCTCGTTCTGGAGCGAGAGATGCCCGGCTATGAGGTCACGCGGAAGCTGGAGAAGATGGGCTGGCATTCCTCCGACACCGCCGAGCTCTCCTTCACCGATGTCGAGGTGCCGGCGCAAAACCTGCTCGGGGAGGAGAACGAGGGCTTCAGATTGATCATGGCCAACTTCGCATGGGAGCGGCTGCTAATGGCGATCGGTGCGGTCGGGGCAATGCGGCGCCTGATCGAGGTCACCGTTGCCTACGCCCTGGACCGCGAGGCCTTCGGCCGCCCGATCGGCAAGTTCCAGGCGATCCGCCACCGGGTCGCCGAGATGGCGACCAGGGCCGAGGTCGCCCGCGCCCTCACCTATAATGCCCTGCGCCTCATGCACGAGGGGCAGGACTGCATCCGCGAGGTGACGATGGCAAAGCTCCTCACCCAGCGGGCGGTCCTCGAGATAGCCGACCACTCCCTCCAGATCCACGGTGGCTACGGCTACATGCGGGAGTTTGGCATTGAGCGAGCCGTCCGCGATGCCCGCCTCGGCCCGATCGGGGGCGGCACCGACGAGGTGATGAAGGAGATCCTCGGTAAGGGCATGGGGCTGTAGGCACAAAGGGGACATGGGTTCGCGCTCGGCCTGCCCCGTTTTGAGACACCGAAGTCATCTGACTCCAGCCGACCCAAACATTTTGACGGCTTCGCTTCGGGCCCGAAGCGGGCAGGTGGATGTGGGCCGGGAAGACGCCTGGGTTTCGACGGCCTGCTGGCGCCGCTACTGAGAGTCAGCGTTGTCTGCTTATCTGCCGCAGTTGAGGCTGCCGCAAAAGGCCTGCCCGCTCATTTGCGCGGAGGGAAAGCTCGTGCGCGACACGAAAGAGCAGAGGCATCGTTCCGCCGAGGGCTTCCTTCTCGACGAAGAAGACATCGTTTCTGAGCTGCCCAGAATCACAAGCGAGCCTGGCGTGACAGATCAAGCACGGCCGCCGGGCGCCGCGACAACTGCCTCCTCTTCCCCGGCGCGATCAACTGGAAGGCAACGGCGGGACGGCTGGGCAGCGAGGAGCCCAGCCGTCCGGATTTTGGCTTTTGTCCTCAGCGCGCCGGTTCGGGCTCGCGGTTCTCGGCGGGGTTGGGCGCTCCCTCGTTTGTCGTGATCAGCCGCTTGAGGCTGGTGTTGATGTAAAAGCCCCATGCGGTCGCGCACTTCTCGTAGCACTCGACCTCGGGGGTCAGCCCGAGATGGCTGAACCGCACGGTGCTCTGGCCCCCTTCGGCCGCGATCTCGAAGACGACCTCGCTGCCGACCCACTCACGGGGATCCTCGGTGAAGTCGAGGTAGGCGTCGAGCACCTGCCAGACGACGCGGCGACCGGGGATCAGTTCGGTGATCCTCTGCTTTGAGTAGTGGATGTCCTGGTAGCGGTAGGTGAACTCGGCGCCGAGCTCATCAGTTGCGCCCTCGATGTTTCCCGACCACCAGGCGCGGACGTCGGTGATCGCCGCGAGCGCCTGTTCGGGGGTCTGGTCGACGGTGAATTCGGTGTTGAAGTTCTGCATCGTGATCGAGCTCCTTTTGTTGGTTTTTGTTTCAGGCTGCGATGACGCGGTTGAACTGGTGTGCGAATGCCTTAGCTGGTCCACTGCGCCAGCCCTCGGCGCGCTCCTCAGTCGGTGGGTTGCCGGTACTTCTTCGTTGCCCATGGAGATACGAGGCAGAGCCGAAATCCATCGCTCCCACGTGCATCGCTGCCGCGGAGTATTTGGAGGCGGCCCGTCCGCGCGCGAGGCGCGCGCCGGAAGCCAAAGCGCTGGCGTGTCGTTGCCCTGCCCGCGAGCGGCGCCGGCTTCAAGGACCCGAGCGCACTCGGAAGTTGATTATTTGCCCGGTCGGTTGGGCTCGAGCGTGTGCTTGATGACGCTCAAGGCGTCCTCCATCAGAGATGCGGCGCGACCGGCGAGCTCGTTCGGGAGCAGATCGGCGATCCACACGAATAGGCTGCGGTCGACTCCATCCGCGAACACCTGAGCCGATGCGTTGTGATGGATATATGGCGAGTCGACGATCGACCACACGAGCCGCCGGGCCTCCTCGTCGAGGTCGACCAATCGCTCGCGCAGCACGGTGCCGTTGAAGAAGGTGACGATCCGGTCCTCACCGTCCAGTCGGGCATCGGTCGCGAAACCGGGCACGAGCCGCACATGCAGTCCGCCCCAATCACGTAGAGCGTCCCAGACGCACTCCGCACTCGCATTGATCGCGATCTCCTTGCGAATCGAAGCCATCGCTGCCCTCGGGTATGCAGTTCGACCAGCCGGCACCTCGCCAGCCTGATCCCGGTGACGGAGACCTTATAGGGCCAGATGCAGGCGAACCCGGTATCTGCCGCAGGACTTCCAGCCCCGAGCTCATACCTGGGGAGGCAGCCCGAACGACTCGACCATCGACGGCGTGCGGAAGTGGACGATCTCGTCGATTTGCTCAGCCTCGAGGGTGAGGACTGTCACGCCATGTGCGGCGTAGATCCCCGAGCTGTCGAGCTCGTAGGCGCCAACCGCAAGCTGACCGTTGGCTGCGGTGGGCAACATCCGCCAACTCCGCGCGCCGTCGAACACCACGCTGCGCAGCACCCGCTCGATCGCTTTACGCCCGCGATACCAGCTCGGGATCGGGGGCATCGCGAGCGTCGCAGTGTCGGTAAGCATCGCGACGATCGTGTCCACGTCGTTGCGCGCCCAGGCTTCGACGTAGCGTTGGACGATCTCATTTAGCTGCTCATCGCCCAGCGCGCGGAGGGTCGCCTGCTGGCTGCGCTCCGGCCGTCGCTCATCCAGCGTCGCGTGCGCACGCTGCAGGGCGCTGTAGACCGACGCCGGCGTCGTCTCAAGCGCCGCGGCTACCTCTGCGCCAGAGAAGCCAAGAACGTTGCGGAGGATGAGCACCGCTCGCTGCCGAGCCGGCAGGAGCTGGAGCGCGGCGACAAACGCGAGCTCGATGCTCTCTCGCTGCTCGTAGCGGGCCTCCGGTCCGGCGGGGGAGTCATCGAGGCCGAGCTGCTCGTTGGGATATGGATCCATCCACACGGACTCGAGCAGCGGCGCTTGGATCGGCTTGTGTGGATCGGCGGGTGGGCCATAGTCGATAGGCAGCACACGCGAGGGTCTGCGCTCAATCGCGCGCAGGCCAACGTTCGTGGCGATCGAATACAGCCAGCTTCGCAGCGAGCTTCGCCCCTCAAACGACGACAGACTCCGCCACGCGCGCAGCAGGGTCTCCTGCACCGCATCCTCGGCATCCTGCAGGGAGCCGAGCATCCGATAGCAGTGCGCGTGCAGCGGCCTCCGGTGCGGTTGCACCAACTCGGCGAACGCTTCCTGATCCCCCCCGATGGCAGCCTCGAGTAGCTGAGAGTCGGTCATCTGATACCTCGCACGAGGGTACCCTTCGGCTGCCAGAGCGCGACCTCCCCACCATCGCTTGTGCCCAGCACGCTGCGCCATCCCGCCGGCCCCTCGCGTGGCTCGAGCAACACCGCCGCTCCAAGCGCCCGCCCGCGTTCGGTCATCGCCTCGATCTGCTGCACCTCCACGTACGGAAGCCAGATCGGGCGCCGTGCACCGCATTCGATGATCCCGCCGTCAAGCGCGCCGCCAAGGGCCAGCTCATGGTAGGTGCCAGAGCGACAGTCCAGGCGCTCTGTCTGCCACCCAAGCAGCTGGCGATAAAACGTGCTCGCGCCTGCCAGGTCGTGGGTGTGCAGCTCGAGATGCACGAGCCTGCTCGGCTGATTATCGCGTGTGTCCCTCATTCGCGGAGGGGCTCGTAGGTGAGGAGGGCGAGATCGCTACCGACGGTCAGAGCGTCGAGGAGGCGCATCGGTATCTTGTCGCTGGTCTCGCCGAACAGGCGCTCGCCGGCCCCGAGAACCACCGGATACACGATCAGCCGCAGCTCGTCGAGGAGGTCGTGCTCTAGCAGCATCTGCACGAGCTGGAAGCTGCCGTAGACGAGGATCTCCCCGTCCAGTTCCTGCTTAAGCTTCGAGACCTCGTCCACCACGTCGCCCTTGAGCACCGTCGAGTTGCTCCAGTCGGGATCCTCGAGGGTCGCAGACACGACGTACTTGGGCAGGTTGTTCAACCTAACCGCCAACTCGCCACTCCGCGAGGGCCAACGACCGGCGAAGAACTCGTAGCTGTGCCGACCAAGCAGCAGGGCCTCGGTGCGCAGCGCCTCCTCGAGCAGGATCTTGGCCGCCTCGTCGCGACCCCGGTCGCCGACACGACCAACCCAGCCGCCGCGCGCGAAGCCCTCGCTACCTGCTGGGTCCTCGATCACTCCGTCGAGCGAGACGTTCTCGCTGATGACGATCGTTCCCATCTCGGTTCTCCTTTCGTAGTCCGGTTAGAGCGTTTTCAACTGAGATCCGAGTGGGCCACGAAATCCAACGCGCGCGTCCTGATCGAGTCCCGACCGGTGTCCATCTGTGAGCTTCTTGGTCGGTGGCTCGCGGTTGCGCATCCACGGGGCGGCACGTGCTGCCGAAGCGCGATGACTCGCCCCGGCAGATCGCTTCGCAGGGAAACGTGGGCTGCGTGTGCGGGTGGTCGCGCGCTAGCAGTCCGAACCACTCAGCCCTTACGTCCGGGAATCGGTGATCCCAATCGACCCTCTCCCTGAGGAGCGTCTGGGGGCCCCGATACACCGTCGTGCTCTCAAACGCCAAGTTGGCGAGGAGCGATGGATTCGCGTGTCCGCCCGTATCTCTGTTCTCAAAAGGGCGATCCAGATCGTCGCGGACACGAGATCTAAGGAGCGACACATGACAATCACCGACAAGACAATTTTGGTAACCGGCGCTAACCGTGGTCTTGGCCAGGCGCTCGTCGAGGAGGCGCTGGAACGGGGTGCGCAGCGCGTGTATGCCGCGTCGCGGCAGCGGTTTGCCCACCCGGATGATCGGGTCGTGCCGCTAATTGTGGACGTGACCGTCTGGACACAGATCCAGGCGGCTGCCGAGCGCATCGATTCGCTCGACATCCTGATCAACAACGCCGGACTGTCGCTCCCCGATGACCTGAGCGATCGGGCCGCGTTTGAGCAGCACTTCGACGTCAACGTCTACGGCCCGTTGATGGTGACCCAGGCGCTGCTGCCGTCGCTGACCGAGAGCAGGGGACGCATCATCAACGTCGTCTCGATCGGCGCGTTCGCCGCCGTGCCTATCCTCCCGGCCTATTCGGCCTCGAAGGCGGCAGCATTCTCGGTGACGCAGTCCCAGCGCGCGCTACTGGCTGGACGGGGCGTCAAGGTTCATGCCGTCCTGCCCGGTCCAATTGACACCGACATGATCCGGGACTTCCCGATCCCGAAGGCCCCACCAAAGTCAGTCGCCCAAGCCATTTTCGACGGCGTCGAGAATGAGGATGAGGAGATCTTCCCCGACCCGTTCTCGGAGATGCAGGCCGAGAGCTGGCGCATGGGCGTGGCCAAGGAGCTCGAGCGCCAGAACGCCGCGCTCCTACCCGCCGAGCCCATCGCTGCCTGAGCGCCCGCCAACAGAGCTTGCCGCGGCCGTTGCCGCGGTCGCGGACCAGCACGGCCGTCGTGGGGGTGACGTCGAGATCGCGGTCGCAGCGCACACTGTCGGCGATGACTGCATCCCATGGAAGTCTCCAGTCGCTTGACGTCTTCCTGTCAGTCAGGACGGTGTTCGGCTCGATCGGGGTCATTGCGCGCTGCGAAGATGCTGTGGAGCAACGCCTCAAAGGCCGCGAGGGCTTGGGATGGTGTCCGGTTAGGTCCTCGCCGGTCTGCGCCAATAACACCCGGCTTGGCTTCAACCACGCTTCAGGCAACGGGCGCCCGGGCTGCCCGGCGCGCCGCAGGCACGTAAATCAACCAGGTGGCGAGCGCAAGCGCGGCCGCGGCGGCGAGGGGCAGGGCCAGATCAGTCTTCAGAAGGAGCGCCCCGGCCACGGCACCGATCAGCATCGCCACGACCGCGAGAATCCGACGCATCGAGCCCTCCCCCTTGCCACCGGCGAGGGGCGACTCTGCGGCGAGGCCCGTGAGCGTCATCGTCAACACCGTTGTGGTCAGGTCAGCAGCGCCGATTCGCCGTACCGTCGCGTTGCGGACTCCCATCGCCAGCGCAAGCAGCGCGATCACGAGATCGCCCGAGACGCGGTTTGGCTGCACCTCGATCGCCACCGCTACCACGACCGCGACCCCGATTGCCCCCACCTCGATCGCCAGCGCACGCGCGAGACGTGCGGGATCGCTCCTCGCCATCCTCGCCGCCATGATGCCGCCCACGGCCGCGCCAACCAGAAAGGCCCCCAGCGAGACGAGCGGCGCGAGCACAGGAAGGCCACCGCTGCCGGCGATCCCAAAGCCGAGCAGGACGATGTTGCCGGTCATGTTCGCGGTGAAGACGTGACCCAGCCCGAGGTAGCTGGCAGCGTCAACCAACCCGGTGGTGAAGGTAAGAACCAGGAGCGCCCGGTTGAGGGGATGCCGCGCGGATTCCTCGCCGGCCATCAAGCGCGGTTGCTATCTGCCCGGGGCGACCGGGATCTTGTTATCCAGTTTGGCGTTGAACTTCAGCGGCCTCTTCGAGGTGCAGGGGCCGCCCGTCGCCTTCACGGTCCCCTTGATCGAGGTGGGGCTAGCGACGGCGCCAGCGATCGTCACCTTCAGCTTGAACGGTTTCGCCGGACTGCCGAGCGCGTAGGTCACCGATTTCGCGGTCTTCGAAAAGCCGTACTTCCCCTGGGTGAGCTTCAGCTTCGCCCCCGGAAAGCCGAAGAGAGCAAATGGAGTTCCGTGAAAGCCGTGGTTCTTCTTCGCCTTGTGGCATTCCACCGAACCGCCGCTGAGCGCGTACTGGCTGCCCAACGCCGCCTCCCCAGCTTCGATCGACTTGCCGCTGGCGCTGGTGACGAGCGTCAGGCTTAGGCCGTGTTTGCGACCACCTGTCGAATAAGCCTTAGCCCCCTGCGGCAGCGAGGCTGCGAGCGCGACGCAGGCAAGTGCGACAATAAGGAGGCTGGTTGCGAATATCGCAGTCTTGAAAAGGCGGCTGACTGGCACAGTGACTCCTTTCGCTCCCGGCGACGAACCCTGGGGCTGCACCTTAAACCCTCTCGACGGTTGTGGAGCAGATCAACCGATCAGGGTGACCAGGCCACGACCGATCAGCAGAATCCCGATCGCCGCAGCACCGATCACGCCGGCCCGACGTCCGCTGCGACCCAGCCAGGCCCTGAAGCCCTTGACCGCGTCCTTTGTCCAATCCGGAGCTATCGCAAAGCCAAGCAGGGGAAGCTCGAGCAACACCTGCTGCATCAGGCAGAAGCCAACAACGAGCAGGACGCTCGCCAGGGTTCCCGGATCCAACTTGGCGATGTGGTGAAGCGCGGTCAGGTAGGAGACGCCCGGGAAGGAGAGGATCAGGCCGACCAGGAAGGTGGCCCGAGCCGACCCCTGACCCAGCATCCGTTCGGGCAGGGACTGCTTTGGTTCACCGCCTCCCTTTTCCTCCTTGCGCCGCTGCCGGCGCTGCCTGACCGGCTCATCGCGCCCGGTTCCGAGCACGTAGGCCACCAGCAGCGCAAGCAGGCCGAGCACGATGTCCGCGGCGGGGCTGAGCGTGTTGCGGGCAGTGTTCACCGAGCTGGACCCGCTGAGTGAGAAGACGATCACCAGGCCGAGCGAGATGCTCGTCGTGTAGGCGCCGAGCAGGTACCCGGCCATCAACCGCTTCGTGTTGGGCAGCAGCATCATCACCGTCACCGCGGCGAGCAGTGTCGGGTTAAACATCGAGACGAGCGCGAGAAGGAAGACGCTGGAGAGGTCGTTACTCACGTGCGGGCCAGCGTATCCGCTAATCGAAGACCCACCGTCGGGTAGTGTCGTCGCCAACCGACGCAGGTGGGGAGAAACGAGACACCGATGGCCTATGAGATGCAGATTCGCGGCAGCGAGAGCAAGGTCAAGATTCGCAGCCCATGGGCCGCCGCCCTGCTGCCGATCATCACCCTCGGCATCTACCACCTCGTCTGGTGGTACAGGATCAACCGCGAGCTGCGCGACTACGGGCAGGCGAAGGGTTATGACCTCGGCCAGAATCCGACCAACTCGGTGCTCGCCCTATTTCCCGGCGGACTGATCATCGTGCCCGCGCTGATCACCTACTGGCGGGGAACCAAGCGCGCCCAGGGGGCCGCTCGCGTCGCTGGCCAGGAGCCGGTCAACGGCTGGATCGCGCTGATCCTCTACCTGCTCCTCGCTCCCGGCCTGTGGGCATACCTGCAGTCATCGCTGAACAGCGTCTGGCGCTCCGAGGCTGATGCGCTTCCCGGGCAGCCCGAGCCCCCGGCCCCAACCGACCAGATGCCGCCCCCCCTGCCCCAGGATCCCGCGCCACCAGTCCAGTAAGCGCAGGCTTCAGGGTTATCCACAGCACGCGGCTACCGCGCCCGGCACCGATCTCAGGCGGAGAGCCGGAAGGGGGGATAGCGGTCGGTGACGAGGGTCACCGCGTAGCCGATAACTCGGTTGTGCCAGCGGAACACGCCCTCGAGGTAGCCGAAGATCCCCCGTGGATAGCGCCCGGTAAAGAGGATCGCAAACCAGGCGCCAATCACGGCGAAGAAAGCGCCGAGGTAGAGGAGGATCAAAACCAGGTAATGGGGGATCGCCAGGAGCCACTTGACGATCGGCAGGCCGCGGTTTAGATCGGTGGCGACGTCGGGGTAGGAAAAATCGAGATGGAGGGCCTGCTGATCCTCGGTGGAGGGGTAGCGATCGTCCATCAACGCCAGATAGATGCCCACCCGGTTGATGAAGCGCAGCAGTTCGCGGTTCCAGTCAAACCACCAGCGCGGGTACTTCTTCCGGAAGATGATCATCAGTGCCGTGGGTAGCACCACGATCCCAGCGCCGGCCTCTGCGCCCGAAAAGACCGCCCTCCCCCCGCCCACACCGCCGCCGAAGTTCGCCCCCTGAAGCAGCTCGAGGAGGATCAGGATCGGGATCGCGGCGAAGATCCGCAGGGCCGTGCTGAGCCGATTCAGCGGACGATCGGGGTACTCGATCGAGAGCGCCACCGGGTATTCGGAGGGTTGCATGGGCACGACTCCTTTCTCGCTTGGCCAGATCCTCACCGACTGACCGGCGGAAGCGCGACGGCTTTGACCTGGTCGAGGGGTCGTTGGTCCTGGCCGGGCGGCCAGGACCAACCTCTTCCCTATAGCCTCCCGGGCCGACTTGACGAACCAGAAGGAGACGCAGACTGATGGGAATTCTCGATGGAAAAGCGGCGATCGTTACCGGCTCGGCTCGTGGGATTGGCCGGGCCACCGCTGAGCTGTTTGCAAGCGAGGGCGCCAGGGTCCTGATCAACGACCTCGACGCCGACGTCGCCGAGCAGGCGGCGGTTGAGATCGACGGCGAGACGGCCGTCCACGCGGGCGACCTGACCAAGGCTGGCGCCGCCGATGAGCTGGTCGCCGCCGGGGTCGATGCATTCGGCGCCGTCGATATCGTCGTCAACAACGCCGGCTACACCTGGGATGGGGTGGCCCACCGGATGACCGACGAGCAGTTTCAGGCGATGCTCGACATCCACACGATCGTGCCCTTCCGGGTTGCACGGGCCCTCGCCCCCCACTGGCGCGAGGCCGCCAAGGCGGAGCGCAACGAGGGCAAGGAGGTGTTCCGCAAGATCGTCAACGTCTCCTCGACCTCGGGCACGATGGGCAACGCCGGCCAGGTCAATTACTCGGCGGCGAAGATGGCGGTCGTTGGCTTGACCAAAACCCTCGCCAAGGAGTGGGGACAGTTCAAGATCAACGTCAACGCGGTCGCCTTCGGCTTCGTCGAAACGAGACTCACGGCGGCCAAGGAGCAGGGCGAGGAGATGACCTCGCCGAGCGGCGAGAAGATCGAGCTCGGTATCCCGGAGCAGATGCGGGCGATGGCCTCGGCGATAATCCCGCTGGGCCGCCCGGCGACCCCCCAGGAGGCCTCGGGTCCAGTCCTCTTCCTCGCCTCACCTCTTGCCAACTACGTCCACGGCCAGGTGCTGAACGTGACCGGCGGGATGTTCGGAGGCATGTACACCTGAGCACTGCGGCGACAGAGGGCAGGTCGAAGGTCCGCTACCTCGACGTGGCGGACCACGTCTGGCCTGCCCTCCACCGCTTCATGGGCATCCACACTCTTGTCTACCGGGCCACCGGGGGCCGGCTCGGCCACACGCTCCCCGGCATCGGTGGCCAGATGCTGTTGCTCGACCACGTCGGCGCCAAGAGCGGCGCCCTGCGCACCTCTCCCCTGCTCTACGTACGCGACGGCGAGAACGTCTTCGTGATCGCCTCCAAGGGCGGCTTCCCCAGAAATCCGGCCTGGTTTCACAACCTGAAAGCACACCCCGACACGACGGCGCAGATCGGCGCCGAGCGCCGCCCGGTCCATGCCCGCCTCGCCACCCCAAAAGAGCGAGAGCGCCTCTGGCCACGCGCGGTCGAGACCTATCGCGGCTACGCCGACTACCAGGCGCGCAGCCGCGGCCGCGAAATCCCGATCGTCATCCTCGAGCCGCGAAAGTAGGCCCTCATTTGGGCCGGCGCTCCTCGGCGATCGGGCTGCCGCCCTCATCGGCGATTGCCTCCGGTGGCCAGGGCCCGGCCCAGTTGTCGCGGGCACCGTCGATGGTGATCGTCGTCCCGGAGAAGAAGTCCCCGGCGGGTGAGGCGAGGTAGGCGACCAGCCAGGCCATCTCCTCGGGGCGGCCGGCCCGGCCGATCGGGATCGCGCGCTCGAGGTTGTCGACGACGACCTGCGGATACTTGGTCAGCAGGGTCTCGGTGGCGAACTGGCCCGCCGCCAGCGCACAGGTCTTGATCCCGAACCGGGCCCACTCGACCGCCAGCGTCCGCATCATGTTCTCCACCGCGGCGCGCGCCGCGCCCGAGTGAACCATCCCCGGCATCCCGTTGTGGGGAGAGAGGGTGATGCTCAGCACCTTGCCGGCACCCTGAGGGATGAAGGCCCTGGTCGCCGCCGCGTGGGTCATCAGCCAGGTGCCCTGGACGTTCAGTTCGGTCACCGTGCGAAAGCCCTTCGGGGTGATCGTCTCCGCCGGGGCCAGGAACTGCCCACCGGCGTTGTTGACCAGTACGTCCAACCGTCCATGGCGGTCGAGCACTCCATCGATGAGTCGCTCGACGGCGGCCTCATCGCGAATGTCCATCGCTTCGCGCTCATAGCCCCCCGGCAGGTGCGCGGCGAGCGCCGCGGTCTCCGCCAGCGGCTCCTCCCGCCGCCCGCAACCGATGACTGTGGACCCAAGCCGAGTCAGCTCCAATGCCGTCGCCCTGCCAAGTCCGCTGCCAGCGCCTGAGACCACGCACACCTGACCATCCAGCAGACCCGGCCGGAAGATCGGCGAATGCGCGCTTTCAGCCATACCCGCGCAAGCCTATAGACGCCGTCATCGCCGTATGGTGGGCGGCGATGGCGGTCCACGTGGAAGCCAAACCGTTGCATGAGCCGCTGAGCGGAGGCACCCCGGGAGCCACGGTGGCGGTCGAACCGATCATCGCCGGCCGCGCAACCTGGTCGCGCTCGATGATGGAGAGCCCGGGCGGGCGCTTTCTCACTCCGAGGGTGATCCTCGACCTGCTGCGCTCAAAGTCTGCGGTCACCATCCCCATTCCCACCTTCCTGATCCGCCACCCAAGCGCCGGGGCGATCCTCATCGACACCGGCTTTCACCCCTCGATCTCCACCGATCCCAGCGAGAACTTCGGCAAGCTCGCCGCCCGGATCGGCAAGCCGACACTCGAGCCGGGCGAAGACGTTCCCGCCCAGCTGCGCCGGCGCGGCATCGAGCCCGGCGAGGTCCCGATCGTGGTGATGACCCACATGCACCTCGATCACACCTCCGCGATCTCGGAGTTCCCGAAATCGACCTTCATCGTCAGTGAGCAGGAGTGGCGGGAGGCCACGCACGGCTCCCAGCCGGCGATGAACGGCTACCGTCGCACCCACTTCGACTACGCATTTGACTACCGGACGGTCGACTTTGACCGCGGCGGAATCGATTCCTACGCGACCTTCGGACGCACCTTCGACCTCTTTGACGACGGCTCCCTCCGACTCGCCTTCACCCCCGGCCACAGCGCCGGCCACATCTCGGTGGTGGCCCGCCTCACGGACCGCGACTTCGTGATCGGCGGCGACGCGATGTACACCTACCCGCAGCTCGACGGCAACGCACCCCTGCCGCCGCGCCCCTTCGACGCCCACAACTTCCGCCGCTCCCTGCAGGAGCTGCGCCTCTTTCACCGGGAATTCCCGGATGTCGTGATCACACCCGGACACGACCTGGGCTTCTACGAACAGCTCGAGGCCCGCTACGAGTAGGCGCTAGGCCGGTTGGCTCTCGCGCAGGGCGCGGATGACGCCGCGACGCCCTTCCGCCTCGAGCCGCTGGTACATCCGCCGTACGCAGTCAAAGACCTCGGTCGCGACCTCGAGCTGGCGCTCGCGGCTCGGTTCGGGCTCGACCGGGTAGGCCAGGGGCGGACCGTATTGGACCGTCACCCTCGGGAAGCGCAACCGTTTCCAACCGCGCACCGCTGCCGAGCCGTGGATCGCCACCGGGACGATCGGCGCACCGGACTCCAGGGCGATCCGCCCGATCCCAGGTTTGGGAGAGCCCAGCTCGCCCGAGCGCGAACGCCCGCCCTCGGCATAGACCAGCGGCATCTCACCCTGCTCAAGCAGGGTGAAGACGGTCCGCAGCGCCTCCTCGTCGCGCTCGCCGCGGCGAACCGGAAACGCCCCCCCGTGCTTGTAGATGTAGGTGAGCACGGGCGGCCCGAAGAGCTGCGATTTGGCCATGAAGCGGATCTTCCGGCGCAGGTAGACGCCGGCGAAGAAATGATCCATCTGGCTGAAGTGGTTGGGGGCCAGCACGAGGGGACCGTGGCGGGGCACGTTCTCCACCCCGATCGCGCGCACCCGATAGATCCCGATCGTGGGCAGGGTGACGAGGATGCGGGCGGCGGTGTAGGTCCACCCGATCCCCCGGCGCGCGGCCTGGTGGAACTGGTCGAAGTACTCCGCCGGTCGCGGGTCCCTGTAGACCTGTGGCTTCATATCCACCATGACGAGACGGCGGCGGCGGCCGCCGCTGGTCCCTACCCTCGCGGCCGTCGGCGGTTACGTGGCCTTGGCCTGGGCCTCCGGCCGGGCCCAGCCTCGGGAGCGCTGCAGGGCGCGGTGCCACTGGGCGAGCAGCGCCCGGCGCTCCTCCTCCTCGATTCGGGGCTCAAAGCGCGCCGCCTCCCGCCACATCCCCGCCACCTGCTCTGCGCTCCAGCGCCCGGTGGCGATCCCGGCCAGGAAGGCGGCGCCGAGCGCCGTCGTCTCGGCGATCTGCGGCACCACCACCGCCGCCCCCAGTACGTCGGCCTGAAACTGCATCAACCAGCGGTTGGCCACCGCGCCTCCGTCGGCCTTCAGCGTCTCCAGCCGCTCGCCCGCCGCCGCCTCCTGCGCACGGACAGCGTCAATCGTCTGGTAGGCGATCGCCTCCAGCGCCGCCCGCGCCAGGTGCTCGCGACGCGTGCCGCGGGTCAGCCCGACGATTGTCCCGCGCGCGTAGGGATCCCAGTGCGGTGAACCGAGTCCGGTCAGGGCCGGCACGAAATAGACCCCATCGTTGCCCTCCAGCGAGGCGGCCATCGGCTCGGTTTCCGCGGCATCGCCGACGATTCCGAGGCCGTCGCGCAACCACTGCACCGCGGCCCCGGTGACGAAGATCGCCGCCTCCAGCGCGTAGGCCGCCTCCTGCCCCTCGGCGCAGGCGACCGTGGTCAGCAGACCCGGGCTCGGCGGCGGCGGCGCGGCTCCCGCATGGAGGAGAAGGAAGCTGCCGGTGCCGTAGGTGTTCTTCGCCGTCCCGGCGCGGTTGCAAGCCTGCCCGAAAAGCGCCGCCTGCTGATCGCCGGCGATTCCGGCGACCGGCACCTCGCCGCCGAACTCCGAGGTTGTGCCGTAGATGTGGGCCGAGGGCAGCGGTTCCGGTAGCCGCGTCGGGTCGATCCCGAAAAGAGCGCAGAGGTCCTCATCCCAGCCCAGTCGGTGAATGTCGAACAACATCGTTCGCGAGGCGTTGGTGAAATCGGTCGCGAGGCGACCGGTGAGCTTGAACAAGAGCCAGGAGTCGATGGTGCCGAAGACGGCCCTCTCCGCCCCCTCTGCGTTTCCCAACAGCCACTCGATCTTGGTCGCCGAGAAGTAGGGGTCGATCACGAGGCCGGTCCGCTCGCGGACCAGCTCCTCATATCCCGCCGCCTGCAGCGCCTCACAGCGCGCTGCCGTGCGGCGGTCCTGCCAGACCAGGGCCCGGTGGATCGGCTCGCCGCTGGCGGGATCCCAGGCGACGACGGTCTCGCGTTGGTTGGTGATTCCGATCCCGTCGAGCTGGGCGCCGACGATGCCGGCCTGGGCGAGGGAGTGGGCGGCGACCCGCCGCGTCGTCTCCCAGATCTCGGTGGCGTCATGCTCCACCCAGCCTGGCTGGGGAAAGTGCTGTTCGAACTCCGAGTAAGAGCGCCCGGCGACCCGTCCCTCCAGGTCGAAGACGAGGCAGGTGGTTCCGGTGGTTCCCTGATCGATTGCGAGGATCAACGACGCTGAAGGTATACGCGGGCGAAGTCGAAGAGCTGGTGGGCGCGGTGGGAGAAGCCGGCGAGCGTGCGGCCGCTCACCCGGTGGGTGAGGTCCAGCTCCAACTCGCACAATCGGTAGCCGGCGCGAACCGCGTCAACCGTCATTCCCACCTCCATCCCGTAGCCCGCGGCAAATGGGAGGGTGGCGCGGAGGGCATCGGCGCGCAGGGCACGTTGACCTGAGATCGGCGCCTTCACCTCAGCACCGCAGAGACGGCGGATCGCCCAGCGGGCGAAGCCGAGGGCGATGCCAAAGCCGCCGCCGGCGCGCCCCTTGAAGGCAGCGATAGCAAGGTCGCACTGACCACCGCCCACGGCCTCCACCAGCGCAACGAGACGCGCGGCGGAGCGGCCGAGGTCGGCGTCGCAGAGGAGGACCAGCACGGGGGGGTGAGCGACGCTCAGCGCGGCCTGCGCCGCGGCGCTGACGTTGGCGCCCTTGCCGTGCGGGTGAGAACGGCTGATGACCCGAGCGCCGGCGCCGATTGCGAGCGCCGCCGTGCCGTCGCTGGAGGCGTCATCGGCGACCCAGATGGCCGCCCCGGGGAAGGCAGCGCGCAGCGCCGAGACCGTCTCCCCTACCCGGTCGGCCTCGTTTCGAGCCGCGACGATGACCGCAAGTGCGGCGCCGGGGCTGGGGTCCTCGAGGCTCACAGCGGCCATTGTGGCGCCCCGATCGCTCCCCGGCTGCGCTTCTCCCGGTCAGGAGACAAAGGAGGGGGCAGCGATGGATATTGTCCCGGCCATGGCAGAGATTGAGGCGCACATCACCGGCAACGTTTGGAAAATCGAGGTCGCTGTCGGGGACGTCGTCTCCGACGGAGACACCGTCGTCATCCTTGAGTCGATGAAGATGGAGATCCCGGTCGAGGCCGAAGACGAGGGGACCGTGATGGAGATTCGCTGCGAGGAGGGCCAAGCGGTCAGCGAAGGCGACGTCCTCGTGGTCTTGGGGTAGGCCGCGAGTGGAGGAACGGTTAGCCGGCGGCAAGCTCCTGCTCGACTTCCCCGCCGAGGCGGTCGCCCGTATCCGGATATCCAACCCCGAGCACCGCAACGCGCTCGATCACGAGATCCTCGACGGCCTGGCGGAGACGCTGCCGCAGCTCGATCGCGGGATCGCCACCCGCTGCGTGCTGATCACCGGCGAGCCGCCCGTCTTCTCGGCCGGCTACGACATCGCCTCGATCCCCACCGAGACCTTCGAGCGCGACGCCGAGGCACTCGTCGCCCACCCCTTTCACGCCGCGATGGAGAAGCTCGACGCCCATCCCTGGCCGACCGTGGCGGCGATCAATGGACACTGCCTCGGCGGCGGCCTCGAGCTGGCAATCACCTGCGATCTGCGGATCTGCGCCGCCGGGGCGAAGCTGGGTATGCCCCCCGCCAAGCTCGGCCTCGTCTACGGCCATACCGGGTTGCGCAAGTTCCTCAACACGGTCGGCCTGGCGCGCACCAAGGAGCTGTTTCTCACCGGGCGCAACTTCGAGGCCGCCCGCGCCGCGGAGATCGGCCTCGTCCACGAGGTGGTGGAGAGCTCCCGGTTGGCGGATGCCGCACTCACGCTGGCCGCCGAGATCGCGTCCCACGCGCCGATCTCCCTGCGGGGCAACAAGCACGCGATCGACCTGCTCAGCCGCTGCCCGGTGTTGAGCGATCAGCAGGAGGCGGGACTGGTCGCGCTGCGCGAGTCCTGCTTTGCCTCGGAGGATTTTCGCGAGGGGATACTTGCCTTCACCGAGAAGCGCAAGCCCGAGTGGCGGGGACGATGAGCGCTAAGGCGCGCCGTGAGCTGGCCGCCGCCGACCCGACGATGGCGGGACTGATCGAACGGCTCGGGAAGATCAACCTCAAGACGCGGCTGCGGCGCCGCAGCGAGGAGCGCCCCGCCGATGCCTACGGAGCGCTGCTGCGCGCGATCGTCGGTCAGCAGCTGTCCACCAAGGCGGCGCGGACCATCTACCTGCGGGTGCTCGAGCTCTTCGGCGGGACGACCCCAGCCCCCGAGCGGCTGCTTGAGGCAAGCGAGGCAGATCTGCGCGGCGCCGGCCTCTCCGGCCGCAAGGTCGAGTACATACGCGACCTCGCCGCCCACCTGCTGAGCGGCGAGCTGGAGCTCGACCGCCTTGAGGACCTCTCCGACGAAGCTGTGATCGCCGAGATCGTCGCCGTGCGCGGCCTCGGCCAGTGGACCGCGGAGATGTTCCTGCTCTTTCACCTCGAGCGTCCCGATGTCCTCTCCGGCGGTGACCTCGGCATCCGCAAGGCAGTCCAGATCGAGTACGGGCTGGAGGAAATGCCGGCGCCCCAGAGAGTGTTGGAGATCGGCGAATCATGGAGCCCGCACCGCAGCCTCGCCTCCCTGTACCTATGGGAGTCGCTGGCGGCAGTGCCCGGCGGGTGAGGTCCACCGGGGCTCAAAGCCGTCCCGGGACCGGCCGACAATAGGACGATGCGCTTTCGCTTCTGGCTCGGATTCGCCGCGGTCGCAGCCCTCGCCGTGGGCTCGGTGAGCACCGCCCTTATCGTCCGCTCAAACGAAGAGGCTGGCTTTCACCAGACCCAGCGCGATGAGGCGACCCGGGCCGCACGGCAGGCGGAAGCCGCCGCCAACCTCTCGGTCGGCCAACTCGGCAGCGCCGCGGCCTTCTACCAGGCCGAGCGCCACTTCAATCGCAATCAGTTCGATCTCATCGCCCGTCCGCTTTTGGGGCACGGCCCGCTGACCGGGACAGGATTCGTGCAGCGGGTCGCTGGCTTTGAACGGGGGCGCTTTGAACGCGAACACGGCTTCCCGATCGTTGAAAAGGCGGGACTTGCCGGCGGCCTCCGCCGGGCGGCCGATCGCCCCGACTACTTTCCCCTGGTCGACGCCGCCTCCGTCCAGGAGGTCGCTCCGCCGCTCGGCTATGACCTGGGCAGCGATCCCCAGCGGGCGCCGTTCTTGCGCCGGGCCCTGGAGACCGGCCGCCCGGTCGCGACCCAGGTGATGAACCTGCCCGTCGGGATCACGGGCCTCGACGTCTACCGCCCCGTCTATCGCGAGGGCCTGCCGGATCGAACCGCCGAGCAACGGCGCAAGGCGCTCCTCGGCTTTGCCGTGGGCGCCTTCCGGGTTCGCAGCCTCGCCGCGGCCGCGATCTCCGCGGTGCCGCGAGCCGACACCGTGCAGCTGCGAATTGGAGGAAGAACCGTTGTCGGCCCCCATGGCTCGCTCGCCGACCCCTCAAGCTCACCGATCCACGTCGCCAATCGAGTCTGGCTTGTGGTCCTCCTCGACCCCGACCGCCCCGATGTCGGACTGCCGATCCTGGTGGCGGCGGTGGGAATCTCGCTCGCGTCGCTGCTCGGTGCGCTGATTTTGGTTTGGAGTCGAAATGAGCGGATGGCGGAGCTGCGCCGCGAGGCCGGGCAGGACTCGCTGACCGGACTGAAGAACCGCCGCCGCTTTGAGGAAGAGCTGCGCGGCGAGATGGCTCGCAGCCGCCGTCTGGGCCGCACCGGCGCCATGTTGATGCTCGACCTCGACAACTTCAAGCGGGTAAACGACTCACTCGGCCACCCAGCCGGCGATCGCCTGATCAGGGAGATCGCCACGGTCCTGCGGCGGCGGGCGCGGGAGACCGATGTGCTGGCCAGGCTCGGCGGCGATGAGTTCGCGATCGTCCTGCCCAATTGCGGCGTCGAGGAGGCTCGAATGGTGGCCGAGGCGATCGCGTCAGCGATCCGGGAGCACTCCCAGAGCGAGGAGACCGGTCCCCGGATCACCGCCAGCATCGGGATCGCGGTGTTCGGTGTTGACGGGCGGACGAGCTTTGAGTCGGTGCTCGCGGAGGCCGACACGGCGATGTATGCGGCCAAGGATGCGGGACGCGACGGGGTCATGGTCTTCGATCCGGTCGCCGTCCGGGGTGATGCCTAGCCTTGCCGCCGCATGCCGCCGCTGATCTCCTTCGATGAAGCCCTCGCCCTTGGCGAGTTGACCGGCCACGAGGAGATTGGGGAGCTGGTCGAGCGCGCCTGGGCGGTCCGCCATGAGAGGTTCGGCGATTCGACCGACATGTGTTCGCTGGTCAATGCCAAGTCCGGCGGCTGCGCGGAGGACTGCGGCTTTTGCGCGCAGTCACGCTACGCCGAGGCCGATACCCCGATGCACGCGATGATGGAGCCAGAGCAGATCCTCGAGCACGCGAAGGCGGCCGAGGCAGCCGGGGCGCACCGCTTTTGCATGGTCACCCAGGGCCAGGGCCTTTCCAAACGCGATTTCGAGAAGATCCTCGAGGGGGCGAGGTTGGTGGCTGAGCAGACCAACCTGAAGCGCTGTGCCTCGATCGGGCACATGTCGCCCGAACGGGCCCGGGCGCTGCGCGAGGTTGGGATCCAGCGGGTCCACCACAATGTCGAGTCGGCCCGCTCCCACTACCCCGAGGTCTCCACGACCGTCCGCTATGAGGGTCGACTGCGGACGATCGAGGCGGTCAAGGAGGCGGGACTTGAGACCTGCGTGGGCGGCATCCTCAACCTCGGAGAGAGTTGCCGCCAGCGGGTCGAGATGGCCTTTGAGCTCTCCCAGCTGAACCCGACCTCGGTCCCGATCAACCTGCTCAACCCGCGTGCGGGTACGAAGTTCGGCGACCGGCCGCTGATGGACGCCTGGGATGTCGTCAAGTGGGTGGCGATCTTCCGGCTGATTATCCCGGGGGCGTTGTTTCGCCTTTGCGGCGGACGGGTCGAGAACCTCGGCGACCTCCAGCCGCTGGCGGTGAAAGCGGGGCTGAATGGAGTGATGATGGGCAACTTCCTCACCACCCTCGGCGCCGAGCCCGAGGATGACCGGGCGATGTTTGAGCAGCTCGGCCTAAACGTCGGCCGCCAACCGGACAACGGCTCCAACCCCCGTCCCGACAACCGTTCCGGCTGGCTTGAGGGAGAGGCTCCGCCGACGCCGATCGATGAGCTGATCGACCGCCAGGAGGAGGCGAACTTCTGGGACCCCTCGACGCAACTGCGGGTGATCAGGAAGGCGAAGAAGCCTCCCCCCTATCCCCGGGCTGCATGAAGGACATCAGCGAGCGGTTGGCCGAGCTCCGCGACCGAGGGCTCCACCGCCGGCTGCGGCTGATCAGCGGCCCCCAGGGGCCGCGGGTCCTGCTCGACGGGCGGGAGGTGCTCCTGCTCTGCTCCAACAACTACCTCGGGCTTGCCGATCACCCGAGGGTGAGGGAGGCGGCGGCCGAGGCGGCGCTGCGCTGGGGCGCGGGCGCGGGCGCCTCGCGGCTGATCTCGGGCAATATGGAGGCCCACCGCCAGCTCGAGTTGCAGCTGGCTCGGTTCAAGGGATATGCGGCGGCGCTGCTGTTCGGCTCCGGGTACCTCGCCAACCTGGGAGCGATCGCCGCCCTCACCGGGCCCGGTGAGGTCGTCTTCTCCGATGAGCTAAACCACGCCAGCATCATCGACGGCTGTCGGCTCTCACGGGCCGAGACCTTCGTCTATCGCCATCGCGATACCGAGCACCTGGCCTGGGGGCTGCGCGAGGCGGGAGGGCGCGGCTCGCTGATCGTCAGCGATGGAGTCTTCTCGATGGATGGCGACCTCGCCCCGCTGGAGGCGCTCGCCCGCCTGGCCCGGCGCCACGGTTGTCGCCTGATGGTCGATGAGGCGCACGCCACCGGGGCCCTCGGCCCCGGCGGGCGGGGCTCGGTTGCAGCCGCGGGGCTCAGCGGTGAGGTCGACGTCGTGATCGGCACCCTGGGCAAGGCCCTCGGCTCCTATGGAGCCTATGTCTGCGCAAATTCTGAAATAACCGAGTACCTGCTCAATGCGGCGCGTCCATTCGTCTTCTCCACCGCCCCCCCTCCCCCGGTCCTCGCCGCGGCACTGGCAGCGCTTGAGTTGCTTGAATCCCAGCCACAACGGGTCGGGCGCCTGCGGGAGAACGCAAGGGCACTGCGTCGTGCCCTGAGCATCGAGGGTCTCCAGGCGGGCGGATCTGACACCCAGATCGTCCCCCTGCACCTCGGCGACCCAGAGCATGCGATGAGACTTTGCGAGGGCCTCCTTGAGCGCGGCGTCTTCGCCCAGGGGATCCGCCCGCCGACCGTTCCCGAGGGCACCTCACGGCTGCGCTTTACGGTGATGTCGACCCACCGCCCCGGCGAGCTGCGGCGGGCCGCAGGGCTGGTCGGCGAGGTCGCCCGCGAGCTCGCCCTGATTCCGGGTGAGCGTCACCTTTCCCGCGCCGCCTGAGCTTGGAGGGACCGATGGGCGGAATCCGGGCGGGGGTCTTTGTGAGCGGGACCGGGACCGGGGTCGGTAAGACGGTCCTCGCGGCGACGATCGCCCATGGCCTGGCCAGGAGCGGCCGGCGGGTCGCCGTCTTCAAGCCCGCCGTCACCGGGCTCGATGAGGGAATCGAGACCGACCACTCGCTGCTAAGACGGGCCGCCGGCTCGGCCCAGGGCGACGATCAGATCGCTCCCTACCGCTACGGCCCGCCGGCCTCCCCCCATCTCGCGGCGGCCCTGGCCGGCGAGGAG
>JBAVAR010000132.1:0-33979 GCA_049585815.1 Solirubrobacterales bacterium
AAAAGCTCGCTGCAGGACTCCGCCCGGGCGCTCGCCGAGCAGCGCTACCGGGAGGCGCGCGCGACGGTTGATTCTGCCGAGGCAGCCCCGGCGCCGGAAAAGCACCGCGCAAAACAATCGACCAGAGAGAAACACGCTCCGCAACGCAATGACCCTGCACCCGGCATGGTGGAGGGCGAGGGTCCCGCAGATGAGGCCTCGAGCCCCGAGCGTTACCGCCGCGCGAAGGAGCTGCTGGCACACGTCGACCACAACCAGAGCCGTTTCGGTGAACGCTGGTCGGATCGGGACCTGAAGCGCTTTGAAGCGGAGGATCACGAGCTGTTGAGGAGCTCGCGCGATCCGGCCGACCACGCCCACAGGGCGGGCTATGAGCGGACCAAGTTCGAGGCGATGCAGGGCCCCGATCGCGAACGCGCCGAGCAGCAGATCGAGAAGGCGCGCAAGCGCGACTCACGGCGGATGGCGGTCGCCTCCGAGGTTCCAGGCCGCATCGTCGGCCGCCCTCGCCAGATGGCAGAGCGGGTGCGCCAGGGGGTCGAAGAGCTGGGCGGTGCCACCGAGCGCCCTCAGCAGTTGCGACGCCTGCGTCGGGAGCGGCGCAGGCACGATCACCTTGCGCCGCGGCGCAACCTGAGTCGGGGAGGCTAGGTGTCGCTGCTCGCCCAGCGTCTCCGGTTGGCTCTCTTCTGCGCCGCATCTGCGGCATTGCTTGCGGCGGCGATCGGTTTCGCGGGCGGCCCAGAAGCAAACGCTCCTGCGCCGCGCGAGATCGGAGGGGCGGGTGCCGCTCTGCGAGCACCAGACTCAATTCAAAGCGAGCGCGTCGCGCGCCTGCGCGTCAGGTTGCAACGCGTCGGGGGCCGCTTTCTCGCAGCCTTCTTTCGTTATGAGGTCGGCGAGCTGGGGGCAGCGGTGCGGCGGGAACTGCGCGCCACCGCCACCCCTGGTTTCGCCGCCGAGCTGCTCGGCGACCCTCCCCGACGCCCCTCGGGAAACCCGGCGGCGGCCGCGCCGGGGCGGCTTGCGATCTCGGTCGCCTCGATCGAGCCACCGCGGGCGCTGATCAGTGGCTCCGCGAACCGAGGAGGCGCAACCGAGCAGTTCTCCTTCCTTTTCGAAGTTCGTCACGGAGCCTGGCTGGCGAGCGGGCCGGGCGAATGAACAGGCAGCCGAGTGCTGCGCGCCGGGAGCGCAAGGGCCAAGCTCTCGGCGTCGCCGCGCGGGCGCTCGTCCGCGGTTTGGGCTGGAAGATCGCCGTTGCCGCATCGGTGGGGTTGCTTTGCCTGCTCTGCTTTGCCGGGCTCTTCTTCGCCGTCTCGCCGAGCCCGGCGAGCGGCGAATGCGCTCTCAGCGGGGCCTCGGGTCAGGGGATCCCAACCGACTACGTTCCATGGCTGCGCAAAGCGGCGCTCAAATACAAGCTCGGTCCTCAGGGCTTTTCAATCGTCGCCGCGATCCACAAGGTCGAGTCGGATTTCGGTCGCTCGCCTCTCCCGGGTGTGCATTCTGGAACCAACTCGGCCGGGGCTGCCGGTCCCGGCCAGTTCCTCTTCTCGACCTGGGGGACCTACGGCGTCGATGCAAACGGCGACGGACGCAAAGACATCTACAGCATTCCTGACTCGGTCTTTGCGACCGCTAACTACCTGCACGCATCCGGCGCACCGGGCGACTGGCGGGCGGCAATCTTCGCCTATAACCACGCCGAGTGGTACGTCGAAGAGGTTCTCGAAACCGCCGCAAGCTTCGGCGCTGAGCTTCACGAAGTCTGCACCGCCGCCGCGGGCAGTCTCGGCGAAACGCCGGCAAGGAGTCTCGCCAGGGTTGAATACGTCGCCAAGTGGATCGAATCCCAGCGCATCCACTACTGCTGGGGCGGTGGCCACGGGCCGGCGCCCGGGCCTTCGCCCGGCAGCGGTGAATTCTGCGGGCCGGGCACCAGGGGCCTTGACTGCTCCGGCGCGGTGCGTTGGTTACTGGTTCTCTCCGGTTACCCCGACCCCGGTGGCCTCGTTTCCAATGAACTCGGAGCCCACTACCCGGCGGGACGCGGAACCCACGTGACGATCTGGTCCAACGTCGACCACGTCTTCCTGGAAATCAATGGGCGCGATTGGGGCACCTCGGACGCCAACTTCGACCACGGCCCCGGCTATGGAGCGCAGCCGACGGTGGGGTTCGTGGCAAGCCATCCACCGGGACTGTGAGTGGCAAGGGGTTGTTCGTTGGCAACGAGACGGCTGGGTAACCCGCAGGGATCACCACAAGCCGCGCGGCGAGACGGGAAGGTCAGATGATTGACAAGGGATACTGGGACGTATGAGCGTAGTGGCGGAGTGCCCCGGGTGGGGGATTATCCCTTGACAGGGGGTAGGCTGTGATAGCCTTGGCTTCCCGACCCAAAGGCACCCCCAGTGGCACTCCAATACGACAACTTCGCTATCAATCGAGTCGTCGTGGAAGCTAATCTTTGGCCCCCCGTCCAGGAGATTCCCGCTTCCACGCTCAGCAACCTGTTCAGCGAGGTCAATTCCGATGACATCTTTGCTACATGCGAGCTGCGTCCCAGCGGAGCGACGTTCGATGGAGAGGTGTGGGACTACACCATCAACCGTTCGACGGTAGTGCTGCGGTGGTGGGGCCATATGGTTCCCAACGACCTCTATGTTCGAATCCGACGCTTTCTTGATGGGACTCGGGTTGTAGCGATGGACCACCAAGTGGTCTTCTACACAGAGGAGATCCGGGTGTTTGCCGATATTCCGGAGGGGAAAAACCGGAATGTCGGCGATTTGGTCAAAAAAAGGCTTCTGAAAGGCATGAAAGCCCAAGACCGAGACTCCCTTGTCGGCCTGGCAAGTGCTGGTCTGAGTTTGGTGGGCGGTGGAGACGACTTCGCATACCAGGCAAAAATCGAGCCTCAGCTGGGGAAAGACGTGCTCAATCTGTTTGTGGGATTGAAGTTTAGGCCCGGTGCCGAGCCGCCACGACCAGGGCCAGACCTTGATCTAATAGAGTCGCAGACCCAGATCGCATGTAGATTTACCGAAAATGACTTAGTCGAGTTCTCACGCAAGCTATTCACATAAGGAGGTGAGCGTTGCATGGCATTTAAGGAGAAGGAATTCACCAAAGCAGGGCGAGAGCAGACGGTATCTGGCCTGCGACGCCAAGGGCGTGCCCAGCGAGACCGGCAGGAGGGCGAAGTGTGGACCCGAGCCGACTTCTTGCGCGATCTGGGTAAGGCAACCGCCCCCATATCCAATGAGATCGCGGGTAATCCGCGCGACGCGGCACGCCTGCGCAAGTCCCGCGAGCAAGTGCAAGAGGGGGAGATCCACTGGGGCGTCGAGGACGACGAACGCAAGCCGAAGACCGACGCTGGGGGATAGCGCGGTCCAAGGTCGGGCGTGAAGATCTGAACCGACTAAAAAGGACGAATCGTTCTGCGTATCAGTCGGTCATACGTTTTCTCGAATCCCTCCAGTCTTTCCCCTGGCCTCCTAAAGCGGAGGAACTAAGAACACCATGGGACGGCTGCTGGGGGATTCATGTGGGCCGTGATCGCTACCGTGTGATCTGGGAAGTTGACCTTGAGATCAGGGTGGTCTATGTGCTGCGCGTCGGCCCGAAGAAGCTGAGAGGGGGAGGCACTATTTACGACTCCCCTAGGCCCCCGCGTGACTGACGGCGTCTAACAGAAGCCGGAATATCGGCGTCGCATCCCCGCGATGGTTATATCTGAAGGTGAACTCATTGAGGTAGCTCTGAAGCCATTTGCTCGACACGGCGTGGTACGTGCCGCTGATGCTTGTCTTTAGATTACCAAGAATCCCTCGATTGTGTTCGTGTGGACATTGCCATCGACATAGATATTCCCGGAGCGGCGAACACGCCGATGCGTTGGATGGGTCTCATGAAGCCGCTTATACCCCGCCCAGTCGTCCGTGAAGACCATCGATGATGGCAAGACATACGGCGAACCGTCTCGACCACTTTGGGGGGGTCGATCCTGCTGGACATGTGCGCGAACGTTGCGCCCCACGCTCGACCATTCCCAGCGCAGTCGTCTTGCGAGCTTGGCCTAGGTAATGGCTTCGGCGCGAGTCATACCCTTTGTGTCATAGGCACGGGGCTTTCCACCGTAGCCGTTCTCACATCAACCTCGACCTCGCCAGAAAGGGGATCGTCCCCCTGTTTCATCAGCTGATTCCGCAGCCTATTGAGCATTCTCCATGCTGTCTTGTACGTCACCCCAAGCTCCCGCTCTAGGTGCTTGGCGCTGATTCCACAGCGTGTCTCGCTCATTAGATAGATTGCGTAGAACCAGAGGACTAGTGATGTGCTGGACTTGTGGAAGATGGTGCCAGCGGTTGGGTGGAGGTGATAGCCACAGCTATCGCAGTCATAGGCAGGACGGTTCTTGACGCGATGGAATTTGCGGTCCCTCTCGCACTTGGGACAATACGCATGCTCTCCATCTGAACTGTGGTGCTGCCGCCAAAGGTAATGAAGACAGGCCGCATCGTCATGAAACTCGCGCTGGAACTCGATGATGGAGTACCTGCTGTCGCTGCCTTTCGCTCGCTTTGGGTTGTTTCTATCTACCGGAGGCACGGTGCAATCCTTTCACTAAATCTACCCCCTGTCAAGGGATAATCCCCCCGGGTGTCACCGAACGATCGAAGCAATAGATGCTGGCGAGGTCGAGATACAAATTGTCGCCTACTACGGACCCGAACCAGGAGCGAATGTCCCCAACTGCCGGGAGCTCCGCCTGTCGAGCGGGAGAATCGCCCTGCATCACATCTGCACCCACCCCCAGCTGCGCGATGAGAACGACAATCCTGAGTTCGTCTGGTGGGCGTGTAAAGAGCCTGACCGTGAGCTCGACGAGCAGATGAGATCCGAGCTGAACTGCCGGGGCTGTGCCGAGCGTTACCTCAGCGAACGGCGCAACTAGTACTGGGAGGCGTGCGGGCGAAACTGCGAGCCGCGTAGTTTCTGCATGTGCTCGATCCGCTTACGAATAAGCGGTTCCGTGCCGATGTCACCGCGGTAACGGATCGAGCGGCCCCGCTGTAGCTCTTGGGCTGCCTGCTCGGCGGCGGCCTCGGCCTTATGTAGAGAGTCCCCGCTGCCCACGAAAGCGCCGGTTCGTGAGGAAGTCATAAGGATGTCCTCGCCATGTTGCTCGCAAGCCGCCCAATACCAGGTGGCACCAAACTTATCGAGCTCAGCCGGGGTGATTCCGAGCTTCGTCGGCTCGGACTTCTGCGGGTATGCCTCGGGGACCACGTACTTACAAACGGTCGCCCGCGGCTGGAACGACCAGTCAACCTTGCCAAGCTTGCCTTCGGCGACAGCAAAGCAGATCTCGGCAAAGTCGGCGTCGAGAATTGGGAGGACGTTCATCGCCTCAGGGTCACCGAAGCGAGCGTTGTACTCGATCAGGCGAATGCCATCAGATGTAGAGATGAAGCCGCCATAGAGAACGCCCTTGTAGGGCCTGCCGGTCTCAGAGGCTAGGGCTGAGATCACCTTTTCGGAGATCGTGTGCGCCTGGAGCACATCGGCGTCGCCGAGAAACGGCAAGGAGAAGTCAGCGCATGAATAGGACCCCATGCCGCCGGTGTTCGGCCCCCGATCGCCCTCGAAGGCCCGCTTGTGATCCTGCACCAGCGGGCAGTGCATTACAGCGTCGCCGTCTGTGATCGTCTGCAGGCTGAACTCCTCGCCCTCAAGTCGCTCCTCGATTAGCACCCGCGGGTGGGTTCGGAGCACATCAAGCGCATAAGCGAGAGCCTCGTCGATCGAGTGCAGGTGCTCGCCGAAGACTTTGACTCCCTTGCCTGCGGTCAGGCCATCGGGCTTGACGACGAAATCACCGAGCTCTTCCATGTACTCGCGGAGCGATTTAGCACTTGCAAATGCCCGGTGCTCTGGATTGCCGGGAATGTTGTATTTCGCCAAGAGTTCACGAGCCCAAGCCTTGCTCGACTCGATTTCGGCGAGTTCACTGGGGGGACCGAAGGCGAGAATGCCCATCTCATCAAGGCGGTTGACGTAGCCAGCGGCGAGTGGCTCCTCGGGACCGACAACGACAAGGTCGGGGGCAATATCGCGGGTCGCGGACTCCATCCAATCCAGATCAGTAAGCGAGCCATGCCGTAGTTCCTTGCAGACCCGGAGAAGTCCAGGCGGGTTGTGGAGTTCCGACAGTGCGTAGAGCTCGCCGGTTTGAGGGCTAGCCGCCAATGCGGCGGCAATGGCGTCGGTGCGTGCATCCTTACCCGCGACAAGGATCCGACTGCTGCGATGGCCTCTCATCTAGACACGAAGGTAAAAGCTGGCTCAGACAGGATTTTGCCTGGTCCGAGAATGACCTAGAGTGGAGAATAGGGATTGAGAAGCTTCGATGCTGGTATCGAAGCCCAATTCAGCCAAGGTGGCTACGCCGAATCCACGGAAGTTGATCGCCTGTTGGGTCGGTCGCGAGCGCATTCCCGTCTGTCTTGCCCGAACATCTCCTTGCCGGGTCTGGCGAAGGGACCGTCAGCACCAGCGTCCGGGGTCCCCGGCTTGACCCTGGGCGTGCGGCGACTCCCAGGATGGCACGCCGAAGGCGTGCTTTCGTCGCCATATGCACGCCCAGACAGAGTCAACCCAGGCAAAGCCCGAGCGCGGGCGGCGGCAAAGGCGCTATCGCGATCCAATACCCGAGGAGCGCCTTGCCCTGCGCTTGCTCTCAGAGCAGGCCGCAGTCCCGCTTGACCAGTTGGCGCGATTTCTTGGCGGCTCGCTCGGCGACTCCGTGGCTCTTGTCCAGGGCCTTGAAGCAGCTGGCTGCATTGAGCACAGGCGTTTCCTCGTTCGCGACTATCCCTGGTTTTGGCTCAGCCATCGAGGCGCGCGCCTGGCCGGTACGGGCTTTCACTACAAGAAGCCGGATGTCGCGTTCCTGGCTCACCGACGCGCCATCAACGAGGTCCGTCTCCACCTCGCCGAGCGAGCGTCCCAGGGTCGCTGGATCTGCGAACGGACCGTCTACCGGCAGCGTGACCCAGAAGAGCACCTTCCCGACGCCGTCTTTGAGATCGACGGAGAGCGCCACGCGATCGAGGCTGAGCTATCGATCAAACACAACGACGAGATTCGCCGCATAGTCGCCGAACACAGCAACCGCTACGAGGCAGTGCTCTACTTCTGCGGTCCGGGACCGTATCGGCTGTTGAAACGCGTCCAGGCCGAGGGGCGTTGGCCGAAGCTGATCGTCCGCCGAGTTCCCCAGGGGGAGCCATGCTGAGGCGGCGCAACGGCCGCTCTACGGCGAGCGTTAAGCCTTTCGCTCCGGAGGGAGCCGTGCTCGGCCGCCGTCTCGCGGGAGAACGGGCGCTTCCCATGAGCGGGCAGAACCTGGTGTGGTCCTTCGAGCAGATGCGCCGCCATGGCGTGATCCTCGGCGCCAGCGGATCTGGCAAGACCGAGACCTCGATGCGAGTTGCGCACGAGCTGGCCGCCAAGAGCGAGGCGCAGATCTTCTATCTCGACGCGAAGGGCGAGCGCGGTAGCGCCGAGCGCTTCGTATCACTGATGCACACTGCTGACCGCAACGTTCAGGTCTTCCCCAACCAGCCCTTCGACGCGTGGCGTGGGGATTGGCGGGGAATCGCCAACCGTCTGCTTGAGGTGGTGCCGTTTGCCACCGCGGGACCAGCGGCCTATTACCGCGATATCGCCAAGACCGCGCTGCAGCTGGCCTGCAATCACCCGGATGGGCCGCCGCGATGCAGCTCTGAGCTGTTGGCGCGGCTTGACTATCGGCTGCTGCTGGGTGCTCACGGGCCGAACAGCGCCGTGCTCTCCCTGCCGCGCGAGCGAGTGAGCCAGGTGAGACTTCGCTATGAGGCCTTCTTCGGCCAGCTCGGTTGTGCACTCGATGGCGATTGGTCCTGGGAGGACGCCGATGCCGCCTACCTGCTGCTTGACTCAGTCGCGCTGGGTGAGGACACGGCTAGCGCCGCTCGCATGCTCTTTGCCGACTTTGCCCACTACTTCACCCAACGCAAGCCGCGTGAGCGCTTCTGCGTGCTGATCGCCGATGAGTTCTCCGCAATCGCCACGTCTTCAGACGTGGCACTGAAGGTGGAGCAGGCACGCAGTTTCAACGCCGCCTTAGTACTTGTGCCCCAGACGCCATCCGGTATGGGATCACTGCTTCAGCGCGACCGCATCCTCGGCTCGGTGGAGACCGTGGTCGTCCATGCTCTCAACGACCCGAGCACCATCGCCGAGCTGGGCGGGATGAAGCGAGTAATCGAACTGAGCCATCGCTACAAGGACGGCGTTTTCGCACATCAGGGAGACGCCCATGAGGAGCGGCGGCTGAAGATCGATCCCGACGAGATTCGCCGGCTGGCCACGGGAACCGCCTGGGTGATTCGCCGCGGCCGGGTCGCCAAGGTCGGGATCGAGCATGCACCAAGCGCAGCGGGAGTCCCCCTACCCGAGCCGGTGCCGCTCGACCGTCCCGTAGAGCCGATTGAGATCGCAGGGCCGAAGGAGATCTCCTACCTCGAGGAGGAGGAGTGAGGATGACCGTTGAGATCGAGGGCCCGACATTGCGCGATTTCGGGAACAGCGCTCACCGCGTGAGAGCACGGCGCGCTTTACCTGCTCCCGAACCCTGGGAGTTGGAGGTTCTGCGGTTGCTTGCAGAGCAGCAGGCGATTCCCTTTGACCAACTCGCGCGCTTTCTCGATTGCGACGAAGGGCAGACGGAGAGCATTGTCAAGCACCTGACCAAACGTGGCTGCGGTGACTACGGCCGCTTTCTGGCCGACGAGCCTCGCTGGGCGTGGCCGACGTGGCGCGGGATGCGACTCTCCGGGATTGGATTCAGGGCAGAGCCGCCGAGGCTCGGAGCGATGGCCCGGATACGCGCGGTCAACGAGGTCCGCCTCCACATCGCCAGGCGCGCCCCTGAGGCGCGCTGGGTTTGCGGGCGTAGCGTTCTTCGTGCCCAGGGCACGAGGGGCTATCGGCCCAACGCAGTAGTTGAGATAGGTGGCGAGCGCCACGCTCTTCTCGTGCGGTTTTGGGCCACCAACCAAGAGCGCACGCTCGCCATCCTCGAAACTCACATGGCTCGCTATGACGCTGTGATCGCCTTCGCCAACCGAGGGCCACGCGCCCTGCTTGAGCGCCTCAAGGCTGAACACCCCTGGCCGAAGCTGATCATCCGCGCCATCCCACAGCCGCCCTTGAACGTCAATGCCAATCGAGATCCGGCACGGCACGGCAGCCCGCCGGGGATTTCGGCAGCCGAGGGTGGGACGAAATGACAGTTCTCTACGTCTTAGGGGTGGTGCATAAATGACAACACTCGCTGTTGAAACAGAGCGCCGTGCCTTCTTTACGCCGGACACGCTCGCCTCCTACCTGCAGGTCTCAGACCGGATGATCCGCAAGTGGGTCGCCGAAGGGCGTCTGCGCTCCTACAAGCTTGACGGCTGCCGCCGCTTTGACCCGGCCGACGTCGACTCCTTTGTCGCCCAGTTCCGCGATCAGCGTGGTGTCGCGGCATGACCCGCCGGCGCGTCGCCGGGCGCCCGCCACGCCAGAATCCCTATAAGCGCACCTACACCGACGGCCGCGTCGTCTGGATCGCCCGCTATCTGGATCTCGACGGCAGGCCCAACTACGCCAAGCCACCCTGGAACGGCGGTAAGTCGACCTTCTCGCTCAAGGGAGATGCCCAGAAGGCAATCGACGAGGCCCTGGAGGGCCTTCACCAGAGACATGCCGGGCAACCCGAGACGATCGGGGCCTACTTCGAGCACTGGCTCAACCGCCATCCCCGCTCCAAGCGCACCAACAAGACCAACGCTGATCGAATCTCCTACGTTTTCGAGGTCGAGATCGAAGGCCGCTCATTGTGTGAGTGGGAGTTCGATGAACTTCGCCGCCGCCAGGTGTTGCTGCTGGTCGACCACATGCTGCGGGTCGAAGGGCGCGCTGCTCAGGGGGTGCGCGGCATCCTCAGCTCACTCTCGACGATGACTGAGGACGCGATCGGCGATGACGCCGCCGAGGCCAACCCCTTTATGGGCGTGCGCCTGCGTCGCAGCGACCCGCGGATTCGCAAACCTTCGCGCAAGATCAGGGTCTGGAGCTTCGAGCAGATGCGCGCCTTCGCCGCCGGCGGTCGCCCCGACGCCCGCGTCGCCACCAAACGCCCACCCACCAAGCGGACTTCGAAGCGTCGTGCAAAAGCCAAGAGGCCGCTCTTCTACTCGCCTCACGACTACGAGGCGCTGCTGCTGACCCCTGCCCTTACGGGGCTTCGGCTCGGCGAGTTCCTCGCCCTCAGGCGCACCGATTTCGACGGGGTCGCCTTCAGTTTCCGTTTCTCAGCCCACGAAGGTGAGCTGATCGAATCCAGCGCGCAGAAGAACCATGAGCGCAAGGTTCCGGTGCCGCCCAGCTTGGCGCGTCGGATCGAATCGACACCAGCCCAAACCGACTCAGACCTACTCTTCCCGACGCCGATGGGAAAGCTCTGGCGGGAGCGCAACTTCTACCGCGACGTCTGGGTCCCGGCTCAGCTCGCTACCGGCCTCGATCCAACGCCGCACGAGTTCCGCCACTCCTACGTCACCCACCTGCGGGCGGCGGGAATCGACGATGCCGACCTGGCGCTTGTCGCCGGCCATACCGTCGAGACCATGATCTCCGTCTACACCCACGCACTTGAGCGCAGCCATGATGCGATCAGGAACGCGATTGGCTAAGTGAGGCACGTCGGCCAGCGACGGGCCGCGCAGCGAACTCAGTGCTGGGCGCTGCCAGGCTACTCGCTCAGCACCCGGGTTCCGTCGGGTCGGATGAACGAGACGCTGACCCCGAGGCGCATGGCATTGGCGATGTTGGCGATCTGCCCGAGCGTGAGGTTATGGCGGCCGGCCTCGATTGCAGCCACGTAGGACGGCGAGGCATCAAGGCGTCTGGCCACCTCGGCCTGGGTCAGTCCGAGCGCGCGGCGGGTGCCTCGGAGCTCGCGGCCGACGACCTTTGCATGGATCTCCGATACTGCTGTGCGCGGCATTGTTTAGTGGCCAGCGGAGTAGTGAAACGCTGCGCCGACAAGCTCAGCCGCGTCGATCTCCGCAACCTCGACGCTGATGTCGCCACTCCGATAGGCGAACGGCAGCAGCCGCGCCCAGCGCTCGGCATCCTCATCTCGGGCGACCTGCTTCCCGCTCTCGGGATCGATAATCGAGACGTTCAGGTTGATCCAGTCGGCGTGCGGGCCGCCAATTTGCACCTCGTCGTGATCGGCGAGGAGCTGCGCGACAGGTAGCTCGATCCACTCCTTGGTGTCCGGGTCGAGCTCGAAGGTGGAGAAGTTGACTTGGATCATGAAGAGCTTCCTTCAGTATCGGAAAGCTAGGTTAACCTCTTGAGTTATGATGCTAGCACGTCGTTTGGAGCCAAAACCGCCTATCTCAAAACTCCTTCGGCTGTAAGAGCTCATCCCGGTTGAGCATGCGCTGAGCCCGATCGGCGAGTGCCTGGGCCCGCTGGGGCAACAGGAAGCGCGCCATCCCAAGCAGGTCGGCGTCCGCGAGCAGGCGTTGGAGCGCGTCACGCTCCTCTATGCACAATGCCGCAGCACCACCGGCGTGGCGGGCCTCCACGAAGTCATAGTGGTTGGCGATGTCTCCGGGTAAGGCAAACGTGTAGCCATGGTCGATCAATGTCAACCGTGCGCCGTCCCAACGCCAGTTCCCGTCGTGGCGATCCTGCTGGGCGATGAGCGCGTCAAAGAACGCCGCGGGAAGACACCAGGTCGGATTCATTGTCGGCGCACGATCGCGTGGCCAGCCGCGCGCCTGTAGCGAGAGCGATCCGTCTTCACCGACATAATCGCGGAGGACGCATGGGGCCACCATTCCCTCCCACGGATCACCGAGTGCAACCGCGAGGCGCCAGGCGACGGCCTCGTGCAATGGAGGCGTCTCATCTGTCTGGCCATAGGCCACCGCATTGGCCACGTGGACTCCCGAGAACGGCTTGTGGAAGGCGATCAAGCCGTTCGTCAGCGCGAGCTGCTTCGTCGCATTCACGCCAGGACTTGTGGTCGGTGCCGGCGGACCAGAGAAACCGGCACCGAGCATCTCCCGCTCGACTGGCAGAGCTCCCTGCGCAGCCTTCACGGCAGCAACTTGCGGGTCGACCTTCATGCGCCGAAGTGTCCTGGAGCGGCAGGACGCCTCAGCTATCTCGGTCCGCAGGATTTCGACCCAAATCACTGCTACATCTCAGCTACATTCAGGCCGCCCAGTGAGCGCATTTCGCTCTGGAATGGGCCTCAGTGCCCGATTGAGTGCCAATCTACGAAACCGAAGGTCACAGGTTCGAATCCTGTCGGGCGCGCTAAGGGAAACCCAGCCATCGAGCCGAAAGGGCCGCCGTCATTGGCGACGCTTCTCGCATGTGGGCAACGAATATGGCACCTCGCTGGCTCCCCGCCGCGCTCTACGATTTGCCCATGCAGCCCAGACCCAGCCCATTCGTGATCGTGGCCGGGATCGTCGGTCTGCTGCTCCTAGTGGTCGGCGTCGTGTACTTGACAGTTGAGTGCCAAGCGCTGCCAGGGTTCCTCGGGCCGACGCATGGCGATAGGTCTCCGCGAACCGGCCTTGGGATCGCTTCCTTCGTGCTTGGCCTAGGGGCTTTCGCGGTTGCCGTCGCTAGCTTCCGGCGTAGGCGGCCTGCGCCACCGCTGTATCCCCAATAAATGGTGCAGGGTCCGCGAGCAAGGCGGGAGCAAAGGCGCGCCGGACGGCCATGGGCCTTTCGGTCCATTCCGCCGCGGTCAGGCCGATGAGAGGCTCCCCCATAGGTGCTGCACTGCATAGGCGCGCCAGGGTCTCCACCGCTGCGCCAAGTCTGCGACGCACCTGGGATCCCCGGAGCGGCCCAGCTCGCGCAGCGCTCGGCGTACTCCCAAGTCGGTTGGTAGAAACGCATCGGGGTCGGCCAGGGACCGCATCGCGATGTAGTCGGCGGTCCACTCTCCGATACCTGCAATCGCGATCAGACGGGATCTCGCCTCAGCTCGGTCGCTGCCGGGGCCGAGTGCGATCTCGGCGCGAACCAAGGCGCGAGCCAACGCGCGCAGCGTCTCGCGCCGTCGATGAGGCCCAGTCAGGATCGCCGGGTCGGCCTCAGCCAGAGCCGCTGCGCTCGGGAAGAGGTGGGTCAGTCCGCCGTCGGGTGCCGGCAGCGGCTCACCCAGAGCGGCGACGAGCTTGCCGGTGGCGCTCCGCGCAGCTGCGACGGAGATCTGCTGGCCAAGAACCGCGCGCAGTGCCAGCTCGGAGCCATCCACCGAGCCGGGCACTCGCCGCCCCGGTGTCTTCCTCACCAGCCGGGCCATCAGGCGATCTTCGGCCAGCCGTGCGTCGATCGGGACCGCATCGGCATCGAGGTCGCAGAGCCGGCGACAGCGCCCCACGGCGGAGCCGAGGTCGCGCAGGTCGCTGAGCCGAAGCCTGCATATGAGATGTCGCTCACCCGGGCGCAGCTCGACGACTGCCCAGCCATGCGGAAGGCGCAGGGTGCGACGGTAGGCCCCGTCGATGACCTCCTCGATCCCGGGGATCGCTCGGGCCGCGAGAAAGGACAGGAGCCCTGCCCAATCCAGAGGGTCTCGGTGAGAGAGTCGCACGCTGAGGACGTTCGACGGATTCGGCGGGCCCTTCCTCGCCGAGGCTCGACTGCGAAGTTCGCTTGGCGTCCTCGCATAAACGGCACGGACCGTCTCGTTGAACTGGCGAACGCTGGAGAAGCCGGCCGCATAAGACACTTCCACGAAAGGCAGGCGGCTGGTCTCGATCAGCATCCGGGCGACCTGCGCTCGCTGTGCGCGGGCGAGGGCGAGCGGCCCCGCGCCGAACTCGGCGAGGAGCTGGCGGTGCAGATGGCGCTCGCTGAAGGAGAGGCGTCTGGCGAGCCCGGCGACGCCTTCGCGATCGACAACGCCGTCGGCAATCAAGGCCATTGCACGCCCCGCGAGGTCGGCCTGGAGGTTCCACTTGGGGGCCCCGGGAGCTGCGTGGGGACGACAACGCAGGCAGGCGCGATAGCCGGCCTCCTGAGCCGCTGCGGCGGTCGGGAAGAAACGCACGTTTTGAGGTCTGGGGATCCTCGCCGGGCAGCTCGGTCGGCAGTAGACCCTGGTTGAGGTGACCGCGACGTAGAACTGTCCATCGAAGCGGTGGTCGCGGCTGCCCAGAACTCTGTAGCGAGCATCGAAGTCCTTATCCACGACCCGCAGTATGAGGGCGGGAGGGACCGCGGGCTGGCGGCTATCGGACCCGATAGGGGGCGGATCCGACTCCGTCCAATTTCCGCCAGACATGAGCAGCTCCGCCTGCCAAGGTCCTCATCTCGCTCATCACAACAACCGAGAAGAGGAGGACGGATGGCTTCAATTCGCAAGGAGATTTCGATCGACGCCCCGCCGCAGAGCGTGTGGGAGGCGCTGCGCGACTGGGGTGCGCTGCACCGCCGCCTCGTGCCGGGCTTCGTCGTCGACGCTCGCCTCGACGGCGATGACAGAATCGTCACCTTCATTAACGGCGTCGTGGTCCGCGAGGTGTTAGTCGACCTCGACGAGGAAGCTCGCCGCCTCGTCTGGTCGGTGGTGGATGGGCCCTACACCCACCACAACGGCGCCGCTCAGGTCTTCGCCGAACCCGAGGGCCATGCCCGGTTTGTCTGGACCGCGGACCTCCTGCCAAACGAGACAGCAACAATCACCGAGGAGATGATGGACCGCGGAATCGGGGTAGTCAAGGAGACTTTGGAGGCGGATTGACGTTGCAGCTCCTGCTCGGCGATCGCTGATCGCCTAACTTCCCACCCAGCCAACTGCTTCGACCACCGGGCCAGGTGGCGCAGGGCCCCCTGAGGCTCGCGCGGCTCACCAGCGGCTGACTTCTCATTCTCGCCGGCTGGCTTAGCGCCCGCGATTTTGGCACCGGCCGTCGAGCCTTTCAAGCCCATAAAGGACTCCGGGTGCTGGGGTTCGTCCCTTTCCATCACCCAACCCGAATCACCCAGGTGAGCTGAACCGCATCTCGCCGTCGACCTCGAAGTTCTCGCCCAGCGCGACCAGCCATCAAGAACGGTCTCGCGACGATCGATTTGCGTTGAGCCCGAGTGTGGGTTGTGCGGACCGCGCCAGCCTAACAGCGAAACCGGGAGGGGATTAATCGCAGAAAGCCCTGATGCACGGTCTGAGGGCAGCGGGGGCTCAGACAGGCCAATGGTCCGCGTTTTTTCGGGAGCCGATGCCAATCGAGCAGGCGATCCTCATGGCGCGTCGCGGTGAGGTTCGAAAAACGTTCGGAAGAATGGCGGGGTGAGCGCTCACCATTGGTTCGTTTGGCTCTGGGAGTAATGGGCCCGGCTGGGTTCGAACCAGCGACCTCTCGCGTGTGAAGCGAGCGGCCTTACTTTCTGCGGGTCGCTGATAGTGCCATTTTCCGCATTGTAGAGCGGAAAACGGCAAAGGCGCATCTGGCTCCATGAGGCTCTGCTTGGCTGCGTTTGACACCAGGAATGACACCACGGATCGCCTAGGTCGTCTCGTCTTGCTCATCTGACCCCAAGATCTCCGCTCGACGCTTGAAACGTCCGCCGAAGCCGAAGCGCAAGGGCAGGTTGCGCCCATAGGCCCCACCTATCGCAGCTAGGGGTGACCGCCGCCTGCAAGACCCAAAGCCAACGCAGCCCGTCCGGTAACGCTTTTCGGTCTCCCGACCAATAAGGGGTATAGAAACTGCATTGGCCCTGCCCGGCACACCCTTGGCCCTACCCAGCCCACCAAGCTCGCTAAGTAGTCGCCTGGCCCTCGTCAGCGTGCGCGAGCGCGGCGTCGGTCCCGAGCAGCTGCGCTGGATCGCCATCGACCCCGAGATCTTCGAGGCCTTCTATCGCGAACACGTGGATGGCATCCAGGGATTCCTCACCCGACGCGTCGGTGATCGCGAGAGCGCCGCCGATCTCACCGCCGAGGTATTCCTCGCTGCGATCGGCGCAGCGCACCGCTACCAGCCTTCCCGCGGAGCTCCGAAACCATGGCTCTACGGCGTCGCACGAAGGGTCGTCGCCAACCACAAACGCCAAATCGGTCGTGAGCACGCCCGAGAAGAGCGGCTTCGTGCCAGTGCCCTGCTTGACGAGGAGGACGCGGCACGGATTGACGCCCGGATTGACGCCGCCGCCCTCTCGCGGCAGCTGTATGAGGCAATGGAGCGCCTCGCCGAGCCAGAGCGTGCGGTCCTCGAGTTCGTCGCGATCGACGAACTGAGCCTCACCGAGGCGGCGAGCGCCGCTGGCGTGCGAGCCGTTACCGCTCGGGTTCGTCTGCACCGCGCCCGACGCAAGCTGCGGGCTGAGCTCGAGGCGGCCTCCATCCCACCGATCGTCAACAGCCGAGATCAATTGTGAAAGAACACCGAAAAGACGCCAACAATTTCGAGGAGCGGCTGCTCCAGCAGCTGAGGGCCGTCGTCGCCCAACGGGGCGCCGAACAGCAGGTCGCGCCGGTTTCCGTATCGCGCCCTCCCGGCTGGCGCCGCCCATCGCGGCTTGCCGTCGCCGCCGTCCTCGTCACGGCGTTGGCGCTGCTCGTTTTCAACTCCGGAGGCAATGACACACCTAATGCGTTTGCCAAGGCATTCACGGTCCAGCGGCAAGGTGGCGGCGGTGTAACGATCAAGATCTACAGCGCCGAAGACGCCGCCGGCCTCGAACGGGCGCTGGCCAAGGCCGGAATCCGCTCTCAGGTCACCTGGCTGGCGGCCGGGATGAGGTGTCGCGAACCCCGCTTCACGCCGTCAACGGCGAGGACCTCTCGAGGGGGGACGATCGGCGCGCTCACCCTGGATGGCACGGGCCAGGCGATGACGATCGGCGTGATGAACTCCCAGCAATGGCGCGAGCGCTGGCTCCGACGCACTCGCGCTGAAGTCTCCAAATCGACCCCGAAAATCAGTCTCGACCCGCAATCGTTTCGCCCTGACCAGTCTGTGGTGATCTCCGGGTCGCCTGTCCCAAACCACGGAGATACCAAAGTCGGCTACAAAGCCCGCTTCGGGATTGCCGCAGGACCGGTCAAACCGTGCCAGCCGGTGAAGGGGCCCAGCAGCGTGCGTCCGCCCGGGTCGCGCGAAGTGAAACCCGAACCGGGCCAGCACCACCCCAAAGCCGCCGCCCCGACCAATAACGGCTCCAATCCCTCCCCCACCGGCAAAGGGCCAACCGCCTCCGAAGGCCAGGGCCAACGATCGGCCGTCCCGGTCAAACGCCAGGGGGGAGGTGGGGGGCCGATCAGGATCTTTAGCGTCGAAGACCCCGCCCCCCTCGAACGGGCGCTCGCGATTGCCGGGATCCGCTCCCAGGTCAGCTGGCTGGCCCCTGGGATGACTTGTCGTGAACCCCGCTTCACCAAATCGCGCGCGAAAACGTCTCAGGGCGGGACCCTCAGTGGGGTCCTGACGATGAGTGGCCCAGGCGAAGCGACGACGATCGGGGCCATGAGTCACCAGCAGTGGCGCCAACATCCAAACTATCCGGCGGGCATTAGCCTCGACCCGGAATCGTTTCGCCCTGACCAGACGGTGGTCATCTTCGGCTCGCGCGGCCCCTATTACGGGAAAGGCCCCGAAGGCGGCTTCGAAACCCATATTGCGATCGCCGAAGGGCCGGTCAAACCGTGCGTGCCGGTGACGGTGCCCAACGGTGGTGCGCTCGGCCAGACGAACCGCGAATTGGAAGCCGAAGCCCATAGCTCAAGCAATGTCGCCTCGAGTCCCTCTCCGACCAGCGAAGCGCCAACCAACCCTGCAGGCGGCAGCCAGCAGCGATCGAAATGATGAAACTCGCAACCAAATACGCGCTCATCCTCCCTTGCTGCGCGATCGCCCTCCTCGCGACGATCGCCCTGGCTGGGGCCAACGCGGCTGCCGCTTCGAGCTGGACGCTGCGCCAGCTTCCACCCATCTCTGATCAAGCGCCAATAGGGCCGGGGTTGAGGGGGGTCTCCTGTCCGAGTGAATCCCTCTGCGTCGCGGTCGGCGGCGCCGACACGGAGGGCGGCGGCGCTGGAGCGGTGGCCTTCTCCCAGGCACCGACCGGCGGTCTCGCCAAATGGCACGTCGGCACCCTCGCGGCGCCGGCCGGCGAGGGGGAAATCCGAAGCCTGGACGCGATCTCCTGCGCCTCGCAGACCCTTTGCGTCACGGTCAGCGGCAGCGGCGAAGGATTCATCTTCGTATCAACAGAACCGACGGGCGCCGCCGCAGCGTGGTCGCCGACGGCTCTCGACGAAGGACATGGCCTGGACGCAGTCTCCTGCCCGAGCGAATCCTTCTGCGCGGCCGTCTCCGAGGGCGGCAAGGTGCTCACCTCAACCGAACCGGCCGCAGGCCACTGGCAATCGACCCAGCTCGCCGGCTCGCCTGATCTGCGCGGCGTCTCCTGTGCCACCGCCTCGCTCTGCGTTGCCGTTGGAGAGGAAGGGCAGATCCTCGTCTCCACCGACCCAACCGGCGGCGCCTCGGCCTGGCAGGAAACGGGGACCCCGGGCGGGCCCGGTGCCCTGCAGGGAATCTCCTGCGTCTCTACCCTGCTCTGCGCCACCGGCAACCTGACCGGAAACGTCCTCACCTCGACCGATCCGAGCGGCGGAAGCTCCAGCTGGAAAGACGTGATCACCCCCAGCTCGCTGCGAATAACCGGCGTCGCCTGCCCCACCGCGAGTCGTTGTGTGGCGGACGACGACAACGGCGACGTCCTCACCTCGACCGATCCGAGCGGCGGGGCCGACTCCTGGCACTTCGAAAACCTGGTTCCGTTTGTTAGGTCGGCCGGGGAAAACGGAACGCTACCGCCTCTGAACGGGCTCTTCGCGGCCTCCTGCGCCTCGACCTCCCTCTGCGCCCTGACCGGCTCTGACGGTCGCATCTTCACTTCCACCGAACCGTTCCAAGCGCCCACTGAAGCGCCCGCCGAAGCTGTCGAACACCACCGACACAGAGCTCGCCTTCGGCCCCGCACCATTCTCCTCCCCGTCGAATGGCTCATCTCCCAAGCCATTCATCGCCGAATCCGCGTCCACTCCCGCTTTCGCTCGCCGACCAGGGTCAGGGGGTTCGAATGCAAGCTCGACCGCGGTTCCTACCGCCGCTGTCACTCCCCACTGCGCTACTGGGTCTCGCACGGGCGCCATGCGCTGCGCGTGCGCGCCATCGGCCCGACCGGGTTGCGCGGGCCAGCGGCGCTCATTCGCTTCCGCATTGGCCACTTCCGCGTGATCCCTGCGCCCAGACAAAGTGGGCCAACCGGTCACAAGTTGCGCCATACCGTTCGGTGGCCCCTCCATCACCGGTTCGCAGTCCTCGACAACACCTTCCCATCCAAAACTAGCCTGGGTGCTGAGGGTAATTCCTTCATTCCCGCAGGCGGACTGCGGTAGTGAGAGCCCGGTCCATGCAACCACCGCGATTTCCCATCCCTCGCTCCACTCACCAATCAAACGATCAAAGTGGTCACTGGTCACGATCAATCCCTGGTGGTCTAGTCGCGTTCGCGTTGCACAGTTTTGTCCGGCAGCCTGGATCCCCCGCCCGCTTGCTTGTCCCGGCTATCGCGTTGCTGGCATTCGCTTGCTTTCCGATGTCCGCGGAAGCGAACTCGAGCGCCATCCAGTACGAAACAGCACTCCCAACGGCCACGGGGAAAGGTACGACACCCTTTCACCCCGGTAAATCCGCCCATCCCTTCACTAAGGGCGCTGATGGCTCGGCCATGACCCAGTCCGACGGCGGAGCGTCAGGACCCGGAGGCTCAACTTCAGCGAGGCCCGCGACGGCCCGGCTCGCCAAGTCCGCGGTCGCCCATACTCGTCAACAGTACAGCATGGGCATGGCTGCCCATAACCATTCACATCCTTTGGGCAGCTCGGAAGGATCCTCCGCCCAGACCTCAAGCGATGGCGACTCATTTCCCCTGGTTGCGGTCCTAGCCGCCGTTGCTGTCCTTGCTGCGATCTCGTTCGCTGCTGTGATCATCAGACAGCGGCGACCGTTGTCACCTGTCGGGTCCCGCGGGTCGCGGCGACGCCGAGGTGGACGTCGCCGAACCCAGCGCTGCGCGGTGAGGGCCGCTCTCAATGCTGCCCTCCACGGCCGTAGCGGCGGCTCAGTCCCACAAAGCCTTCCAGAGCACGGCGGAGCCATTTCTCCGAGCTCGGCCAATGACAGTGGGTGAGGGCAAAGGCATGAGCGAAAAGCAATTCCAGAGTAGGGCGATTGACCTCTTGCTTGAAGGACCGCGTCTTTTCGGCGGCTTGTCCAAGCTGACGAAACTACCCGCGAGATATACGCTCATCCTCTTCTGCTGCGCCACCCTCGCCCTGATCGCGACCCTCGCCGCGCCCGCAAGCTCGGCTGCGGCCGCTAAGTGGACGCTGCGACAGCTGCCGCCGAGCACTGTTGAAGGCCAGGAATATCGGCCAATATTGGACGGAGTCTCCTGCCCGAGCGAATCCCTCTGCGTCGCCGGAGGCAGTGCCTACGCCGGCAATGCCTCCGGTTCCCTTGGCACTGTGGTCTTCTCGCAGGCGCCGACTGGCGCGCTCGCCAAATGGCACGTCGTCACTCTCACGCCGCCTTCCGGTATGCCGACAATACGCGGTCTGAACGGCGTCTCCTGTGCCTCACAGAACCTTTGCGTCGCGGTCAGCAGCGTCGCCGACAGCAACGAAGGATTGATCGTCGTATCGACCGAACCGATGGGTGGCGCCGCGGCCTGGTCGCCGGCGCTCATCAAGGGAGGCTTTGGCCTGCATGGTGTCTCCTGCCCCACCACGTCCTTTTGCGCGGCCGTTTCCGGTCGCGGCAAGGTGTTTATCTCGACCGAACCCATCTCGGGCCCTTGGCAGGTGACCCAGCTCGGCGGCGCACCCGATCTGCGCGGCATCTCCTGTGGCACCCCTTCCCTCTGCGTCGCCGTTGGGGGGGAAGGGCAGATCCTCGTCTCGACCGACCCAACCGGCGGCGCCTCGACCTGGCAGGAAGCGGGGACTCCGGGTGGGCCCTGGGCCCTGCAGGGAGTCGCCTGCGCCTCGACCTTGCTCTGCGCCACCGGCAACCTCACCGGAAACGTCCTCACCTCGACCGACCCTGTCGGCGGCGGCTCCAGCTGGAAAGTGACGAACGCTGGCGCATCACAGCGGATCACCGGGCTCACCTGCCCAACGGCAAGTCGCTGTGTGGGGGTCGACGACAACGGCGACGTCCTTGCCTCGACCGATCCGACCGGCTCCTGGCGCTTCGAAAACCTGGTTCCATTTGTTAGAGGACCAAACGAAATCGAATCGCCGGACAACGGGCTCTTCTCGGCCTCCTGCGCCTCGGTCTCACTCTGCGCCCTGGTCGGCATCGAGGGTCGGATCTTCACTTCCACCGAACCGTTCTCAGCTCCCAGCGAACCACCCACCGAACCGCCCGTTCGCTTGCGGCCCCGCACCATTCTCCTCTTAGAGTCCTACCCCCTCTCCCAAACCCGTCACCGTCGAATCCGCGTCCGCTTTCTCTTTTACTCGCCGACCAGGATCAGGGGATTCGAATGCAGGCGTGACAACAGACCCTTTCGCCGCTGTCACTCACCGCTGCGCTATTGGGTCTCGCCCGGGCGCCACGGGCTTGCCGTCCGCGCCATCGGTCCCACCGGCCTGCGCGGGGCGGCGGCGATTGATCGCTTCGGGTTGCCGCGCTTCGGTTCGGGTGGTCGAACTCGACACGACGGGAAAGCCGCCCGTACCTCGGGCGCCATTTCTTACCGTCCACTCCCAGACCCGAACGGATTACACACCTCGTCGAATCGATCAAATCCGCCGAAGGGCCGGCCGTGAGTTCGGTGGCGGCTATATTTGCCTGTGCCGAAAGTAGTGCGTCATTCCCGAGACTGCGAGGCAAAAAAACTCCTTGCACTTGTCGTTTCTCCCGTCCGATCGTCGGACTTCTTTTGGCGTTGGGCCTACTCGCATCCGCATGCTTCCCCGTCGCGGCATACGCCGAAACCGTCTATGAACCTGAAGCAACGACGATCCCTCACGAAAGCCATACAGCCCACAGCTCCTTGGCTCCGTCGGCAAACGGCGGCTCGGGTGGGGCTGGCAACGAATTTCGGGGGCCGAGTTCATCTCCTCGCGCCGGGAAGGGAAGACGCATCGGCCAAGGTCACGCACGCAAAGGTTCCAACGGCGCCCAGCAGGTCCCCACGAAGCCTGTGGGAAGCAAGGGAATGGGGTCCACTCCCACCACCTCCGGCGGCAGCGGGTCCTCCTCGCCGCTGGTGCCGATCCTGATCGCGATCGCTGCCCTTGCCGCGGCCTCGATCAGCGCGGTCATCGTCAGGCAGCGGCGCCAACACCACTTGCTGGGCTCAGCCGCCTCAGGAAAAACAAGCTAACCGATTGCCAGATTGGGACCGCAACCGCGGGGCCTCCGAGAGAGTTGTCACCGGTGCCATGCTTCGCAGGGCCACGCTCAACGGTAGCCAGGCGCCGGCGGGCCCGGGGCCAGTGGTTCGGGCGGGTGTTCGTCACCGGCTGGCACCAGCTCCAGTTGGTACCAACCGACGTCATGCCAGGCGTCCAGCTTCCAGCCGATGCGGCTGTACACGCCGACCGCAACGAAGCCGAGTCGCTCGTGCAGGCCGACGCTGGCCGGGTTCGGCAGGGTGATGCCAGCGACAGCGACCTGGAAGCGCTGGCGCCGCAGGCGCTCAAAGAGCTCCTCGTAGAGGCGGCGGCCGTGACCGCGGCGGTGCTCGGTGGCGGCGACGTAGACGGAGACGTCGGCAGCCCAGCGATAGGCGGCGCGTTCGCGGTGGCGGCAGGCATATGCATAGCCGACCACCCCTCCCGCCTCCTCTGCGACCAGCCAGGGATGGGTCCGCGTGTAGCCTTCGATCCGCGCCTCCATCTCGGCGGCATCCGGCGGTCGCTCCTCGAAGGAAATGGCGCTGGCCTCGACGTAGGGCGTGTAGATCGCCGCGCAGGCGGCGGCGTCCGCCGCGCAGGCGGCGGCGTCGCGGGTGGGGTCGGCGTCGCGGATCATCGCTGCAATCTAGTCGTGCGCCAAACAACGTTTGCGTGTTGATGACCGCCAGAAGATCGGCGTCGTCGACGTTTGTAGTTGCGCCAGGCAATGTAGCGGCGGATGGGGCGGGCCTGGGTGGCGTGAGGAGAATAATGCGTCCTTGACCGAATCCTCGCTCAACATCTGCGACCTCGACGGTACCTTCTTCGCTCCGTCCAGGCTTTCTAACCGACCACCACCGCCCCACCCCCGGCAGGGCGAGGAGAGACCTTTGGAGTCCGTGCGTGTTGAAGGTAGATATGACCCATCCAGGCAGAGATCAGTAGGTTCCCCCTTGCAAATACGATCCTGGGATTTCGAGGAGCACGGTATTGACGCAAAAGCCCCCGATGCTTGGTGGCCTGCTGGCAACGGAGGAGCAAGTGCACCGTGAGCCGCCTACTATCCGCAAGTTTGGTCTCAATCGATGCTGCCGCCGCATTCTTATCGCAGGCCTATTCGTGCTTGCCGTGAGCGGCACTTCAGCCGCGCTCGCCCTCGCCTCTAGCTGGACGGTGAGACAGCTCTCCGACGGTCCAACCGAAGCGAACATTTTCGGCATCTCCTGCCCGTCCGCTTCTCTTTGCGTGGCGGTGGGCAGCAACAGCACCGTCGCCACCTCCACCAACCCAATCGGTGGAGCATCAGCCTGGAACGCCGTTCACCCCGAAGGGTATGTCGAAGGCGGTCCGGGGCCGGGGAAAACCCTCGTCCTCGGCAAAGCGATCAGAGGGGTCTCCTGTCCCTCGGTCAATCTCTGCGTCGCGGTGGTCTCAAATCCGAGACACGTTCTCACCTCTACCGAACCGACCGGCGGCGCTTCGGCCTGGCACATCACCGAACTTCCTCCTCAAGCGCTTCAGATGGAGGGCATCTCCTGTCCTTCGGCCCACCTTTGCGTCGCGGTCACCTCCAAAGGCAACGTCGTCACCTCCACCGATCCGACCGGCGGTGCCTCGGATTGGACGACCGCTGAAGTGGGAGAAGGTAGCGGTCTCCGCGGGGTTGCCTGTCCAAATGAATCGCTTTGCGTCGCGGTGGGCCCACCTGGGAAGGTCTTCGTTTCCACCGATCCGGCCGGAGGAACTGCGGCCTGGAGCATGGTGTCTGTGGCCGCTGGTCTCGAAAACCTCTACGGTGTCTCCTGCTCGACCTCATCATTGTGCGTGGCGGCCGGCTTCGGTGGAATCATCAGCTCCACCAACCCGGCGGCCAATCCCTCAAGCTGGCACGCAACGACCGTGGGTCTCTCGGTCCAGGATACGGGTGTCTTCTGTAACTCATCAGCTGGCTGCGCGGTTACAGACAACAATGGTGACGTGATCACCGCAATCAACCCAAGCGGGGGGTCGGGCGCCTGGACTCTCACCAACGCGATTTCCGCTCTTCCGAATTTCCTATCCGCCATCTCCTGCCCATCCGCGTCGCTATGCGCGGGGGTCGGCTCTAGCGATCAGATCATCACCTCCTCCGAACCGTTCTCTGCCGAAGGGAGGGCGGTTCGCCCACCAGAAGGTCACCCGAGCGGCCGGCATTCAAAGCCGCCCAAGGTGAGGATCATCGGACATCCTCCTAGGCGCGTCACGCGGATGGGCGGAGCGAAGGTACACTTTCGCTTCCGCGCGATCGGCAAGGCGAACGGGTTTCTCTGCGCGCTCGACCGGGCCAGATTCTCACGTTGTCGCTCGCCGAAGAGCTATGAAGCGGTGCCGGGTCGGCACGTGTTCAGAGTCAAGGCGGTCGGGCCAGGCGGTGTCAGCCGCGTTCCCGCGGTCGCTCGTTATACCGATAGATGCCGCGTCTTTTGCGGGATGTTCGCGCCAACCGCATTTTCCAGCCTTTTAAGCTCCCCCTTTAAAGGCGCACGGTATTTGTAATCCAGATCCGGCTTATCAGCTCTGTAGGAGAGGTGGGGCCCAAAGCTGTTTCAGGTTCCGCTCGCAGCCGTAGCAAGGTTTGGCTTTCGCCAGCGGCGGCTACAGTCCGAGCGCGGAATTATTTAACCCTGTCACAAACACGTTCACCTCGTTGCCATCGGAATTACAGACCGGCCGGTATGGGGCCATCGCGTCGTCACTTCCAGGTGGACAGGTGTCGATCGCCGGCAGCGCAGGAGAACCTACCCTTGGGAGCGCGGAACTGTTCAATCCCGCCACAGACACTTTCACTGCCCTTCCCGAAACAGGCGAGACCGAGATGCAGGTGCGTCGCGATCGTGCTATAGCCGCGCCGCTCCCCGGAGGGCGGGTACTCATCGCTGGGGGCGGGGAAGGTGAGGGATTCAATATAACGCGGAGTGCGGAAATCTACTACTCAGCTCCTCAGGCACAAATCGCCGGTGGATATTTCGGTGCTTCAACGGTCGACGAGCCCGCGGGCGAACTAGTACTGAGTGTGACCAACGTCGGCAGTCAGGACCTTGCGATCTCAGGCGTCTCGCTCACCGGCGTCGACACGGCGGAATTCTCAATCGTCTCCGACGGGTGCGCCGGCAGGGAGCTCGAGGTTTGGCAGAGCTGCACGGTCTCCATCCGCTTCACCCCATTGCTCGCTGGCGAACGCTCCGCACTGCTCACCCTTGTAGATCACGAGCCCGCTCCGACCACCGTCACGCTGTCCGGCATAGGTGTAGCCCCGAACAGCGATCCCACGGGTCCTCAAGGCCCAGCAGGACCCGAAGGTACCACCGGACCAAAGGGTAGTGCTGGCCCACAGGGCCCAGAGGGCGCAGCCGGGCCTCGCGGCCCAGCGGGCGAGTTTAAGGTCATCACTTGCACGTCCGGCGCGGCGGCAGGCACAAGAAGGTTGCGCAGAAGTGCATCGCAAAGCTGACGGGCTCGCCTGTCCGGATAACGAGCCGGGTCGCGGCGACGCTCTCCCGCGACAAGGTCATCTACGCCACTGGGTCAGCCATCGTTTCAGTGAAGAAGACCACACTGCTGCTGACCCAGCGCCGACGCATCGGCAAGGGGAGCTACACGTTGACATTAACACACGGGCACAAGCGTCAGCACGAGACGATCACGATCGACTGAGCACCTACCTTGCGCTAAGTGCGCCTCGCGTATTCATCCGCTTTTCCGCCAACGCTTGAAGCCCTCCCGAGCCGCTCCGACGAAACCCGTGGAGGTAAGAATGAATGAGACACCGACCGCGCCACGGTAGAGCGGCTTGTCTTTGGACGGCGGGTCAAACATCAGCACAGCAAAAGACATCGCGTTAGTCCAGGCTCCGATGCCGAGCGGAAGCTTCACCCGGGAAGGTAGGTCCGGGAGCACCGTCCCGGTGAGCACGGTTAAGCCTCCAAGCGCGATTAGATCGAGATGCCACTGGCGCAATCGTGGCACCGATCGGATTCCCAGGGCCTTCGCCCTTTCCGGATCGGTAATTGCTAGCGCATAAAGCCAGCCGCTCAGCGCACCCGCCGCCACCTCGGTTAGCCCGGAGACAACCAGACCATCGACAGACGGCACTGATGGCTGTCTTGGCGGCTTCCTGCGCATACTTACATCCCGCCAGCTCAGCTTGCTCAGTTGGTGGTCCGCGAGAAGCGCTGTTTCAGCTTTGTACGTGCGTTGAACGCCGCTTTCATCCCACGCTCTCCGAGTGAGTCCCTTGCTGGCAGCATCCCGATCTGCTGTCCGAACGACACTTGGTCAAAGACCGCCGCATTGTGGACGATCTTTCCCTCGCGGAACGTGAAGCAGTCGATACCTTTCAAAGCGATCTGATCGCCGGTCGGCTCGATTCCCTGCCAGGGCTCGCCCCTGAAGGTCCCGGTCATCTGCCACTTGACGAAGACCGTTTCACCGTCCCCAGTAATCCGCTCCGGCTCGATGTGGAAATCCGGAAGCGCTGCGAAGACTTCGGCGAAGTAGGCCCCCATCTCCTCGGGTCCCCGGTAGGTGCCGGTCGGGAGTTCCTCGACGAGATCGTCGGCCCAATAGGGACGCAGCGCCTCGGCGTCGCGCTGGTTTAGCACGGTCTCAAACACCTCCCCGGCTCTTTCAACCGGAGAAAGGGTCTCTGTCTCCACCGCATTCATGTTCGCTCCCTTCGTTATTCAGCTGAAATCGAGAGTCGCAGGTCTGACTTGCTAAAGCGGCGCTGATATCCTTTCTAAGGATAGAGCAAGCTTTCTTGGAAGAGAGGCATCGTCAAGTCGAGCCGGGCATATCTGACGGGGACTCAGATTGGGGATAGATCTTAGATGGACGCCGGAGGTGCCGGCAGATCTTGGAGTCCGTGCACGTCGTACACACTAGTAAATACCCTTACTTTCACTCGCGGGCACAGGCGCCAGCGCGAGACGATCACGATCGACTGAGCAGCCTGGGGCCAACACAAGCGCCACGGTGAGTCGAGTCGGTTCTCCCGGCTTGGTAGATAATGGTCCGATGTACGTCGGCATCAGGAATGGTCGTCGAGTCAAGTTTGCGGAATCGTGGCTTGCTTCAGTGCGTGCTCGCGCATCAGGAGGAATAGGGGAAAGCTGAAACAAAGGCCGACGAGCAACGTAGCGGGAATGCAGAGCCACCACAGCCTGACTCGTGCGCGCTGCCCCTCCACTGCTGCCCAGGCGAAGAGAGCGAGCGCGGCGACAGCGAGATCGAGCAGCAATTGAGTTGACGGCAAGTCGCTCGTCCAGAGCGAGAAGTAGCCGCTGGGATCGAAGCCGTTTTCGGCGACGAACAGGCCGAATAGGGCGTATGGCAAGACGAACCCGACCACGGTAAGGGCCAGTAGTAGCGGCTGCATCGCGAAGGCCGTGCCGAGCGCCTGGTTTGGCGAAGGCGCAGGTAGCCGGTGGCGGTGCCTGGAGCGCCGGATCTGACTGCGAAGCTCCGACGCCCCCTCGCGGGCAAGGGCGGGGAACCGTTGGGGTCGGTCGCGGACGATCCTGCCGATCGCCCTGGCCACCCGTGAGGACGTAAAGAGTTGGGAGGGAAGGAGGTCCCGGTTCAGCACCCTAACGAGCTGCTCCGGTCCCCCGCTCTCGGTGGCTATTTCACCCAAAAGCTCTCCGCTTAAGAGAGGCGAGGCGCCGGTGCCGATATCTGTGGCGAACCCGTACATCTCGTGAGCGTCATCGTCGCGCCAGCGCCACCAGTTCCGCAGCTCTCCGGCGAGAGCGGCACCTCCGCCTAGTCCGTTCGTGATCGAGTCGGCGAGACGCTCGGCCTGGCGGAGTGCGTCAGAGATTCCCTGCGCCGGAGTCGGGTCCTTGAAGTGGCCAGCGTCGCCGAGCAGAACCCAGCCGGGTCCGGCCGCCTCGCGGAAATAGCCGTGCCAGTCTGCCAGTACCCGGATCGGGCCAACGCGCTTTGCGCCCGCCAGGAGCTCGGCCAGCTCCGGCCACCCCTCGATCCCATCCGTGAAGCCACCCTCGCGGTCAGCCAGGTATGCGTCCCTAGCACCCATCGGGGGACAGACGCCGGCCATAAACAACGTTGAATCGGTGGGGCAGGAGAGGTAGGCGACCTCGCCTAGGTGTGCCAGACGCAGGCGCCCTTCGTCTTCGGCGACGCCCTCGAAGTAGGCCCATGAGAAGAGACGGCCGGGCGGCTCTACCCGGTACTCCGAGGCGCCCACCAGTTTTGCGACGGTCGAGCTTCGCCCGTCGGCCCCGACCACGAGCGAGGCTCGAAGAGCGCCGGACGGGGTCTCGACGCCCGCCACCCTGCCCTCGTCCCAGACCAGGCCGGTGACGCTCGTTGCGGTGCGGACCTCGGCTCCGGCGGAGGTCGCAGCTTCAACGAGCAAATGGTCCAGCTTGAGGCGCCGTAGGCAGAGGCCCGGTGCCCCAAAGGCCTCAGGGTCGATTTCCGCGTCGATTCGCACGTCTTCGTCTATGAGAGTGAACCGCGTGACCGGGACCGCCCCTGCCGCGAGGGCGGCGTGCAGCACCCCGAGCCGCTCGAGTACCTGCACCCCGTGCGGCTGGATTACGTGGGTGGAGAGCGAGTCGCTGGGAAAGCGGGATCGGTCGAGAAGACAGACTCGGAGACCGCGTCGTGCGAGCATCGTCGCCAGCGGTGAGCCAGCGCACCGCGCACCTACGATCACCACGTCGAACCGCTCCGCATCCCCGTTCATGACGCGACCGAAGTTGACAGCCGCAGGTAGGCTTGTCGATTACCTCCGACGTAGGTTCGAAGCGCCTCAGCGGTTGCCGCATCAGCTGGAAAAGTCAGCTCGATCGAGAGCTCGGATGTCGTCACCTCGACCGCGGTTCCGAAGGTCGCCACTGTGGCGAAGAACGACAGCTCGCCGCCGTCGGCGGCGCGCATCTGGATCAGCGGCGTGAGAATGTTGCCCGCGTCCCAAGTTGACGCTGGGTCGTGTTCGGGCTCGCGGCCCGGATAGGCCGCCACCTCTTCAAGTAACGCCGCGAGGTCGGCATCCGCAGTGATCGCGACCTGGCGCTCCAACCGTCCGATGAAGTGCGCCCGCACATCGCCGGGATTGAGGATCTGTCGCATGAGGCCCTGGGGGTGAAGCCCGATTCGCATCACGTTGACCGGTGACTCGAGCAGCGCGGGGTCTACGTCCGCAGAAAGCGCCGCCATCGCGGCATTGGCGGCGACCAGGTTCCAGCCGCGGTCGACAACGACGGCCGGAAAGGGTTCCTGGCCGGTAAGGATCACGTCGAGTGCCTCTCGCACCGCCGCCAGTTCGGGATCGGCCAGCGAGCGCTCGGGGAATGCCGGAGCGTAGCCGGCGGCGAGCAACAACTGGTTGCGCTCCCGGAAAGGGACGTCAAGCCGCTCGGCGAGCAGCAGCACCATCTCGGCGCTGGGCGAGGAGCGGCCGGTCTCGACGAAGCTCAGATGCCGAGCCGAAACCCCTGAGTCGAGGGCGAGATCAAGTTGGGTTCGCCGCCGCCGTGCGCGCCAGTGGCGCAGCAAGGTTCCGACGCGCGGCTGGGGGTCGACCGTTGCCATTCGGCGGCCGAGCTTATCCGCCACACCTGCACTGGATCGATTACCTCGGAGGTAATCACGACCGTGACCCGGTGACCTGGCCTACACGGGACGCTCGAACGGCTGTCGCTCGACACTCGGGCGGAAATGGATCTCTCCCGGCGACCGCCACATATGCCAGTTCTTCTTGAAGATTTTCGAAGCGCGCGGCAAGCCGTTGACAATGGCCGCCAGGCCAGATACCACTTGCCCGCACGGCCAGAGGTTGGCTTCTGCCTCGCGACGATGTCTCAGCTGCTCCTGCGGCTCCAACCTTTACGCCCGTCCGCCGCTGAGCCTCCGAACCACCACCGGCGTCCCGTGCCTTGGAGTCATCGTGATGCCGCGCATAACCACCGCTTCCGGCTCTGATCGCAGCGGTTCGACCTCGACCCTCGAGACCACCGCGCGAATCACCTCAGCTATCTCCGCCTGGGCGAGCGAGGCGCCGATGCAGCGGCGGATGCCGCCGCCGAACGGAAGCCACGCGTATGACTCCGCACCTCCGTCGATGAAGCGCTCCGGCCGATACTCGTGCGGCTCCGGATACAGATCCTCGCGATGGTGGACGACGGCGATCGCCGGGTAGATGCGAATTCCGGCCGGGAGTTGCCAACCACCGATCGTGCGGGGCTTGGCCAGGATGCGCGCGCAGCTGTCGAGCGCCGGGCGCAGCCGTAGCGTCTCGGCCACGACGGCGTTCAGGTACCCATCCTCGCCCCTGCTCAGCTCTTCGCGCAGGCGTCCCAGTACGCGGGGATTTCGCGGTAGTAGGTCAAAGGCGAAGGCGAGGACCGAGGCCGTCGTCTCGTGCCCCGCAAGCAGCATCGTCATCAGCTCGTCGCGCAGTTCGACGTCGCTCATCGGCTCGCCATCCTCGTCGCGAGCGCGCAGCAGGGCTGAGAGAACGTCGCTTCGCTCCTCCAGGTCGGCCTCGGCGCGGCGGCGTCCGATCTCCTCATACAGCAGCGCATCGGCAGCCGCCAGTCGACGCCGAAACCGACCTCCCGGGCTCCACCGGCCCAGGTCGCGGCGCAACGCTCTCGGTAACAGCAGCACGGTCTGCATGTCGAGCACCCCGACGAGCGCGGTGCGCAGGCGCTCGATCCGCTTCCTCTCACTCACACCGAACACGGCACGGACGATCACCTCGAAGGTGAGCGCCCGCATCTGCTCGCGCATCACCAGCCGCTCGCCCTCCTGCCAGCGACCGACCTCAGCATCCGCGACGTCGCGGATGACCGTGCGGAAGCTCTCCACCGAAGCTCCCTGAAATGCGGGCAGCAGCAGCTTGCGCCGGCGCATGTGCGCCTCCCCGTCGAGCGTGAAGACCGACCTCTCGCCTACCACGGCCGCCAGCGGCGCATTCCCCTCACCGGCTGGGATGTCGGCTTGCTCGCCAGTGAATATCTCGCGGATCGCTCTCGGGTCGGCGACGTAGACGCCGACCCCGAACAGCAGCAGCGGAACGGTGAATAGGTCCCCGTAGCGCTCCCGCCATCCCACCAGCGACTCCAGCGGCGCTTGGATCAGGCGCGCCGTGTTGATCGCAGCGGGCGCGCGGGGGCCTGGTGGAAGCGGTCCCTGGCGGCGGTTGCTTTTAAGCAAGTTGGCCATCGGCATCCTTCAGCCTAAGGACCTCCCGTTAGGGGGCGTGCAGCTGGGACGGTCGAGGACCAAGCGTGGCAGCTCTGATTCTGGAGTCGATTCCGGCTTCGGGCTCGCCAAACGTCGGCTTGTGCTTGGCGCATTCCCTCGACATCTTGTATCGCAACGCTAACCGTCGTGGAGGAGACCCGGATATGGGCTTTTCCGACGATGACGAAGATCTTTGACATCCGTTCGGGTATCCCACGTTTGCTCCGTCAATCCAACCTCTTGCTCGTCAACCCCATCCAGCGATCACATCCCCTCACGTCCGCCCTGACCCATCCAGCAGTTCCCCGGTCCGCCGCGACAGCCGCAGCGCCTCCTCCTCGCCCGCGAAGGGAATCGTCACCACAAAGACGAACCCCGGTAATAGGCTCGCCAGCCGCTCGCCGCGCCCAGCCATGATCTCAGCCCGCATCACCAACTCCGCTCCGCCGAGCGCCCCGATGATCGCGCTCGGCAGGGGAACCACTCGCTCGGGGTGCCCACCGGCGACCGCGTCGACCAGCCTGGCGAGCGCCGCATTTATCGACGCCACCAGCTCTTCTTCCTCCTCCTCGAGCATCCCGGCGAAGGCCCCTCGCCCCAGCGAATCGGCCGCGGCACGCACGGCCACCGATCCCTGGACCGTTCCCTGGTGATCGAGCTCGGTGTAAAGCTGGGCCATCGTCCCCAGCAGACGATCGCGTTCTGCCCCCGCCAGCACGCCCGGGAAGATACTGCTTCCTTAGGGAAGGATCGCGCTTTCAGCGCCTGTCACGTCTGGGTGCGCGCGCCAACCCACCAGAGCGTCCGCCCCGCCCTGATTTCGCGACTATCCTCGAAGTATGCGTGCTTACCGCTGCGGCTCGTCAAGCACGGCGATTGGCATTCCACGCACCCGGTCGCCCGGCGTCTCTTCCTCCGCCCTCGGTTCTCGCAGCCGCTTCACGCCATCCGGTCGGCGTCAAGACCTCAGAATCACTTCCTATAGCGACCTCAAGGCAATAGCAAGCTCTCGAACTCCGAGCTTGATCTTTGTCTCCCCTAGATGAGTGATGCGTATCCGGTTGACTCAGGCTGCGTGCCTGAGTGCAGTGATCTCGCCATAGGTCGTCGGATCGTGGATCGCGCTGAGCCCGAGAAGGGTTTGGAAAGCGGCCATCGGACTGCCTCGTCGGTTGTGGCGGAAGACGAACTCATCGAGGTAGACAGGCAGATGCTCGTTTGAGACGCCGCGATGGGTGCCGTGCATCCACGCCTTGAGGTTCGGTTCGAGATCGCTCGGTGCACCCGGGGCAGCAGTTGGTCTTCTGGTGCAGCGTCGGTCTGTTTGCGCGGGCGGTGCTGATAGCCGAGCTTGGCCAGGCCGCCGTAGGAGTTCAGCCCGTCGGTGTGAACGAGCGCCCCCGGAGCCGTGGTCGCCTGCGTAAATGCCTCCAGCGTCTTGGCGCGGGAGTTGGCCAGCACCTGAAGGCGCAGGCGTCCCGAGCCGGCTCCTCGGACCTCGATTACGGCGCCCACCAAAGCCTTCTTGCCGTGTTGGCGGCTGCCTTTGAGGCCTTCCTCGTAGCCACCGAGCCAGAACTCATCGATCTCGACCTCCCCCATGAGGGGGCTGCGTTCGGGGGCGACCATCGCCCGGCGCAGCTTTTGGAGGATCAGCCAAGCGGTCTCATAGCGCGAGAGCCCGAGCTGGCGCTGCAGTTGCTTGGCCGAGATCCCTGGGTGATGAGTGGCGACCAGATACGCCGCCCAAAACCAGGTCCGCAGCGGGGTGCGCGTCCCGTGCATCACCGTTCCCGCAGTGACCGAGGTCTGAAGCGAACAGGCCGAGCACTCAAAAAGGTGGCGGCGCTCGAGCACCCAAGCGCGGTGCCCTCCGCAGCACGGGCAGATGAAGCCCTCCGGCCAGCGCGACGCCGCCAGGTAGTCAAGGCACGCAGCCTCAGTCGCGAAGCGGTCCTGGAACTCCATGATCGTGCGAGGGAAGTCTGGACGAGCCATCGGCGCACCGTAGAGCGGGCACCTGACGGAACCGGATACGCAGAAAGCGCCGGGATAAACCGGTCTGGAGAAAGGAATGAGAGAGTCCGACATTGAAGGAGCAGCGACCCACAATGGCCCCGAGCCGTGCGTCGGCCGCCCGTGAGGGCGGCGGCG
>JBAVAR010000133.1:0-26371 GCA_049585815.1 Solirubrobacterales bacterium
GAGATGTAGCCCTGGGCTCCGCCCAGCAGGCTGAAGCGGAAGTGGCCGACCGGGGCGTCGGGGATCACCGGGACGATGGTTTTGAGGCGCCCACCGGAGATCGTGTGGGATTCAGCCTGGGGGACGAGCGTCACCTGGCCGCCGAGGATGAAGGCGATGTGGGGCAGCACGTTGCCGCCGGAGGCAAAGCCAGAGACCGCATAGGCAGGGCCTTCGAGCGGCTTTTCCAGCAGCGGGGTTTCGTCTTTGACGAAGCCGATCGGCTGCCGGCCGGCGCAGTGTTCCTTTTCCAGCTGGGCCTTGGAGCAGAGGTTGCCGAGGTGGCGCTGATCGATCTCAAAGGCTTTCGGCAGCGTTACCGAGACCGATTTGAGGTTGGCATCGCCTTCTTGGGCGTTGAGGTCGAACTGCAGGGCGGGGTCCTTGCCGCGAGCGGTCGCCTTGTGGCCGCCGAGCTGGGTGACGGACATCTTCGGGGAGAAGGGGAGGGCTCCGCAATTGACCGCTATGAAGGGGGAGGAGAAAGATACTGCAGTGCCCTGATCGCCCACTCCTTCGGAGACAGTCTGGAATGCAGAGCAGTTGGTCGGGTTGATCATGAAGTGTTCGCGGTTTATGTTGACCCGAATTTCGCGCATCCTGATCGGGATCCCGCCGATGATCTCCGGCACCGTTTCTGAGTCGGCGATCACATGGGCGTCTTCGGGATCGATATGCAGGGCCACACGGACGACGACGGTGCCGTAGTCATAGGGGCCGGCGAGGGCAGGGGTGATTGCGACAAGGCTCAGCGGCGCACCCTGGAAGGGACCCGCCATGTAGATCTTGCCCAGCGCGTGGAAAGGGTGGGGGCCCGGGCCGGCGGCGACGTTGGAGGTACCGATTTCAGAGGAGGCTGGGCAGCTCGGTGCCGCCTCCTCGGTGCGGCCGAGGGCTTTGGCGGCGGCCAGGATGTCAGCTTCAGGACAGTAGGCGACACCATGCAGATTGGCGGTAAGCCCTGGCGGCATGGTGAAGTTCAGCTTGCCGAGGTACTGGTCGCCGTCTTCGCGGTTTAGTTTCAGGGTGAAAGAGCTGAAAGCGCCGGCGACCGGGTTTGAGGTGCCCGCTTCCAGGCTCGGTTCGAACGGGGGAATCTGTCCCGGGCATTCGGTTCCGTGCGGCCCGGAGGAGAGGCCGAAGATCTGGCTCGATCCCTGTTCGGCCAGGGTCGTGTTCCAGGGGTAAAACTCGGCCCTGGTGGTGTAGATGGTACAGCGGGTCGGAGTTGCCATCAGCGCCCGTTCGCCGGAGAAGAGATGCAGTTGAAACGTTTCGAAGGGGACCTCGGGCAGCTTTTCAAAGTCAGCTGTGAGCTGACCCGTTTCGGGGTTGGGTCTGAAGGAGCCAACCAGCTTGGCGTTGATGCCGAAACCCGAAGCGATCAGGAATAACCGGTACTGGTTGCCGGGCTTCGGTTCGCCAATGTAGACGGCGCCTTCCAGCGCGCCATTCAGGGCCTGGGTTCCTATTGAGAAGGTGCCGATCTTTGATTGATTGGGGCAGTCGGCCGGGCCTAATGATTCGAAGTTGGCCTGAACGTCGGTGCAAGCGGTCTGACCGTCGGCGGCATCTGGGTTTATCGTGAAGCCTTGAGGGAGGGTAACGGTGGCCGATTTGAGCTCTGAGGGCGAGTTGGCAACACCCAGACCCTGCGGAGCGCTCAGCTCGATGTTCAGGCCCGAGGGCGCATCGGTTTCGGCGGTGGTGGGGCTAGCGTAGAGGACCGGGCTGAAGGTCTCCAGAGCGCAGCCCGTCGTTTCGGGGTATTCGGAATTTTTGCCTGAGAGATGTTCAAGGTCTTGGTAGGTCTGAACTTCGAGGCGCGTGCTCAGCGCCTTTCCGGTGCAAGTGGTTGGGTTGTCCGTTAGCGGCTGCACGGAGATGCTGGACGGGACAGGGGCGCCCAAGCAGCTTGTGTCGGCCAGCCCAGGGCAGTTAGCCGGTTCACCTGAGGCGCCCTTAGGAAACCGTTCGGCGTTGTGGCTTGCTTCGGCAGGGAAGCCCCAAAAGATCATGTTGGCACCCGCGAGAGGAGTGTCCTCGGTGATATTTGAGACGGTGAAGGTAAGCCCATAGTCGGAGTCGGTACGAACCGCCACCGGGATGTCGATCGGGATGTCGAGGGTTGGTACGATGAAGGCGAAGAGCGCCGTCTGATCAGCGGCGGGTTCGAGGTCAAAGATCGGCGCGGTACCGAGCAGATCTTCGGGGTGCCCTTCGTCGTTGGCATAGACCGTGATCAGCCCGGCTTGGGAGTTTGAGGGGCACTGGTCAAGTGCGAAATCAGAAGAACTGCAGTGGGAGAGCGCGTCAGGATTGCCGAAAACTCCCTGGGGGGCACTGAAGATCACATTACGGGCGTCCTCGGGTTCGCCCGGGCTGGCTAGATTGAAGGAAGTGGACAGATCGGGGTGCCCTCCGGCCTGGGTTGTGGAGGTGGTGGTTTCAAACGATGTGATCGGCTCTTCTGCCCAGGCAGGCGTGACGATTGCCGCGAAAGCGATCGTCGCCACCACGCAAACTAGGCTGAGGTGCCACTTTGGACGGCGACTGGAGCACTCGACGGTTCGAGTGAGTGGCAACTTGGCATGGTCGGTGGGGCAAGGAATAGCGATGCGTCGAAGGAAGCTCACTTCTTGCCTCCGCGGTGGTGCTTGTGCTTGTGATGCTTCTTGCGCGAGGGGCGGTTTACGCACTCGCCGTGCTTTTCGACGAGGCCCGCTTTACAGGCTCTCTTGAGCGCTTCGTTGCCGATCGGTGTGCCGGAGTTGCTCTTGACTTCCGGCGGAGGCGGCGGTTCGCTGCCCCGCCCGTGGCACTCATCGGACGCCTTACACTGAGGAGGTGTCGGGACGTAGGGAAAGCCGCCGAGCTCGCGGGCATCGTAGATCTTGACGCTGCTCCCGTTTTCATCTTGTTCCACCAGTTTGTCGCGGGTGAAGAAATAGGCGTCAGTACCGTCTGAGCTGACCCCGAGCAAGCTCGAACCAAAGGGGCTGGCGCCGGTCGAGATCAATTCAAGGCAGCCCCCAGCTATTTCGCATGGCGGAACTCCGTGTCCAAATGCGAAGCCCTGCGGCTCCCACTCATATGCGTCTTCGGTTTCGTTGAGGTCGCGATCGACGAGACCTTCGGTTGAGTTGAAGAAGACGCGACCGTCGTCGGCCAAACCCAGTCCATTGGAAGGCAGAGTCGCTTCTCCCGTGGCCTGCTCCCCAGTCGGGTTGCATGACGCGCATTCGAGCATTGCGTCCACCGCGTTGTAGCGATAGATCTCGCGGAGGGAGGCGCTGTCATAACCGGCAAGAGGCAGCGCGGAGGGGAAAGCGGCGTAGTCGCCAGAAGGGCTGACCTGGAAATCGGCGGTATGGCGTGCTTCCGGCGAGCTAACGCTGTCGAGAACAAGGGGATTGTCGGTACGGGGAGAATGGGCCACCGCCGATCCGTAGATGGCAACGCTGGCTGAGCCGGGATTGGATATGGCGAGCGTGCCGGAGTCTGCGGCAAGGCTGATGGATTCCGAGAGGAGACCTGAGCCAGTAGCGGTCCCAACCGGTTTGCCCGAAGCGTCGAACTCACTTACCCGGTCTCCTTCGTCGACATAGACGTGTTCGTCTGAAGGGTCGACCGCCACTCCCTTCGACGGATTCGAGTCGAGCTGTCCGATGGAGCTCCCCGAGGCATCGTAAATTCCGGTAACGCCTCTGACCCCAGCCTGACCGCCGCCATTGACGACGTAGGAAGTCCCGAGCGAGTTCACCGCTACGCCGGTTGGCCGAGAGAGCGTCGGGAAGCTCCTGACAATATTGCCACCCGGCCCAAAGACGTCGACTTCCGATTCGTAGTAATTGCTGACGTAGACGTCTTCGTTGGCCTGGTCGACCGCCACCCCACTGGGGCTGCCGACCGCGATCGAGGCGAGATGACTGCCGGAGGGGCTAAATACTTGCACGATGCCTCCGGTGAAGTCGGGGACGTAAAGATTGCCGGTGGACTGATTGACGGCAAGCTGACAGGGCAACCCATGATTTCCTTCCATTCCGGGGACGACCAATACGCCATGGGATCCGAAGCTGGACACTGGGTGGCCCGAGGAGTCGAACTTCTGCACGGACCCGCTAAATCGGCGGCTCGTGATGTCGAGCACGTAGACATCGCCTTCTTCTCCGTGTCTGTGAGTGATCGCTACTCCAGCAGGCTTTTCGAAGGTGGAGCCAACGGAGCGCAGGAACGGATGAACAGGAGGTGAGATCGCAGAGTTTGCGCTCGACTCGAGGGTGGAAATAAAGTGGGGAGCAGAGCCGGGGCGGGAAATGTAGAGGTTGGGCGCGTTCTTGATGCCGTCAGCAGGTTCATCTGTGCCGTCGAGGAGCTCGGGGGAAAGGAAGTAGATCGTACCGTCTTCAGACGCCACTCCCCCACCGCCGCCGACCGCAACCGCCCCGCAGTTTTTTTCGGATCCGGTCGTATTCCAGTGAACATGGGCGGTGTCGGCGGCGGGTTCACAAGAGGCGGCGTCCCCGGTGGAGATGAGTTTCAGCGGGTTACCTTCTTCTTCACCTTTTTGTGACCACATGAAGATGTCGGGGCCGCTGTGTTGTTCGTCTTCGTGGGTGAGGTGTTCTTTGGACGAGAAGAAGACCTTGGAGCCGTCTGCGGTCATCCCGTCAAAGAGCACGCCTTCGCCCGAGCTGGGTGTGATTTCGGTCGATTTGGTGGAGTCGCCGACGTTCATGTAGAGGTGCCAGTACCTTATGCCACCTTCCCGTGTGGCGAGCTGTCCGATCAGGACATGGGAGCCGTTTTTGGAGATGCCGAGCTCGGAGATGCCGTAGGGGTCACCGGGCGAGTGGCATTCCCCCGTGCCCTGTTCGCAGGAAAGGTTGCCGCCTGTCGGTTTCTTTGAGACAACATGGGTTTCTCGGGTCATAAAGTCACGGTCGTAGATCGAGACATTGCCAGTGTTTTGATTGCCAGTGGATTCGAACTGGGAAGTAGAGGCAAAGACGAAGTGGGTACCATCGGCAGAGAAGGGCTCAGCGACGTAGCCGTCGGATGTAGCGGTCGGTCCAGGTTGCTGTGGTCCTGTCATACCTTGGATCAATTCACCATCCGGGAGGCGGAGAGGGATACCGGTTTCGATGCCGCTGGGGAAGCAAGGAGCGCAGATTTCGGGACCGCCGAAAGCAAAGGTTTCGAGCTTTGGGTCGGCGGCGAGCAGAGTCGAACCGAAGGGCGCTTTGGAGGGGCTGGAATTGGCGGGGATACCAACGTAGCTCGTCGTCCAGCCGTCGTCCGTGCGGGTCGCGAGGTAGGGGTCAACGCCGCGGTTGGTGGATTCGTCGATTCCAGGTATGCCCCCGTCATGGACCCCGTAGAGGACACGGCCTTCGGCTTCGGGGTAACCGCCAAACGGGGTCTCGCCCGGAACGAGACTGGACTCGACATCGTAGCCACCGGTATTGGCGGCAGAGACGAGCTCGTAGGCGCGGCAGTCCAGAAGGAGCGAAGCGCCGGTCTGTTGACGGACGTGGGCATTGGGGCAGGGGTCCGAGAACGACGGGGTGAAGCCAAAGGTCTTGAAGACTGCCCCGGCTGCGCCGCTGCCGGCCTCGTTGTCGGCGACGGCGCGGAAATGGTAAAGAGTGCTTGGTGAAAGCCCGCTGACGAAGGCGCTGGCGCTCTGGTATTCCTTGCTCATGCCGACTTCCACTTCGGGGCCGGGCGCTGTGCTGGCGTTCGTCCAGCCTGATTTGGCGAATTCTTCGGAGTCGACGTATTCGAAACGAACCGTCGTGTTGGCGCCATTTGGATCGATCTTGGCATGCAGAGCGGCGCGATCTGAGTGCACACCGGTAGCTGCCGCTTCTTGGCCGGAGGGGGCTCCTGGAAGAGTGGTGAAGGTCTGATCTTCGCCGTCGCGGGCGGAGGCGCCATCTCCGTTTGTGGCGACGACGCGGTAGTGGTAGGTGGAGTAGGGGCTGAGGCCTTCGAGTGTGGCTGAGGGGCTTTCCCCGGTGAGAGACCCAGCATCTTTGGATTTCGCGGTGGTATGCCCATAGGCGGTAGTGAGTCCCCATTCGAAGTAGTATTCAGTTTCTTCGCCGTTGCCAAGGAAGGAGCCGTTGAGCGTCGCACCGGATTCGCTGAGGTTCGTCGCCTCTTCGGTCCTAAGACCTAGAATTATATGCGGGGTATAGATCTGATCGGTCCCGTACTTGGTACCACTAGGAGTCGTGAGGGCCACCCGGTAGTGGTAGGTCTTGTCGGTAGTCAGACCCGATATTTCAGCGGCGACGTCAGTGGAAGCAACGTATGGGAGGCTGGAAGTCGCTTCGCACGGCTCACTCCCGATGTTGTATTTGCCCGATTCTTCGCCATATTCGAACTTACAGGTGGTGATTTCACCGCTGCCGTTCGGGTTGGGTTCGACCTTGGCGTTGAGTGCACCCGAGGTCGAAGAGGGGTGGGACACCGCGCGGTAGGTCACCGTGGCGAGGACCGTGTCGGGCTTGAAAATAGAGACTGCGCCGAATTCTGGGCCAGCAGCGTAAAGGTATCCTTCTGAGTTAACACCCATGGGGCTACTCGTGGAAAGTCCTTCAATGAAGTTCCCTGACGAGTCGAATTCTTTACTACCAATCAGCACATTGCCGGTGGTTGGGTCCACCGCGACGGTTCCCGAGCCGGGGAAAGCGCGGAGAAAGATGCCGGTCGAGGCGAACTCATCGACTGTTTCAGCGCTGGACACGTAGATGTTCCCTGACGAGTCGACTGTGATGGAGCCGACACCTACGAAAGGGCCGCTCGGAGTGCCGGTAAGCGTGTTTCCTTCAATGTAATCGGCGGTTGCGGGGAAATCGACTGGTCGCTGCTGTGCATCGAATGCTTCAACATCTTCTTCAGAAGAGAGGGAGAGGTATATTCGGCCGTTGGAGTAGGTATGCGAATTATCGACGGCGTCGTGGATCTCATCGTCACAAGTGAAGCACGAGGTCAGCCCGTTGATCCCAGTCCACGAGTGAGAGTAGACGTGGGAGTTGGTCCCGTTTTCATCGTAGATATCGACCTTGCGTGGGTCCGAGTTAGCAACGAAAAGCTCGCCGTTGGTCTCGTCGACCGCCACCTGCATCCTCTGGATGGTTGCGCCCACAGGGATGCTGGTCGAAGGTGTGTCCAAGAGCGTCTGCGAAGGGAAGGGACTCAGCTCATAGAGGCCAGCAAATCCCGCATAATCGGGGGATTCTTCGCCTTCTTCACTGGTAAGCCACACGTCGCCGCTAGCATCAAACGCTAGGCTCTGTATGGATAGGCCCGGGAAGTGTTTGGTGATCGTCGAATCAAACGGCCGGTTAGCGGAGGCTGGCGCGGCGGTGAGGAGCAAACCCAATCCGACGGCAACCACGCTTGCGAGAACCCGGCCGCACTTAAAAGCTGTCCCCCTCGCGTGCTTTTGACAGCTGCGGATGCTGCGGCGTGCTGCGACCGCGGTCGGCATCATAGATTCAGCCTGCGTGCTCGGCTCCCGCTTGATCGCCCTCTTCATCACCAGAGATCTCGCCCCCTCGCTCCTGCGTCCGCCGCGTCCGGGCGGACGAATCTTGCTGACGACGCGCTGTACAAGGTGGTGGTTTGTTATGGTCCTGGGTCCATTACCCGCTTTGCCACACACAGCCTCAGTCCGCAGAGAATCGGGTGCTTCCGATATTGATGAAAGTGCGCCTCTCCATCTCCCTGCACGACATCGGAGGTTTGGGAAGACGACGGTGACCTTGGCCTTCATTGGTGGGCTCCTGGCTTTCTGTGGCCATTGCGCTTCTGCTTGCCGCAGGCGGTCTGAAGGACCGGAAGGCGCTTTACGGTCTTCCCGTTTTGGCCGGCTAGGTCGACACTTGCACGCAAGGGCTGGTTACAAAGATTGGTCCCGTTTTCCAAAAGCCCTTTACTCCCACCATCCAGGTTGAGAGTGAATTTAGAAACCGGAGTATCAGGCACCGAAGAAAAGGTAGTTCGGAGTCGTCCGGGGACGCTTTCGACGTGACCAACCAGGTTGATGTCGATCCGGCCGTTGAGGGCGGCGACGATGTCGGGTAGCTTTCGCCCGTCACCGCCGGATCGTAGGTAAACGGGACCTTCCAGGGGTTTTTCGAGCAGGGGGGTTTCAGCCTTGGCGAAGCCGATCACCGAGCTGGGTGGACACTGCTGGGCGGCATACTGGACGCGCGTGCAGGGTGCCTGGAGGTGGGCGTTGTCGAGGAACTCGGAGTGAGGGAGAGTGACCTGTACCTCGGAAATATTGGCTTCACCTGGATTGGCAGTGAGAACGGCATGCAGAGCGGGATCGCCAGCGTGCTTGGTCGATCCGGAGACGCCCAAAGTGAGCTGGGGGGCGAAGGGGAGGGCACGGCAGTTGGCGACCTGGAAAGCCGAGGAGGGCTTGGCCACTGCGCCCTCGCTGCCAAAGACTTCGGCGCTAACCGAGAAGAGGTCACATTTGGTCGGATTGAGAGTGAAGTCGGGGCGGTTAAGTTCGATGCTGACTTCGCGGAGTCGCAGCGGGATGCCTTCGATGATCTGCGGCAGGGGATCAGACACGGCGGTGATTTGCGCGGTTTCGGGATTGACGTGAATGGCGACTCTGACCACCACGTCGCCGAGGTCATAAGGCCCTGAAACCGCCGGGGTGATCACCGCTAGGCTCAGCGGGGCACCTTTGTAGGGGCCGGCGAGGTAGACCTTGCCCGAGACGTAAAGAGGGTGGGTGCCGGCCCCGGCCCCCGTCACCGCTGTCCCGATCTGCGATGGCGCTGGGCAGCTGGGGTTGGCCTCCTCTGTCAGCCCTGAGTAGTCAGGAGACGCCGCGGCGGCCAGATCGGCATCTGAACAGTAAGGGATGCCCGCCAGGGTGGCAGTAAAGCCAGGCGGCGTTGTGATGTTCAGGGCGGTGAGATTCTGTTCACCATCGTCGCGCGTGAGCCTAAGCGAGAAGGGGGTGTGGGCAGCGGCAGTGTTGCCGACCGATGCCGCCTGGAGGCCAGGGCCAAAAGGACGCTGGGCGCCAGGACATGGTGTTCCGTTGGGACCCGAGGATATAGTGAAGTACTGGGTAGAAGTCTGAGTTCCAAGCGTCTCATCCCATGGCGTAAAGGTCGTTCGTACTGGGTATGTGCCGCACTGAGTTGGAGTCGCCAAGAGGCCGCGTTCGGAGCCAAAGAGGTGCATGTTGATTGCGGTGAGCGGAGTCTGGGGCAGGTTTTGGAAGGAGATGGTGAGCTGACCGGTTTCGAGGTTGGGGGTGACCGTGCCGGCGAGTTTGATGTGGAAGGCGAAGCCGTTTGCGACCAAGAAGATGCGATAGCGATTACCGGGCTGGGGCTGGCCAAGGTAGACAGAGCCTGGCAGCGGGCCCGGCAGGGCGGAACTGTCGATCGTAAGGGTGCCGACCTTGGAGAATTCTGGGCACTGGGCTTCTTCTTCGGTACCGAACCGCGCCTCGGCTTCGGAGCAGGCCGTCTTACCGTCGGCGGCGCCGGGGTTGATCGAGAAGCCCGCCGGAAGCGTGACGGTCGTCGCCTTGAGCTCGGTGGGCGACGGTACGGTGGGGCTCACCGGCTGGGGTATGCTGAGGTCGACTTCGATCCCAGAGGGCGTGTCGGTATCGGTGCTCGTCGGCTGCGCGTAGAGGCTGGGGTTAAAGCCGAGCTGGTCGCAGCCGGTCATCTGCGGCCAGGCGGAACCCGCTTCGGTGACGCCGCCGTCATAGGAGAGAACTTCCAACGATGAGCCGAGCGGCGCTTCGCAATTCGTCGGATTTTGGAAGAACGGGGTGAGCGGGCTGTTCGAGGGATGCGGCGCAGGGGCAGAGAAGTTGGTGAAACAGGGCTTTACGATGGTGCTCGGGTCAGTGGTACTGAGTTCTCCGCTTGCGTTGCAGAGTCGACCGAGGAAGGTGGGTTCTTTGGATGGCAATTCGCTCGCGTTGAGACGCAGAAGGTCGTGGCTATGTTCTGCCGGCACCCCCCAGATATCCTGTTTGTAGCTGTGCAACGGCAGTGACCCGTGGAATATAGAGATGGCTGTCGCGTCAAGACCGTAGTCACCGCCGGTACGGGAGCTCAGTAACAAGAACTGCGGAACACTGAAGCCATTTAGGCTAAAAATTTTGAATCCAGCCAGACCCGAGACTTCGGGCGGGGGGACAAGGTCGTAGACGGCGCTGACAAAATGTTCTATTTGGCCCGTGGGGGTGGTTACGCCGATTTCCACGACGCCGATCTGCGAGTCGATCGGGCAGGTATTTGTCGAGAACTCCGCCAGCGAGCACTGCGGTGCCGCATGGGGGTTGCCGATAGTTCCAGGAGGAAAATGAACCGTGGTGTTTTTGGCGTCCTCGCAGTCGCAGGGATTGTGGCTCGCCTGATCTATCCGGTTCTTAACTGCAAAGTTAATCTCCATGTCGGGATGGCCCCCGGCCTGGGTGGTCGACGGCAGGGTGGAGTAGGTTTCAATCGGAGTGTCGGCCTGAGAAGCGGAAGGAAGCAGCCAAAGCGCCCCAGACACTGCGATGGCGGCGGCGAGAATCGACCGACAGCTGCGCCGAGCTCCCGATGGCCGCCGCCCAGAGGTCGCTGCTGTGGCGAGGTTGGGCCGGAAGCAGATCATTTCCTGCCTGCGCGATCATGTTTGGTGGCCCTGCCGCGGTGAGCCCCACGCGAGCGTTTGTGGCGCTTCTTGTGATGTCTCACCGGGGTCTGAGTGACGTTGCCGCCCGCGCCGAGCGCAGCGCCTGTCCCACTCTGCAAAGCAGCCGAAGGTTCGCTGCCGGGACCGTGACACTCGTCAGCGGCTTCGCAGGACGGCGGTGGCGGGGGAGCGGAGAAGCCACCGCCTGAGCGGGCGTCGTAGAACTTGATGAAACGGCCGTTGTGGTCTTCGGGGACCAGCGTTTCGAGGGTCGAGAAGTAGACGTCGGTGCCGTTTGCGCTAACCCCAATCAGCCCAGGAGCGCTTGCGGGGTTGATTTCCGATTCTGAGCCGACACCGCCCTTGCCGGGGGTGATCAGCTGGGGGCGGCCATTGACATACTCATAGACATCCTCCGAGCCATTGGAGTCTTCGTGGACGAGCGCTTCATCGGTGCTGAAGAAGGTGCGACCGTCATTGGCCATGAAGAGCCCATCCTGGCTGGCTTCTACGTTCGACGTTGCAGGAGCACCACTAGGGTTGCAGGAGACGCAGACGATCTTCCGAGTAGATGGTTCATAGGTGTACATCTCGAGATGTCCGGCGTTTTCGTACTGAGTGATCGGGGAGGCGGTGACAAACGCCATGTGGGCGTCGTTGGCAGACACCTGCATCCTGGCGATCGGCGTGTCGCTGCAGGCAGAGTTACCGGAGGACTGGTAGCAGAAGGGACCAGTCGTAAAGGTGGTGACGTACTGAACTGCTCCGTTGCGGTAATCGTAGAGGTTCTCGTGATTGGGGACCCCGCGAGTTCCGTCGAGCTGCTCGGGGGAGAAGAAGTAGACATCCCCGTTTTCGGCGGCGATCGCATTATCGGAATGGCAGTTGCCGCCGGCGCCACCGACCAGCGTACAGTAGGAGGTGTCGGAATAGGTGACTATGCCGCATTGCGAGGTGAAGCTGGCATTGCAGTCCGCAGTGTTGCCAGCCCCGGCGGGGGAGCCGGGGCTGGCTTTAGAGATCAGGGTCAGCGAGTTGGTCGCTTCGGACCACATGTAGAGGGAGGTGCCGCCATGATCGGGGTCTTCGCCGGTGAGGTGTTCTTCAGAGGTGAAGTAAACCTTGGAGCCGTCCGGGGTCATGCCGACGTAGGTGACGTCGTGGCCCTGGGAAACGTCGTAGGTGACCGCGTCGCCCACGCGCATATACAGGTGGCTTGACTGCAGCTGGCAGCGCGAGACTACGCCGCGGAAGGTCGATTCACAATGGGTCACTTCTGGACACTGGGCGGACCCACAAGGCCCGACGGCTCCGGCGGCCATGAGGATATGGGAGCCGTTACTTGAAACCGCCGGTATCTGAAGGGTATCGCCAGCTTCATCGGTAGGCTCGGCGGGAATGGGCGCGCCGCCGGCGAGCTTGGAGGCAACATCGACGGATTTCGTGACCGTATTGTTGTCATAGACGGAACCGGGAGGGGTCACCTGCCCTTCCGAGCCTTCCGAGGCGAACGTACTCCACTCGGTGGCAAAGACGAAATGACTGAGGTCAGACGAGGCGGTGACGTCACCCGGGCAGAGATTTGAACCTCGAAATCCACCCTGAACGACATTCAAGCAATCGAGGGCATGCACGCCTCCGGCCGTCGGCACCGGAGCCTTCCCTTCTTCGGCAAGGTAATGGCCACCAGGGGCAATCGAGAGATTGGTTGGCCAACGTTCAAGGAAGCGCCCGTCGGCGCTCCAGACATAGGGCGCATTGGAAGCGCCTTCGGCTTCAATGTTGCCGTCGTCCCAGTCTGCGAATGTGTCCATCGCCGGGTCGGTGAGAACATTGTTCTGAATCTTGTAAGGTGGCGCCCCGTTGGCCTCGTTCGACCTGCCAATTTCACTTCCCTGCAGTCCAGTTAGCCCGGCGCCCACCACTCCAGCCGAGACGGGCGGGCCCATCTGCGGGCCTCCATCAACCGCAACTTCATTGGCTGGAAGTCCCACGTACTTGGTGACCCAACCGGTGTCGGTTCGGGTGGCGACATAGAGGTCGCCCTCATTGTCAATCGGGCTACCGCCTGAACCCGGGACTGTGGAGTACCGTCCGGTAAAGGAGAAACGGGCGGGGCTAGCCGCGTAACCTGTGTTGGGACCGCCTGGATAGAAGAATGTACCACCGGCATTTCCCGGCGAGACAAGCTCGTAGGCGCGGCAGTCGGGTAGGTAGTTGGCCTGCGACTGCTGGCGGACGTTTTCGTTAGGGCAGCTGGGCGGATAGAAGTTAAAGGTGTGATCTTCCGCGATAGTCGTACCGTCTTCATTCGTCGCGACGAGAGTGTAGTGGTAGACGACGTTCGGAGTCAGATTGCTAAGAGGAATTTCGACGGTCTGATCGGAATTGGACGCCTCAAGCGTGACTTCGTGTTCAGGCGCAACCTGCCCATACTGTGTAGTGACTCCATATTCAACTTTATAGGTGGTATCTAGCCCATTTGGGTTAACCTTGGCAATCAGCTGAGCAGTCGTGGCGGTGAGGTCTTCGGCTCGAAGCCCATCGATCGAGGGGGGCTGGGTCGTGATGAAGGTCCGGTCAGAACTCTTACGAGTGGCTTCGGCGGAGTTCGTGACGACAAGCCGGTAGTGATCCTGGGTGCCGCCGACGAGACCGGTGATTTTCGCCGTGACTTTGGTGGGTTCTGACGCTGAGTTTGGAAGGTTTGGCGGGATCGGCGGCGAACAAGGCAAGGTGGTGCCGTAGGAGCGGTCGAAGCCGTATTCAAAGTGACATGAGGTGATTTCCCCGCGGCCAGCGGGTTCGATCTGGCCGACCAGGGTGATTGCAGATTCGGTCACTTCTTCAGGCGGGAGGATCGTGACGATGGGCCGCGCGTCGGCGAAAACGGCGACGTCATTGCCGGTCGAGTTGGCCGCGTAAACGTTGCCGGAGGCGCCGTCAACTGCAATACCGGCGGCACCAGATAAGTCGCCAGCGCCGAAGGTGTCCAACGTTTCACAGAGAAAGCATTCGGAATGGCCGATGGCTTCAGGTTCGGCTTCGGCCGAGTAAACTTCGCCGTTGGAGGGATCGAGGGCAAAGCTTGGAACGATGAAGACACCATCGAAAAATGTCTCACTATTGCCTCTGGGACCTTGGGCCGGTGGAATGTAAGCGCCAGCCTGGGTGTACCTCCACAGACTGTAGCTGTAATGGGCCCCCGTAACATATAAGTCGCCTTCGGCGTTGACGGCAACATCCAGTAGTGGTCCAAAGTTAGGCAGGTCGGTGGCATCGGAGCCGTTCTTCTGGCCATCTGCACCCCAGCTCGTGATGATATGACCCGAGGCATCGAACTTCGAAACCAAGTTGTCGCCCCTGTCGGCGACGTAGACGTCGCCGACAGATGGATCGAAGGCTTCACAGGCAACACCCGTCAGGGGCGGCTCTTGCTGATTGCATGAGTTGTCGACTGCCAGAACGGACGGCAACTCAAGTGCGCCTGGGCCTTCGGCCGGTTCGCCGGGTTGGCATTCTTCACTTTTCGTGCAGACATCCCTCTCGGCTTCTGTGTTGCCGTGTTTGTTGACGTCTTTGCCGAACATAAGGAGGAATTCGCCTTTTTCGTTGAACTTCTCGACGTCGTAGCCGGCGGTACCGGGGGCGGCCGTAGTGACGGTTGCGGTGCCGCCGGTGAGGCCAGAAGCTTCGGCCGTGATCTGTTTGACATCGGTCTTACCAAGTGCCTGGACAAACGTGACTATGTAGACCCCGGCTTCTTCGGTGACCGACACGTTGCCTATGCCGATCGTGGAGAGTCCTTCGAGGGCTCCCTGGAGCGTCGGGGGAGGAGCGTTGTAGGGAAGGGCGGCGGAGAGGGAGACGGCGGAGGCGGATTCGGTAGGGAGGGAGGAGAGTTCGAGGGTACCGGGGCCAATAGCGGTAATCGTGGTGTTGGCGGGGAGGCCCACCCCTTGGATCAGCTCGCCGACGGAGAAGGCGCCGGTGGAGGTGGTCAGGCCGGTGACCTGATTAGAGCCGGCGGTGAGCGAGACGCCCGTGGCGGTGATCGTGGGGAGCTGAGAGAGGGTGAGGGTGCCGGGGCCGACGGCTTTGATCGTGGTGCCGGTGGGGATGCCGGAGCCTTCGATCCTCTGGCCAACCGCGAAGGCGCCTGACTGGGTGGTGAGCCCGGTGACTTCATCTGAGGCCGCGAAAATTTCGTTGCATGATCCGCCCGCGCCCATCAGATTTACGGAAATGGTGAGGGTGTTGCCGGGGCCGACTGCTTCGATCGTGGTGCCGGAGGGCATGCCGAGGCCTTCGATCCTCTGGCCAACCGCGAAGGCGCCGCCATGGGTTTCGAAGGTGATCACATCGGGGATCGACGTGGTGCATCCGACCCCGAATGCGTAACTGAGTGTGCCTTCGCCGGTGGCAGCGCTGAAGCTTCCTTCGCCGGTGGCGGCGCTGAGGTTGCCGTTACCGGTGGCGCCGGTGACCTTGCCTTCAAAGCCGAGGTTGTAGGTGCCGCCAGTGGCAGTGACGGTGACGGCCTGCCGCTCGTTGGCGCCGGGGTTGGCGACGTAGACGTCGCCGTTTGACTGATCGACGGCGACGTCGGATGGGCTGCCGAGTGGGTAGGGATTGGTGGAAGTGGCGGGGGGGCCGCCGAAGGTGGCTTTGAAGACATGGCTGACGGCGGCGGAGGCGGAGAGGGGCAGCGCCATCGCGGCGGCGACGCACAGCGTGGTGGCGCAGGACAAATGCCTAAGTTTGCGGTGCTTAGGGGCTTTCACTCTGCTATCTCTTTGTTCTCTCGTAGGTGGTGGTGTAGCGGACTCCCTGGGCCGGCACGTGAGCCGTCCCAGGGAGTTAGACGGTTGGGTGCGGGCTAGGGCGCGGTCACCGCCCAGGTGCAGCGGAAGCGCGCAAACTGCTCGGATTCCCCTTTTTCGTACTTAACTGTGGCAACGGCTCCGGTAGTAGCGGCGCCTTTAGTGCCGAGTCCAACAGGAGTTTCGATCACAGCGACCTTAATTTGCCTTCCGGGTTCTTCTGGACTTGCAAATCTTTCACCCTCGTAGACACAGAGGTTGCCTTCGGCCGCGGTCGGTGCTGCAGCGATCCCCTGGCAGGCGGCCACAGGGTCAGGGTGTTGTTCCTGGTCTTCAAAGGTTACGTAATGGACTTCGCCAGCGCCGAGGCTTGCGGGGAGGGGGATGGGGATGGAGATCGAGCCTTCCTCGAACTCCGCTTCGGACTCCGCTTCGAGACCACCTGGAAAACGAACGCCGAAGCTTCCGGTCTCGGTGGCGCCCTGAGGGAGGGTGCCGCCGGCGGTCCAGGGGGAACCCTTCAGACTCGTGCCGGGGGTGGGCCAGTGGCCGCCGGCCTTGGGGCCGAAGAGTTCGTCGGTTTCGGTGTCGATGAAGAAGTCGCCTTCGTTGCCTTGGGTGTCGAGGGGCGCGGCAGTGCCGTGGAGGACGGACTTGCCGTTGGCGCCTGGAGGTCCTTCGGGGCCTTCTTTGCCTTCTTTGCCTTCTTTGCCATTAGTTCCGGCCGCACCAGCCGGGCCGATTTCACCCTTCGGACCGACGAGACCTGCAGGACCAGCGGGTCCAGTTGCGCCGGGAGCGCCAGGTTTTCCTGGTTTGCCCTGCTTACCCTGCTTGGCCTTGGAAGCTGTGGCGTTGTTCGCGGCGTAGGCGCCGCCACTGAAGGCGAAGACGATCGCGAGGGCGGAGAGGGCGAGGCCGACGCTGCCGAACTGGTCGTGGAGCTTGGCGAACATTTTGGGTTATTTCTCCTCTGGTAGTCGCAGCCGGCTGGACATAACTCGGGAAGAGAAGTGCTCCGCCTCAAAGTCGCGCCCAGCCAGCCCCAATTGAGAATTGCGTTGGGGTGCGGAGCCCCCTCCCATCAGTCGAGCACAGCTCTGGCTTAGCGCGGGGGCAATGAGTGCAAGTTCCGTCCGGGTGTCCAGCTTCCGCTCGCTACAAATGCCTCGGCCGCGCTCGCCGCTCGGAAGATTCAGATTGCGACCGCCTGCTTCCCTTCCCTCGTGGGCGCTTAGGCGCACCTTGCTGCCGTCGCCCTGCTCGAAGGTTTGGATTTCGAAGGCGGCGACAAACGCCTCGCGGCCCACCCGCCACGACTGCTGAACTTTGCTCAACACACATACTTTGGCTCCGCAGGCTGCGCGGAAGAACCAAGTTGCGAATGTCTGGGCACTCCGCTTCGCTGCACCTGCTGGCGGCGCATTGCTAAGGCGCGCCGCGCCGCGGTTTGAGGCCTCGGACAAAAGGGGCGAGCGGCAACAGGCAACCTCTATCGCGGAGGCAGCAAAACCTCCGGCTGCGGGGCTGCTCGCGCCGCTCGCCATCGGGAACCCCCCAGGGAAAGGGGCCTCCGGTGCGCCGTCAGCCAGGGAGGGAAGACGGACGCAGTTTGGAAGTCCTCTCAAGGTCGCTCCCGCACCTGTTCGAGACAGTGGTGCGCCCTGCATGCTTCGCCGACACTTCGCAGTGCTGAGCGGCTGCCGCCGAAAGGCGCTGGCCGCGATGCGCTGGCCGGAGATCTGGTTGCGGCAATCAAAGCAGCGCTGTGACCCCGAGCGGTCCAGCACCATCCCGCAAGAAGTCGGCCCCTGCGTTGCCCCGCTATTCCCCACTAGCTCTCGTCCCCCGTCATTGGTCGCATCTCGCATTGGCGCCCTCGGCGCTCCCTGTAGTCGATACAACGTGCGCCTCGGTGAGAAACACGATGCTGTAAACCCTAGGCGTTATAGAAACACCTTGCTACGCAATTGTCAAGTCGGTCCCCCGGAAGAATGGCCCAATCGGATGGAATTGAGGCGCAAAGCTGCTTGATTTGCGGCCTTGACCGGCCTAGAGTCAGAGCCGAAGGATATTGTGGATTGCGGCCCCGATGAAACATTTCAGTACTGAGAAAACGCTTGATCTGAAACAACCCGTTACAACCCTGCCTGGCCGGTGTGCCGAGACCGCAAGGCGGGAGAGGTCAGGGCTATATCGTCGCCCGCCGATGGTCATCACGCCCTGGGGGGACTCGAACACGCTGCGCGATCAGAAGCTTCGGCCCGGAAGGGCGAACCCGATCGAGGCCGTGCGCGAAAACCAGCGAAGGCGCCTATTCGCGGCCCTGGTGGCGGTGGTTGAGGCAAAAGGCTATGAACGGGCGCGCGTCGCGGATCTGCTGACCCTCTCGGGGGTCTCGCGCAAGGCGTTCTATGAACTTTTCTCCAGTAAGCAGGACTGCCTGCTGGGGGCGGTGGAGGCGTTGATCGAGATAACGATCGTCCCGGTGCTGAGCGCGATCGACAAACCGCCGGGGATGGAGAGGGCCAAGGATGCGCTCGGTGCCTTCATCGAGTCGGTCGCCGCGCAGCCGGCGGCGGCCAGAATGTGTGTCGTCGAAATCTACGCGGCGGGGCCAAAGGCGGTCGCGGTGGCCGATCGGGCGATGGACGCCGCCGCGAAGTTGATGGAGCAGGCACTTGAGCAGATGCCGGGACGGGAGGCAATGCCGCCGGAGATCGCCAGGGCGATGGTGGGAGGATTGCGGAAGATCATGCACAAGCGCCTCTACCGCCATGAAGAGGCCGAGCTGGTGGATTTGGTCGGCGAGATGTGGGGCTGGGGACTGACCTACCTCCCCCCTCCCAAGCCGCTGCGTCGACCACGGGGGCGGCGCCCGCGAGTGCCCCGCCCGCTCGAGGAGTATGAGCCCTCAGAGCGGATCCTGCGGGCGCTCGCCGCCGCGGTTGCCGAGAACGGCTACCCGGCGACGAAACTCTCGGAGATCGCAGCGCGGGCCTCGATCTCGCTGAGCACCTTCTATGAGTATTTCGAGGGCAAGGAGGAGGCGATGCGAGCGGCGGTGGACTCCGGTTCAGCGCAGATGCTCGCCGCGATGCTGCCTGCCTTCAGGCGGGCGACGGACTGGCCGGAATCGATTCGGCTGACCTATGAGGCAATGTTCGCCTGGGCGGCCTCAGAGCCCGATTACGCACAGCTCGGCGCGGTCGAGGTCTACGCGGCGGGCAGGCGCGCCCTGGAGCAGCGCGATCAGGTGATGGAGGGCCTCGAGGCCCTGCTCGGGACCGGCTATCAGCTGGCACCGGAGACCAGCCCGATCGCCGCTGAGGCGATCGGCGGAGCGATCTACGCCCTGATCTATGACCAGGTGAAGGCCGGCGGCCCGGCGAGCCTGCCGCAGATCGGGCCGCTCGCCACCTACATCACCCTTGCACCTTTCCTCGGCGCAGAGGAGGCCTGCGCAGTGGCCAACCGAGACGGGCGAGGGCGCGAAGCCAGGTGAAGCAGCCCCGCCGCCCCCGCGGGAGCCTTCGCAGGCGGCATGAGGGGATTCCGGCAGCACTTCGACATCCCCGCCTGGTCCTTGGCTTAACGCTTGTCATTACGCTCATCCTGGGAGGTCTCGGGATTGGAGTTGAGCAGCGGCTGAATCCGACCTCGCTGAGCATCCCCGGCACCGAGTCAGCGCGGGGCGGCGAGCTGTTCACGCGCTACTTTGGCAGCTCGACCCCATTTGTGATCCTTCTCCAGGGTCCGGGGCCGGCGATCGATCGCCAGGGCCCGGGGCTGGTCAGGGCGCTGCGGCAGATGCCCGGAGTGGCGACCCTCTCCCCCTGGGACCGGGGCTCTGTGGCCAGGCTGCGGCCCTCGCCGCGCAGAGCGCTGATCCTGGTCGATTTCCACGTCGGGCTCGCGGAAGCGATGCGCGAAACCGTGCCGAGACTCGACACCCTGCTGGCGCGGCGGATCTCAGCGCCGGTGCGGGCGACCCAGTCGAGCTTCGCCAGCGTCCTGAAGGCCCTTCAGGACGAAGCGCTGGGCGCCACGGAGCGGGGCGAGCTGATCGCGGCGCCGCTGCTTTTGATCGTACTGTTGGTGGTCTTCGGATCGCCGGTCGCCGCGGTTGTCCCGCTGCTCTTCGGCGCGATGACGGTGCTGGTCGGACGGGGGGTGCTCGACCTGCTTGCCTCGCTGACGACGATCGATGCGCTCTCGCTGATCGCCTGCACGATGTTCGGCCTCGCCCTCGGCGTCGATTACTCGCTGCTGATGGTCTCCCGCTTCCGCCAGGAGCTGGCGGGCGGGGCGGGGCCGATCGAGGCGGCTCATCGGACACGCCAGACCGCCGGCAAGACGACCGTATTCGCCGGTTCCACCCTGCTGCTGGCGATCCTCGCCTCGGCCGCCCTGCAGGCCGGCTCATTGCTGGTCTCATTGGCGCTGGCACTGGCGGTGGTGACGGCGATAAGCGTTGCGATCTCCTGGGCGGTGGTGCCGGCAGCACTTCTCCTCCTCGGAGACAACGTCAATCGCTGGCGAATCGGCGGCGGGAGGGCCAAACGCTCGCGGGTGATGGTCGTGGTCGACACCGCGCTGCGCAGGCCGGCGGTGGCGGTTGTGGTCGTGGTGCCGCTGCTTCTGCTCGCCGCTCCGGCGCTTGCCTTCAATACCGGGGCACCCGGTGTCAATGAGCTGGGTGCCGACAACCCCGCGCGCAAGAGCGCGGAGCTGATCGATCGGGCGATGGGACCGGGCTGGGATGCCACCTACACGGTGGTGGCGGCCAGCGAAGACGGCACAATCGCCGACTCACACCGACTCGCCGAGGTCGCCCAATGGCAGCAGCGGGTCGCCGCCTGGCCCGGGGTGCAGGCGGTAATCGGCCCCGCTGCCGTGGCCCGGAGGGTGGCGCCGCTGCGCGGCTTTGCCGCGAACCTGCTCGGGCCGAGCGGCGGGAAGGGGAAGCTTGAATCCCTGCATCGTCTCGGGCCCAACCTGGGACGGGCCGCAAGGGGAGTTTCCGCGCTGCGCAGGGGGTTGGCGGCGGCGATCGCCGGCTCGGGGCTGCTGGGCGCCGGTTCGGGGCGGGCCGAGGCCGGCGCAAATGCGATCTCGGGCGGTCTTGCGGCGGTGGCCGGCGGTGGCAAGCGCGCGGTCGAAGCCACCGCCCGCCTGGCGGCGGGCGCTCAGCGGATGAATGATGCGCAACGGCTTGCCCGCGTCGCGACGGTCGAGCTGGCGCTCGAACTGGATGGGCTGCTCGAAATCGTCAACGAGAATGGCGTCAGCTCCGCCCGTCAGCTCAGCTCCGATCTCAAGCGGCAGGCGACGAGCCAGCCGAGCCTCGGCAACGACGCCTCACTCGCCCACGAACTGCTCGAGCACCTGATCGAGGCCCGCGACAACGCGCGAGCGCTGCGCTCGACCGCGGCACAGCTTCACCACGGGCTCAGTCGGCTCACGGTAGGCGGTTCGCGGCTGAGCGGGGGGGCGCGGCGCCTGGCGGGCGCTGCGGGAGCGCTCACCGGTGGACTGGGCCGGCTCAGCCTCGGATCGACGCAACTCGGCGGTGGCCTCTCACGCCTCACCGGGGGTATCGGAGCGCTGCGCAAGGGGCTCTCGGAGGGCTTTCAACGCTCATACCCGCTGCAGGTCGGCTTGGCGGGAGCCCAGCGGCGGGTCTCCGGTGAGGCCCGAGTGCTCGGGCGGGCCGCCTCAAGTCTTCAGCGCTCCTCCCCGCACTTCTTCAATTCCGGCTATTTCGTCCTCTCCGCGCTGGCGGGCGCGCCCGCGGCGCAGCGTCGGCAGATAAACGAGGCGATCAATCTTCAGCGAGGCGGCCAGGCTGCCCGGATCCTCGTCGTGCCGACCTATCCCTTCAACAGCGCCGGCTCCGAAGCATTGGAGCGACGGCTGATCGCAAGCGGCGAGCGTCTCGGGCGAAGGACCGGTTTTGAGGTCGGTGTAACGGGTGGAGCGGCGACGCTGAATGACTATGGCCAGGAAACGAGGGCGCGGCTGCCGCTGATCATCGGGGCGATCGTCCTCGCGGTCTTTCTGGCCCTCGTCTTCATCCTGCGGGCTCCGCTTCTCGCCGCTCTCGTGGTCGCCCTCAACCTGCTCTCGGTGGGGGCGGCGATCGGAGTCGTGACGCTGCTGCTGGCGGTGCCGGCAGGCTATCCGCTGGGAGGACATAGCTATGTGGACACGGTCGGCGCCGCGGCGATCTTCGGTGTCACCTTCGGGTTATCGATCGACTACGCGGTATTCTTGCTGGCGAGGATGAGAGAGGGATATGAGCGCGACGGCGACAACGCCGCTGCGGTCTTCTATGGCTTGGAGCGAACCGCGGGTGTGATCACCGGCGCGGCGGCGATCATGGCCGCGGTCTTCATCGTTTTCGCGACCGCGCAGATCGCGACGATCAGCCAGATGGGGATCGGGCTGACGGTCGCCGTGGTGCTCGACGCCACGGCGGTTCGGATCATCCTGCTGCCGGCACTGATGCTTTTGATCGGCGAGCGTGTTTGGTGGGTACCGGGATTCCTTGACCGAGCGCTGCCGCACTGGGGAGCGGAGGGAGAGAGAGCAGGATCGTGAAACAACTGAGTTGGGCGGCAGGCGCGGCCATGGTCTGCCTGCTGATCGGGACAGGGATGGGAAAGGCCGACGTGCCGACGACTGCGCCGGTCGAACGCGCAGCCTACGTCAAGCAACTGGAGGCAATCTGTACGCCGGGGGCAGAAGCTACGCGCCGGGTTGTGAAAGGGGTGCGGGCGAACGTGCAGAGGGGCCTCCTGAAGACGGCAGCAGGACAGTTCGCCCGCGCAAGCCAGATCTTCGGCGGGACGGTGAAACGAATCGGAGTCGTACCGCGACCAAGCGCCGATAAACCGACCCTGGCGAAATGGTTCATTGACCTCAATCTCCAGGAGTCCTACCTAAAAAAAATCTCGGGCGCCCTGCGAAGCGGCGAAAAGATCAGGGCACAGGGCTATGAGGCGCGCTTCATTCACTACGGCAACGTCGGCAACAACGTGGTGCTCGAATTCGAATTCCATTCCTGTCGGTTCGATCCGACCAGGTTTGGCTGATTTGACGCCCCGCCAACGCCGTGGCTCGATTGGGGGTCTCGTCCTCGCGGTCGGGATAGCGGCGATCCTGCTAGGTGCCAGCGCGGTCTGGGGCGAGCGCACCGAGGTGGGCAGCCTGATCGTCTCCTTGGATGCGAGCATCTCGCCACACAGCCTGCCAAGGACAAGGTACGTGCCGGCAGCGCTTCGCATCCACACGACCTTCAGGACCAAGGATGGAACGCTGACGCCGCGGCTGAAGGGGCTGACGATCGATCTCAGCAACCGCGGCAAGCTGTTCAACAGGGGGCTGCCGAGCTGCACAGTGCGTCGATTGGAGCCATCCTCGGTGCGGCGCGCGCTAGGCCTCTGCGGCAGCGCACTGGTTGGACAGGGCCGGCTGAACGCAATCGTCGCACTCCCCGAACAATCGCCCTTTCAATTCCGAGCGAAGCTACTCGCCTTCAACGGCCCGCCGGGGAGAGGGCAGAGGACCATCCTTGTCCTGGCCTACGGGGCGAGCCCTCCGACCTCCTTCGTCCTGCCCTTCGTCGTCCACCGCAACGGTTTTGACCTCGGGACAAGACTGACGACGCAGGTGCCAGAAGACGCTGGAGCCAACGCTCATATCGGCGGCCTCACGATCGCTATCAAGCGAACCTTCACCTACCGCGGGAAGCAGCGGAGTTACATAAACGCAGACTGCCCGGTTCCACGCGGATTCACCGCCGGCATCATCCCGTTCGCGCGAGCGATCTACCATTTCACCAACACCAAGAGCATCACAACGGTGATCGCTCGCGGCTGTCGGGTGGGGGGCAGCTGAGCAGCCAATTACGGCGATCCGTGAGATCTTCGAGACTGGGATTGAGTGATTCTGCGGCGTTAGCAGGCGCCGGCTCGGGGGAAGATCACCAACTGGAGTGCGTTCGACCCCATATGTGCGCGACCTAGCGACCAACTGCCACGCTGGATGGGATCCGGGTGATCCTCAGGGGCTTTTCAGAGGAAACGCCGCCGTCGGAGTTGTGGCGCCGGCTTGCAGCTCGCAAGCTCGCGGTGGTGGAGCGAGCGCTGGCCCAGGCAGCGGCGATGAAGGAATTCCTGGAGGCGGGGTTGCGCTGTGAGTGCCTCAATCTTGAGGAGTGCCTGGGCCAAGTCGAAGGTGGGCTTGATCAGGGCGCGGCTCCCGCTTTTGGAACCCTTGCGGTGACTGCGATGGTGGTGATGTGTGGGCTCGAGCACCGCAGTCCGCGCTTTACGATTCGTTTCGCCGGTGCTTGCCTCCTCTCAAGTGCCTATGGCTTCCTGATAGGGGCGTGGCCGTTCGGCTTCGTCGAGGTGATCAGGGCCGGGGTGGCTGTGGATCGCTACCGCAAACTGGCGTGATTAGGCTGCCTTCACTAGGGAAGGCAGCAGATGCCTCTGCAGGAAATCGATCTCGTCAGCGACAACCGCCTCGTGCTCGGGCCCGTCATAGATGTCGAAGTGGTCGACTCCGGTGTACACCCGGACCTCGCCGAGGGGGGCTCGGTGGGCCGCCCGCAGTGCTGGTCCGGGAGCCGCAACCCGATCCGCATCGCCTACGCACAGGAGCCAGGGGCAATGGAGGCGGCGTGCGTGCCGGATGTGATTGAAGGAGAACAACGACCCAAGCAACCAGCGTGAGGACGCGCGGTCGCGCCATCGAGAGTTCTCGCCAATGGAAACCACATGCCGCCAGCCCGCCTCGCTTCCAGGGGCATTGATGAACGCTGCCTCATCGGGTTGCCCGACGACCGGCAGATACCGACCGCGGATCGCGAAGAAGATCATCTGCGCCTGCACCCGCAGCGGCGATCGGTATGCCTGCAGCATCGTCAGGAATGGGACCTGACCGATCGTCGCCGCCACATGGCGGTCGGCTGCAGCCGCCGAGAGCGCGTTGCCCGCGCCCATCGAGGAGCCGAAGGTCGCGACTCGCGCAGGGTCAACGCCCTCAAGACCACGGGCGAAATCAATGGCTGCAGACCAATCCTCAAGCTGGCGTCTGGGCTCGAATAGATCTGGCTCTCCGTCACTGTCGCCGAATCCTCGATGATCAAAGACGAGCGCGGTAATCCCGGCCTTGGCGAAACGCTCGGCAAAAGGACCGAGGCGGTCTCGGCGGGTGCCGCTAAGCCCGTGCGCCATTACGACCACCGGCGCTTTGACGAAGGGATCACTCGGGTACAGCCACGCCGCACAGCGCTGGCCCTTTGAGTCAAACCACAAATCTTCGCGTCTCATGCCTGAAGAACGACCTGAATTCCCGATACGTGAGATTGATAATGATCGACGTGACCAATAACCAAGGCAGTCGGCGCGCTTGTTTTGCTTGGAAAATGCGGAAGGCGGTCAGGACCCCTGGGTGGCGTCCGGGCCATTGGTGTCTCCCCCTCCGAACTCTAGGTAGGGCCGTGCGGCGAGATGATCGTGAGGATCAATCAGCGCCCACGAGTTGCTTTGCTGGCGGTGCACGGCTCGGATGGCCCGGGAGAGGCGAAGAAGCAGCCAGAGCAGCCCCAGCCCCAGAGATGGGAAGTCTCCGTGGCTATGGGGGCCGTCCCCCTGCTCCGTTGCCGCCGCCTGCCAGGGAAGCGAGACGGCGACCGGTTGGGTTACGCCCTTAAAAGATAGAATTCTTGCCTTATCTTGTCAAGTACAACCCGGCCTTCTTCATCTTCCTGGAAGTCGATTTCGAGCTCTTTAAGCGCGTCCGTTGGCCGCTGCTATGCAAACGCATCTTTATCGCAATATGCATTAACCGAGAACGCCAGCGTGCGCTGGTATTCGTGATGGCCCCCTGAAAGCGGGGCCGATTCAGAGGCAGAGCCGCGTTGCGCGAGAATCGAGGCGCAGGCGAGGATGTTTGCGACTGCCTCTACCCGGGCCCGTCGTTTGGGACAGCCCCCTTACACCCAGGCAAACGGGTTCAAGTCCCTCGTTGCGGCGATTCGTCGCAGGCACAGCTCGTCCGCGGCAGGGCAGACTAGTGGCCCCCTGTCGTCCACCCCTTGCCTAGTGATTTCGCCCCGGACCGGACCTCAACAAGAGACCCCCCCTACCGCACCAACGGATAGACGCAGTAATAAGACGATTCCCCGTTGGCATCAAATTCATAGGGTGGCCCGACCCCGTCGACGACAACGGTCTTTTCCAGGCTGCCAGAGCCGACCGTGCCGTAGAGGGCATCGCTGAACTGGTGCTGGTCTGGGCCGACGTTGGTGCCGAGGTTTAGGACTCCCTTGGCGGTGTAGAGCTCAAGCGGGGTGGGCAGGTAGCCGCCCTTTGCCTCACAGCGTTCGGCGGCTGCTTCGACGCCTTCGATTGGCGGATTTGAGTGGGAGTCAAAGCAGACTCCCCTGATCAGGGTGGTTCCCGAGGGACAGGCGGCTTCGTGCTTATCCAGGCGCTGGGCTTCGGTGGCGTTGGATGAGCTCGCCGCGGAGGGCACGGTGCCAAGCGCTGCCATGTTGATGTTTTGGCCGGTGATCGTCGCTTCGGCGATTTTGGCTCCTGTGACCGAGCCGTTGGCGAGCTTGCCGTTGGTCACCGCCTTTGCCTGCAGCTGGCGGGTGCCGACCGAGTTGCGGGGGACGCTCAGGGCGTAGGCGCTTCCCCCCAAGAGCACGAACATGCAAAGCGTGGAGAGGACGTTTGCGTAGGTCAGCTTGCCTTTTAGCCTTGCCTTCATCTGAATCTAGCTCCTTGCTTTGCGTTGGAAGA
>JBAVAR010000134.1:0-1610 GCA_049585815.1 Solirubrobacterales bacterium
ACCGACGCCATCATCAACGCGGCAAATTCCACCCTGATGGGCGGAGGCGGAGTCGATGGTGCGATCCATCGCGCCGGTGGTCCGGCGATCCTCGCAGAGTGCCGCAAGATCGTCGCGCGCGACGGTCACCTGCCTCCGGGCGAAGCCGTGCAGACCACGGGCGGCAATTTGCGCGCGGCGTTTGTGATTCACACGGTTGGCCCTATCTGGCGCGATGGGATGCAGGGCGAGAGCGGCATCCTGGCCAACGCCTATCGCAACTCGATGCGCCTGGCCGACCGACTGAGCCTGCGCTCGGTAGCCTTTCCGGCAATCTCTACCGGAGTGTATGGATATCCGGCCGAGGCGGCCGCAGCCATCGCGGTTTGCACCGTGATCGACGAGCTGGGCCGCGCACGCAGCGTTCACCAGGCGCGCTTCGTGTTGTACGGTCCTGAGATGTTGTCCGTTTTTATTGAAGCTGCGAAAGACGAACAGCGGCGGCGCAATGCCACCGGCTGGAGCTTCGTAACCATGCCACTGCACGGAATCACTCCATCAACGAACGAGGAACTATGAGCCGCCAGAAGATCATTGCCGCCAATTGGAAGATGTACAAAACCCCGCAGCAGTCGTGCCAGTTCATGCAAGAGTTCGTCCCCCTGGTGGCCGGGCACGACCGCGACGTGATCGTAATCTGCCCACCCTTTGTGGACATTGCCGCCGTGGTCGAAGGCGCTAACGGCACAAGCATCGAAGTGGGCGGACAGAATGTGTACTGGGAAAAAGAAGGTGCATTCACCGGCGAGATCAGCGGCGAAATGCTGGTGGGAGCCGGTTGCAAGTGGGTCATCATCGGCCACTCCGAACGCCGCCAGTACTTTGGCGAAACCGACGACACGGTCAACCGCCGCCTGAAGGTGGCGCTCGAAGCCGGACTCGCGCCCATCGTCTGCATCGGCGAGGTCAAGGAAGAACGCGAGGCCGGCATCACCGAAGACGTGTTGCGCCGCCAGTGCTCGCGCACGTTCAGCGGCATCTCCGCCCGCAAGGCCGCCAAGATGGCCATCGCCTACGAGCCGGTGTGGGCTATCGGCACCGGACTGACGGCGACGCCTGAGATGGCCAACGAAGCGCACCAGCTCATCCGCCAGGAAGCAGCGAACGAATTCGGCGAGGAATTTGCACGCCAGCTTCGCATCCTTTACGGCGGCAGTGTGAAGCCGGAGAACGCGCATCAGTTACTCTCGCAGGAGCAGATCGACGGCGCGCTGGTTGGTGGCGCAAGTCTCCAGGCGGAGTCGTTCGCGAAAATCGTGAAGTGGTAAGACCGGAGCGGCGTCTGTTGGCCAGCAACCCACATCTGCTGAAGGCGGCAGATGTGGGGCACATACGTTCCCGGCTGCGAGATGAGCGATTTGCGATCAAAAACGGCCGGAATTCCACAGGTATGTACAATCAGGGCGGGCCGAGGCTTCCCATCCGCGCTGAGTTTGTTATACTCAATTTGCCTCTGTATACGTTCTTTGGAAGCTGATGAGTCGTTGCGCAGCCGAGCCCGGCGCGCGCAGCGATGGCAGTGCGGAAGTGGTGGAATTGGCAGACACACCATCTTGAGGGGGTGGCGCCGA
>JBAVAR010000135.1:0-90704 GCA_049585815.1 Solirubrobacterales bacterium
TGGGTGGCCGCCGAGGTCGGGCGCCAGCAACGGCAGCGTCGCCCTGACCTCGGCGGCGGTCAGCTTCGGTTCAAGGCTGTGGTTTGCTTCCAGCACCGCCTTGGTGGCCGCTTTCGGATTTTTCTGCGCGGCAGTGGTACCGCGGTCGAGGGCGGCGATGAAGAGCCGAATCGATTCGGGGTCTTCTTCTAGGTGCTTGCGATTGGCGACCAGGACAAGCTCGTCATAGGGGGGGACGCCGAGCCTGTTGACCGGAATCACGACCGGGTGCTTGCCGCGTTCGCGCAAATCCACGCCCTCGACGTTGATGTAGCCGCCGAGCATTGCCTGGGCGCTACCACCGGCCAGCGCTGGCAGCAGCCCGAAGCCGACGTTGACCGTCTTCACATTGGCCGGGGTGAGGTTCGCACGGGCGAGGATCGTCTTCAGGAACGCGTCTTGGTATGGGATGCCGGCGGTGGCGATCGTCTTGCCTCGCAGATCGGCGACCCCCTTGATCCCGGAATTCTTCAGCCAGATCAGCGAGGTCAGCGGCCGATCGACCAGCGCCCCCACCGCCACCACGTCAAGGCCCTGCTGGCGGGCCAGCATCACCTCGGGCTCGTAGGAGATCGCCAGGTCGCTCTCTCCGGCGGCGACCTCCCTGATCGGTGCCGAGGGATCGGAGGGGGCGGTGATGCTGACGTCCAAACCCGCTTCCTTGAAGTAGCCGAGCTTCTGTGCCATGTAGATCCCGGCGTGGTCGGGGTTGGGGTAGAAGTCGAGGATCAGGCGGAAGGGCTGGGCCTGGCCGGTCACGTTCGTGCTCTTCTCTCCGCATGCGGCGAGGCCGAGCGAGAGAGCAAGGAGGGCGACGGAGAGCGCCACTGCCGGGATTCGGCGGGACTTCACCCCTGCTTTCTATCGCCAAGTGACAACCCGGCGCTCCGCGAGGGCGAGCAGGCCGAAGAGGCCGATCGCCATCACCGAGAGAACAACCACCGCTGCAAATTGCCTCGCCACTTCGAATTGGTAACCGTCCTGGTTGATCAGGTAGCCGAGACCGGATTCCGGATTTGCCAGCTCGGCGAAGACGGCCCCGATCACGGCGACCGCCACCGCGATCTTGGCGCCGCTGAACGCATAGGGCAGCGCGGTCGGCGCCTCCAAGCGGCGGAATGTCTGCCAGCGGGAGGCATCAAGGGTGCGCAGCATCTTGACCGCATCCTCATCGACCGCCCGCAACCCGTCGAGTGTGTTGACGGTAATCGGGAAGAAGCAGATCAGGGCCACGATCGCCAGCTTGGGTCCAATCCCGTAACCGAACCAGACGATGAGGATGGGAGCGATGACGACGATCGGGATCGTCTGCGAGGCGACGATCAGTGGGTAGAAGGCCCGGCGCATCGTCTCGAACAGGTGAAGGACGATCGCAAATGCGAGACCGGCGATTAGAGCGCAACCGAAGCCGATCACCACCTCCTTCAACGTAACCAAGGAGTTTTCTGCCAGCAGACCTCGGCTGTCCCAGAGTGACGCGGCTATTTCGGCGGGAGAGGGTACGAGGAAGGATTCGATATGCAGCGCGCCGGCCAGCGCTCCGTCGCTGGCGACGATCTGCCAGGCGCCGACCAGGATCGCGAGGAAGACGGTGGGGAGGACCCAGCGCCTCACGCGGACCCGTCTCGTAGCGCTCGCATCGCTTCCTCACGAACCGCGACGAAACCCGGATCGGTGACCGCCTCATCGCGCTCGGCTACCCGCGGCGCCGGCGCCTGCAGTTCGGCGATCATCCTGGCCGGTCGCGCCGAGAGGACAGCTACCCGGTCAGAGAGGTAGAGCGCCTCCTCGACATCGTGGGTAACGAGGATGACGGTGCGCGGATCAGCCTCCAGCGCTCCGGCCAACCACCCCTGCATCTCGGCCCGGGTTATCGCGTCGAGGGAGGCGAATGGCTCATCCAGCGCCAGAACCGGCTTGCCGGCAACCAGAGTGCGCAGGAACGCCACCCGCTGGCGCATTCCGCCAGACAGTTCAGCGGGCCGCGAGCGCTCAAAGCCCGAGAGGCCAAAGCGGCCGAACAGGGCGCCGGCCTCTCGCCTGGCCTCCGCCCGCCCCGCCCCGCGGTTGCGCAGGGCGAGGGCGGCGTTGTCGATTGCCGAGAACCAGGGCAGCAGCAGATCTCGCTGGGGCATGTAGGCACAGAGCCCGAGGCGCCCGCCGCGATCCCGCGCGCCGCCGACCTCCAGCGCGCCCGCGGAGGGCTCCTGTAGTCCGCAGATCAGCTCCAGCAGGGTTGACTTGCCGCAGCCCGACGGGCCGACCACTCCGATCACGTCGTGCGGTTTGATCTCGAGGTCCAGCCGCTCGAGCGTCCGCAGCTCCCCGTAGGCGTGGCCCAGGCCGCGGATCGAGACTCCGACCGCGGCGGGCGCGGTGCCTGCGGGTGCTGCACCGCCCGGCTCGGCGAGGTCTGTGACTTCCGCGGGCATCTTGGTATCCTGGCGCACTCCGCGCTCCTGACCAAAAAGGTCGGGAAAGTCGATAAGCGCCTCGCGGGGAAAAAAGATGGACCCGGCAATCATCCTTTTCGGACTTGGGATCGGCGTTCTCGTCGGCATGACAGGCATGGGCGGAGGCTCTTTGATGACTCCGCTTCTGATCCTCATCTTCGGGATCCAGCCGACCACCGCGATCGGCACCGACATTTTCTATTCGGCGATCACCAAGTCCGTTGGCGGCTGGCGTCACCTGCGGATGAAGACGGTGAATATGGAGCTGGTCAAGTGGCTCTCAATCGGCAGTGTGCCGGCGGCGGTGAGCGGGGTTGCGGTGGTGTCCATTCTCGAGCGCAACATCGGCGAAGAACGGCTGGACTCGCTCGTCTACGCGGTGCTCGGCGGGACCCTGCTGATGGTGGGGGTCATCACCCTGGCCCGAGCCCTGATCCTGCGCAACCTGGTCGAAGAGCGCGACCGTTTCGACGTCGAGCGGCGCCACAAGGTTGCAGCAATCTCGATCGGCGCCGCCACCGGCTTCGTGATCGGGATCACCTCGGCCGGTTCGGGAACCGTGATCGCGATTCTGCTGATCGCGGTCTTCCGCCTGGCTCCCAAGAAGGTGGTTGGAACCGATGTGGTTCACGCGGCGATCCTGCTCTGGGCCGCGGGCATCGCGCACTGGGTGGGCGGCAACGTCGATTTTTCGCTGGCCGGCACCATCCTGATCGGCTCCGTCCCCGGGGTCGTGATCGGCTCGGCGCTTTCCAGCAGAGCGCCCCAGGGCCTGATCCGCACCGCGCTCGGCATCGTCCTGATCTGCTCGGGATTGGTGACCATCCAGAAAGCCGACTCGACCGTCTGGCCGATCGCCGCAGCAGTTGCCGGCGTCGGCCTCGGGCTGATCCTCGCGACTCCCCGCTGGCTGCACCGCCGCCGCCGCCGCGAAGCCGCAGCACTCGCGCTGGACGCGGGCGCTTGATTTACTCCCGACATGCGCGTCTCTGCAAAGGCTGACTACGCGGTCCGGGCGGCGGCAGAGCTCGCCGCCGCCGGAGAGGGACCAATCAAGGGGGAGCGCCTCGCCGAGGCGCAGGACATACCCCTGCAGTTCCTCGAGCACATCCTGCTTGAGCTCAAGCACGCGGGGATCGTTCGCGCCCGTCGCGGTGCCAAGGGCGGCTACTGGCTGGCCCGACCCGCCGCCGAGGTGAGCATCGCTGATGTGGTGCGGGCGGTCGAGGGTCCGATCGCCGACGTCCAGTCCTCCCCGCCGGAGACGATCGAGTACCGCGGCAACGCCGAGCACCTGCAGGAAGTCTGGATCGCCGTGCGGGCCAGCCTTCGCACTGTCCTGGAGCAGGTCACCCTCGCCGACCTCGTCTCCGGTGAGCTGCCCTCGATTGTCGGGGAGCTGATCGGAACCCCCGACGCCTGGGTCGCCAGGTAGCGCGCTCAGCTCTGGGCCGGGACGCCGCCGGCGACGACGTTGACGAAGTTCTCCAGGTGCCGGGTGGTCCAGCACTCAAAGGCCCCATCGCAGTAGCGCTCGTAGGCTGCCATCACCGAGTCGCCGTAATTCCAGTACAGCCGCGGCTCTGGATTCAGCCAGAAGAGCCGGCCGGCTCGCTCGGCCACCTGGGCGAAGACCTCCGCGTGGGGCTCGCGCCCATTGGTGCGGGCGTCGCCCAGCACGATCACCGTGGACCGTGGGTCCAGGTCGTCTGAGATCTCACCGAGGAACTCGAGCCAGACGCGGCCATAGTCGGTGTAGCCGGAAATGTCGGCGACGCCGCCCTCGCTGGAAATCCGCTGCGCAATCACCCGAAAATCGCGCTCGTGCTCGAAGACCTCGGTCACCTCGGAGATGCGCTCGATGAAGACGAAGCTGCGCAGCTTGCGAAACGAGTCGTGCAATGCGTGCAGGACGGAGAGGAAGAAGACGCTGGCCGAGGTGACCGAGGTGGAGACGTCGCAGAGGACATAGATCTCGGGGCGGCGCGGACGCTTGGGTCGATAGCGCAGGTGCATCGGCACCCCGCCGGTCTCTAGCGATGCACGCATCGTGCGGCGCATGTCGACCGCCTGTCCCCGGCGGCGTCCACGCTGCTCGTGCCCGAGCGTTGCCAGTCGTCGCTTCATCTGGGATACGGCACGGTGCACCGCGGCGAGGTCCTGGGTCGGGCTGCTCGGTAGGGCGCGGTCGAGCTCGGCCAGGGGGCGAGCGGGGGGCAGGGTGGAGGTACGCTCGATCAGGTCGCGCTCAAGCTCGCGTCGCAGGTGGCGCTCGAAACGGTTGAGCTGGTCACGGTCGATCGGCGGCGCCTCGGCGGCGCCGTCTGGGGCCGACTGCTGGGTCCCGGCGGATAGCCCCAGGGTACGGCGAATCCGCTGCACGTCGACCCCGACCACCCCTGAGCCCTCGGCGCGGCGGCCAAAAGCGGCGATCGCCAGCCGGGCGAGGTCGCGCATCACGCCGTCGTTGCCGTCGAGGATCGCCTGGCGAATCTGCTCGCGCAGCTCGTCGATATCGAGCCGATCACCGACTTCCCGGTGCTCATCCTGCTCGCCGATCCCCCGCTCGACCGCCTCCGCCTCCGCGGCCCGAAAGAAATAGCGGTCAAAGAGCGACTCAAAGACGCGCCGATCCTCCTGGGACTTGGCGATCGTCGCCGCAAGCGCCTCGCGGAAGTTCTCCTGCGCCGTCCAGGGCACCTGGTCCAGGGCTGCGAAGGCGTCGAGAATCTCCGAAGTCCCAACCGCGACCCCCTCGCTGCGCAGTTCCTCACAGAAGCCCAGCAGCTTCGCCGCCATCCCGGGTGGGCCAGGATCGGCCCTCGGCCCATAGGGCGAGCCGCTCAGGACGGCCTCACCCGGGCGCCTTCGCCGGCGCCCCCGCCAGTTTCACACCGACCCGCTCGGCAACGAGGTCGATGTCCGTGCGGTGCTTGACGATGATCGACATCGATTGTTCGAAGGTGGCGCGATCGATGTCCTCGGCGCCCATCAGCAACAGGGTGCGAGCCCAGTCGATCGACTCCGCGATCGAGGGGGGCTTCTTGAGGTCAAGGGCGCGGATCATCCGAACCACCTCAACCAGTCTCTTGGCCAGGGCCTCGGGCAGCTCGGGGGCGTGCAGCCTTACGATCTCCATCTCCCGCTCGAGCTCGGGGTAGTCGAGCCAGAGGTAGAGGCAGCGGCGCTTGAGCGCCTCGGTCAGCTCGCGCGAATTGTTAGAGGTGAGAACGACGATCGGAATCGTCGTCGCCGATACCTGGCCCAGCTCAGGGATCGTGATCTGGAAGTCGGAGAGCAACTCGAGCAGCATCGCCTCGAACTCCTGATCGGTCTTGTCGATCTCGTCGATCAGCAGGACGGCCGGCTGGGGGCTGGCAATGGCCTGCATCAAGGGGCGCTCCAGCAGGAACTCCTGGCCGAAGATGTCCTCCTGCACCTCGCCCCATCCCGCCTCGCCCCCGGCCTGGATCCGCAAGAGCTGCTTGCGGTAGTTCCACTCATAAAGCGCCTTGGCCTCGTCCAGGCCCTCGTAGCATTGAAGGCGGATCAGCTCGCGGCCGGTGGCGCGTGAGAGTGCCTTTGCCAGCTCGGTCTTGCCGACTCCGGCCGGCCCCTCGACCAGGATCGGCTTGCCGAGCCGCTGGGCGAGGAAGGAGACCAGCGCCGCCGACCCGTCGGCCAGATAGCCGGCTTTCTCCAGCGCGTCCTTGACCTCGGCGACGGTACCGTCTTGCATGGCGCCGATGATAATCCGCCGGGTCCCTGGTCCCTATTCCGCCGCAGGCTCTACGATCAATGGCCCAGCAGACCAAATCAGCAAACCAGGAGGATCCACCGCCTTGAGCCGAATCCGCGTCTTCATTGTTTTCGCAGCGCTGCTCGCGCTGGCGACCGCGCTCGCTGCCTGCGGAAGCAGCGGCAGTGGCAACAGCGAAAACCCCCAGAAGGTCGTCAACGAAGCGACGCTGAAGGGGATCAAGAGTGGCAACCTCGACCTGGCGCTGGGAATCAAGGTCGAAGGCAGCGAAGGGGGCAACCTCAATGTCAGCCTCTCGGGTCCGTTCCAGAGTGAGGGCAAGGGCCAGCTTCCCCAGCTCGACATGAACGGCAAGGTGAACGGCTCGATCAAAGGCAAGAGCATCGATTTCGAAGGCGGTCTGACACTGCTCTCCGAAAAGGCATACGTCGATTACAAGGGGACCGAGTACGAAGTCGAACCGACGACCTTCAACTACGTCAAGTCGACGATCGAACAGGACCAACAGAAAAACAGCGCGCAGAGCAAGTCGGCGAGCTCCACCGCCTGCCAGGAAGCGGCTTCGGGGCTGAAGGTCGGCAGCTTCATGGACAACCTCAAGAACGAAGGCAGCACGGAAGTCAGTGGGACGAGCACTACTCACGTCAGCGGTGACCTCAACGTCGCCGGGGCGATCGGCGCACTGCTCAAGCTCAGCCAAAATCCCGCCTGCAGCTCGGTTCTCGGAGCCACCGGTCAGCTCCCCCCGACGGCCGAACTCGAAAAGGCCAAGAGCCAGGTCGAAAGCGCGGTGAAGAAGGCCCACGTCGACCTCTACGTCGGCAGCGATCACATCATCCGCAAGATCTCGGGCGAATTGGAAATCGAACCGCCGAGCCGCTCGGGCAGCGGCCCCAAGAAGGTCGACCTCACCTTCGACCTTTCGCTCGCCAGCGTCAACGAACCGCAGACGATCAGCGCACCCTCCGGCGCCAAGTCCCTCAACGAACTGTTCCAAAAGCTCGGCGTCAACCCAATCGAATTGCTCGGTGCCGTTAGCGGCAAGGGCGGTTTGAGTGGCTTGAGCAAGGGCCTGAGCAGTGGGTCGGGCGGTGTGGGCAGCATCCTCAACGGGCTGAGCGGCGCCAGCGGCGGTTCATCGTCGGGCTCCGGGGAAGGCTCATCCTCGGGTGGCGCGTCTGCCGGCGGCAGCTCCCAGCAGGCATATCTGTCCTGTCTGCAGGGGGCGAGCACCCCGGCCGACATCCAGAAGTGCGCCGCGCTGCTCAAGTAGCGCGGGGCGGCGGCATGCGTTGAGCGTCCTGCTGCTGGCGCTCAGCTTCGCTGTCATTCTCGCAGGCGCCCTGCTCTTCACCAACGCGGTCGAGTGGATCGGCCATGGGCTGAAGCTGGGCGAGGGGGCGGTCGGCAGCCTGCTGGCCGCGGTCGGCACGGCGATGCCGGAGACGCTGATCGCGATTGTCGCCCTGTTGGGCGCCTCCAGCGGTTCCCACCAGGTGGCGATCGGAGCAATTGTCGGCGCGCCGTTCCTGCTCGGGACCCTGGCGATGGGCCTGGTCGGGCTGTTCGTACACATCTTCCGCGACCGGCGCAAACAGGGTCTGGAGCTGAGCGCCGACGCTCCGACCGTGGAGCGTGACCTGGTCTTCTTCCTCGCCTTCTTCGCGGGCGCGCTGGCACTTGCCTGGGGACCGCCGGCGGCCGTGCGGATCCCGGTCGGGATCGCCTTCGTCCTCTCCTATCCCCTCTACATCCGTCGCACCCTGCACGGCGCTGGCGCAGTCCAGGCCGAGGAGACGCTCAACCCGCTGCTTTTCGAGCGACGCCCAGAGCGTCGCCGCAGCCCGGCCCGGGCGCTCTGCGTGACCCAGCTCTTGGTCGGCCTTGGTGCGATGGTGGGTGGCGCTCACCTCTTCGTCGTCGAGCTGCTCAAGATCGCCGGGGACCTCGGGGTCCAGGCCGTCGTCCTCGCTCTGATTCTCGCGCCGTTGGCGACCGAGCTGCCGGAGAAGGTCAACAGTTTCTTTTGGGTCCGTGAAGGTAAGGATTCACTGGCGCTCGGCAATATCACCGGAGCGATGGTCTTCCAATCGACGATTCCGGTCGGAATCGGCCTCATCTTCACCGGCTGGGCGCTGAGCACAAGTGCCGCCCTCTCGGTCGCGCTCGGTCTCGCCGGGGGCTTCCTCGCCTACCAGTGCCTGCACCGGCGAGGACGCTTCACGACGCCAGCGGTCTGCGCCTGGTTTGCCCTGTATGCGACGTTCATCGTCGTGGTAATCCTCAGCGCCTGAACGCGCTCGGTCGGGTTCAGGCAGCTGAGGGTTCGGCCAGGGCGGCGAGCACCACGTCGTCGTGGGTCTTCGGCGAAACCTTGGGGAAGACCCTTGCGATGTTGCCCTCGGGGTCGATGAGGAATGTCGCCCGCTGCACGCCCATGTACTTCTTGCCGTACATCGACCTCTCGCCCCAGACGCCGTATGCGTCGGCGACCGCGTGGTCGGCATCGGCCAACAGCATGAAGTCAAGGTCGAATTTGTCGGCAAACCTCCTCAGGTCCTCGACCGTGTCGGGGGAGACGCCGAGTACGTGGGCGCCGGCCTCTCGGTACTCGGCGCTGCGATCGCGGACGCCGCAGGCCTGGATCGTGCAGCCGGGGGTGTCGGCGCGGGGATAAAAATAAAGGACAATCCTCTGACCCCTGAGGCCGGAGAGCTTGACGCTGTTCCCGTTCTGGTCAGACAGCTCGAAGTCGGGTGCCGTGTCGCCTGCCTGAAGCATCGTCTCGGAGGCTAGCTGACTGACCCGCCCACATACCTTGTGAACGCCTGAAGGCGATCCGGGCCCTGCCAGAAGCTCGGGGTGTCTGACGCCTTGAGCAAGCAGTACCCGGCTGAGGGTTCAGGGTCGCTGCTCGCGGACCGGCGGAAAGGCTGGCGCCGCGCCTCCCCTGGCGACAATCAGTCGTCTCGGCCCGGGTCCTGGCCGTCCTCGTCCTCGTCTAGCTCCTCGTCGCCCTGCTCGAGGGCGGTTTCTGAGACAGAGCCGGCCGAGCCCGGGTGGTAGTGCGTCTGGAAGGCCTCCATCAGGCGATCGCGATGGTCTTCGTCGACCGGAACCTCGTCTGAGACCTTCACCCACTCGGCTCCCTCGTAGGCCTCCATGTTGAAGACCTCTTGGTCAAGCGAGGTGGAGTCGTCGACCACAACCAGGACCTCGGTCTGTGGGTTGAAGTAGGTCCCGGGCTGAAGTAGCAGCTCCTCGACCTCAAAAAGGGCTTCCTTCGCTCGCTCGGCCATCCCCCCGATCCTATCCATCCGCTCCGGCGAGCGGAAAGACGCTCCCGGTTCGTCCTCATTCGCTAGTCTTGGTCGGTGGTTGACTGATCAGTCAATCGGCATCTTCCGCCCCGAGAAAAGGAGCCTCGAGCAGTGGTTGACTTCACCCTGACCGACGAGCAGAAGGACCTGCGCGAGTTGGCCCACAGCTTCGCCGAGAAAGAGATCCGCAGGGTCGCCTGGGAGTACGACAAGGACGGCACCTGGCCCCAGGACATCATCGAGAAGGCCTGGGAGGTGGGGCTGATGAACACCCACATCCCCGAGGCCTACGGGGGTCCCGGCCTCGACTACCTTTCCGGCTGTCTGATCGAGGAGGAGATGGGCTGGGGATGCTCGGGCATCGGCACCTCGCTGATGGCAAACGGGCTGGCATCCGCGCCGATCACCCTCGGTGGCTCTGAGGAGACCAAGAAGAAGTACCTCGGGATGCTCTGCGAGGAGCCGAAGCTGGCGTCCTTCTGCCTGACCGAGCCCGACGCGGGCTCCGACGTTTCCGGGATGAAGACCCGGGCGGTGAGGAAGGGTGACAAGTACGTGATCAGCGGTTCCAAGTGCTTCATCACCAACGGCACCTACGCCGACTATTTCACCGTGTATGCCAAGACCGACCCCGAGGCCGGCCACCGGGGAATCAGCGCCTTCGTCGTCGACGCCGACCTCCCCGGGGTCAGCGTCGACAAGAAGGAGGACAAGATGGGCCAGCGGGCCTCTAACACCGCGACCATCTCCTTCGACGAAGTCGAGATCCCGGCCGAGAACATGCTCGGCGAGGAAAACAAGGGATTCAAACTGGCGATGATGACGCTTGACCGAACCCGCCCCGGCGTCTCGGCGATGGCCGTCGGCATTGGCCGCGCCGCCACCGAGTTCGCCACCGATTACTCCAAAGAAAGGGTTCAGTTCGGGGTTCCGATCGCCATGCACCAGGCGATCCAGTTCATGATCGCCGACATGGCGACCAAGGTTGAGGCCGGCCGCCTCCTGGTCTGGAACTCGGCGGTTCTGCTCGACCAGGGCGTCCGCAACAGCAAGGTCTCATCGATGGCCAAGCGTTTCGCCGCGGACTCGGCGATGGAGATCACCGTCGACGCCGTCCAGGTTTACGGCGGCTACGGATTCATCAAGGAGTACCCGGTCGAGAAACTGATGCGCGACGCGAAGATCATGCAGCTCTACGAGGGCACCAGCCAGATCCAACGCCTGGTGATCGCCAAAGAAGTGCTGTTGCCGCGCACCGTCGATGAGTCCACGCCCGAGGCTCAGGCCGCGGCCAAGCAGGCAAGTGAGGCCGAGGCCAGCCAGGCTGAGCAGGCAGCCGCTACTGTCTGAGCGATGAACCTCTCCGAGCGCGCCGCTGCCGGAAAGGCGGCGCGCTCTCAGGTCCCCCGCTCCGCCCACGCGGCGTGGGAGCCGCCGGGCGACCGGGCCGACCCAATCGAGATCCTCGAAGCCCAGGCCAGCTCTCGCGTTCCCGAGCTTGTCCCGATCCGCTACGGGCGGATGGCCGTATCTCCCTTCACCTTCTTCCGCGGCGCCGCCGCGGTGATGGCGGCGGACCTCGCCACGACCAAAGTCTCGGGCCTGCGGGTGCAGGTCTGCGGCGACGCGCACCTGAGTAACTTCGGCACCTTCGGCGCGCCCGATCGCCGCCTCCTCTTTGACCTCAATGATTTCGACGAGAGCCTTCCCGGGCCCTGGGAGTGGGACGTCAAGCGCCTCGCTGCAAGCTTCGCCATCGCCGCCCGCGAAAACGGCTTCAAGGCCAAGCAGCGACGCGAGGTCCTGCTGACCGCGGTCAGCAGCTACCGCGAAGCGATGCGGGGCTTTGCCTCGCTCAATGACCTCGAAGTCTGGTATGCGCGGCTCGACGTCGACGCCTTGCTGGGGAACCTCAGAGCCGAGTCCAAGCAGCTCGCGGCCCGAAAGACGGTGAAGCGCGCCGAGCGAAGCCTCGCCAAGGCGCGGTCCAAGGACAACATGCGCGCCTTTGACAAGCTCACTCACACCGTCGACGGAGAGCTGCGGATCGTCAGCGATCCGCCGTTGATTGTGCCGATCGAGGAGCTCTTGCCGGCGGGAGAGAGCCGCGACTTCCAGGAGACGATGTCCGGTCTGGTCGCGGCCTACCGCTCCACGCTGCAGGGGGATCGCCAGCACCTCTTCGACGGCTACCGGTTCCGTCACCTGGCGCGCAAGGTCGTCGGGGTGGGCAGCGTCGGAACACGGGCCTGGGTGATTCTGCTCACCGGCGCCGATGACAGCGACCCGCTCTTCCTGCAGGCCAAGGAGGCGGAGGCCTCGGTGCTGGAGCCCTACGCCGGCAGCAGCCGGTTCAAGAGCCATGGCCGGCGGGTTGTCGAAGGACAGCGGCTGATGCAGGCTGCCAGCGACATCTTCCTCGGCTGGTGTCCGGCAGTCGGCTTCGACGGGCGCGACCGCGACTTCTACCTGCGCCAGCTCTGGGACTGGAAGGGCTCAGCGGACGTCGAAGCGATGGACCCGGAGGCGATGGACATCTACGCTCGGATGTGCGGCTGGACGCTGGCCCGCGCCCACGCCCGCTCCGGCGACCGGCTAGCGCTTGCCGGATACCTCGGTGCCAGTGATGTCTTCGACCGGGCGATCGCCGAGTTCTCAGAGCTCTACGCCGATCAGAGCGAGCGCGACCACGCTGCACTCGTGGCGGCGATCGAATCTGGGCGCCTAGCAGCAGAGAACGCCTGAGCGTGGGGCGCAGGGCGGGCGCAGGTGCCGCTTCTCTGATCCTGATGACGCTGTGCGCGGGGCAGTTCCTGATGATGCTCGACAGCTCGGTGATGAACGTCTCGATCGCCACCGTCGCCAAGGACGTCGGCACGACCGTGACCGGGATTCAGACCGCGATAACCCTCTACACCCTGGTGATGGCCGCCTTCATGATCACCGGCGGCAAGATCGGCCAGATTATCGGCCGCAAACGCGGCTTCATGATCGGCTGTGTGATCTACGGCTGCGGCTCCCTCACCACCGCGCTGGCGCCGAACCTGACCGTGCTGTTGATCGGCTGGTCGGGTCTGGAGGGTCTCGGAGCGGCGCTGATTCTGCCGGCGATCGTCGCCCTCGTCGCCTCCAACTTCGGTCGTGGGGAACGGCCCCGCGCCTACGGTCTGGTCACTGCCGCGGCGGCTATCGCGGTGGCGGTCGGACCGATCGTCGGCGGTCTCTTCACCACCTACCTCTCCTGGCGCTACGTCTTTGCTGGCGAGGTCCTGATCGTGGTGGCGATCCTCGCCCTCGCCCGTCGGATCGATGCCGGCGAGCCGGAGCGCAAGGTGCGGCTCGATCTGGTCGGGACCGGCCTCTCCGCCCTCGGCCTGGCGCTGGTCGTCCTCGGCATCCTCCGCTCCGGGACCTGGGGGCTGGTCAAAGCCAAGCCCGATGCGCCGCAGTGGATCGGGCTCTCGCCGGTTGTCTGGCTGATCCTCGGAGGAGCGTTGGTCCTCTGGCTGTTCGTCGCCTGGGAGAGCCGGCTCGTGGCTCGCGGGGGTGAGCCGTTGGTCGACCCGTCGATCCTGCGGGTCCCGGTCCTGCGCGGCGGCCTCACCTCCTTCTTTTTCCAGTACTTCCTGCAGGGCGGGCTCTTCTTCGCGGTGCCGCTCTTCCTCTCGATCGCGCTCGGGCTCTCGGCGATCGAAACCGGCGTACGCATACTGCCGCTCTCCTTCACCCTGATCCTGGCCGCCGCCGGGATCCCAAAGCTCTTCCCCGATGTCTCCCCCCGCCGCGTGGTGCGGCTCGGCTTCCTGGCGATGTTCGCCGGGCTGGCGGTGATGGTCGCCGCGCTCGACGCCGGCGCCGGACCCGAGGTCGTGACCTGGCCAATGCTGCTCGCTGGCCTTGGCATCGGTGCGCTCGCCTCTCAGCTGGGCAGCGTCACCGTCTCCTCTCTCCCAGACGAGCAGAGCGGCGAGGTCGGCGGCCTGCAGAACACGATCACGAACCTCGGCATCTCGGTCGGCACGGCACTGACCGGCGCGATCGTCATCGCCGCCCTCAGCTCGTCCTTCCTAACCGGGGTGCAGGAAAACCCCGCGGTGCCGGCCTCGATCAAGACCAGGGCGACGACCGAGCTCTCCGGTGGAGTCCCCTTTGTCTCCGATAAGGAACTGGAATCTTCGCTCAAGGAGGCGCATGTGCCGCCTCATGCCAGCGAAGCGATCGTCGAAGAGAACGAAACCGCGAGGCTCGACGGCCTGCGCGCGGCGCTATCAGTGCTCGCCCTGCTCGCCCTGGTCGGGCTCTTCTTCACCGGCAGGATCCCGACCAGGCAGCCGGGCGCGCCGGAGCCGGCAGCGCTCAGCGGCTGACTGCGCGGGGGCGTGAGGGATTCTGGCGGGCGGCCTTCTGGCGCTGGGTTTTGTCGAGGATTACCTTGCGCAGTCGGACCGACTCGGGCGTGATTTCGACGCACTCGTCCTCCCGCAGGAACTCCAGCGCCGCTTCCAGCGAAAGCCGGGTGGGGGGCTCGAGTCGCTCCAGCACGTCGGCGCTCGCGGCACGGATGTTGGTCTGGTGCTTCTCCTTGACCGCGTTTACATCGAGGTCATCGGCGCGAGAGTTCTCGCCGACGATCATCCCCTCATAGACCTCCTCGCCGGGGCCGACGAAGAGCGTGCCGCGCTCCTGCAGGTTGGCCAGCGAGTAGGAGGCGGTCCTGCCGCGACGGTCGGCGACGATCGAGCCGCTGGGCCGCGTGCGCAGCTCGCCCGCCCAGCGCTCCCAGCGGTCGAAGACGTGGTGCAGGATGCCGGTGCCGCGGGTCTCGGTGAGGAACTCGGTGCGGAACCCGATCAGGCCGCGGGCGGGCACCAGGTATTCCATTCGCACCCAGCCGGTGGAGTGGTTGACCATCTGCTCGAGCCGTCCCCTGCGAGAGGCGAGGAGCTGGGTGACGGCGCCGACGTGCTCCTCAGGGACGTCGATCGAAAGCCGCTCGACCGGCTCGTGGACCTTTTCGTCGATTTCACGGGTCACTACGCGCGGCTGCCCTGCGGTCAGCTCAAAGCCCTCGCGTCGCATCAGCTCCAGCAGGACGACGAGTTGCAGCTCGCCGCGACCTTGCACCTCCCAGGCATCGGGGCGCTCGGTATCGCGGACCCGGATCGAGACATTGCCAACCAGCTCGGCATCGAGGCGGTCGCGGACCTGGCGCGCGGTCAGCTTGCTGCCCTCCTGGCCGGCGAGTGGTGAGGTGTTGATCCCGACCACGATCGAGAGCGAGGGCTCATCGACGGTGATCACCGGCAGCGGGCGAGGGTCCTCAGGGTCGGCCAGGGTCTCGCCGATCGTCACCTCGTCGAGACCGGCGACAGCGATGATCTCGCCCGGGCCGGCCTCCTCCGCGGGGACGCGGTCCAGGGCCTCGGTCACGTACAGCTCCGAGACGCTGGCCCGCTGGATCGAGCCATCGGCCCGACACCAGGCGATCTGCTGCCCGGAGCGGATCGTCCCGTTGCGGACCCGGCAGAGCGCGAGTCGACCGACATAGGGGGAGGCGTCGAGGTTGGTGACGTGCGCCTGCAGCGGTGCTTCGGGGTCAAACTCCGGTGCGGGAATCTTCTCCAGCATCAGGTCGAGGAGGGGGGAGAGGTCGGTCCCCTCGACTCCCTCCTGCGGCGAAGCCCAACCCGCTTTTGCGTTGGTGTAGACGATCGGGAAGTCGATCTGCTCTGAGTCGGCATCGAGGTCGATGAACAGCTCATAGGCCTCCTCGACGACCTCGGCGATTCGGGCGTCGGGCCGATCGACCTTATTGACGACCAGGATCACCGGCAGCTTCGCCTCCAGCGCCTTGCGCAGCACGAAGCGGGTCTGCGGCAGAGGCCCCTCGGAGGCGTCGACCAAAAGCAGCACTCCATCGACCATGGTCAGGCCGCGCTCGACCTCACCGCCGAAGTCGGCGTGGCCGGGGGTGTCGACGATGTTGAGCTTGACGCCCCCGTAGTGGACCGCGGTGTTCTTGGCGAGGATCGTGATCCCCTTCTCGCGCTCGAGGTCCATCGAGTCCATCACCCGCTCGGCCACGTCCTGGCCCTTGCGGAAGGCTCCGGACTGCCACAGCATCGCGTCGACCAGCGTTGTCTTGCCGTGGTCGACGTGGGCGATGATCGCGATATTTCGGAGGTTGTCTCGGCTGGCCATGGGGACGGGGAGCTTAGGGAACCGGGGGTCGGGCTCCCGAACGACGAAGCCCGCCTGGCGGCGGGCTTCGTCACTGCTAAGCGCGATGCGCGCCTAGGAGGTCTGCTGAACGCTTGCCGCGGCCGGGCCCTTGGGCCCTTCCTCGGACTCGTAGGTCACCTTGGCGCCCTCAGCCAGGGACTTGAAGCCCTCGCCGATGATCGCGCTGTGGTGGACGAAGACGTCCTTAGAGCCATCGTCGGGTGTAATGAACCCGTAGCCCTTGTCGTCGCTGAACCACTTGACAGTTCCAGTGGGCATGCATTGCCTCCACTTGATGTGCTGCGAACGCGGAGGATGCGGTGAAGCAACGACGCGAGCGCTAGACACGACTTTGTCGGATAGAGATCCGACCGAACGCCGGGACCGTAGCAGGCCGAGGGGAAGATCGACCAGCCCGCGTGGCGCTCGTAACGGCGTCCAGCGGTGTTTTGGTGATTTAAGAAACGGTCGATAGCTTGGATTGAGATGACTTCGAGGGTGGGATGGAGCAGGCTGCTGGGCTGGGCGATCGTCGGCGCGCTCGGCGCCGCGGGCGCCTTCACCACAACCGCAGCGGCGATCTCGACCGGGGGCGCGCTATCGCCGCGGCTGGTCGAGTTGGCAAAGCCATCGGTGCGCTCAAAGCCGCCGGGCAGGCAGGCGGCGATTCTCAGCGTTGCACCGACCGGGCCAGGCAGCCTGCAGCGCGAAGGGGGACGGGTGCTTGTCAGCGTCCGCTTTGACCATGGTGCGGCGGCGGGTCTTGAAGCACTGCGCGCGGGCGGCGCCCGGATCATCAACGTCAGCCGCCGTCTGCAGACGGTAACCGTCGCGGCTCCACCCGCGTCACTTCACGCGGTCGCCGGGGTGTCCGGGGTGGGCGCTGTTAGTGAGATCCTGGCCCCGATCGTCTACGGAGCCGGCGGCTCGGCCACCGCGTCGTCCTCCTCGACCACCTGCGAAGGGGGATTCGCCGTCTCCGAAGGAGTCGGCCAGCTGCACGTCGGGGAAGCTCGCCAGGAGTTCGGCCTCAGTGGCGCCGGAGTGACAGTGGGAGCGCTCTCGGACTCATTCGATACAGCGACCAAGGCGATTGAAGGAGGGCCAATCGCCACCCACGCCGCCGAAGACGAAGCCAGCGGCGACCTGCCGGGCCCCGCCAATCCCTGCACTGGCCAGCAGTCAGCGGTCCGCGTCCTCGAAGACCACACGTCCGGCCCAGCTGAAGGGGAATCCACCGACGAGGGGAGGGCGATGTTGCAGACCGTCCACGATGTCGCGCCGGGGTCATCGCTGGCCTTCGCGACGGCCTTCCCCAGCGAAGAAGCTTTTGCAAGGAACATCGAACGACTCGCCCTACCGGTATCCGCGGGAGGCGCCGGCGCAAAGGTGATCGCCGACGACGTCGCCTACTTCGAAGAACCATTCTTCCAGGACGGCCCGGTTGCCGACGCGATCAAGCGGGTGACGGAAGGCGGGGTCGAGTACTTCACCGCGGCGGGGAATGACAACCTCTTCGATGCGATGGGCCGAGAAATCGCCTCCTGGGAAGCGCCGCAATTCCGCGACTCGGGAAGCTGTCCGCCGAAACTGATGGTGACCGCCGAAGCGGGGGATCCGTCGCACTGTATGCAGTTCGGACCTGAACCAGTAGACAACACCTTCGGCATCACGGTCGAAGCGGGCGCCACCCTTACCGTCGACCTGCAGTGGGCAGAACCCTGGTATGGCGTCCACACCGACCTCGATGAGTTCCTTCTCAACTCCGCGGGGGAACCGATCGTCGAAGGCGGAGAAGCGGTCGGAAGCTACGGCGACAACATCCAAACCCAAAAGCCGGTCGAGGTGTTCCAGTGGGAAAACAAAGCGCACTCGAGCCGGGAGGTGGGGCTTGCGGTCAACCATTGCTTTGGCGAACCATGCAACAGCGAAGAAGGGGTCGACCCAGCTTTGATGCCGCGCCTCAAAGTCGCCCTGCTGGAGAACGGCGGTGGAGTCTCTGAGACTCAGTATCCGACCTCCTCCGAAGGTGACACGGTGGGACCGACGATCCTCGGCCACAGCGGTGCGGCCGCGGCGATCACGGTCGGAGCCGAGCGCTATGACGATAATTCGGACCCCGAGCCCTACTCCTCCCGCGGCCCCATAACCCACTACTTCGACCCGGTATCCGGTACGACGCCGGCCGCCGCGCTGCCCGCCCCTGAAACGATCCAAAAACCCGACGTCGTCGCCACCGATTGCGCGGTTACCACCTTCTTCGCCTCTTTTGAAGAACCCGTATGGAGGTATTGCGGAACCTCGGCTGCCGCTCCCCACGCGGCCGGGGTCGCTGCTTTGATGCTGCAGTCCAACCCGTCGCTCACGGTCGCCCAGTCGCGCTCGGCGCTCACCGCCACCGCGCAGCCGGTGGGGAATTTCGGAGCGAATGCGGTCGGTGCGGGGCTCGTTGACGCACTCGACGCGGTGGCACGGATCGCACTGCCGCCGACGATCACGATAACCGGGCGGCCAGCGGCGATTGGCCGCAATCGCAGGCCGGCGGTTGAATTCTCCGCAAACCGGCCGGTCGGGTTCTCCTGCTCGCTCGACGGCAGCGCTCCCCAGGCCTGCTCCTCACCCTTTGTACCGGTGGCACCCCTTTCTAACGGCCACCACACCTTCGAGGCGAGCGGAACAGACATCGCGGGCCGTGTTGGCAGCGCTTCTGTGTCCTTCACGGTGGACACCAAGCGGCCCCGGACATTCTTTCTCAAACACCCTCACAAGCTGATCCGAACCCATAGGGGGAGGGTGCGGGCCGCCTTCCGGTTCGGCTCGAGCGAGTCCCATGTCAGCTTCCTCTGCCGGGTTGACCGCGGCGGCTTCCACAGCTGCGGTCCTGGGTTCTCCCGCCGCTTTGCGCCCGGCCGGCACACGGTTCAGGTCAAGGCCAAAGACGCGGCCGGCAATATCGACCCGACGCCGGCGGTATTCCGCTTCCGCGTGGAGCGGCTCGCCTGAGGCCGCCGCCGCTATTCTCGCAGCCGCTCCGCCAGGCCCGAGTGTCGCTCGCCGCTGTCGTCGCGGCGAACCGCCATCGCCAGGGCCGCCGGGTCGCCGATCAGCACGCAGCCCCGGCGGGCACGCGTGATCGCCGTGTAGAGGAGGGGGCGGGTCAGCATCCGCGCGTGGGAGCGGTGACAGACGCTGACCACGATGGGCACCTCGCTGCCTTGGGCCTTGTGAACGGAGATCGCGTAGGCGAGACGCAGCGCCGCCGACTCACCGTAGGGGATGGACAGGGATTCGCCGTCGTCGGTGTCGACGACAACAGCTTCCTCCTCTGGCTGGTCGGCGCTGAGAAAGACAATCGAACCATTCATCAAGCCCAGCTCATGTGAGTTGCGGGTCTGGATTAGGCGATCCCCGAGCCTGAAGCGCTCGTTCAGCGCTGGCTGGCCGGCGGGGTTGAGCCGCGCCTGCAGGCGTTCATTGAGCGCGTCGATGCCGACCGCCCCCTTGTACATCGGCGCCAGCACCTGCACCTCGCGGATCGGGTCGACCCCGAAGCGCCTCGGCGCTCGCTCGGCGACCACCTCGACCACGGTCTCCAGTGCCCGCTCGGGGCTTGGGCGGTCGATGAAGAAGAAGTCGTGATCCTGGTCGCCCTCGGGCTGCAGATGCGGTGAGCGACCTCGGTTGATCTCGTGGGCGGCGGTGGTGATCATTGACCGCGCCGCCCGGCGGAAGATCTGGTTTAACCGCACCACCGGAGCGATCTGTGCGGCGATCAGGTCCTCGAACGGCTTGCCGGCCCCGATCGGCGGTAACTGGTCGGAATCGCCGACGAAGACGACATGGGTTGATTGGGCCAACCCGTCGAGCAGGACCTCGATCAGCCGTAGGTTCAGCATCGAGGCCTCATCGACGACGACAAGATCGACTGGGACGGGGTGCTCGGGCCGGTAGGCGGGCTGGCGGCCGGGCATCCACTCGATCAGGCGGTGGATCGTGTGCGCGGTGCGCCCGGTCGCATCCTCAAGCCGTCGCGCCGCCCGCCCCGTCGGGGCGCAAAGGGCGACCCTTGCCTTGGCGGCCTCGGCCTCGGCGACGATTGCCTGGGTACAGACGGTCTTACCGACCCCGGGTCCGCCGGTGAGGACCGAGATGCGCGAAGAGAAGGCGCCGCGCACGGCCGCCCACTGCTCCTCGGTCAGCCCGGCGTCCGGGTTCTCGGTCGGCGGCTCATGTTCGAGGTGTGGTTCGGCAGCGGCCCGGGCACGCAGCGTCATCGCGACGGCGATCTCGCGGGCCCTGGTCAGCTCGCGATAGGCACGCCCCTCCTCAACCTCGACGCCATCGGCGCCGGCCAGCACCTCGGGGTCGGGGTCGAGGCCGAGCAGCCTTGCCGATCGCCGGGTCATCTCTGCGAGCGGCAGGAAAGTGTGTCCCTGCTGCTCTGCCTCCTGGAGAACGTAGGCGGTGGCGGCCTGCGCGCGACGGTCGGACTCCGGCGGCACGTCGGCTCCCAGTGCGATCTTGTCAGCGCGGGCGAACCCGACTCCCTCGATCTCGGTAAGCCGGTATGGGTTCTCGTGCAGAATCGCGATTGCACTGTCGCCATAGCGGGTGTGGATCGGGCCGGCGAGATGCGCGAGTCCGTGTGGGGCCAGCTGAACGTGAAGGTCGCGAACTGTCCGGCTCGCCCGCCAGGACTCGGCCGCTACCGCCGCCTGCGCTGCGCTCACCCCACGCAGTGAGCCGAAGGCGCCCTGAGGGTCGGCCGCAATCGCCCCCATGACGCCCTCGCCATGCTCATTGACAAGCCGTTCGGCGCGAGCCGGGCCGATGTGGCGCAGCGATGTGAGGTAGGCGATCTGCCCGGCTCGGTCTGCCGGATCAAGCGGCAGCGCCCCGCGCGCTCGCAGCTGGCGCCCATAACGGGCGTGGGTCTGCCAATTGCCGCTGACCTCGGCGCGGTCACCCGCCGCCAGGTGGGCAACCGGGCCGACCAGCGCAAAGTCCTCGCCGGATTCGGGATCCTGCACCTCGAGCACCGCGTAGCCGTCGTCTTCGGCCCTGAAGATGACGCCGAGCACCTCGACCGTGCCCGAGTAATTCGCCTCATCCACGTCAAACAAAGTGCTTGCGTCGCTCACTCTCCAAAGCTACTCTGAGCAGGCGGATGCAAAGCACCGGCGGCGTAGCAAATCGCTTCGCGCCGCTCGCGGCGCGACTTGAGGGCCGCCTTTCCGGCGGCATCCCGTTTGCGGTGCGTTTTTGGGATGGCAGCGAGCTGCGTCCGGAGGAAGGTGGGAGCGGCGACACCCTGTTGGTCCGCGACTCTCGAGCGCTGGCCTACGTCGCGACGGCGCCCAACCAGCTGGGACTCGGGCGGGCCTGGGTCGCCGGGGACATCGACGTCGACGGCGATCTGGAGCGGGCGCTGCGGGCGGGCGACAGGTTCCGCGACCTGCGCCTCGGCTTTGGCGACAAGCTGGCCTCCATGCTCGTCGCGGCCCGCGCCGGCGCCCTCGGCCTGCGTCGACCGGACCCTCCGAGAAGCGAGGCCCATCTTGGTGGGCGCCTGCACTCCCTGGGCCGTGACCGCGACGCCATCCGCCATCACTACGACGTCTCCAATGCCTTCTACCGCCTGGTTCTCGGGCCGAGCATGGTTTACTCGTGCGCCTACTTCGCCTCGCCGGAGGACACCCTGGAGGAGGCCCAGGAGCGGAAGCTCGAGACGATCTGCCGCAAGCTGAGACTGGCGGCGGGAGAGAGGCTGCTCGACGTCGGCTGCGGCTGGGGTTCACTGGTGATCCACGCGGCGCTCCATCATGGAGCCCGTGCGGTCGGGGTGACGCTGTCAGAGCCCCAGGCCGAGCTTGCAAGGCGCCGAATCCGCGAGGCGGGGGTCGGACACCGCTGCGAAGTCCGCGTCCAGGATTACCGCGAGGTCGACGATGGCCCCTACGACAAGGTCGCGAGCGTTGGCATGTATGAGCACGTGGGGGCAGCGCAGCTCAATCGGTACATGCGACGCCTGCGCGAGCTGGCCCGCCCCGGCGGCCTCATCCTCAATCATGGGATCGTCCGGCTGGCACCGGGCCCGCGCCGCAAGGACACATTCATCTGGCGCTACGTCTTCCCCGACGGGGAGCTGCATCCGGTCGGTCGGGTGGTCGACTCGATGGAGCATGCGGGGCTCGAGCTGCGTGACTGCGAGTCGTTGCGTGAGCACTACGCGTTGACGCTGCACCGCTGGGTTGAGAACCTCGCCGCCAATCGGGATGCTGCGATCGCCGAGGCGGGCGAGGAGCGCGAGCGGATCTGGCGCCTCTATATGACCGGGTCGGCGCTGGCCTTCGATCGCGGTGACATCTCCGTTCAGCAGCTCCTGGCTGCAGCACCGGGCGCCCCGCCCCGCCTGCCCCTTGCTCGGCAGGGCGCCCCGTTCACTTCCCGGGCAACCTAGCCCGCCATCGGGTCCGGTTCGCCGAGCTTGGTGATATCGGGGGCCTCATAGACCTGCCCCGCGGTGCCGCCGAGAACCAGGACGCGGATGCCATCATCACCCGGCCAGAGCTTGCGGGAGATGCCGGGGCCGACCTTGGCGACGTGGTCGGGGTCAAGCTGGAAACGCTCGCCCTCAATCTCGATATCCCCGCCACCTCGGAGAGTCACGTAGACCTCCTCCTGTCCGTCCTGCTCGTGGTCGTGCACTGGGTAGTTCTCGTAGTTGGGCGGCATGTCGATGATCTGCATGCCGAACGATTCGACCCCCAGTTCAGCTCGGGCTCGCTTGAAGCCACCGCCAAACACCGCCTCCATGTCGTCGATCCTCTTCACGGTGTGGGTACTCATCCATCCTCCTCCAGTGGTTGATTTCTCCTGATCAGATCGAGCGATCCTATGGGGCCATGTGCTGGACGCGCTCAGGTTCGACCTTGACGATCACCCGCTGTTCGTCTGGTTGGCGCAACGGGTACTCGTCGACCCCCATGTAGCGCTTGGCGAGGGCGTCGATGTGCTCGTCGGCCCCCTCGTGGGTCAGCTCGACTGCCCGACCGCGGATCAGCAAGCTCTCGTAGGGGTTCTCCGGGTTGGTGATCGAGATCGCGACCCGCGGATCGCGTCTCAGGTTCTTGGGCTTCAGCCGACCCTCAGCGGTATTGAAGAGAACCAGACCGTCCTTGAAATCGATCCATACCGGCGACACCTGGGGCGAGCCATCCTCCATTACGGTCGCGACGTGGGCGAAGCTATGACCGCCGAGCAGATGCTGTGCCGCTGCGGGAATCTCTGCCATCTGAGCCTCCTGACGATGTGTGTTGGGCACCCTGCACTGCTGACCATAGCTGCGTCCGTAAACTCGGTCGGTGGATCGAGGCCTACTAGACAGAACGCTCGCTGAGGCCGGCGAGCCGGGCTTTCGCTCTTCCCAGGTGTGGGAGTGGGTGGCACGGGGCGCGCGCTCCTACGCGGAGATGACCAACCTGCCGGGGACCCTGCGGGTGCGCCTTAGCGCCAATGTGCCCCTGTCCACGCTTTCCGTCCAGGCTGAAACCAAGGCTGCCGATGGCACCGTCAAGTCCCTCTTCCGCACCGGCGATGGGCGGCCGATCGAGGCGGTGCTGATGCGCTACCGCGACGGGCGCCGCTCGGTCTGCCTCTCCTCGCAGTCGGGGTGCCCACTCACCTGCACTTTTTGCGCCACAGGGCAGATGAGGTTCGGCCGCAACCTGAGCGCCGATGAGATCCTCGACCAGGCGCTTCACTACCGCCGCGTGGAAGCGATCGACCATGTCGTCTTCATGGGTATGGGTGAGCCGACGATGAACCTCGACGCTGTGCTCTCCGCCTGTCAGCGCCTGCCGGATCTCGGCGTCACCCACCGCCGCACCGCAATCTCGACGGTGGGTTGGGTGCCGGGCATCGACCGTCTCGCCAGCTGCGATATGCCCGTGGCGCTGGCCCTCTCCCTCCATGCTCCCAATGACGAGCTGCGCTCGCAGTTGATGCCGGTCAATGATCGCTACCCCTTGGCTGAGGTTCTCGCCGCCTGCGAGCGCTACCGCGCCCGCCGCCGTCACAGGGTCTTCGTCGAGTACGTGATGCTCGACGGGATCAACGACCTCCCTGGGCACGCCCGCCAGCTCGCCGCCCTGCTCGACCCCCGGGCCTTCAAGGTCAACCTGATCCCCTACAACCCGACCGGCGCCTACGGCAGCTCCCCTCCGGAGAAGATCGAGCGCTTCCGCGCGATCCTTGCGGGGCACCGGCTCACCGCCACGGTGCGTCTCACTCGCGGGCGCGAGATCGATGCCGCATGCGGGCAGCTCGCCGCGACAGCCGGCTCCTCTTCCTGACCAGGCGATCTGTCCGCCGTTTGGCTGCTTAGCCAACTAGGATCCCAGCGGATGCCTGCCGCGACGGCGATCTCTCCCGAGCGCCCGCCCCAGATGTCGGGCAACCCCTTCCGGCGGCTTGCCGACGACGCGCTCGCCGAATGGCGCGGCCGTGGTCGATTTCCACCCGGCCCGAACGACTTCAACGTGTCCCGCACCCGGCAGATCGTCCGCGACCCCCTGCCGATTCTCCTCTCCAACTATGAAGAGCACGGACCGATCTTTTGTCTCCGTGTCCTCCACTCCCGCAGTGTCTTCATGCTCGGGCCCGAGGCCAACCACTTCGTCACCGTCTCCCATCCAGAGAACTTCCACTGGCGCGAGGGGAGCTTTGGCGATCTCATCCCGCTGCTCGGCGACGGGCTATTGACAATCGACGACGGCTATCACGACCGCACCAGGGCGATCATGCTGCCCGCGTTTCACCGCGACCAGGTGACGTCAATGCTGGAGTCGATGAGGGCAGAGGCCGAGGTTGCGATCGCCGGCCTGGACCCCGGGGCGGTCCTCGACGTCTACGCCTGGATGCGCCACCTGGCGATGAGGATCGCGATGCGGGCCCTCCTGGGATTGGACCCCGAAGATGCCGGTAAGGGTGCCGAAGCGGCAGAGCAATTCGAGCGCGCCCTCGGCTTCTATGGAATCGACTTCGCGCTGCGCCTCATGCGCGGTCCGGGCTCGCCCTGGCGCAGGATGCTCGCCTCGCGCGCAATCCTCGACCGGATCGTCTTCGGCGAGATCGTCCGCCGCCGCGCCGCTCCCGATCCCGACAGTCGCGACATCCTCAGCCTGCTGCTCGCCGCCCGTGGCGAGTCGGGGGAGGCGTTCACCGACCGCGAGGTGCGCGACCAGGTGATGACCTTGATGTTCGCCGGTCATGACACCTCCAGCTCGACCCTCACCTTCATGATGTATGAGCTGGCTCGCCATCCGCAGGTGCTGGCACGCCTGCACGAGGAGCAGGATCGGGTACTCGGCGGCGACCTACCCACCGTCGAGCTGCTCGAGCGGGAGATGCCCTACCTGGACATGGTCCTCGACGAGGTGCTGCGCCTTTACCCGCCCGCCTGGATCGGCCCCCGCCGAGCCGTCCGCGACTTTGAGTTCGGTGGCTACGCGGTGCCCAAAGGCGCCTACGTCAACTACTGCTCCTGGGCCAGCCACCGCATCCCGGAGGTCTTTCCCGACCCCGAGGCCTTCATTCCCGAGCGCTTTACGCGGGAGCGCAAAGCTGCTCTTCCGCGGGGCGCTTACGTTCCCTTCGGTGGCGGGCGGCGGATCTGTATCGGCAAGCGCTTCGGCCAGACCGAGGTGAAGCTGGTGGCGACCATGCTGCTTCAGCGCCTCCACCTAGACGCGCTGCCCGGCCGGACGATGACGGTGCGCCAGATGCCGACCCTATCGCCGAAGGGCGGCCTTCAGATGCGGGTGATGGAACGTGGGCCATCCCAAGGGCCAGTTTCAGGGGCGATCTAGATCCGGGTTTTTCGCCGTATTCTGGTTCGGTGACCCTAATCGCGACAATCGCCGCACTCCCGTCGGCGCTTGAGGCCTGGCCGGCCGTTGTCGGCGCTGGCCTGATTCCGATCGTTGGACTGGTCGCCGTCGGCTACCTCATCATCCGCGCCGTGCGTGACCACGACGAAGATGAAGACAGGCCGGCGCCGCCCCCACCTACTTGATGAAGAGCATCTCCTCGTACTTCGGCAACGGCCAGAGATCATCGGCAACCAGCCGCTCGAGGCCGTCGGCCGCCTCGCGCACGTCGTCCATTGCCGCGAGCTGCTTGTCGCGGGCATGGAGTGCCAGGTCCATCCCCTCCAGGTCCTCGGGGTAGGCATTTGCCTCTTTGAGGCCGCCCAGCGCCGAGATCAGCTCGTCAACCAACTCGCGGGTCTCGCCCTCCAGGGCCGAGACACCCGCCTCGCCAATCAGCGCAAGGTGGCGCAGAGCCGCAGGTAGGAGCATCGTCTGGGCGATCGAGAAAGTCTCCTCTGACTCGATGTTGGCGCGGATCGCGTACTGCTCAATCCAGACCTCATAGCGCGATTTCAGCTCACGCCTGGAGAGGACGCTGTAGTTCTCAAAGGCGGCGATCGTCTGCTCGCTGATCACCTCGGGGAGCGCATCGGGCGTAGTACGCAGGTTCTTGAGCCCGCGCTGCTCGGCCTCGGCATGCCACTCCTCGGAGTAGTTGTCGCCACCGAAGCAGACCTGTTTGTTGGCTGCATAGGCGTCCTTGACGATCTCAATCACGGCTTCGGGCATCCCCTGTCCGGAGGCAAGCTTCTCCTCCAGCTTGCCGGCCAGCTCGTCGATCGCCTCAGCAACGATCGTGTTGAGGACCGTGTTGGGGAAGGCAAGCGACATGCTCGAACCCAGCGCCCGGAACTCGAATTTGTTGCCGGTGAAGGCAAATGGTGAGGTCCGATTGCGATCGCCGCCGTGCATCGGCAGCGCCGGCAGCACCGTCGCCCCCAGCTCGAGGAAGGAGGCCGGCGTGTTGGGATCGCCTTCACCGGTGGCGATCGCCTCGAAGACCTTCTCCAGCTCTCCGCCGAGGAAGATCGAGATGATCGCCGGCGGCGCCTCGTTGGCGCCGAGGCGATGGTCCTGACCGATGTTGGCCACCGAGGCTCGCAACAGGCCCTGGTGTTTGTTCACGGCCTGGATCACCGCCGCGCAGAAGAATAGGAACTGGATGTTCTCCGCGGGGGTGTCGCCGGGGTCAAGCAGGTTGCTGCCGGTGTCGGTGCCCATCGACCAGTTGTTGTGCTTGCCCGAGCCGTTGACCCCGGCGAACGGCTTCTCGTGGAGCAGGCAGACCAGGCCGTAGCGGCGGGCCACATTTTCCAGAGTTCGCATCAGCAGCTGCTGGTGGTCGGAGCCGACGTTGGAGTTCTCGAAGACCGGCGCGATCTCATATTGCGCCGGCGCCACCTCGTTGTGTCGGGTCTTGACCGGGATACCGAGCTTGCGCAGCTCCAGCTCGGTCTCCATCATGCAGGCGAGTACGCGCTCTGGGATTGAGCCGAAGTAGTGGTCGTCCAGCTCGTGGCCCTTCGGAGGCTTGGCGCCGAACAGGGTGCGGCCGGTGGAGATGAGGTCGGGCCGCTCGAAGAAGTACTGCTCGTCGATCAGGAAGTACTCCTGCTCGGGACCCACCGTGGTGAAGACCCGCTGGGAGTCCTCGTCGCCGAGCAGGTGAAGCGCCTTGATCGCCGAGCGAGAGAGGGCATCCATTGAGCGCAGAAGGGGGATCTTGGCGTCGAGCGCCTCGCCGGTCCAGGAGGCGAAGGCGGTGGGAATGCAGAGCAATGCCCCGTTCGGGTTCTCGAGGATGAAGGCGGGACTGGTTGGATCCCAGGCGGTGTAGCCGCGGGCCTCGAAGGTGGCGCGCACGCCGCCGGTTGGGAATGAGGAGGCGTCAGGCTCGCCCTGGATCAGCTCCTTGCCGGAGAAGCCGGCAAGGGCTCTCCCCTCGGCGCCCGGCTCAAAAAAGGAGTCGTGCTTCTCCGCGGTGGAGCCAGTGAGGGGCTGGAACATGTGGGTGAAGTGTGTGGCTCCATTCTCCAGCGCCCACTGCTTCATCGCCTCCGCAACCTCATCGGCCAGGGTCGGGTCGAGCGCCTCGCCGCCGGCCAGCGTGGCCTGCAGTTTCTCGAAGACGTCGCCGGGGAGCCGGTCACGCTGGACCGAGACGGAGAAGACATTGATGCCGAACGGGTCGTTCTCGGGCTGGGTCAGGTCGAGTGCGCCGAGCGCCTGCCCGTTGGCACTCCACTGCGCGGCGGTCACGTTCTGCTGGCGGATACGAGTCATCGCTTGGCTGGTCCTCACTTGGCGGCGCGCCCGGCTTTGGGGCGCGTTCGTTTACCGGTCTCACTTCCCATACGAAGAGCCAGAGCAGCCTAATGGCCGGCCGGTTCCGGCGGCTTGTACGGCGGTACAACGTTCGCCTCGCTCCCTTGTCCCGGGTGGCGAGTGGAGCTTTACCGATAGCCTGCCCGCTTCCGCGGCCGTGACGCCGCACCGCCAAGCCAAAAACCCGGAGGATCCACCCGCAATGTTCGTTTCCAAGGCCGCCGTCGTCGGCGGCGGCACAATGGGCGGTGAGATCGCTCAGGCGATCGCCGCCGCCGACATCCCCGTCGTCGTCAAGGATATCGATCGCAATTTCGTCGAAGCTGCGGTTGAGAAGGCGCGCTCGGTCAGCGAGGGCCAGCTCGCCCGGCTGGTCAAGAAGGAGAAGCTGACGCAGGAGCAGGCCGACGCTCGCCTCGCCGAGGTGATGGGGCTGATCACCGGGACCACGACCTACGAGGAGTTCCGTGATGTCGACTTTGTCGTCGAGGCTGTGCCCGAGCGGATGGAGATCAAGCAGGCCGTCTTCGCTGAGCTCGACGCGGCAACCCCCGGCCACGCGATTCTCGCCTCCAACACCTCCTCGCTCTCGATCACCGAGATGGGGGAGAGGACGTTGCGTCCTGAAAAGGTGGTCGGATTCCATTTCTTTTACCCGGCCTCGGTGATGCCACTGGTCGAGGTGATCGTCGGCGAGGACACCGCACCCGAGACCGCCACCGCCGCCTACAACTTCGCCCAGGCGATCAAGAAGCAGCCAATCGTTTGCGGCGAGGTGCCGGGCTTTGTCGTCAACAGGATCCTGATGGCGACGATCGGCGAGGTCTGGCGCGCCCAGGAGGAGCAGGGGCTCTCCCTGAAGGCGATCGACGAGGCGATCGCCGCTGCCCAGGTGGCGCCGATGGGGCCGTTCTTTCTCACCGACCTGCTCGGCCTGGACACCGTCCTTCACGTCGCCGAGCATCTGAGCGAGTCCTACGGGGAGACCTTCTACGTTCACCAGGGCTTGAGGAAGCTGGTCGCCGAGGGCAAGCTTGGCGCGAAGAGCGGCGGCGAAGGGTTCTTCGCCGAGGGCGAGCAGACGATTCCCGGCGAGGCCGCTCCCGACGCAAAGGAGCTGGTGGCGCTGTTCACCAGCCGCGCTCTGATCGAGGCCTGCAGACTTGTCGAGGAGGGGGTCTGCTCGGTCCGCGACATCGACGTCGGGATGATGGCGGGCGCCGGGCTAGATCCGCGCCGCGGTCTGCTGCCCCCGTTCTGGAAAGCAGATGTCGAAGGGCTCGACAAGGTTCTGGAGCAGATCGAGGAGCTCGAGGAGAAGTTCGGCGAGCGCTTCGCCGCCCCGGTGCTCCTCAAGCGCCTGGTCGCTCAAGGCAGACTTGGGATGGCCTCAGGCCAAGGCTTCTACCCCTACCCACGGGCCGACGATGGCGATCAGCCCGAAACCGTGAAGATCGAGACCCGTGGCGACGTCGCCATCGCCTGGCTTGCCAACCTGCCGATGAACGCGGTCTCGCCGAGCGTGATCCGCGATCTGAAGACGGTCTGGGAGAAGATCAAGGATTCCGGTGAGGTTGGCGCGATGGTGATTGCCTCCTCGGTCCCGGTTGTCTTCTCGGCTGGTGCCGACATCAAGGCCTTCACCCAGATGGACGAGTCGACGGGGAGGGAGCTGGTCGACACAGCCCACGCTCTGCTGCGCGACTTCGGCCAGGCGCGGGTGGCTACGATCGCCGCCGTCAACGCGCTCGCCTTCGGCGGCGGTTGCGAGCTGGCGATGGCCTGCGACGTGCGGATCGCCGCCGAGTCGGCGGTCTTCGGCCAGCCGGAGGTCAAGCTGGGGATCATCCCCGGATTCGGGGGCACCCAACGGCTGCCGCGCCTCGTCGGCCCCGCCAAGGCGCTCGAGATGAATCTGATCGGCGATGCGATTCCCTCCGACGAGGCGCTCGATTTCGGCCTCGTCAACAGGGTCGTTCCCGACCATGAGCTGTTTGAGACGGCGCTCATGTGGGGCCAAAAGCTCGCCTCCCAGGCCCCGATCGCGGTCGAGCAGATCAAGCGCGTCTCCGACCACTGCGACCTCGATCAGGGAATCGAGGACGAGAAGCGGGGCTTCGCCCTTGCCTTCGGCAGTGATGACGCCAGGGAGGGCATTGCCGCCTTCCTCGGCAAGCGCAGCGCGAGGTGGAGCGGTCGCTAGCCCTGACCGGCGGGCTCAGGCGAAGCGTCGGCGAAGCTGATCCCGGCAGCGCGGCAGCTGGCGAGGATCGTTTCCGATCGCGGCCCGTGGAAGGTCGCGGTGCGAGCACAGAGCGCCCGCGCCGCCGCGCCGCATGCGTGGACCACTTCACCCCCAACACGCCCCGCGACCAGCGCCCGCACACAGCCCGGGGCGGGCCCCGGCTGCGTGCTGCCGCCGATCCCCGGGATGAGGAGGGCAAGGATGGCGATGAAGGTCACCGCCAGGCCCCCGATCACGACCCGGCGCTCGCGTCCAGTCACCTGCCGCAGCGGTTTGTTGGCGCGCTGCCAGTGTCCCTCCACCAACGGCATCGGCGGCAGTCTAGCGGCGCCAACCATGCCCGTCGCCGACATTCGGGCTAATCGCCGGTCCCGATCTTTAGACACCTGTACGTAGTGGCGCCGGCCCATCGTCGGAAGGGTTACGGCAAGTCCAATAGGGGCGAGTCAGGGCGGTCGGCGAGGTTCTCCTGCCGGCTTCCGGCAAGCCCAAACGAAGAAAGGAAACACCAGATCTATGGAATGGCTGAGCGAAGGCGCCAATTCATGGCAGCTCACCGCCGCAACTTTTGTCGGCTTGATGAGCGTCCCCGGCCTGATGGTGCTCTACGGCGGTGTGATGCAGAAGCGCTGGTCGGTGAATTCGATGATGATGGCGTTCGTCGGCTTCGCGATCGTTGTGGTTCTCTGGTGCCTGTTCGCCTTCAAGATGGGCTTCGGGACTCCGATCCACATCGCGAACGGCGGCTTCTTCGGCAACCTCATCGGTAAGCCGGAATCGATCCTCTCTAGCCACAGCCTGGTCGGGCAGGCGAGCCTTCCCGAGCTTCCGGAATTGAAATTCAAGTTCCCGGAGTCCTCGCTGGCCTACTTCCAGATTGTTTTCGCTGCGATCACGCCACTGCTGATGCTCGGATCGGTCCTCGGCCGGATCAACTTCAAGGCCTGGATCCCGTTCGTCGCCCTCTGGACGGTTTGTGTCTACACGATCAACGCCTTCCTGATCTGGGGTGGCGGCTACTTCGCCCAGAAGGGGGCGGTCGACTTCTCCGGTGGTTACGTGATCCACCTCGCTGCCGGCGTCTCCGGTTTCGTCGCCGCCTGGGTGATCGGACCTCGCCTGCAGCGTGATCGCGAGGTCGATGCGCCGAACAACCTGGCGATGGTCGCGGTCGGTGCCGGTCTCCTCTGGCTTGGCTGGAACGGGTTCAACGGCGGTGACTTCTATGAAGCCGGCGGCATCGCCTCGGGTGCAGTTCTCAACACCAACCTCTGCACCGCGGTTGCCCTGCTCGTCTGGGTCGCCTGGGACTACATGACCGGACGCAAGCCGAGCCTGATCGGCAGCGTCAACGGGATGATCGTCGGACTCGTCGGGATCACCCCCGCGGCCGGATTCGTCAATGGCTGGGGCGCGATCACGATCGGCGTAGTGGCCAGCACGATCGTCTATTTCGCGCTCAACTATCTCAGTCGGGTGCGGCCCTTCCGCAATGTGGACGACACCCTGGGGGTCATCTACACACACGGGTTCGCGGGCCTGGTCGGCGGCCTGATGGTTGGCATCTTCGCCAACACCGCGATGGACTCGGAACTGATCCTGCCCGGAACGGTCTCTGGTGGCGGGCTGCACCTGCTCGGCTGGCAGGCGCTGACCGCGCTCTGGGTGATCGTGTTCTGCGCGATCGCCACCTTCATCCTGCTGAAGCTGGTGGGTCTGTTCGTGCCACTGCGGATGACCGACGAGGAAATGGAGGAAGGCGACGTCGCGGTCCACGGGCACGAGGTGTACCCCTCCGACGTTCCCTCGCTCGGGTACCCGGATGGAGTGCCGGCGGCGGCTCCCGCCCCACCGGCTGCAACGGGAGGCTCCGCGTAGGGCTCAGGGCGAGCGGCCCGCGGCCGCCCGCCACCTCTCGATCTCAGGAACCGCCCCCGCCACTCTCCCGGGGGCGGTTCCCGTTCGGGGCAACGAAATCGGGCTTAGTTGAGGAGAACCGCCGTAGCCTGGGTCCGCGAGACCTCACGGGCCACGTCGAGCATCGTCGCCACGGCGGGGGTTACCGCCGCGGCGCGGGGGGTCGCGGCGAGCACCTTGCGCACCGGGCTCTGCGGATGCAGAGGGCGGACGCTGATGTCAGGACGAATCGTGGAGAGCGCCAGCTGGGGGATCAGCGCCACCCCCACCCCGGCAGCGACGAGTCCCTGCACCGTCTGGTAGTCGTCGCTCTCAAAGGAGACGCTGGGCTCAAACCCGGCCGCGTGGCAGGAGCGGACCACATGCTTGGCGCAGGGGCTGGAGGCCGAGGTCTGGATCCACGACTCAGCGCGAAGGTCCTCGAGTCCCAGCAGTTTGCGATTGGCCAGCGGGTGGTCGGGGCGTAAGGCCAGGTGCAGCGGATCGTCGAGCAGCTCAAAGCGGCGGATGCCGGCCCCGAGCCTCTCGCCGACTCCTTCGAACTCATAAAGGAGGACGAAGTCGAACTCACCGGCCCGTAACCGTGGCGCGATCTCCTCTGGCTCGCCCTCGGCCAGGGTCAACTCGACCCCGGGATGGGAGGCGAGGAACCCGGCGATCGCCTGCGGCATCAGCGTCGCCCCCGCGGTCGGAAAGGAGGCGGTCCGCAGCCGCCCCCCACGACCGGCGGTGATCGCTGCGATCTCCGCCTCGGCGGCCTCCATCTGCGCCAGAATCCCGCCGACGTGGCCGGCCAGCGCAGCGCCGGCGGCGGTCGGACGCACGCCACCGCGGGTGCGCTCGATAAGGGGCGCCCCGAGCTCCCCCTCCAGGGTGGAGATCGCCTGCGAGACCGCCGATTGGGAGTAGGCGAGGGCGTCGGCGGCCTGCGAGAAGGAACCACGCGCGACAACCTCGCGGAAGACGCTGAGGCGGTTCGAGTTCAACATAAGTAAAACTGATTCTAACAATAGGCATTAACAGTTGTACTAATGCTGGACCGGTGCCAAGATTGCCCTCCTAGCTTCGCAACCGCCAAGGAGGCAACCATGGCCCTGAAGATCATCGTTTCCTATGACGACACCGACAACGACCGCGACGCCTTGGCGCTGGGGCGCCTGCTCGCCTATTCCGGCGCAGAGCTCTCGCTCGCCTACGTCCGCCACTCCCTGGGCGGGGCGCTTGAGGAGAAGGAGGCGGAGGAGATGCTCGCCCGTGGCGCCGCCTCGGTGGGCGCGCCGGACATGCCTCGCCACGTCGTGGTCAACCCCGGAACCAGCGTCGGCCTGGCCGAACTGGCCGAGCGCGAGGACGCTGGCGTCATCGTCTTCGGCTCCGAGTACCGCACGGCACCGGGCACGATCAAACCGGGGATCCCAGCCCACAAACTGCTGCTCGGAGGACCGGCGGCGATCGCCGTCGCTCCCGTCGGCCTCCACCTGAACCCGTCGATCAGCGTCAACACAATCGGCATCCTCGACGAAGGCGACCAAAGTGCTCGGGAGAGCGCGGGCAGCCTCGCCACCGCACTCGGGGCAGAGGTCGCCGAGCACGGCAGTGGTCCGGTCGATCTGCTCGTGGTCGGCTCACGCCCCGAGTCCTCGCAGGGGAAGGTCACCCTCAGCGCCGCCAGCGACTACGTGATCGAGACCGCGACCTGCCCGGTGCTGGTGACCCGGCGGGGGGTTGGGATCAATTTCGCTCCGGCCCCGGTTCCGGCCGCCTGACGAGGAGAATGACGGCCGCGATTTTCGGATCGCGGCCGTCCAGCCGTGACTGCGCCTCGGTCCATTGGATCGCCCGCCCCCCGTGCCCGGCGACCAGCTCCGCCACGACGGCCTCTGGGGATTCGGCCTCGACGAGGAAGGCGTCGGGCAGGCTCGGCGGCGGCGTTTGGGCCAGGACGCTGTGGGTGACGTTCTCAGAGACACGCTCGGCGTTTGACCACCCCTGACCGAAGGAGAGTTCCTGAGGCGCCATCTGCGGCCCCTCGAGGATCTTCATGCTGCTCTTGCGGGGTTCCCATTCCCGGTCTCCCATCGGGATCTTCCGGTCCCCGAGCCACGGTTCGAGGACCTTCGTCGTCAGGTCCTCGCGGCTGAGGTTGAAGACGCGGGCGCGGTGAAAGCCGGCGCTGATCTCGACGTGGAACGGCATGCCCACGAACTTAGCCGTTTCGCGATGATGCGGCGATGGAGGGCGCTCCCGACGCCGTCGTCTTCGATAACGACGGCCTGCTGCTTGACACCGAGTCTGTCTGGACGAGGGCAGAGCGGGATCTCTTTGAGCGCCGCGGAGCCGACTTCACTCCCGCCGACAAGCGGGAGCTGGTCGGCACGTCCGCCGCGGTGGCGGGGGTAATCCTCGAAGGCCGACTCGGCGAGCCCGGACGGGCGGCGGAGTTGATCGGGGAGCTGAATGAGCTGGTCGTGGCCGAGCTCGAGCTCGGCGTCGAGGCGATGGCTGGGGCGCAGGAGCTGCTGCGCTCGCTGAAGCTGCGAGGGACGCCGATCGGGCTCGTATCCAATTCGCCAATGCGCTTCGTACGCCGGTCCCTGGAGATCGTCGGTTTCGAGGATCACTTCGACGCGGTGGTGAGCGCGCACGAAGTTGCAGCCCCGAAGCCGGCCGCCGATCCCTATCTGGAGGCGTGTCGCAGGCTGGGGGTTGGGGCGGGGCCCGCGGTCGTGGCTCTGGAGGATTCGCCGACCGGGGTGGCCGCGGCGAGGGCCGCCGGGTTGACGGTGATCGGGGTGCCGTCGATCGAGGGCGTCACCCTCAGTGAGGCCCACCACTTGGCGGAATCGCTGCTTGATGGCGTCATCGTTCAGCGGCTCTCGCTCTAGCCCAACCCAAGCCTCAGGTTGAGGTCTAGGCATAGATCATCCGCGCAGGACGCGGCGGCGGCGAAGCACCCGCTCGCAGATCTCGAGCAGATCGCTAACGCTCTCCGCGGTATCGGCATCGAGATCACCCCTGAGTGCCATGTTCGCCGCCTTGCCGATCTCCCCCGCCCGCTGTTGCAACGTTCCCATATCTGCGTCGTGGGCGGGATCCGCCACCGCACCGCGCAGCTCGACCAGCAACGCCTCGAGCCCGACCCGGAGCTGTAGGGCTGCCTCCCGGCGGCGCCCGGCTTCGAGATCGGCGCGAGCGCGCAGCAACAGCGTCTCGCAGGCATCGATCTGCTCGCGCCCGACCAGCACCGCCGCCGTTCGCTCCTGGGGACGCAGGGACTCCTCCCGACGCCGCCTGCGTGAGGCCCGGATCGTCCAGACGTCAACCTCGCGGGCAGCCGCGAATTGACCCGCCGCGACATCCTCGCCACTGCCGTAGCCGATCCGCACCGAGGTTGCCCGCTCGGACCGCAGCGCTTGGCTATGTGGGTCGGCGCTCGAGGTCGCGTGTGCGTGCAGGGCCCTGTTGAGGAGGTCGATGCCCTCCGCGACAACCGCATCGGCCTGATCCTCGGCCACCGCTCGATCCAGCCATTCGGCCGCTTCGCCCTCTAGCTCGAACGGTTCGAAGGCCCGCACCGCCGTCGCGCGTGCCAGTGGCAGCTGGGGGGCCGGATCGCCGCTGTCGACCGATCGCGGTCGTCGCCGGCGCCTCGCTGGCGCCCGCGGGGCTCCCAGCGTTTCGATCACCAGCACCCTCTCAGCACCGCCCTGGCCACGATCGCGCGCCAGGTAGCGCCCGTCGCCGAAGGCGAGGGTGCCGGGAAAATCGAACTGCACGAATCCGAAGAGCTGGGCCAGAGGTCCAGATTCTCTCCCCTATCAGCCGCCCGTGTGGCCGAGGCTTGGGGAGAGGGAGCTGGCGCCCCCGAGTTCGGCCAGGAAGGCCGCCATCTTGTGGCCCCAGACGGTTTCAACTCCCTCGCTGTATTCGGCGTGGGAGAGGGGAACGCCCGCGGCGTTGGCGAAGCCCATCTCGATTGAGCCGCCGGGGACGAAGAGCGCGATCTGTTGCCCAGCGGAGACCCGCTGTCCGCTGTGGACCGTCGCCCTTGCCCCCTCAAAGACATAGATGACCGCCCCCGCCCTTGGCCCGTTCAGCAGACGGTAAAGGACGCCACCACCTTCGGGCCAACCGGGGGCCCCGGTCTGCAGGATCTCGGCGTCGCCGACCGCCAGAATCGGACCTGTTCCGGTGAAATCGACGCCCTGATCGATGCGTCCGGTCGTCGCGTTGAGGAAGGGGCTGACGTAGTCGATCCCGTAGGAGGGCAGGTAGCCGATCTGGATGCGGTCCCGGCGACCGTGTCGCGCGAAGCTGACCGGTCCGGGCAGGTTCTCGGCCGAGACGACCCTCTGCGGACGCATCGCTCCCTGCAGGGCAAGCACCGCCTTGATCAGTGAGTCGGTGGGGGAGCCTGGCCCCTGATGCCCGCTCACGGGGGTACCGTCGATCGCCGAGATCCCGATCGATTCCTCGCTTCCGTGCTTGGCGACGGAATTTGAGCTGGCCGACTCGCGAGTGCCGCACTGAAGTGAGGACACCTTCAGTCGATAGCCCTTTGCGACGAGGTACTCGAGCAGGGCGAGCACCCTGCGGTCTGTTCCCCCGGTGGCGATATCGTGGCGGGCGCAGGCGGGAAGCGAGAGTTTGTGATCGGCGAGGACGCGCTTTTGCAGCGCGTCCCTGGAGAGCAGCAGCACGGCGCTGACGCCGAGGCCATGGGAGAAGGGGTCCTTGCCGTCGGCTCGGTAGATCGCGGTCGCTTCGAGCAGCTTCCAGCCGTCGAGGATCGGCTTGGGATCGATTCTCGACGCTCCCTGGCCGGCCGGGCGAATGGCGAAGTTGATGTGCGGATCAGCGGCGCCCGCACCGGTTCCCATAAAGCCGATCACCGTGCCCCCCGTGACATGGGTTCCGGGCGCCAGGGGCGGGTGCGATTGCTCGATGTGGGCGGCAAGTACCGTCCGGCCTCCTTGCCGCCGTCGGGCGGGCAGCGCGAACATGCGAGGGCGCAGGTTCTGGGCATTGACGAGCGGCTGCCCGCCTCCGTTGGGGGTCAGTACCCCACCCCGGGTGCGGGCGATCTGACCCAGCTCGGCGTAGGTGTAGCGGTTGCCGTAGGCGTCTTCAAGCACGATGAAGTGCCCGAGGCGGCGTGAGCGGCCGACCGCCTTGATCACGCCGTCGTTGACCGCGACAATTGGCGCTCCGGAGTGAGAGAAAATATTGATGCCGCGGCGGGTTGGAGAGGAGGAGATCGTCTCGGCCGAACCGGCGAATGGGCTGCGGGCGCCAGGGGTGGCGCGGCGCAGCATCTGATGGGTGGAGATTTCGTCGGCGTAGCGGGAGTCGGCGGCGACCGGGAAGTGGGCGCCCTCGGTGAGGCCGGTCAGCGAGCCGACCAGATTTTCGGGGAGCTTGCCGTAGGCCCGCGCCGTGGCGAGCACCTCCTGCGCGTACCAGGACGCGTGGTTGTAGGCGAGGACCGCCTTGTAGATGTCGTGGCTGCCACCGGCGGCGTGCAGGTAGTTGGCGGCCGCGCAGATCGCATCGACCGGGTTGTAGGGATCCTTGCGCCCGTCGCCGTTGGCATCGACGCCGTAGGTCGCCCAGGTCGAGGGCAGGAACTGCATCCATCCCTCCGCCCCGGCGCTGGAGACGTTGAGGTCTGAGCCGAAGTCGGTCTCGATTTTGTTGATCGAGGCGAGAACCTCCCAGGGGATCCCGTACTGAGTGCCGCAGGCCTGGTAGATCGGCAGCAGGAAGGGGGGGATCTGGAATGAGTTGATGACGAAGTTGGGGGCGCCGATCCTGGCCGGCCCAAAGCCAGTGATCGTCGTCGTCGGGTTGGCGGGGGTGGGGGAGCCACCGCTACTGAAGGGCTGCCCACCGCTGGGCGCATTGGGTGGCGGCTGTTCCCCGCCTCCGGTCGCGCTGGGGAAGCTGATCCCGCCGTTGGTGCCGGCGCCCCTGGCTCGGCTGGAACCGACGCGCTGGTTTTGGGCGGCGCCCTTGTGGCTCTCGGTGCGGGTGGGGTTGCCGTTGATCGTCGCTCCGAGGTGGACCCCACCGGGCGCTTCGGGGGAGGGCGCGGTGACGCTGGGGGTCGTGGGCGTTTCGGGTTCGGCGCTGTCCGTGCCCGGCGGCGGGGCTGAGCATTCGGATTCAGCCTTGTCGGCCTGGAGCTGGGCCTGGGTTTCGGTTTCTTTGCCTTCTTCGCTTTTGCGCGGGCAGGGCGGGCTGGCGGGGGTCGTGGAGGGCGGCGCGCTCGGCAGGATCCCTTCGGTTCCCGTGAGCGGGTTCTGAGCGGGGCTGGCCCCGGCCATGCCGACTCCAAGCGCCGTCACGACGCAGAAGCCGGCCAAAGCGATGGTCAGTGCGAGCTTGTGTCTCATCCCAGGGCGCCTAGGTACCCGCTGCCACGGATCGCGAGACCCGTGTCCGCTCTCTCCCCGCGCAACAGGCTCGACCACGCTACTCGCTGGCATGGAGGCATGCAACGGATCTCCCCGCCCCCCAACAAGCCCTTAATCAACGTTTGTTTCATCCGGGGTCGGAAGGATTTCAGCCGTGCCGGATGCGCTCGTTAAGCTCAAGTCAATGAGTAGCGAGGATGATCATGTCGACCAGGAGGGCATCAGGGCCCGCGGAGAGCAGGCAATCGGCGACCTCGCCCAAGCCCTCTTCGATAGCCAGGTGTTGGAGAATGCCCTGGCCGCCGCCTTCGGCGCCCGCGAGAAGGCGCTTGAGGCCCAGCACGCAGCGATGAGCGCTTTCAACCTGCCCTCGGCTGGCGACCTCGAGCGCTTGGAGCGCCGTCTGCGCTCGTTCTCCCAGCGTCTGGAGGAGGTCGAGGAGCAGTTTGACCAGGTCTCCCGCGACGTCGCCGAGCTCCGCCGCAGATTGCCGAAAACTGGCAAAGACTAAGCTTTGACCTTAGGTTGAGAGTACGCCGGCCGCGACGAGCCCGGCACCCCTCGCGGCCGCTTCGAGCTCCCCGTCGGTGATCCGCTCCCCGCGCGCCGTTTCCTCGACGATCAGGACCACCGCAGCGGCGAACCCCATCGTACGGGCGCAACTGAGCACCGTCGCGGTCTGCAGGTCGGCGGCCTCGAAGCCGGCGAGAGCGGCCATCGGCTCCGGCGGCAATCGGTCGCGGCTGGTGATGGTTGCGGTCCGAGCTCTGCCGCTCAGCTGATCGCGCAGCCGCGCACCCAGTTCTGGGTCGGGCAGGATCGCCTCTCCATCGGCGGCCAGGGCTTCGCCGACCTCGAGCAGCTCCCCGGTGCCGCGCATCGGATCGATCGCCACGCAGGTTCCAACTCGCACCGCCCGGCTCAGACCCAGCTCGACCATGTCGGCGAGGACAATCGCTGCACTCGGTCCCCCCATCCCGGTGGCCTGGATCGTCAGCCGTCGTCCCATCGCCGTCAGGCCGGTGTAACCCCACAGACCGCGGGCGTGATTACTCATCTTTGGTTTCTCTAATAGCTCTTGAGCCAGCAGCAGGGCGCGGCCGGGGTCGCCGACCAGCACCGCGTCGGCGGCGATTGGGGCGGTGGGTCGAAGTCGCTTGGGCACGGCGGCGGCAATCTTGGCACCCGCGGGGCGCCCGTTTCGCTCGGGTTAACTCCTGTGTCTCCGCGTCCGGCTAGCCTCGCGTCAGATGGTGGCCGACGAGCGTATATCCCTCAGTGAGGCATCTCGCCGCTCCGGTGTCCCGGCCAGCACCCTGAAGCGTTGGGAGGCTGAGAAGGTGGTCCCGGTGAGACGGGGCCGTTGGACGGCGGCTGCCGCCGCTCAGGCGCGGGTTGTCGCGCGGATGCGCGAGCGCGGGCACTCTTTGGAGGATCTGAAAAGGGCGGGCCGCGAGGGGCGGCTCGCCTTCGGTTTCGCCGAAGAGCTGTTCGCCGAAACAGAGGAGCAGGTCACAGTGGAGGAGGTGGCGCAGGAGACCGGCCTCGAACCCGAGCTGATCGAGCGCATCCTCCTCATCCTCGGCACCCCTCTCGGGCGCGAGCGGGTGCTCAACTCCGGCGACGTGGCAGCCCTGCGCCATTGCGCCAGGGTTCTGGCCGCGGGCTTTCCCCTTGTTGCCTTCCTCCAGTTGGTCCGCGTCTATGTCCAATCGCTGCGCCGCGTCGCCGACGCGGAGGTGCGGTTGTTTCATCTCTACGTCCACGAACCGATGATCCGCGACGCGGTGCCGGAGCTGGAGATGGCCGAGGAGATGGGGCAGCTCGCCGGCGACATCCTGCCCCTGGCGGCGCCCCTGACCGAGTACCTGCACACGCGCTACCTGCGCTTCTTCCTCGAGCAGGACGTGGTCGGTCATATGGAGAGCGGTCTGGGTGAGGGCGCGGCCGAGCTGGGGCGCGTCACCGTCGCGCTCTGCTTCATCGACATCACTGGATTCACCCGCTACACGGAGGAGGAGGGAGACCTTGAGGCGCTTGACCTGGTCGAGCGGTTTGTCGAGACGGTCGAGTCGACGCTGCCGCCCGAGGCGACGATCGTGAAGACGATCGGCGATGAGGTGATGGTCGTCTCGCCCGATGCGGCCTCACTGACCGAGTGGGCCGTGGAGTTCCTCACCCGTTTTCCCGAGCGTCCCCAGCCCCGCGTCGGTATTCACTGTGGCGAGGCCGTCTACCGCGACGGCGATTACTTCGGGGGTCAGGTCAACCTCGCCCACCGCGTGGTCAACCGGGCCCAGGCGGGTGAGGTCTTGGTCACCGATCGGGTTGCCGACACGATCGATGATCGCGAGAACCTGAAGTTCGAACCGATCGGTGAGGTGAGGCTTAAGGGATTTCCCGTCCCGACCCCGCTGTTCGTCGTCGGAGCGACCGCCTGACCCCGTCTGGTCTTGACCCTGGCGCCCCTACACTCAGGCCATGGAGAACGACCGCATGCTCGAGGAGGTGCGGGCCGGCGGGATGATGCCCGCCGGGACACCGGTGGTCGTGCTGTTGTCGGGGGGGCGGGACTCGGTCTGCGTTCTGGACCTGGCGGTGCGGGCAATTGGCACCGAGGAGGTCACGGCGCTACACATCAACTACGGCCTGCGAGATGACTCCGGTAAGGACGAGCGCCGCTGCGCCGAGCTCTGCGCATCGCTTGAGGTGAGGTTTGAGATCGAGCGGCCCCGGCGGCCGGAGGGCCCCGGCAATCTGCAGTCGTGGGCGCGCGACACCCGCTACGCCGCGGCTGCCCGGCTGGCGCTTCCGCAGCAGGCGACGATCGCAACCGGCCACAGCGCCGACGATCAGGTCGAGACGATCCTCTACCGGCTCGCCTCATCGCCGAGCCGCCGCGCGCTGTTGGGCATGCGGCCCCGAGACGGCCGCCTTGCCCGGCCGCTGCTCTCCTTCACTCGCGCTGAGATAACGACCTACTGCGAGGAGCGGGGCCTCGCCTGGCATGAGGACACGACCAACGCCGAGCCGATCTATGCGCGCAATCGCGTGCGGCACGGACTGATCCCGGCGCTGGTCGCGATCCACCCAGCCGCGATGGCGAACGTTCTGCGCACGGCGGAGCTGTTGCGCGATGAGGCCGAGGTGCTCGACGCGCTTGTCGCCGCAGAGATCGACGGATCCAAGGGGACGGGGAGGAGCACGATCTCATTGGAGCGGCTCGCCGCCCTGCCGCCGGCGTTGCGCCGACTGATCGTGCAGCGGCTGGCGGATTCGGCCGCCGGTCGTCCGGTGGCGGGGGCGGCCCGCCACGCCGACGAGGTCGCGGCGCTGCGTCGCACCGGCAGCTCGATGCTCGACCTGGGTAGCGGGGTGCGCGCCGTCGCCGAGCGCGGCGTGTTGCGTGCAGAGCACCGTCCAACTTCCCGCACCAGGGCCTAGAAGGGAAGGCACCGAATCTCGGGCCCGCCGACGGCGGCTATCTAGACTGCGCCGATGGGCGACTCAGCGATCGGCGAGACCCTGGTTTCCAGTGGGGAGCTCCAGCGCCGCGTCGCAGAGCTTGGCAGGGAGCTAAGCAGAGATTATGAGGAGCGGGACCTGTTCATGATCGGCATCTTGAAGGGGGCTGTCCTCTTTCTCGCCGATCTGATGCGCAGCCTCACCGTTCCCTGCGAGGTTGACTTCATGGCTGTCTCCAGCTACGGATCCCAGACCGACTCCTCCGGGGTGGTGCGGATCCTCAAGGACCTCGACGCCCCGATCGAAGGCCGCCACGTGTTGATCGTCGAGGACATCATCGACTCCGGGCTCACCCTCCATTATCTGATGCGCAATCTCAGGGCGCGCAACCCCGCCTCCCTGGAGGTCTGCGCGCTATTGACCAAGCCCGAGCGCCTGCGCGTCGATCTCTCCCCCCGCTACGTCGGGTTCGAGATCCCCGACCGATTTGCGATCGGCTATGGCCTTGACCATGCCCAGCACTACCGCAACCTCGACTACGTGGCCGCGTTACGGGGATGAGGGGCAAAACCGCCCTGGTACGCTGATTTCTTCTGCCCGTGAGGCGTTTCTTTAAAAGCGCAGCTTTCCCGATCCTGCTGGTGGTGATCTTGGCCTTCGTCGCCCAGAAATTCATCAGCACGTCCTCGGGACCCGAAGCGCCGTCCTACAACGAACTGGTCAAGCCGAAGTCTGGCCTGATCGCGTCCGGTCAGATCGAAGAAGTCTCGGTCAACACCAAGGAAAACTCGCTCTCCGTTAAGGAGACGAAGAAGGCTGGGGGCCAGAGCTTCTCAACCGGCTATCCGCCGAATACCGAGCAGAGCCTTGTCAACCTGCTCGATAGCGCCGAAGTGAAGACCATCGTGCACGGGACCGGCGGCTCGAGCCTGCTCTCGCTGCTCACCTACATCCTGCCCTTCATCCTCTTCTTCGGCTTCTGGATTTTCCTGATGAACCAGATGCAGGGCGGTGGCTCGCGGGTGATGAATTTCGGAAAATCCAAAGCCAAGCGGATGTCGGTCGACGCACCGAAAATCACCTTCCGCGACGTCGCCGGAGTGGATGAGGCCGTTCAGGAGTTGGAGGAGATCAAGGAATTTCTTGAGAATCCGAAGAAGTTCCAGGCGCTCGGTGCACGCATCCCCAAGGGCGTTCTTCTCTACGGGCCGCCCGGAACGGGAAAGACGCTGCTCGCCCGTGCCGTCGCCGGTGAGGCGGGCGTGCCCTTCTTCTCGATCTCCGGCTCGGACTTCGTCGAGATGTTCGTGGGGGTGGGCGCAAGCCGCGTCCGCGACCTCTTCGAGCAGGCGAAGCAGAACTCACCCTGCATCATTTTCATGGACGAGATCGATGCCGTCGGTCGCCACCGCGGCGCCGGCATGGGCGGTGGCCACGATGAGCGCGAGCAGACGCTGAACCAGCTGTTGGTTGAAATGGACGGCTTCGAGATGAAGGACAACATCATCCTGATCGCCGCGACCAACCGCCCCGACATCCTTGACCCGGCGCTGCTGCGGCCCGGCCGCTTCGACCGCCAGGTCGTCGTCGATCGTCCCGACCGCAAGGGACGTAAACGCATCCTCGAGGTCCACACTCGCGGCAAGCCGTTGGCAAAAGAGATCGACCTCGACGCGCTGGCGGGGCAGACCCCTGGCTTCACCGGTGCTGACCTTGCCAACCTGATCAACGAGGCCGCCCTTCTCACCGCGCGCCAGGCGCGCCGCGAGATCTCCATGCAGGAGCTGGAGGAGGGGATCATGCGAGTGATCGCAGGCCCCGAGAAGAAGACCCGTGTGATGAGTGAGAAGGAGCGGCTGATCACCGCCTATCACGAGCTTGGGCATGCGATCGTCGGGCACCTGCTGCCCAACTGCGACCCGGTCCACAAGATCTCGATCATCAGCCGCGGCCAGGCGCTTGGTTACACGATCAGCCTTCCGACCGAGGACAAGTTCCTCACCTCACGCGCTGAGCTGACCGACACGATGGCGATGACGCTCGGTGGCCGCGCTGCCGAGGAGATCGTCTTTGGGGAGATCACCACCGGGGCCTCCAACGACCTGGAGAAGGTGACCGAGACCGCCAAGCAGATGGTGATGCGGTTCGGCATGTCCGAGCGACTCGGCCCGCGTGTCTTCGGTCACGATCGCGGCCAGCCCTTCCTCGGTCGCGAGTTCTCCTCTGAGCCCGACTACTCCGACGAGATTGCGCGCGAGATCGATGACGAGATTCGGCGCATAGTCGAGGGTGCCCATCAGACCGCTAAGGATCTGCTGACTGACAAACGGGAGGCCCTGGATCGGGTCTCGAAGATCCTGCTCGAGCGGGAGACGATTGACGCCGAGCAGTTCGTGGCGCTGATTGACGGCAAACCCGAGGCCGAGGTATTCGCCGACGACGAGGAGCCGGCGAAGCCGGCCGCGCCGACGCCGGCTCCCGAGCGCAGCCAACGCGAGGGTGCGAGGCCGATGCCGCGGCCGCGGCCCGGCTACGCCGGCGGCGACGCAAGCTGAGTCTCTCCGTGAAGTTGATGGGGGTCGTCAACGTGACCCCCGATTCGTTTTCTGACGGCGGCCTTTACCTCGACCCCAAGGCGGCCATCGCGCATGGGGAGCAGCTTGTGAGCGACGGCGCGGCGGTTTTGGATGTGGGGGGTGAATCGACTCGGCCCGGGGCCCAGGAGGTGGGCTCTGAAGAGGAGCTCGAGCGGGTTCAACCCGTGATCGAAGGGTTGGTCGGTGGTCGGGCGGCGATCTCCATCGACAGCTCGAAGCTGACCGTGGCCGAGGCGGCGCTGGGGGCGGGGGCGGAGATCGTCAACGACGTGACCGCGCTTCGCCATGATCCTGAAATAGCCGGACTGTGCGCCGAGCGCGACGCCGGGTTGGTGCTGATGCATATGCAGGGGACTCCGCGAACGATGCAGGAAAACCCCGTTTATGAGGATGTCGTCGACGACGTCAGGGCATTCCTCGGCGCGCGGATGGAGGTGGCGATCTCGGCGGGGGTCGATGAGGGCAAGATCTGGCTCGATCCGGGGATCGGCTTCGGCAAGGCCCTGGAGCACAATCTTGAGTTGTTGCACCGGCTTGGCGAGCTGCGCTCTCTGGGCCGGCCGCTGGTGGTCGGCACCTCGCGCAAGAGCTTCATCGCAAGGATCGATGATTGCGCTCCTGGCGAGCGCCTCGGGGGCACGATCGCCTCCTCGGTTCTCGCCCTCGCCGAGGGAGCGGATGTGCTGCGCGTCCACGACGTGGCGGAGGTCGGCCAGGCGATGAAGGTGGCCGCCGCGATCCTTGGATAGGTTGACGATTGCATGGAGGCCCATGGCAACGGGATTGAGTCAGGCGTCGAGGTGGAGCTGCGAGGGCTCTCGATATACACCCACCACGGCGTCAGCGATGCAGAGCAGGAGGTCGGACAGCGTCTTGAGTTCGACGTTTCCTTTGACGTTCCGGATTGCGATGCAGTGCTGACCGACCGCCTGGAGGACACCGTCGACTATGCGCAGGTCTGTGACATCGTCGCCCTCGCCGCGACCGAGCGCAGCTACAAGACGCTGGAGCGACTCGCCCAGGTGATCGGAGAGCGGTTGATGGAGCGCTACGGATGCGAGTCAGTCAGGGTGCGTGCCGCTAAGCCCGAGCCGCCGCTGCCCCTCGCGATCCAGGAGGTCGCGGTGGAGGTCACCCACGAGCGCGCCGTCGAGGAGGACGGTGGCGAGGGCGGCAGCGGCGAGTAGAACGGTGCGCATCGGGTACCTCGGGTTGGGGTCAAACGTCGGTGACCGCGAGGCGCACCTGAGGACATCGATCGGGGCTCTGAACAGGGGGCCGATTGAGGTCGAGGCGGTCTCCTCGGCCTATGAGTCTGAGCCTGTTGGCGAGGTCCTCGACCAGCCCGACTTCCTCAACGCCGCGGTGCGCATCCGCACCGGTCTGGAGCCCGAGACTCTGCTTGACCGCTGCAAGGAGGTCGAGATCGAACATGGCCGCGCACTCAGCTCACCCCGCCACAGCCCTCGCCCGCTCGACGTCGATCTACTTCTCCTCGGCGACATCGAGATGTCGATCGAGCGCCTCACCCTGCCCCATCCCGAGGTGAGAAAGCGCCGCTTTGTCCTCGAGCCCCTGCTCGAGCTCGACCCGGATTTGACCTTGCCCGAAGGCCTGGCGCTGGCGGATGCTCTCGCCTCCCTTGGCGCCGCTCAGCGGGTGAGGCGGGTTGGCCCCCTTCGGAGGGGAGATTAGGACGCTGCGGCTGGCTCAGACTGCAGCGGCGCCAGCCAGGCTGGCGGGAGGATCGGCGGGGTGTGGCCGGGATAGTTCGGGACGAGCCGCTTCGCCAACTCCTCGGCCGGCCGACCCTCGATCGCCGGCCGCAGATCGTCGAGGGTCATCGCCAACCCCAGGCTGGGGGCGATCTGGAAGTCGGCGGCGTTCAGTTGCTCGCCGTTCAGAGTCCCCGCGGCAATCCATCCATCGATCTTTTCCAACATCGCCGGCAGGGCGGCGAGGCTGCGCCGCACGTGTTGGTCATCGGCCTCGTTGAAGCGGGCCGAGAGGGCGACAATCGGCGCCGCGGTGAGCATCGCCAGATTGATCGGGACGCCGAGGCTGGCCCCCTCAGAGTAGCTGCGCAGCGGCGCCTTGTCTCGCTTGATCGCCCACCAGAGGATCTGGCGCATCGGCGGCTGGAGCACCTCATCGCCAAAGCGCTCTGCCTCCTCGACCGCCGCTCGTTTCTCCGGGTCTGGGGGAAAGAGCGGCGGCTGCGGCTGTAAACGATCTAGCTCGCGGGCGATCTCGCGCGAACCCTGCACCCCGCGGCCGTCGAGCTTCAGGGCGGGGACCGTGGTGCCCGGGAAGCCGACGGCTCGCAGCGCCACCTTGGAGATCACCGGCAGCAGGTCGGTCCGCTTATAGGGGATGCCCTTGTGGTCGAGCATCAGCCCCGCGGCGATGCTTGGGTGAGAGGCCGGGATCACATAAAGCCGTGCGTCCACTGGGAGGCAGCATAATCACCGGCCGTGCTTCTCGCGGTCGACGTCGGCAACACCCAGACCCATCTCGGCGCCTTTGAGGGCGATCGCCTCGCCGAGCACTGGCGCTTCCAGACCCGTTCGGGAGCGACCGGAGATGAGCTGGCCGAGCGGATCGCCGGGCTCCTGGCCCTCAGCGGCATGGCTCTCGCAGACCTTGATGCGGTCTGCGTCTCCTCGGTTGTGCCGCCGCTTGGGGCCCAGTACGCCCAGCTGGTCGAGCGATACCTCGAGGCTGATTGCCTGACGATCGGGCCCGGCGTCAAGACGGGGATGCCGATCCGGATTGAGAACCCGCTGGAGGTTGGTGCCGACCGCCTGGTCAACTCAATCGCCGCCTTCGAGCGCTTCCAATGCGCCTGCGTCGTCGTCGACTTCGGCACCGGGATCAATATCGACGTCGTCTCGGCGGAGGGCGAATACCTGGGTGGCGCGATAGGACCGGGCCTGGAGATTTCGCTCAGCGCCCTGATCGAACGCGCAGCCCGCATCACCCGCATCGACCTGGCCGCTCCTGAGACGGCGATCGGCCGCTCCAGCCGAGCCGCGATCCAGTCGGGCTTCGTCTTCGGGTTCGCTGGCCTGATCGACGGGCTGGTGGGGAGGATTGAAGAAGAGCTGGGCGAGGCGCAGCTGCTTGCCACCGGTGGGCTCGCCCACATCGTCGTTCCCTTCACCGAGACGATCGAAGAGGTCGACGACATGCTTACCCTCAAGGGGTTGCGCCTCATCTATGAGCGAAACAAATCGACAACCCCCGCTGACTGATCCATTCCGGATCGCCGAGATCGAGATCCCCAACCGTGTCTTGCTCGCGCCCCTGGCGGGAATCGGCAACTGGTTCGTGCGCTTACAGGCAAGGCGCCACGGCGCAGGGCTGGCGGTCTCGGAGATGGTCTCCAGCTTCGGTTTGCACCATCGCAACGAGCGCACGTTGCGCGAGTTGATGCGGATCCACCCCGACGAGCACCCGGTCTCCATCCAGCTCTTCGGACACGACCCCGAGGTGATGCGCTCAGGCGCCGCGATCGCTGCCGAGGCCGGTGCTGATCTGATCGACATCAACATGGGCTGTCCGGTGCGCAAGGTACGCCGCACCGGGGCCGGCGCCGAGCTGCTGCGCAACCCGGACCTCGCCCTCGCCCTCGCCCTCGCGGCAGCCGAGGGCAGTGGCCTGCCGGTGACCGTGAAGCTGCGCTCGGGGGTCGAGGCCGGCGATCGCTCCGGGTTTGAACTGGCCCTGCGGCTGGCCTCCGAGGCCGGCGTCGCCGCCATCGCCTTTCATCCCCGGGCCGCGACGAGCGGCCACAAGGGTGCGCCGGACTACGGGTTGACCCGTGAGCTGGCAGAACGCATCGACGTGCCGGTGATCATCTCCGGTGGCCTGGCGAGCGCCGAGGCCGCGCGGCGCGCCTACCTGGAATCCGGCGCCGATGCGGTGATGATCGCTCGCGGCGGACTCGGCAACCCGTGGGTGTTTGAGGAGTTGAGCGGGCGCCGTTCGGGGGGACCCGCACGCGATGAGGTCATCGCCGAGCTGCTCTGGGTGATCGATCGGGCAGAGGAGCATCTCGGGGCGGAGCGGGGGGAGCGGTACCTTCGCAAGTTCTACCCCTGGTATCTGCCCCTCCTCGACCCACCCCCCCCAATCGCCGAAGAGCTTCAGCGAAGCGCCGATCTGCGGCGCGCCCGAGCTCTGGTCGCCTCTCTCGCCCACCCCGTCAGCGGCGTTGATCAGTTCGAAATAGCCGGAGTCGACCCCTCGCTATAATCCCGCGACTTCGTGCCCAGGTGCGGCGAGCAAGATCCGTCGTATCCGGGTTTTTTGGGTCTGGGAGCCAATTCCCGGCTCCCCCGCAAACAGAAGCGAGGTTTGACACTGTGAGTCGCCAGGCCGTCATCACCCCAGAAGGGCTCGAGAAACTGAAAGAGGAGATCGAGCACCTCTCGACGACCAAACGCCGCGAGGTCGCGGAGCGGATCAAAGAAGCACGGGAGTTCGGCGACATCTCCGAGAACGCCGAGTACGACGACGCCAAGAACGAACAGGCGCTGCTGGAGGGGAGGATCGCCCAGCTCGAGGAGCGGCTGCGTCGCGCCACCGTGATCGACGAGAAGGCGCTTGGCACCGACGAGGTGAAGTTCGGCTCGGTGGTCCATGTCAAGGATCAGAAGACCGGCGACTCGCAGAAGTTCCAGATCGTCGGCTCGACCGAGGCGAACCCGCTCGAGCACAAGCTCTCCAACGAATCCCCGATCGGCAAAGCGCTGGTCGGTCGCAAGCGCAACGATCTGGTTACGGTCGAGGTGCCGCGGGGGCCCAAGAAGAAATTGAAAATCACCAAAATCGAGACGGCCTAGGGCTAGATAGGCTCGCCCGCGATGAGCGAGCCGCAGACCTCAGACGTCCTCGCCGACCGGCGGGAGAAGCTGGAGCGGATTCGCGCGGCCGGGATTGACCCCTTCCCGCATGAGTTCGCCGGGCGGGAGGACATCGCCGAGGTTCGCGCCGCCCACGAAGGCCTCGCGTCGGGAATCGAGACCGAGTCCATGCACCGGGTTGCCGGGCGCATCATCGCTCGGCGCGGTCACGGTAAGGCCGCGTTTCTCGACCTCCGCGATGGAAGCGGCCAGATCCAGCTCCATGCCCGCGAGGACCTGCTTGGTCCGGAGGCCTTTGAGCTGCTCGTCCACCTCGACCTCGGTGACATCGTTGGCGTCGAGGGGACGGCGATGGCGACCCGCAGCGGTGGAGAGCTGACCCTGGCGCTGAGCCGCTGGCGTCTGCTCGCCAAGAGCCTGCGTCCCCCCCCGGGCAAGTACCACGGTCTCGAGGACACCGAGACCCGGTACCGTCGACGCGAGCTCGACCTGATCGCCAATGAGGAGAGTCGCCGTCTCTTCACCCTGCGCACCCGCACGGTGAGCGAGGTCCGCCGCTGGCTCGATGAGCACGGCTATCTCGAGGTCGAGACGCCGATCCTGCAGCCGCTCTACGGAGGTGCCCTAGCCCGGCCCTTCCTCACCCACCACAACGCCCTCGACCGCGACCTCTACCTGCGGATCGCGACCGAGCTGTACCTCAAGCGCCTCGTCGTCGGCGGCCTCGACCGCGTATATGAGTTGGGCAAGGATTTCCGCAACGAGGGCATCTCGCACAAGCACAACCCCGAGTTCACAATGCTCGAGTGGTATGAGGCGTACGCCGACTACGAGAAGACCGCGCACGACCTCGAGCTGCTTGTCGCTGAGGTGGCGGAGCGGGTGCTGGGAACGACAAGGGTGGCGCGAGCAGAGGGGGAGATCGACTTCGCGCCGCCGTGGAGGCGGGTGACCCTGCGCGAGGCAATCGCCGAGCGCACCAGGATTGACATAAACGAGCACCCGACCCGGGAGGCTCTGGCGGCGGCGATGGGCAGCGAGGCCAACCCCGCCGAGGGCTGGGGGAAGCTGGTCGACGGTCTGCTCGCCAAGGAGGTTGAGCCGCATCTACTCCAGCCGACGTTCATCTTCGACTACCCGGTTGCGCTGTCGCCGTTCGCCAAGGCACATCGCTCCGAGCAGGGGCTGGTCGAGCGCTGGGAGGCGTTCGTCGGTGGCGTCGAGATCGCCAACTCGTTCAGCGAGCTCAACGACCCCGATGAGCAACGACGGCGCTTCCAGCAACAGGAGGCCGAGCTGCGCCGCGGCGATGAGGAGACGCAGCCCTACGACGAGGCTTTCGTCGAGGCGCTCGAGCAGGGGATGCCGCCAACCGGTGGTGTCGGCCTCGGGATCGACCGGCTGGTGATGGTCATGACCGGTGCCAGTAGCCTGCGCGAGGTGCTGCTCTTCCCGGCGATGCGGTCCTGATCTCAGTCCAAAAGGCCGCTTAGAGCGGAAATTTGAGGCCCGAAGCCGGTTGGGTGCTGTCGGTATCGTTTAAAGGGCACATGGGTGCCTCCCGATATTCAAAGGGCATATGCGGTACTTACCCGACCGAGCTGAGTTGGACTAGGTAGAGAGGTTCATTTGTTCGAGCGATTCACAGAGCGAGCCCGTCAAGTTGTCGTCCTGGCACAGGAGGAGGCGCGCACGCTGAAGCACAACTACATCGGCACCGAGCACATCCTGCTGGGACTGCTGCGCGAGGAGGAGGGGCTGGCGGCCCGCGTCCTCGAGTCGCTCGACATCACGGTTGAAAGGGTCCGCTCGCAGGTCGTGCGGATCGTCGGCTCCGGCGAGGAGGTCACCTCCGGACAGATCCCGTTCACCCCACGCGCCAAGAAGGTGCTGGAGCTGGCGCTGCGCGAGGCGCTCTCCCTCGGTCACAACTACATCGGCACCGAGCACATCCTGCTCGGTCTGGTGCGTGAGAACGAGGGCGTCGCCGCTCGCATCCTGCTCGACTTCGACGCCGACTCCGACAAGATCCGCAATGAGGTGATCCGGATGCTCTCCGGGCCCGGCGGTCGCCGCCAGGGCGCCGGCGCCGGCGCCGGCCAGGGCGAGGGGAAGAAGTCCTCGAAGCTGCTCGACCAGTTTGGCCGCAACCTGACCAAACTCGCCGAGGAGGGCAAGCTCGACCCTGTGATCGGCCGCGAGACCGAGATCGAGCGGATCATGCAGATCCTTTCCCGGCGAACCAAGAACAACCCGGTCCTTCTGGGCGAGCCCGGCGTTGGAAAGACAGCCGTGGTGGAGGGTCTCGCCGCCCGCATCAACAAGGGCGAAGTCCCGGAGCTGCTGAAGAACAAGCAGATCTACACGCTCGACCTGGCGGCCCTTGTCGCCGGTTCCAAGTACCGGGGCGAGTTCGAGGAGCGGCTCAAGAAGGTGATGAAGGAGATCACCCAGCGCGGCGACATCATCCTCTTCATTGACGAGCTGCACAACCTGGTCGGCGCCGGGGCGGCGGAGGGAGCTATCGACGCAGCTTCGATCCTGAAGCCGGCGCTGGCTCGCGGCGAGATCCAGACGATTGGAGCGACGACGCTCGACGAGTACCGCAAGTACCTGGAGCGGGACTCGGCGCTGGAGCGTCGCTTCGCCCAGATCAGGGTCGATCAGCCCTCGGCCGAGGACACCGTGAGGATCCTCGAAGGACTCCGCGAGCGCTACGAGCAGCACCACCGAGTGACGATCAACGACGACGCCCTCGCTGCGGCGGCCGAACTGGCCGACCGCTACATCTCAGACCGCTTCCTCCCTGACAAGGCGATCGACCTGATCGACGAGGCCGCCTCGCGGATGCGCATCAAGTCGATGAGCGCGCCGCCGGTCTACCGCGATCTCGAGGAGGAAATCGAGACGACTCGGCGTGAAAAGGAGGCCGCGATCGAGGCCCAGGAGTTCGAAAAGGCCGCGAGCCTGCGCGATGCAGAGCGCCAGCTGACGACGCGCAAGCGCCAGCTCGAGGACGAGTGGGCGGAGGGCGAGAACGGCGAGCGGCCGGAGGTCGGTGAGGAGGAGATCGCCGACATCGTCTCGATGTGGACCGGTATCCCGGTCTTCAAGCTGACCGAGGCCGAGACCAAGAAGCTGATTCGGATGGAGGAGGAACTGCACAAGCGGGTGATCGGCCAGGAGGTTGCGATCACCGCTGTCTCCAAGGCGATCCGCCGCTCGCGGGCCGGAATCAAGGACCCAAAGCGACCCGCCGGTTCGTTCATCTTTCTCGGTCCCTCGGGGGTCGGCAAGACCGAGCTCGCCCGCACCCTCGCCGAGTTCCTCTTCGGTGACGAGGAGGCGATGATCCGGATCGACATGTCCGAGTACATGGAGAAGCACGCGGTCAGTCGCCTGGTTGGTTCGCCTCCGGGCTACATCGGCTACGACGAGGGCGGTCAGCTGACCGAGGCCGTGCGGCGCAAGCCCTACAGCGTGCTGCTGCTCGACGAGATCGAGAAGGCGCACCCCGATGTCTTCAACATCCTGCTGCAGATCCTCGAGGACGGCAGACTGACCGACGCGCAGGGCCGGACGGTCGATTTCCGCAACGCGATCGTGATCATGACGTCGAACATCGGCGCTTCGGAGATCGCCAAGAACACCTCGATCGGGTTCACCGTTTCCGATGAGACCGGCATGTCCTATGACGACATGAAAAACCGAATTATGGGCGATCTGAAAAAGGTGTTCCGGCCGGAGTTCCTGAACAGAATCGACGAGGTGATCGTCTTCCACAAGCTTGCCAAGGATGAGGTGAAGGAGATCATCGAGCTGATGATCGCCCGCGTGCGGGTCCAGGTCGCCGAGCACGAACTGCAGCTGGAGCTGACGGAGGAAGCCAAAGACCTTCTCGTCGAGAAGGGCTGGGACCCATCGATGGGCGCCCGGCCATTGCGCAGAGCGATCCAGCGCTACATCGAGGATCCGTTGGCGGACGAAGTCCTGCGCCAGGGCCCGATGACGCCGGGATCGACCGTGATGGTTGCCCGCGATCCCTCCGGCGATGAGGAGGACCATCCGCTCAGCCTGACGATCATCGAGCCGGCGAAGCCGCCCGAGAAACTACCGCCGGAGCCCGAGCCCGAGAAGGTCGGAGTCGGCGCCAAAAAGCTCAGCGACGGTGACCCCGACCACGAGTCCGAGGGGGGCGAGGAGTCGCCCACCGGCGACCACGAGTCCTGAGTCCCCGCGCAGGTGCGTGAGCCGGGCCGCAGCGCGATCGGGACCTGGAGCGGCGGAAGGTATCTGCATTTCGGGGAGGCGATCGAGGAGGACCGGCTCGCCGCGATCATGCGTCCCGGCGGGGGGGTCGACACTGTCCTGACCGCCGACGCATACGGGCAGGGTGAGGCCGATCGCCTCCTCGGGCGGGCGATCGCCGGGGTGCCGCGTGACTCCTATTGCCTGACCGGCGCAGTCGGTCACGACTTCTATCAGGGCGAGCGCGACGGTCCGCGGGGATTTCCTCGTTTCACCGACCCGAATCAGCGTGCGGCCGCCGACTATGGCGGATATCTGAGGATGGCGGTTGAGCGCAGCCTTGAGCGGCTCGGCGTCTCCACCTTTGACCTGTTGCTCCTCCACAACCCCGATCGGGTCGGTTATTCCAGCGAGGCGGTCTGGGACGGGATGGAGGCGCTGCGGGAGGCGGGTCTGACGGCGTCGATCGGTATCGCCCCCGGACCGGCCAACGGATTCACGCTTGACCTAGTCGCCTGTCTGGAGCGTTTCGGCGAGCGGATTGACTGGGCGATGATCATCCTCAACCCTTTTGAGCCCTGGCCGGGGGAGCTTTGCCTAGACGCCGCCGCCCGCCACGAAGTGAGGGTGATCACCCGCGTGGTCGACTACGGCGGAGTCTTCTGGGGGGACATGAGCCCAGGGATGGAGCTGGCAAAGAGCGATCACCGGGCCTTTCGCCCCGCCGGGTGGCTCGAGGCCGGGTTGAAGAAGCTCGCCCAGGTGGCACCGATCGGCGAGCGCACGGACCTCACTCCAATCCAGCTCGCCTGTCAGTGGAACCTTGCCCATCCGGCGGTCGAGTGTGTTGTCCCCACCCTGATCCAGGAGGCCGGTCCCGGAGCACGGCCGATCGAGGACAAGCGGGCGGAGCTGGCGCGGCTACCGGTCGAGCAGCGACTCGGCGAGGGGGACATTGCAAAGATCCGAGCTGTCGGCGACAACACCGGCTGCATGGCGCTGAAGGGGGCCAGTCCAGAGCATGAGGGGCAGGAGCGGCCCGACCGCTGGGCATTGAGCGAGGATCTCGCGGAGGTCGGCGGGCGCTGGGGGATCGACCCAATGCGCGATCTCGTCCAGCTCTGAACAGCGCAAGCCTTGACAAAGTCCATCCCGACCTTTCCACACGGATATCACCGGACCGCATTCCAGAGCGCTTTTTGGCATTCTGAATCGTGATGCCTTCATTGTCCGGGGATGAGCTGCATGAGTTGTCAGAACGACAGGATCCCCGCCTAGTAAGAGCCCTTGACGTTGTCGCCCCGGGTAGCGCTTTGCGCGAGGGGCTCGACAACATCGTCCACTCCCGAACCGGTGGCCTGATCGTGGTCGGTGACCTGGAGGAGGTCTCCCACCTGCTCTCCGGAGGGATCAAGCTGGACATCGATTACACCCCGGCGATGCTGTACCAGGTGGCGAAGATGGACGGCGCGATCGTCCTCAACGCCGAGGCGACAAACATCGCCTGGGCGAATGTGCAGTTGATGCCGGACCCGACCATTCTCTCCTCGGAGACCGGTACTCGCCACCGCACGGCCGAGCGCGTCTCCAAACAGACCGACGCCCTGGTGATCGCGATCTCCCAACGGCGGGACGTCGTCTCCCTCTATGTCGAGGGAACCAAGTACATCCTCCAGGACATTCCCGCTGTGCTTGCCAAGGCAAATCAGGGTCTGGCGACGCTTGACAAGTACCGCGATCGACTCGACCAGGTTTCCGCTCGCCTCACGGTGCTCGAGTTCGAGGGCGGTGGCGTTCTCTATGACGTGCTCGCCGTTCTTCAGCGAGCCGAGCTGGTGACCCGGATGGCGGTCGAGGTCGAGCGCTACATCGTCGAGCTCGGCACCGAGGGGCGACTGATCGAGATGCAGCTGGAGGAGACGATGGTAGGTGTCGCCGCCGATAAGGCGGCGCTCGTCCGCGACTACTCGGTCGAGGACTCCGAGCAGAACCTCGCGGCCGTCCTTTCTGCGCTGTCGCGGATGCCCCACCAAGACGTGCTCGACTTCGGCCGCCTTGCCGAGCTGCTCGGCTATGACCGCAAGTTGAACACCCTGGACTTCCCGGTTGCGCCCCGCGGCTACCGCGTGCTGGGGCGGATCCCGCGAGTACCCAAGCTTGTCGTCCAGAAGATCATCCACGAACTCGGCGGGCTGGAGGAGGTCCTGGCGGCCTCCGACGCCGATCTCGAGGCCGTTGACGGAGTCGGGCCCACCCGGGCTAAGGACATCCGCGAGGGCCTGCGGCGACTTCAGGAGGTCGATTTGGTCGACCGGTACCTACAGAGCTGACGGCGATGAGCGCTGTCGCAAACCGAAAGGAGCAAGCGATTCCCGAGCTAGAGGAGGCCATGGAGGCAGGCTTCGAGGAGGACGTCGTTTACGTCTGCGACTTCGAGGAGGGAGACAAGGTTGTCTACCCACACCACGGAGCGGGCCTCGTGCTGAAGAAAGAGACCCGGGAGCTGATGGGGTCTGAGCGTGAGTACCTCACGATCAAGATCCTCCACAACGAACTCACCGTGATGGTCCCTTGCGAAAACGCCGGTCTGGCAGGCCTGCGGCGCGTGATCGATGAGGAAGAGATCAAAAAAGTGACCGACGTCCTCACCGACGACGTGTCGGAGATGCCCAAGAATTGGAACCGGCGCTTCAAGTACAACCGCGAGAAGATCAAGACCGGCGACGTGTTCGAGCTCGCCGAGGTTGTCCGTAACCTGGCGATTCGCGAGATGGAGAAGGGTCTCTCCACTGGTGAGAAGCAGATGTACACGCGGGCAAAGAAAATTCTCGCCTCAGAGTTCATGTACGCGCTCGACAAGGATGAGGAGGGCGCGGAGGAGTACCTCGACGGGCTGCTGGAGGAGCGCTTCGCCACCACGGCCTAGCAGCGCAGCGTCAGTTACCGCGGTCATCGCGGCCGCCGGCTCCGGAAACAGGCTCGGAGCCGGCGGCCCGAAGGCCTTCCTACCGCTGGCCGGTAGACCGATGGTGGCGTGGTCGATCGCGGCCTTTCGCGGGGTGGGGTCGGTGCGCTCAATCGTTATCGCAGCACCTCCCGGCCACGTCCACAATCTGGCTGGCGGCGATCTCGGCGTGGTCGCCGGCGGCAGGACCAGGGCGGAGTCGGTGTCGAACGCAATGGCGGCGGTCGGAACCGAGCTGGTCGCCGTCCATGACGCGGCGCGGCCGCTGGTTACGCCAGAGCTGATCAAGAATCTGATCGCCGCCCTCGGGCAGGACCCCGAAGCCGCTGGGGCCATCGCCGCCGCGCCCATCACGGACACGATCAAGCAGGCCCATTGCACTCGAGCAGCCGAAAACGGGCCGGCGCAACCGGGCCGGGCCGCCGCGGGGGAGAATCTTGTGGTCGAGCGGACCCTCGATCGTGGCCGGCTCTGGGCGGCACAGACGCCCCAGGTCTTCCGTACCGACGTCCTTCGCAGGGCGCTCGCCGAGGAGCCGAGGCGAGTCGCCGTGGCGACCGATGAGGCGATGCTGATCGAGGCGACGGGGGGGCGGGTACTGATCTGCCCCTCTCCAGCGGAGAACCTCAAGGTGACGACGCCGCTTGATCTCAGGCTCGCCGAAGTGCTGCTCGAGGGCTCTGGGTAGCGCCGGCCCGGGCGCGGCGATAGCGTGCGCCGCCGTGCTCACCGACTATCACCTCCATCTGCGCCCGGACCAGGAGGACACGCCGGCGGCGCGCTTCTTCACTGTCGAGAATGTCGACCGCTACCTGGCCGCCGCCGCTGCGGCGGGGGTGGAGGAGCTCGGCGTCTCAGAGCATGTCTACCGATTCACCCAGGCGCTCGATCTGTGGCGCCACCCGTTTTGGGAGGCGAATGCCCATGATGATCTGGATGCCTATTGCGAGTTTGTGCGCGCGACCCCGTTGAAGCTCGGCCTGGAGTGCGACTTCGTCCCCGGGGCCGAGGATCGCACCGCCTCCCTGCTTGAGGCTCGTGACCTCGACTACGTGGTTGGCTCGGTCCATTTCCTCGGCGAGCGCGCCGTCGACCACGACGGTTGGGATGTCTGGGAGGGCGGACGCGACGCAGAGGAGATCTGGCGCCGCTACTTCGCACTGCTCGCCGAGTGCGCCCGCTCTGGCCTGTTCGACATCCTCGCCCACCCCGACCTGATCAAGGTGTGGGGCGGCGAGCGTCCCATGCCCGAGCGCGACCCCCGCTTCCTTTATGAGCCTGCGATCGAGGCGATCGCCGAGAGCGGGATCGCGGTGGAGGTCTCGACCGCGGGACTGCGCAAGCCCGTTGGTGAGATCTACCCAGCACCGGCATTTGCCGAGATGTGCGTCGAGGCCGGGGTCACATTCGCGCTCTCCTCAGACGCCCACCTTCCCGAGCAGGTCGGCTTCGGTTACCGGCAGGCGACCGAATTTCTCGACTCGCTGGGCGTTGTCGAGATCTGCGTTTTCGAGGCGCGCGAGTGCCGGCTCGAGCCTCTCGGGGCCGCCGTGAGCGAGGATTCCGATAGATGAGCACCGGGATCGGCTACGACAGCCACCGCTTCGCAGAAGGCCGACGCCTTGTCCTCGGGGGCGTCGAGATCGAGCACGAGCTCGGTCTCGCCGGTCACTCTGACGCCGATGTACTCACCCACGCGGTGATCGACGCTTTGCTTGGAGCCGCCGGGATGGGGGACATCGGTGCGCTTTTCCCCGACGAGGAGGCGCAGTGGAAGGATGCCGACTCGATCGATCTGCTTCACACCGTGGTCGGCATCGTGCCCGGCCGCATTGTCAACGTTGACGCCAGCCTGATCTGTGAGCACCCACGGCTCTCACCTCACCGCGCCGAGATGGAGCGCATCCTCGCTGAGGCGACTTCGGCTCGGGTCAGCGTCAAGGCGACGACCAACGAGGGGATGGGGTGGATAGGGCGTGGCGAGGGCATTGCCTGCATCGCGGTCGCCTCGGTCGAGGGCGCATAGGCACTAGGCTTCCGGCTCCGATGGGGAATCTCAGCTCGATCGTTTCGAACGCCCGCGAGTCGATCTCCGACGCCGTCTTCGAGCTCCGGGTGCTGCGCGAGGCGGGGGTAGTGCATCCGATGCGTCCTGACCGGGCGGGCAAGATCGGCCTCACCTTCATCCGCTGGGGGGCATCGCCGGCGACCGGCATCGCCACCGCCGCCATACACCATCCGCACGAGATCGCCCTGATCGACGAACGCGGCTCGCTCAGCTTTGAACGGGTCCACCGACGCTCCAATGCTCTTGCCCACGCCTTCGCCGAGATGGGGATCGGCTACGGCGATGGCGTCGGAATCATGTGCCGCAACCATCGCGGCTTCGTCGAGGCGACCCTTGCCGCTGCCAAGCTCGGTGCCAGCGCCCTCTACCTCAACACGATGTTTGCCGGTCCCCAGCTTGCCGAGGTGACGAGGCGCGAGGCACCGAAGGTTCTCGTCCACGACGAGGAGTTCACCGGACTGCTCGAGGGGGTGGAGGACAGTGTCACCCGCGTAGTCGGATGGTGCGATAGCCCCGCCCCGGGCGAGGCGACCCTCGAGCGGCTGATCGCCGGCGGCGATGAGTCAGACCTGCGGCCGCCTCCCGACAAACCCCGTTTCGTGATCCTCACCTCGGGCACCACCGGGACCCCGAAGGGTGCCCAGCGCTCGAGCCCCGACGGCCTGCTGGCGATGGCGGCGCTGATCGAGAGGATCCCCTACCGCTCCCGCGAGACGATGATGATCGCCGCTCCCCTCTTCCACTCCTGGGGTTTCTTCCATTTCGTGATCAGCCTGCCGACGGCGGCGACGATGGTGCTGCGTCGGCGCTTTGACCCCGAGGACACTCTGCTCGCCATTCAGGAAAGCCGCGCACAGGTGCTGGCCGCGGTGCCGGTGATGATCCAGCGCATCCTCCAGCTGCCCGAGGAGACGCTCGCCAAGTATGACCTCTCCTCGTTGAGGATCACCGCGCTCTCCGGCTCGGCCCTTCCCGGCGAGCTGGCGACCGCCTGGATGGACCGATTTGGCGACACCGTCTACAACCTCTATGGCTCGACCGAGGTCGCCTACGCGACGGTTGCCAACCCCGCCGACCTGCGCGCCGCCCCCGGCACGGCGGGCCGCCCGCCGCGCGGCACGGTCGTCCGCCTGTACGACGACGAGGGTCAGGAGGTGCCGCTTGGTGAGGTCGGTCGGATCTTCGTCGGCAACGAGATGTCGTTTGAGGGCTACACCGGCGGCGGCGGCAAGCAGGTGATCGACGGGCTGCTCTCCAGCGGCGACGTTGGCCACATCGATTCCGCCGGTCGCCTTTTCATCGATGGTCGTGACGACGAGATGATCGTCTCAGGAGGGGAGAATGTCTTCCCCCGGGAGGTCGAGGACCTGCTTGCCGACCACGAGGCTGTGGTGGAGGCGGCCGTGATCGGAGTCGAGGATGAGGAGTTCGGTCAGCGCCTGAAGGCCTATGTCGTGCTCGCCGAGGACGGGCAGCTCTCGGCGGAGGAGCTGCAGGCTCACGTCAAGGCCAACCTCGCCTCCTACAAGGCGCCGCGCGAGGTTGAGTTCCTCGACGAGTTGCCGCGCAACGCGACCGGCAAGATCCTCAAGCGCGAGCTGCGCGAGCGCGAGGCCCAGAAGTCAGCCTGAGCCGGCGCAAATTGCGTCTTTTCAGTGGCCGTGGGGGTGGCGTTGCTTCCGACGGCCATAGTAGTTTGCCGCCCAATGGGTGAACCCGCGGTTGAGCTTGAAGCGGTCGGCGAGGCGAGGGAGTCGGTGCGCGGAATCGCCGAGCAGGCCCTCGAGTGGGTGCGCGTCAGCGAGGAGCGGGTCCTGGAGGCTGAAGAGCGGGCGGAGGCGAGCCTGACGAAAGCTCGCGGCGAGATCAAGGAGCGGGCGATGGCGGCCCTGCGCAGGCTGGGCGAGGAGGGGCGCGAGCGAATCAACGTCGAGCGCGGCCGGCGGCGCGATCTCGAGGCGCTGGCGCGGCGAGCGGAGGAGGCCAGGGACCGCGCCGAGAGGGCGTTTGAACAGATGAAGGTGCGCGCCGAGCGCGAGCGCAAGGCGCTTGCCGATGAGCTGGCGGCGAGCCGCGCGGAGGCTGGCAACGCGCTCGCGGAGAGAGTTGCCCAGCTTGGGCAGGAGGCCGAGCGGCGCGCGCGGGAGGCCCGCGAGGAGGTTCAACTGGACGCCGACCGGAGGGTCGCCGCCGCCGAGCAGCGGGCCTCCGACGCGGAGGCAAGGGCGGCCGAGGCCCACGACACGGCGGTTCGAATCGAGACCGAGATCGAGCAGCGGGTGATGGAAGGTACCGAGGAGGTGCGGCGCGAGGCCGAGGAACGGGTGCAGAAGCTGATCGAGAAAGTTGAGAGCGAGGCCGCTGAGCTGGCCCGGGCGCGGGCCGAGGATCAGCTCCGCGCCGAGTCAGACCGGATTCAGGTGCAAGTCGAGCGCCGCGAGGAGCGCGCCCGGCAGGCGGCCGAGGAGGAGATTGAGGCAAGCGCCAACAGGGCGAGGCGCGAAGCCCTCGCCGCCGCCGAGGAGACGGCGCCGGGGTGGGCGCGGTCGGATTCGGCGGCTTCGACTGCCGGATACCGGACCTTCTAGGCTCCGCCTCGCGATGCGCGAGGTGAGAATCAAGGACACTCTGACGGGGGAGCTCCGGGCGATCGATCCCGCCCAGGAGGTCGGCATTTACGCCTGCGGGCCGACTGTCTACAGCAGGGTTCACATCGGTAACGCGCGGCCGTTCGTCGTCTTTTCCCTGCTCGCCCGGTTTCTCAGATCGGAGGTCTTGCGGGCCAGGCTGGTCGTCAACATCACCGATATAAACGACAAGATCTACGCCGCCGCGGCAGCGGTCGGCGAGTCCTCGTCGGAGTTCGCGGCGAGGATGACCCTTGCCTATTTCGAGGACACCGACCGGCTGGGGCTGGGCCGGCCAGACGCCGAGCCACTGGCCACCGAAACGATCGGCGCGATCATCGCGCTGATCGCCGAGCTGGTCGAGTCTGGGCACGCCTACGAGTCCGGTGGAGATGTCTACTTCCGGGTTCACAGCTTTGCCGGCTATGGGAAGCTCTCCAACCGTAGCCCCGCGGATATGGACCAGGGAGAGGAGGCCGGTCTGGCCTCCCTGAAGGAGGATCGGCTCGACTTCGCGCTGTGGAAGGCCCACAAGGAAGGGGAGGACACCAGCTGGGACTCGCCCTGGGGTCCGGGTCGACCCGGCTGGCACATCGAGTGCTCAGCGATGGCCGAGGCGGAGCTCGGCCCGTCCTTTGCGATCCACGGGGGTGGCACGGACCTCGTCTTCCCCCATCACGAGAATGAGATCGCCCAGTCCGAGGCGGCCGGGCGGCCGTTCGCCAGGGTCTGGATGCACAATGGGATGGTCGAGGCCGACGCGGCCAAGATGTCGAAATCGGAGGGCAACATCTTCCAGCTCTCCGAGGCGCTGGATCGTTACGGGCGCGAGGCCGTGGTCGCCTATCTGATTTCCGGGCACTACCGCCAGCCATTGGCATTTGGACCGGATCAGATGAACCAGGCCCTGGCAGTTGTGAAACGGCTGAGGAACTTCTTTCGAGATCGCCAGGATGGCCAGAGTTCCCGGCAGGCTTCCGAGCAGGAGCGGGGAGTATCGCCGCAGTCTCGGATCGAGGCCTTTCGCGACGCTCTTGCCGACGATTTCAATACGCCACGGGCCCTGGCAGAGCTTTTTGAGCTGGTCGGGGATGCGAATCGGGGGGAGGTGGCGGGCGCGCCAGAGGCCGCACGCGAGATGGTCGAGCTGCTGGGGCTCGGCTCGCTGGCGGACACCGAACAGGAGGCCGGCGAGGACGCGGAGCGTCTGTTGGCTGAGCGTGAGGCAGCACGGGCGGCGCGGGACTTCAGGCGCGCCGATGCGATTCGCGAGGAACTGGCGGAGATGGGGTGGGAGGTCCGCGACTCCCCCGCCGGCGCCCGTCTCGTCTTCAGGGCCTAGATGGCGAACCAGGTCATCTACGGCCGCCAGCCGGTTGCCGAGGCGCAGCGGGGCAGGCGTCGGGTGCATCAGGTCTGGCAGGTGCCGGAGGTCGCGGCGGCTGAGCTGGAGCGGCTCTGCGGATCGCCCGACCACCAGGGCATCGTTGCCGAGGTCGACCCCTACCCCTACGTTGCTCCGAGCTCTCTGTTCGGAGACAAGGCCGGCCTGATCCTCGCCCTCGACCAGGTTCAGGACCCCCGCAATCTAGGCGCGATCGCCCGCTCGGCCGAGTTCGCTGGTGCTGCCGGATTGGCAATTCCCGACCGCCGCTCGGCCATGGTGACTGCCGCCGCCTGCAAGGCATCGGCCGGCGCTGTCGAGCACACCCTGATCGCCCGCGTTCGCAACCTGACCGATTGGCTGGGAGTGGCGAAGGAATCGGGCTATTGGATCTGGGGCGCGGAGGCGGGGGCTGACCGAGCGCCCTGGGAGGTCGATCTGCGGGGTCCGACGGTCCTCGTGCTCGGTGGCGAGGGGAGTGGGATCCGGCCTCGCGTGGCAGCCGCCTGCGATGCTCTCGTTGCCCTTCCCAGGCGGGGAGAGGTCAGCTCCCTGAACGTCGCGGCCGCCGCCACCGCCCTGCTCTTTGAGGCGCTGCGCCAACGCTAGGGCCTGCAACGGCATTTGCACGAATCTGGATTCGGGGTTGACAGAACTCCGCTCGCCCGTAAACTAACGCGCGTATAAAGGGTGAACCTCAGCTTGAGTCTGAGCTCTCCCAGTCAATAGGGCGCCTCAGGGGAGGTAAACGGCGCCACGACCCTTCGTAAGGAGAAGGATCTGTGGCTCTTTCTACGCCTACGCATGAAATGCGACTCCCTTCGGGCCGTCGAGCTGGCGCCGCCCGTGCCCACCAGACTAACTCTCAACCTGAGCTTGATGATCACTATCTGGTCGCTCTCGCAAAGGAGGGTAAGACCGACGCCTATGACGCGATAGTCCGCCGCTACCGCGGCTTCGTCCGCCTCAAGGCCTCCTCCTACTTTCTGCTTGGCGGTGAGTCGGACGACCTGATCCAGGAGGGCCTGCTCGGTCTCTACAAGGCGATCCGCGACTACCGGACCGATCGCGAGTCGAGTTTCCGCAATTTCGCCGAGCTCTGCATCACCCGCCAAATCATCACCGCGGTGAAGACCGCCACCCGCAACAAGCACACCCCGTTGAACCAGTACGTCTCGTTCAGTCAGACGCCGGCCGCCGCTGGCGATTCGGAAACGACCCTGGACGAGATCCTCTCGGGACCGACCGTCTTTGATCCGGTCAACCAGGTGATCGCAGCCGAGGAGCTCGAGAGCCTCGTCGCCTGCCTGTCCGGAGTCTCGGGCGTGCTCTCCGATCTGGAGAGCCGCGTGCTCTCCCTCTATCTGGATGGCCACTCCTATGAGATCGTTGCCGAGCGATTGGAGTGCGACACAAAGACGGTGGACAACGCCCTGCAGCGCGTCAAGCGCAAGGTCGGTACCCACTTGGCTTCGCGCGAGGTTCCCCTCTAGGCACGGAGGCGGGGCGGGAGATCGGCGAGGACGTAATCGAGCAGTTCGCGACCGTGATCTGAGGCAACGGCGATGTCCTCGGCCCTGACCCGGACGCGGTGCAGTGACTGCATGCGGAGCACGTCGCCGTCGGTGCGGCTGTTGGGGAAGATCCCCGCGTAGGAGACGCCGAGCCGCTCGAGGTGCTCGGCGACCAGCGCCGTGGCGGGAATCTCCAGCGGCAGATCGAAATAGACAGCGTCAAGCCCGGCGCGATGGAAGAGGTGATGCCGCTCGGCGTCGAGGGCCTCATCCAGGTCGGCTCCGGGACGGTGGACGGTGATCAAGGCCAAGTTGTGATCGGTGTCGAGCTCGACCCCCAGCTCGGTCCTGGGCGCCAGCTTCGAGTCCTCCGGCGCCACGGCGAGCTTGCCGCGAAGTTCGCACAGCTGCAGGGTGCGGGCGACGGCATCGTGGTGGCGCTCGGGCGCATAGACGGGGCGCTTCAATCCGTCGTTTAGCTTGGTGTAGAAGAGCGCCGCTGACTGGCGGGAGCCACGCCGTCGCCCCGCCGCATCGTTGGCGACGGTGGCCGGGATCCAGCCGAGCAGGAACCCGGTCTCATGGGCTCCCAACTCGATGTTGGCGAGCTGGCTGTAGGGGTGGGCAGCGGTGGCCTCGCTGTACATTCCAGCCATCCCCCGCCGGCGCGCCCAATCCATCAGGTGGCGCTTGGTGTGGGTGAAGAGGTGCTGCCCTCTGGCCGCGGGCGTAGTCACCGCCTGCCCGGAGTGACCGACCGCATCGCCGACGCTGGTCAGACTCATGCCCTCGTGGCAGAGGAGATCGCCGCCGGCGGTCTCGGCCACGCAGGAGACGTAGGTTCCGGCGGCGAGGCGAGCAGACACCTCGGCCACGTCATAGACCCAGCTGACGTCGTAGGTCTTGCCGTAGGCGACCCCGATTGCCTCACACAACAGGTTCGCCTCGTCGGGCTCCAGGAAGCGGAAGGTCGCGTCCACGCCGTCTATATTCGGCAACCCGCCCGCCTAGCTCAACTGGTAGAGCACCGCTCTTGTAAAGCGGAGGTTTCCGGTTCGATCCCGGAGGCGGGCTTGGTTGCCCTCAGGGGTCGGTCCTCAGCACCCGCGCCTTCTCGGCGGCGAACTCCTCGTCGGTGAGGATGCCCTTCTCGTGCAGTCCGCCGAGGCGCTCGAGCTGAGCGAGTCGCGAGTCCTCGGGGGAGGGGGGAGCGGCGGCGGTCGCCGTCTCTGGGGAAGCTGGCTCGCCACTCGGTTTCCGCATCTCCGGAAGCCGGAGTTTCGAGGCCCGCTCGCCGAGGTTGGCTCCTTTAACGGCGCCGACCACGCGAGCGCGGGTGTGACCGAAGATTTCATGGAACTGGGCGTCTGGGTACTCGGCAGCCGTCTGCCGGCCCAGCTCGCGCACCCCGAATGCTGCCATCGCGGCGACGACCAGCGTGGTGAGGAAGGCGCGCAGGCCCTGGGTCGGAGCCGAGAGGAAGTAGATGCCGACGATTATCGCCAGGCCGGTGTACACGAAGGGTCGGTAATCGCGCAGGGCGGGCGCAATCGCTCGGCGGGTCGCCATAGCCGAGCGGGTCGGTGAGCCCAGCCAACCGGCAATCGCGAAAAGCACGCCGACCACGATCACCGTGGTCGCGATGCTGGTCATCAGCGAGGTGGCGATCGTCCAGGTGGCTTCCGCAGCGGGCTTGACGCTGTCGTTGGTGACCAGCTGACCCACCACGATCCCGCCGGCCACGTGACGGGCGACGATGACCGCAAATCCAGCGGCGACCAGGCCCACTCCGGAGAACAGGATCGTTACCCAGCGCTGGTCGCGCGCCAGATAGATGGCGCCGGCAAAGGCGGCGAAGGTGAGGAGTGAGAGCAGCAGCGCAAGGCCCTTGACGGCGGCGGCGATGTTCTGCGCGGTCTTCAGCTGGCTCGAGTGGAGGATTTCGATCTGGCCGGCATTGGGCGGAAGTTTTTCCGCCAGGCTGGCGCCGATCCCAACCTGGTTGGCGAGGTTCGTCACCAGGCTGCCGAGGTTGAGCGTCACCGTCCCGTTTTCGGTCGAGAGGGTGCCGCTCTTTTCTTCCAAGACATTTACAAGCTGTTCGTGCGCGGTCCGGTTGGCGCTCTGCCAGAGGCTCTGCGCCACCGAGGTCTTGAGAAGCTGTTCGGCGCCGTTGCCGGCCACCGTCCGCAGACCACCCGCAGCGGGTCCGGCGAGACGTTTGGTTTCGCCGGGAAGGATGCTCTTCAGTTCCTTCTCGACATTGACGTGTTCATACACCTGGTTGACCAGGTAATTGGACACCGTGCTGCGGACCGTCGAGTTCTGCAGTAGCTGGTCGCTGGTGCTTACCCAGTCGCTGGTGTTGAGCGCCTGTCGTTCGACCCAGATTGAGAAGACGCTGAGGAAGGCGAGGACCGAACCGATGGCGACCAGCGCTTTCACCGTCCGTCGTCGGCCGCGACTCATGCGGAGGATGCTATACGTCACGGGGTGAAGCTCGAGGGAATCCACCACGTAACCGCGATAACCGAGGACGCCCAGCGCAACGTCGACTTCTACGCGGGAGTGCTCGGCCTCCGCCTGGTCAAGAAGACCGTCAACCAGGACAACCCGACCGTCTATCACCTCTTTTTCGCCGATGAGAAGGGCAGCGCCGGATCTGACCTCACCTTCTTTGAGTACCCCGGGGTGCCGCCGGGGCAGGCCGGCGCCGGCATGGTCCACCGGATCGTGTGGCGGGTGGGGGCCGAGGACTCGCTTGCCTTTTGGAAGGAGCGCCTGGAGAGCAATGGGATCGAGACGCAGCGGCTGGAGGGGGCGCTGCGCTTCTCCGACCCCGAGGGGCTCGATCACGAACTGGCGGTGATAGCGACCGAGGATGAGCCGCTGATCGCAGATCACCCGGGGGTTCCGGCGGAGCTGGCGCTTCGCGGCTTCCACGCGGTCCGCGCCTACAGCGTCGCCCAGGACACCAGCCGCGGTCTGCTCGAGGCGCTCGAGTTCGAGCCCGCCGGCGAAGGTTGGGAGGCGCGGGGCAAGATGCGCGGCGGCCTCTTGGTCTATGACGAGCCGAGCGGCGAGCGCGGATTGCAGGGCGCTGGCAGCGTCCATCACGTTGCCTGGGCCTCGCACATCGACGAGCACGCGGCGTGGCGGGAGAGGGCAATTGCCGCCGGCGCCCAGCCGACCCCGGTGATCGACCGCTTCTACTTCCGCTCGATCTACTTCCGCGAGCCCAGCGGGGTGCTCTTTGAGATCGCCACCCTCGGACCCGGTTTCACGGTTGACGAGACGCTCGAGCACCTCGGCGAGAGCCTCTCACTGCCGCCCGACTACGAGCACCTGCGGGCAGAGCTGGAGTCCACTCTGCGCCCGGTGAGGAACCCGCGGACTGTCTCCTCCGGGTGAGCGAGAACTTCATCTGGCATGACGCCGGGCGAACGGTCCACTTTCGCGACGGAGGAGTCGCCCAGGCGCCGCAGCTCCTGCGCGAACACGGCTTCGCCCCCTTTGAGCTGCTGACGACCCGGCGAGCCCTGGCGGGCGCGCCGGAGCTCGCCGCGGCCGCGAGCTCCGTTCACGAGGTGGCTGCTGGCGGTGTTCCCGAGGTTGCCGCCGCATTGCTCAATTCGGCTCGCTCGCCCCGCCTGGTCGCCCTCGGCGGGGGGCGGGTGATCGACGCCGCGAAGGCGGTCGCCTCGGTCAGCGCCGCCAGTGTCGCGGCGATCCCGACCACGATGTCGGGAGCCGAGATGACCGGGATCCACCGCCTGCCTGCCGGTGCCGAGGGGAAGGCGAGCGGGTTGGTCCGCCCGTCGCTGGTCATCGCCGCTTACGGGCCGATGACCAGCCAGCCCGAGCGGGCGCTCCGCTTCAGCTCCATGAACGCCCTCGCCCACGGCGCCGACTCCCTCTACACGCCCTTCGCCAACCCGGTGTCGAGGATGATCGCGCTGCGCGGGGTCAACCTGATCTCCGGCTCTCTCGACCAGGTTCGCGCCGAACGCGACCGCGCCGCGCTCGCCCTCGGCTCAATTTTCTGCGGGTATGCGATCGACTCTGCGATGTTCGCCATCCACCACGTCATCTGCCAGACCCTCGTCCGGGTCTGCGGCACTCCCCACGCGGAGACGAACGCAGCGATCCTGCCAAGGGCCATGGCCTTCATGGTCCCGCGAGCGCCCCACCAGCTCTCATCCCTGGCGGCGGCCATCGGCACCAATTCCGCCGAGATCGAACCTCGGATCCTGGGGCTTGGCGGCAACCCTCCTGGCCTCGGCGATGTCGGCGGCGATCGCTCGAAGCTGGGTCAGGCTGTGGATGCGATCCTGATGCGGCCAGAGCTGGCATTCACCCCCGCCCCTCCCGACCGCAGCGAGCTTCGCCAGCTGGTGGAGAGCGCCTGGTAACCGCTTCACCCCAACCGTGTAGCGCTCTGGGTGAGTTCAGAGCGCCGAGCCGCCTACCACGGCTACACCCGGGCCCATGGTGTCAATCGACCCATGTACCTGCTCGCCCGGGCGTTCCTGACGCCGTTCTTCCTCCTCTACTTTCGCTACGCCCGCAGCGGGCGCGAGCACGCTCGGGCAAAGGGTGGTCTGATCGTTGCCTCAAACCACCGCAGCTTTCTCGATCCGTTCGCGATCGGCGGCTGCCTGCCCTGGCGCCGGCCGATCAACTACGTCGCAAAGGTGGAGCTGTTCGAGCGCCGCTGGCAGGGCTGGCTCCTCTCGCGACTCGGTGCCTTCCCGATCCGCCGCAGCGAGTCCGACGAGGAGGCGATGGAGACCGCTCGCCACGTTGTTGAGCGGGGCGGGGTCGTCTGCATCTTCCCGGAGGGGACCCGGATTCGCACCGGTTCGCTGGCGGCGCCGAGACGGGGGGTGGGCAGGCTGGCACTGCAGACCGGCGCCCCGGTGATCCCTGCGTCCGTGCTCGGAACCGAACAGGTGAGGCGGGGGTGGCGGATCCGGCCGCGCAAGGTCAAGGTCCGCCTCGGGCGCGCGATGACCTTTCCCCGCGCCGCGCGCCCCTCACCGGCGCTCGCCGAAACCGTGACCGCGCGGATCTGGCCCAACGTCCAGCTCCAATGGGAATACCTTGGCGGTCTGCCTCCGATGCGCCGCGCAGCCGTGATCGGCGCCGGCTCGTGGGGCACGGCGGTAGCCGTCCTTTTGGCTCGCGGTGGGCTCGAGGTACAACTTGGCACCCGCACTCCCGCCCAGGCGGCGGAGCTGTCGGATGTGGGGGAGAACCGCCGCTACCTGGATGGCGTCGCCCTGCCCGACTCGATCGATGTCCGACCAGCGTCGAGAATCGAGCTGGCGGGACTCGATCTGATCTGCCTGGCGATCCCCTCCAAGTCGCTACCTCAGGCGGTGGGAGCGATCGCCGATCGGGTCGGTGAGCGCTCCGCTCTGCTACTGCTGACCAAGGGTCTCGTCGCACCCCAGGGCCAGCTCCCGGCCGAATACGTCGGTGAGAGGGTGAGAGCTCGTGCGATCGCCTGCCTCGGCGGGCCGGCCCATGCCCGCGAGGCGGTATCCGGCTCGGCCGCGCTTGTTCTCGGTTCCGCCGATGGCGATCTGCGCGACCAGCTTGGTGAGGTCTTCGACGAGGCTGGCCTGGTCTGCGAGCGATCCGCCGACGTGATCGGGGTGGAGATGGCGGGAGCCGCCAAGAACGCCGCGGCGCTGGCCGCCGCCGCAGCGGAGCCGCATGGCCTCAACGCGGCCGGGATCGCGGCCGCCGAGATCTGGCGCGAGTGCATCGGGTACGCGATTGGGCGTGGGGCGCAGCTTGAGACCTTCTCCGGTCTAGCCGGGGTGGGCGATCTGACCGCGACGATGATGGCGCCGACCGGACGCAACCGCCGCGCCGGCGAGTTGCTGGGAACCGGGACGCCGGCGGCCGAGATCCCCCAGCTGATCGGGCAAGCATCGGAGGGGCTCGACACGGCGCCGCTCCTCGCCCAGACCATCTCCGGCTCGGGGTCCCAGGCGGAGGCACTGAACGGCCTGGCGGCGCTGATCCGCGGCGAGATCGACGCCGAGGCCTGGATCGCCGGCCTGCGCCGCGTCGAGCGCTCAAGGCGGGCCGCATGAGCACGGCACTAGGCTTGCGCCGTGAGCACTGCCAAGCACAACGTCGAGCCGGCGAGCCTCGATCCTGCCGCGAAGGCGGAGCTGGACCGGGCCTTCGAGGACCTCTACAGGGCCCACCTACGCGATGTCTACTCCTACGCTTACTACCGGGTCGGAAACCACCACGACGCCGAGGACCTCACCGAGCAGGCCTTCCTCCAGGCCTACCGGCACTTCGACCGGGCGCGGCGAGAGTCCGACGGGCGCCCGCTGCGGCCGTGGCTGATCCGGATCGCCCACAATCTCGCCTCCAACTACTACCGAGACCGCTCTCGCCGACCCCAGACTCCGCTCGACAACGCCGACCCGATCGCCGCCCGCCACGGGACCGAGGCGATTGCCGAAGGGCGGGAGGAGCTGCGACAGGTGATGGTCGGCCTTGAGCACCTTCCCGAGGACCGCCGCGAGGCACTGATCATGCGCTTTGCGCTGGGCATGGACAACCGCGAGATCGCCCGGGCCCTGGGCCGCACCGACGGTGCCACCAAGGTGCTGATTCATCGAGCGATCAAGCAACTTGAGGAGAAGATGAGCGATGAGTGACGCAAGTGAGCGGCTGACCGGCAGTACCTGGGATGTCGAGCGGCTGCTGACCGACGCGCTGCGACCGATTGAGCCGCCCGAGCAGCTTTCGGGAAGGGTCGAGGACACCCTCTCCGCCGTCACGCAGGCCGCCGCCGAGGAGCTATCCGATTGGGCCGAGGAGCTATCTGAGAGCGAGCTGCGGGCGCTGCGCGATCCGCGAAACTGGGTCCGCCCGGTGGTTGCGGTGACGGCGGGCGGCGTCGCCACCGGCGCTCTGGTTCTTCTCGAGGCTCGGCGCCGCAGCAGACAGCGAACCCAGCATGGGCTGCGATCCCTAGCGGGCGGGCTTCGCTCGCGCCTGTAGCTTCGACACCGGACTCGCCAGCGCCGCGCCGACTCCGAGCAGACCGAGGGCCAGGTGGAGGAAGTCATTGCCAGCATTGACGGGGAGGAGGCCGAGGACCGAGTGACCAGCGCCGAGCGCCAGGCCGATGATCGCCAGTGCCAGGTAGATGGAGCCGACGCAGAACGCATACTGGCGCGCCGCGTAGCCCGCGAGGAGGAGGCCGATCGCTCCGGTCGCGATGTGCAGGAAGTTCTCCCAGCCGTTGACGGCGAAGGCTCCGAGCATGTCGTCGACCTTGCCGGGGCTGCCGAACGAGGCGCTGTAGAAGAAACCTAGGATCCCGAGCACGACGAGGAGGGTGCCGCCAGCGCTGGCGTAGAGGCGGGCTGGGCTGGGAGGGTCCATTGGCGGCGATTGTAGGCTGCTCATCCGCCGTGACCCAGAGCTGCTACCGACATCCAAACCGCGAGACCCGCGTCTCCTGCTCCTCCTGCGGGCGGCCGATCTGCCCAGATTGCATGACGCCGACGCCGGTCGGGATGCGCTGCCCGGAGTGCATGCGCGACCGCACCCGCGTCACCCAAGGCACCGCTGCCTTCGGCGGTTCCGTCCATGCACCGGTCACCTACGCCCTGATCGCGATCAACGTCGCCGTCTACCTGGCCGAGATTGCCTCCGGACCGGGAGGTCTCAACAGCCCCGGTGCCGCCTTCGTCACCCACTACAGCCTGATCGGAACCTCGGTTGCGTCGGGTCAGTGGTACCGACTCCTGACCGGGGCCTTCCTCCACGAAGGCCTCGTCCATATCGGCTTCAACATGGTCGCTCTCTACTTCCTTGGCCGGCTGCTGGAGCCCGCAATCGGCGCCACCCGCTTCCTCTTCGTCTACTTTGCCTCACTTTTTGCGGGCTCCCTCGGGGCGCTCTTGCTGAGCGGCCCACACGCCCTCACGCTCGGTGCCTCGGGAGCGATCTTCGGGATCTTCGGGGCGGCGTTCGTGATCGCCCGTGGGCGTGGTCTGGATTCGGTTGCCCGGGTGATAGGCGTGATCTTGCTCTTCAACCTTGCCTTCAGTGTCAGTGATCCATATGTCAGCCTCGGCGGACACCTCGGCGGCCTGATCGCAGGAGTTCTCTGCGCGTTCGCGATCCTCGCCGGCGAGCGGGGCAAATTGGGACTACGGCATCTGCCGGCGGAGCTGGCGATGATGAGCGCGATTGCGGTCCTCTCCATCGCCGGCGCGATCGCGATCGCCTGAAAGGCCTGCGGCGGAGATTCAGCCGGCGCGGTGCGCGCGCCGTGCCGGCGCGCGCAGCTCCGCGAACTCGATGTTGCCCGGCGGGTCGATCAGGTCAGGATGCAGGAGGTGGCCGAGCAGCTCCACACCATCGACCAGCCGCGGACCGGGCCGCGAGAAGGTAGAGGCAGCATCGACCGCAAAGACATGGGCGGCGCCGAGCGCCTCGATCCGCCCCCACTGCTGCTCTGCCTGTGCACGGGAGTCCTCCAGGTACCAGCCGCAGGGCATCGCGACCACCACGTCGGGATTTAGCCCCGACAGCTCGCCCCAACCGACCTCGGGCGACTTCAGTCCCGGCGGTCCGGCCACATCCTCACCGCCGGCGATCGAGATCATCTCCGGGATCCAGTGGCCGCCGACGTAGGGCGGGTCGAGCCACTCCAGCGCGATCACCCGTGGCAGAGTTGCCCCCGAGACCGCGGCGCCGACGGCCGCCAGCCTCCCCTCCAGCTCGCCGCGCAGTTCGTGGGCCTGCGCCACGACCTTCGCCGCCTCGCCAAGTCGGACGACGTCCTCCAGCATCTCTCCCAAGGTGCTCGGATCCTGCTGGACGACCCTCGGGCGGCTCGGAAGGCGGGCGGCGACATCGACGACCTCCTCGTGGGAGACCGCGCAGACCTCGCACACCGCCTGGGTGACGATCAGATCAGGGGCGAGCTCGGCCAGACGCTCCTCATCCAGCGCGTAGAGCGCTCTGCCCTCGCCGACTATCGCCTTCACCGCGGCGTCAATCTCCCCATCGCTGAGCACGTCTGGCAGCACCGTGCGGGTCAGGTGGGGCAGCGAGCGCGCCCCCGGCGGGTGGTCGCACTCGTGGGTGACCGCCACCACGTCGTCGCCCAAGCCAAGGGCGAAGAGCATCTCGGTTGCCGATGGGACAAGGCTCGCGATGCGCATCCAATCCCCAATATGGCACTTATCGCAGCGCCGACGTGAAGGGAAGCTATATTCCGTCCGCCGAATGGCCGAGGACGACCTCCCCCGAAGTACTGGGCGACATAGCCGATGACCGCGCTGCTGCTCGTCCTGCTGCTCGTCCTGATCCTCGTCAACGGCTTCTTCGTCGCCGCCGAGTTCGCGCTGGTTCGCAGCCGGCGCGGCAAGATCGAGCAGCTCGCCAAGGAGGGGGAGAGTGGCGCCGAGGCCGTGATCGAGCAGCTCGACCGGATCGAAGATTCACTTTCAGCCTGCCAGGTCGGGGTGACGATGGCCTCGATCGGAATCGGTTTCCTCGGCGAGCCGTCGTTGGCCAAGCTGCTGGAGCCGGCATTCGGCGGTCTCGCGCACGAGGTCGCTGCCGGCATCTCGCTGGCAATCGCCTTCGCCCTGGTCACCGCGATTCACATCGTGATCGGCGAGCAGGTACCGAAGATGCTGGCGATCAGCCACGCCGAGAGCACCGCCCGCCGCGTATCGCGCCCGCTCAACTGGTTTCGCGCGGTCACCGCCCCCGTCGTCTTCGGGCTGAGCGGGCTCTCCAACTCGATCGTTCGCCTCTTCGGCGTCAATCCCGGCGATCTCGAAGAGCGCCACACCGCCGAGGATCTGAAGCAGATCATCGACAGCTCGAGGCTGGGGGGGACGCTGGACCCCGGTGAGGCGGGGATGCTCGGCGGGGTCTTTCATCTGCACGAGCAGGAGGCCCGCGAGGTGATGACTCCGATCCCAGCCGTGGTCACGGTCGATACCTCCGAGACGGTGGAGACCGCGCTGCGCCGCTGTGTCACCTCCGGCCACACGCGGCTGGTGGTGATCGAGGACGACAACCCCGACCGGGTCAAGGGGATCGTCCACAACAACAGCCTTGCCCGGCTCTACATGAGCGACGGGCCGGAGGCCGCGATCGACCAGGTGATCCGCGACGCGCTGATTGTCCCCGAGACGAGACCACTCGATGACCTACTCCATGACCTCCAGGTTCAGCGCACCTCGGTGGCAGTGGTTGTCGATGAGTACGGGCGGACCGTGGGGATCGTCAGCGTCGAGGACATTCTCGAGGAGGTGGTGGGGGAGATCGAGGACGAGACCGACCCCCGAGCCGCGGCGCTGCGTCGACTCGCCAGCGGCGAGTGGTTCGTCCGGGGCCATGTCTCCCTGGGCGACCTCGCCGATGTGGGGATTGAGCTACCGGTTGACACCGACGCCTACAACTCGGTCGGTGGTTACGTCTTCGGCGAGTTGGGCAGGCTGCCGAAGCGCGGCGACCTGATCGTCGCCAATGGCTACACGATCAGGGTCGAGTCGGTGCGCGAGAACCGGATCGAGGCGGTGCGGATAAGCCGTTCCGTCCGTCCCGCCGCCTAGCTTCTCTGGGCAACCCGCAACCCCGAACGTTGGAGGCTTTGTATGTGGGTTGTTCGTCTAAGCGACAAGCAGCTTGAGGTCCTGAGGGCATTGCTTCGCTCCGAGGATCATCTCGGTCCGGCGCTTCAGGGAGCGATCGAGGCCCTCGACCTGGCCCGCTGGGATGACCTGCCGGACGCCGAGCTGCCCTGGGAGCAGGTCGAGATCATCGCGCGCCGACAGGGAATCTCTGAGGCCGACGTGATCTGGGACCTGAGCGGCAGGCGCTAGTCGTATTCGTAGAATCCGGCGCCGCTCTTGCGACCCAGCTTCTCTTCGCCGACCATCTCGACCAACAGTCCCGGGGGCTTGTGTGCCGCCTCTGAGGAGTCGGCGTAAAGCGCGTCGCCGATCGCCTCGGCGACGTCGAGCCCGACAAAATCCAGCAGCGCGAGCGGGCCCATTGGGTGACCGGCGCCGAGCTTCATGCAAGTGTCGACCTCGCCCGCCTCCATCCCGGTTCTCTCGATCATCCGCACCGCATCGAAGAGGTAGGGGAAAAGCAGGCGGTTGACGACAAAGCCCGCCTGATCAGGGACCTCGACGGCGGTCTTGCCGAGCGCTGCGCACCACGCCAGCGCCTTCTCACGGGCGTCCTCGGCACCATCTGGGAAGCAGACCTCGACCAGCTTCATCCGCGGTACCGGATTGAAGACGTGCAGACCGAAGAGCCGATCGACGCCGGCGGCCTCGGCGATCGCGGAAATGCCCAGGGAGGAGGTGGTCGTGGCGAGGTTGGCCTTGGGGCAGGCTGCGGCGACCGTCGCGATCAGAGCGCCCTTGGGCTCGATTTCCTCGACGACGGCCTCGACGATCACGTCGCAATCGGAGAGATCGGCAGGGTCGGTCGTCACCCGCAGCCGCGATGGCTCGGCGCCCTCGATCTTCGCGCAGGCGGCGACCACCTTCTCCTCGGCCCGCCAGGCCGAGGCCTCGCTGCGGGCCAGCAGGATCGTGTCCGCGGTGGTCGTCGAGACGGCGGCGAGACCCGTGGCGATGGCGCCGCTGCCGGCGATTCCAGGACTCCCGTATCCCTTGCCAGTACTCATTGGATCGGGGTTCCTATCACAACCCGCCCTGGCTGACCCGCCAGTCAACTCGAGTAGAGTTGGATCACCAGTCGACCGAATGGAGGGTGTCCATGGCAGGCAACGGTAAGGGTGGTTTCGGGGGCCGCGAGGTAGTCATCGTCGAGGCGGCGCGCACGCCGATCGGGCGGGGACATCCCGAGAAGGGCTACTACAAGGATCTCCACCCCACCAACCTTCTGGCCAAGACCTACTCCGAGGTGATCGGCCGCGCCGGGATCGACCCCGCGGAGGTCGGCGACGTGGTCGCCGGTTGCGCCCAGCAGTTCGGCGAGCAGGGGGTCAATGTTGGCCGCAACGCATGGCTGGAGGCCGGATTACCGGTCGAGACGCCGGCTACGACGATCGATCGCCAGTGCGGCTCTGCTCAGCAGGCCGTCAACTTCGCCGCTGCGCTGATCGCCACCGGCGTTCACGACGTCGCGATCGGTTCCGGTGTCGAGCACATGGGGCACATCTCCTTCGCCGACGGCTACTCGGTGATGGAGGAGCACGGAATGCCCTTCTCCCCGCAGCTGATGGAGCGCTATGACCTGGTCCCGCAGGGGATCTCGGCGGAGATGATCGCCGACCGATGGGAGATTCCCCGCTCCGAGCTGGACGAGATCGGCCTGCGCTCTCATCAGCGCGCCGCCAAGGCGACCGAGGAGGGTCGCTTTGAGCGGGAGGCGATCCCGTTCTCCGTCAATGGCGACACCTTCGTCACCGACCAGGGCATCCGTCCGGATACCTCGTTGGAGGCGCTCGCCCAGCTCAAGCCGGCCTTCAAGGAGGACGGCAAGATCACGGCCGGCAACTCCTCCCAGGTTTCCGACGGCGCCGCAGCCGTTCTGCTCATGGCCCGCGAGAAGGCCGACGCCCTCGGCCTCAAGCCGCGCGCACGAATCTTTGACCAGACGACCGTCGGCGTCGACCCGGTGATCATGCTGACCGGACCAATCCCGGCGACCCGTAAGTTGCTCGAGCGCAACGGGATGGCAATGGACGATGTCGACCTGATCGAGATCAACGAGGCATTCGCCTCTGTGGTCGGTGCCTGGCGGCGCGAACTTGACCCTGATCTGGATCGGGTCAACGTAAATGGCGGCGCAATCGCCCTCGGGCATCCGCTCGGCTCGACCGGGGCGCGATTGATCACCACGCTCCTCCACGAGATGGAGCGCTCCGACGTGGAGATGGGGCTGGTCACGATGTGCTGCGGTGGGGGCCTTGGCACCGGCACTCTCATCCAGAGGGTCTGAGTCCGGCGGCCGTCCTGGTCAGCCGGCCAGCTAGTCTGCATCCGGATGGACCTGACGCTGTCGCCATCGGAGGAGGAGTTCCGCGACGAGGTTCGCGCCTGGCTGGAGGAGAACCACCCCGGGCCCGAGCCAGAGGGAGGACTCGACGAGGTGATGGCCTTCCGGCGCGAGTGGCAGCTGAAGCTACACGCGGCCGGCTGGGCGGGGATCTCCTGGCCGAAGGAGTACGGCGGTCGCGGAGCCACCCTGATCGAGCAGGCGATCTTCGTCGGGGAGGCGGCGCGACAGGAAGCACCCAGCCCCGCCAACGTGCTCGGCTTGGCGATGGGCGGCCCCGTCGTCATCGCGCATGGGACGGATGCCCAAAAACAGCGCTACCTGGAGCCAATCCTGACCGGCGAGGAGATCTGGTGTCAGGGTTTCTCTGAGCCCGAGTCCGGCTCCGACCTCGCTTCGCTGAAGACGCGCGCCGTCAAGGATGGCGATGAATGGGTGGTCACCGGGCAGAAGGTGTGGACGACCTTCGCCCAGTACGCCAAGTGGTGCATGCTCGTCGCCCGCACCGACCCGGATGCGCCAAAGCACCAGGGCCTCACCTACTTCCTGATGGATATGGAGCAGGATGGGGTCGAGGCGAAGCCGCTGGTGCAGATCACGGGTGAGGGGGAGTTCAACGAGGTCTTCATCAACGAGGCGCGGATCCCAGACGAAAACATCGTTGGGGGCGTTGGCAACGGCTGGGGGGTGGCGATCACGACGCTGATGAACGAGCGCGCCGGGCTTGCCTTTGGCGCCATCGCCCAGATCCAGAACAGCCTGAATCGGCTCGTCGAGCTTGCCCGGGAGGTCAGGGTCAACGGCACTGTCGCGGCCGAGGACTCCTATTACCGTCAACGGCTCGCCCAGTTGCAAATCGAGGCGGAGACGATGCGGCTGAACGCCTACCGTGGCCTGACCAAGACGATGCAGTCGGGTATTCCGGGTCCGGAGGGTTCGCTTGGCAAGTGGCAGTGGGCCGATATCAACCAGGGGATCACCGAGCTCGCGCTCGACATCGAGGGGTCCTACGCGCCGCTCGCTCGCGGCGGCGCCAACGCGGTCGCCGGAGGCGCCTGGCAGTACGGCTTCCTCCGCTCGCGCGCCAACTCGATCGAGGGGGGCACGACCGACATCCTCAAGAACATCATCGCCGAGCGGGTGCTCGGCCTGCCGAGACTGAGATGACGTGTACTTCGATCTGACCGACGAGCAGCAGGCGATCAAGTCGACCGCGCGTGATTTTCTCGCCGCCCGCTACAGATCGGAGCGGATCCGCGAGCTGGCCGCGAGCGAGAACGGCTTCGACCCCGCAGACTGGGCGGAGATGTCGGAGCTGGGTTGGCCGGGCCTGGCGCTTCCGGAGGAGTGGGGTGGGCAGGGACTTGGGATCGTCGATCTCGCAGTCCTCTTCGAGGAGATGGGTTATGCGCTCGCTCCCTCGCCGCTCCTTTCGAACACGGCTGCCGGCCTCATGCTTTCCCTCTGTGGCTCCGATGAGCAGCGCGAGACCTGGCTCCGTCCGCTGGCGGCTGGTGAGAAGCGAGGCACGCCGGCGCTGTGGGACGGCGGCTCACCGGCGACTCCGGGGAATTTCACGATGGAGGCAAAGGCGGAGGGAGATGGCGTCGTCCTGGACGGTGAGAAGGTGCTCGTGATGGACGCGGCGAGCGCCGATTTTTTCCTCGTCGCCACGGCCGACGGCAGACGTCACCTGGTCGATCGCAGCGCCGAAGGGGTGACGGTGACCCCGGAACCGTCGATCGATCTCACGAGGCGCCTTTACTCGGTCCGCTTTGACGGCGTTCGCGTCAGCGCCGCCGAGGGGCTTCCCGCCGAGGGCTCCGACTATTTCCCCGTCTTCTTTCGCCTCTGCGTGGCGCTGGCCGCCGAGTCAACCGGGATCGCTCAACGAACGATGGAGATGGCGGTGGAATACGCCAAAGACCGCCAGCAGTTCGGTCGCCCGATCGGCGCCTACCAGGCCGTCTCCCACCGTTGCGCGCAGATGCTGCTGGAGACCGAGAACTCCCGCTCGAGTGTTTATGGCGCCGCTTGGGCCGCCGACGCTGAGCCGGAGTCGCTTGCCCGCGCCGCCTCGATCGCAAAGGCCTACGCCTCGGATACCGGTTGGCGGGTGCCCGACGCCTCGATCCAGGTGCATGGGGGAATCGGCTTCACCTGGGAGCACGACCTCCACTTTTTCCTCAAGCGCGGTCGCGCCAACGCGGCGATGTTCGGCGACGCCAGGTGGCACCGAGAGCGGGTCGCCGATGCCGTCCTCGCCATCGCCTCCGAGCCGCTCCCTGCCTGAGCTCGAGGGCCTCCGCTTCTGCCTCCCTACTCCTCGCGCGGTGTGATGCGGAAGACCGAGACGACCTCTGCCTGGTGGGCTTCGGGGTGAACGACATAGGCACTGGGACCGCCGCCGAACCAACCTGAGGCTTCATTGTTGCCGACGAAGATGCCGGGGTGGTGCTTGCCGTCACCGTCCTCGACCCAGACCTTGTCGCCCTCCTTGAATTCCGCAACGGTCTCATTCATGGGGCAGAGACTAGCCGCTGGGTCCGGGGTCCCCGGGCCGATCTCAGTGTGAGGAGATTCCCAGAGTCCCGCGGGGGTCGCCGCTGTGCTCGGCGAGGTCCTCCAGCTCGGCGATCTTGCGTTCGCCTTCCGTGCGGGCGGGATGGCCAGGGGAAAGGGGCTCGATCAACCGCCGGATGCGGTTGCGGACCTGCAGCGCGAAGTGTGGGGTCGAGGCTCCCGCCAGGGCCCTGATCTCCTCGGCGGTGATCTCGCGACCACGCGAGAGCAGATCGGGGTGCTCGGTCTCGCTCACGGTTCTCCCCCGATCTTGGTCAGCGCCGCCAGATTGTCAATTTCACCCTGCTGGTTCACGTCGATTGCCCCTTCGTCTCCGATCACCCACACGTGGTTGTAGAAGGCCCGCGTGGGATCGGTGGTGTAGCCAGGCTTGACATCGAGAAGGTACCCGCGCAGGGCGGAAGGCAGCCTAGCGGCGTTGTCGGTGAGCAGCAGCGGCCCCCAAGTGCCGGAGGCCGAGAGCGGGGCGGCCGCCGCGGCGTCAAGCGGCGAATCGCTGCGGGCCACGACGAAGCCATGGCCGGGATCGTTGACGTTCCAACCGAAGCTGCCTTCCGAGTAGCGGGCGAGGGCAATCGCGTTGGTCACCGGGTCCGGACCAAAGACTCGGCGGACGCGGCTGTCGAACTTGGCGATCTTTCGCACCACGGCAGGGGAAATCGCCGAAGTCGGGCCGAGGACATAGGCCGGAGTCTTGGGGTGCGCCCTCAGGGCAGCCGCCGTGGCCGCCGGTAGTTCCTTGCGGCTGGCGAAGAGAACCGGGTCTCCCGATCGCGCCGCCCAGGCGGCGGCCGGCATCGCAAAGCCGGGTTGTTGCGAGGACACGATCAGAACGTGTTCGGGCGCGGCGCCGAACAGCCTGTCGCGCAGGCGCTCGATTGCGGCCGCAGTTTGAGCGGCACCGCCGGACCTGACCCGGGTCACCCGGGTCAGGTTGGCGGGCATCGCCACGTCGCCGATCGCGAATGCCTGCGCCCCGCCGCTGGCGCCACTTCCCCTTGGCGCCAGCGCGCCAAGCGCGCTTGAGGTCGGGCCGGGTACCCCACTTGGTGTCGAGATAAGGAGCGGCGCCCCGACCGGTGGGGCCATCAGGACCGAGGCTGCGATTCCACCCTGCCAGTCGTTTTCGCCGACCAGGCTAACGGCGGCTGGGCGCAGTGAGTTGGCGGTCGAAGGGTAGGTCGCAAGCGCCGCCCCGGCGGCGTTGGCGGTCGGGTCAGCCCCTCCGATGCGGGTGGTGTTGTCGGTGGCGAAGGCCGGATAGCCGAGCCTGGCCGCGGTCTGAGAGGCGGGCTGGGTTCCATCGCTATTGCTTGGGGCCGAGGCGCCGGGGATCGGGCCTGAGCTTCCGGTGCCGCCCCCCCCGAGGACCGCAGCGCCGATGAAGGCGATGGCCACGACGATAAGGCCGGCTATCGCTTTCAGTGCGAAGGGGACCGAGCGCGGGCGCCTTGCCTCGGGTGGCGGCATGGGTGCATCGCCGCTGGCCGGAACATTGGCGTTGATCGGGCGATCTCTGGGCACCGGCGAAAGCTACACGCGGGTGCTGGCTGGCCAGTCAGTTAACCTTGAGGACGACTGGTTGACTGACCAGTCAATCAGTGGCCGATCGGCTCGCCGGGGCGGGCTTAACTCTTAAAGGGGACCAATGGATTTCTCACTGAATGAGGAGCAGCTCGAGTTCAAAGAACGCTGCAGGACCTTTGCCCGCGAGGTGATCCGCCCCGCCGCGCGCAAGCACGACGAAGAGGAGAGCACCCCCTGGGAGGTGATCAGGGAGGCTCGCCGGCAGGGATTCCAGGGCCTCGACGCGATCCGCCGCTCGGCCGGGGACCCCGAGGGCCAGATGCAGGTGATCTCCGCCGAGGAGATGCACTGGGGCTGCGCCGGGATTGCGCTTGCGGTCGCCGGGTCCGGACTCGCCGCGGCCGGCATCGCCTCCTCCGGTACCCCCGAGCAGATCGCCCGCTGGGTTCCCGAGTGCTTTGGAACCGGCGAGGAGATCAATCTCGGCGCCTATGCGGTCACCGAGCCGCAGGCGGGCTCTGACGTAAAGAGCCTGAAGACCACGGCAAGGCGCGACGGTGACGAATGGGTCCTCAACGGGACCAAGGTCTTTATCACCAACGGGGGCATCGCCGACGTCCACGTCGTCGTTGCCACCGTCGATCCCGAGCTGGGCACCCGAGGTCAAGCCTCCTTTGTCGTCGGCAAGGGCACCCCCGGCCTGGGCCAGGGCAAGAAGGAGTCGAAGCTTGGAATCCGCGCCTCCCACACCGCGGAGGTAGTGCTCGACGATTGCCGCATCCCGGCCGAAAATCTGCTCGGCGGCGAAGAGAAGCTTGAGAAGAAGCTCCAGCGCGGTCGGGAAGGAAAGAAATCCCGTGGCGCCGACGCCCTCGCGACCTTTGAGGTGACCCGGCCGCTGGTTGGCGCCTCGGCGCTCGGCATCGCCCAGGCGGCCTATGAGTGGACACTCGAGTACCTCAACGGCCGATCCAGTGGTGGCACACCTCTGCTGCAGACTCAGCACATCCAGCAGACGCTCGCCAACGTCGCGACCGAGATCGAAGCCGCACGGCTGCTGGTGCAACGCGCCGCCTGGATGGGCCGCAACGGGGTGCCGATGACCGGCGGCCAGGGTTCGATGTCGAAGCTGAAGGCCGGCGACGTGACGATGTGGGCGACGACGACGCTGATGGACCTCGTCGGCCCCTACGCCTGGAGCACGGAGTGTCCGCTGGAGAAGTTTTTCCGCGACGCGAAGATCTACCAGCTATTTGAGGGCACGGCCGAGATTCAGCGCCTGGTGATCTCCCGCATGCAGGCCCGCGAATATGCCGAGCGACTTGCCTACGGCGCCGAAGTCGCCGCCGAGGCGATGAGGCCAGAGAGGGAGCTGACGCCGGTCTAAGAAGCTTTCTCAAACCCCTCGCGTCGCCGATAGCCTCCGTCGGCAGTGGCTCGAACCTGGCTTCAGATTCAAGTAGACCTGCTCGGTGGCGGCGGGATGGACCTCGAGCCCCCACCTGGTCGCGTCCTGATCGTCGGCCCCTCTCACACCTTCGAGCAATTCGCCGATGCGATCAACCAGGCATTCGCGCGCTGGGATCTCTCCCACCTGCACGAGTTCGAGCTCTCCGACGGGCGTCGAATTGGCTTCCCGAGCGACGATTTCGCCCCTGAGATGACTTGGGAAGACCACGCCAAGCTCAAAGTATGCCGCGAGGTAAAACCCGGCGATGAGTTCACTTTCACCTTTGATTTCGGCGATAACTGGCGCCACCGATGCAAGGTCAGGCCTGAGAAGGCTGATCCTGTTGAGGAGTATGGCGAGAAACCGCCGCGGCCCGTCGCGATCTGGGGCTGGGGCTCGATCCCAGACCAGTACGGCCGTAGCACTCTCGATGAATGAACCTCATTCTGTCGCCAACCGGCGTTGGCAGATCACTGCGCAGCCGAGCTGCATGAAGGCGAGGTGCAGCTCGCCCCGCCGCTCATAGCGAGTGCGCAGGCGACGGAAGTTGTGAAGCCAGCAAAGGTGCGCTCCACCACCCAGCGCTCTTTGCCGAGCCCCGACCCATGCTCGGTGTTGCGGCGGGCGATGATCGGCTTCACACCTCGTCGCCGCAACTCACGACGGTATTTGTCGTGGTCATAGCCGCGGTCGGCGAGTAGGCGATCCGCTCGCTTGCGGGGCCGGCCCACCTTGCCCTTCACAGGGCCGACGGCGTCGACCAGCGGCAGCAGCTCGGTGACGTCGTTGCGATTGCCGCCTGTCAATGAGATCGCAAGTGGTACTCCCGCAGAGTCGGTGATCAGGTGATGCTTTGAGCCGGTGCGGGCACGGTCGACCGGGGAGGGACCGGTCAAGCCCCCTCTTGCAAAGCCCGGATATGACTGCCGTCGATCACCGACTTACCCCAGTCGATCCTCCCGGATGCGTTAAGCGCTCGAAGCAGCTCACGATGCAGCCGCTCGAACACGCCAGCTCCCTGCCAGTCGGTGAGGCGGCGGTGCGCGGTAGCCGGCGAGCCGGCCCATCTCCCGGGGCAGATGCCGCCAGGCGATGCCGGTGAAAAGCACAAACGCGATGGCGTTGAAGCAGACTCGGTCATCGACTCGGGGGCGGCCGCCCTTCGCGTTGCTCTTGTGGGCGGGGAGCATCGGCTCGACGGTCTACCAGAGCTCGTCACGCACCTTCCACATCGAAGCGGGCATAGGGCACCTCCGCCGTCGAGTTATGTCTACCCGTGGTTCTTCTCTATCTCAGCCCCAAGCCCTTCCGCCAGAGGTTTTGAGACACCTTCTAAGCTCGGCGCGTGCACCAACACGCGCACGCGCTCAATGCGCGGCGTGGCGACAGCCGCCACCGCATGCGGATCGCGCTGGCGATCAATGTCGCGCTGCTTGCGGCGGAGATGATCGGCGGCCTCCTCACCGGCTCCCTGGCGGTACTCGCCGACGCCGGCCACCTGCTCACCGACGTCGGCGCGATCGTGCTCGCACTAGGCGCTTCCCACCTCGCCTCCCGCCCGGCGGTGGGCCGTCGCACCTTCGGTTACCAGCGCTCGGAGGTGCTCGCGGCGCTGCTCAACGGTCTGGTGCTGATAGCGGTCGGGCTCGGCATCGCGGTGGTGGCTGTGGGTCGCCTCGCTAACCCGCCCGCGATCGACGGTGCCGGCGTGCTGGCGCTGGGTGCGCTCGGCCTTGCCGGCAACCTCGCTGCAACCCTGGTACTCGCCCGCGGTCAGCGTCAGGACCTCAATCTTGAGGGTGTCCTGCGCCACAGCGCAGCCGATGCGCTCGGCTCGCTGGGTGTCATCCTCGCCGGCGGGCTAATCCTCGCCGGAGCCTCGCCGATCGTCGACCCGATCGTCGGCCTGCTCATCTCGATCCTCATCCTCGCCTCCTCCTGGCGGCTGATCGCAGAGCCCTTCGATGTCCTGATGGAGGCCGCACCGCCCGGGGTCAACGTCGAAGGGGTGGGTGGGGCGGTCTGCTCAGTGGAGGGGGTGCGCTCCGTCCACGATCTGCATGTCTGGACCGTGACCGCCGGCTTTGGCGCAATTGCCGCCCATGTGGTCGTCGCCCAGGGCGCCGATCGTGATCTGGTGCGCCGCCGGCTCGAGGTGCTGCTGGCCGAGAAGTTCGGCATAGATCACACGACCCTGCAGATCGAGGAGGAGGCGGAGGGGGGGCTGCTGCGGGTCGAAAACACCCCGGATGAGAAAGGCCCAGGCGCACTTGAAGGGCCATCGAATCCCAAATGAGCCGAATGTCAATTGGACCGAGAGGGTTTAGCGTTTACCCTGGAAGGGAACCCTAGCCTGGCAAAGGGAGGCTCGGTTGGTTCGTCAAACCCATTCCTATCTTGCCGGTGCGATTTCGAGCACCATGCTGATCGCGATTGCGGTCCTCGCCTTCGTGGTGCTCGTCTCGGTTCAGGCTTTCCGGGGCTGGCCAGCCTTGGGCCTGGGGTCGGCAGGAGACCCGGCAGTCTCGGTCTCCAGGAGTCAGGCAGTTGGGGCCGGGGTCCCGAGTTTCCACGCGGCACATGCGGCGAGGGCTGCCAGGGGGTCGGGCACTCCCCAGTTACGGGGCGGCGGTAGGCCCACCCCTGCTCGATCGGGGGCGATCGACAAGCATGGAGGGCTCGGGGGGGGAGGCTCCCGTGTGGTGGCACCCGGTGCTCCCACCTCGTCTGGCAGATCCGTTTCGAGCAGTCCCGCCGGTGCGCCAACGCCCACCGCATCTGCGCCACCATCCTCAACGGGCGGTGGTGGGGAACCGGCGGATCCCAGTAGCGGCGTTTCGGAAAGCTCGGCCGGGAACCCCCGCCCAGGCCTAGCTGCCACCGTCGGCAGCGTCGTCTCCAAAGTCGAAGAAACGGTGGGTGGGGCGCTGGGCGCCACCGAACCCCGTAAGGTCACCGAAGGGGTCATCAACAAGGCCGCCGGCCCCGAATCGACGATTGGCCACACGGTCGGCGAATCGGTCGCGGCGGCCGGTGGCTTGCTCGGGCTCCATCGCTGATCGGCGCCGGCCCCTCAACCGTCACAATCCCCGTCCTATGGCGGAGCGCGCATTAGCTGATCCCATTTCCGGCTCGCCGGTCTTCCCGGCCGGTAGCCGTGTCAATGACCGCGGGCATCTGGAGGTCGCCGGCTGCGACGTGGTCGAGATCGCCGCCGAGCTGGGTACCCCGGCCTACATTTATGCCGAGGAGGACATGCGCGCCCGCGCCCGCGCCTATCGCGAGGCCTTCGAGCGGCGTACCGACGATTTCGAGGTCCTCTTCGCCAGTAAGTCGCTGCCATGCACCGCCGCCTACCGACTCTTCGCCGAGGAGGGCCTCTCGGTCGATGTTGCCTCAGGCGGTGAGTTGCACATGGCGCTCCGCGCCGGTTTCGATCCGACCCGTATCCATATGCACGGCAACAACAAGACCGACGAGGAAATTCTCTTCGCGGCGCGCTCGGGCGTCGGCCACCTGATCCTTGACTCATTCGATGAGATCGAGCGTTGTGAGCGGCTCCTCGAATCCCGGCAGGAGGTACTGATCCGGGTAACGCCGGGGATCAAGCCCTCCACCCACGACTATGTGCAGACCGGTCAGCTCGACTCGAAGTTCGGTTTCGGGCTTGAGGACGGCCTGGCGGCGCGGGCCATCGAGAGGGTGCTCGCCTCCGAGAAACTGAGACTCGTCGGACTCCACGCCCACATCGGTTCACAGATCTTTGAGTTGGAGCCCTATGCGCTTGCGATCCGCGCCCTCGGCGAGCTGGCGGGAGAGTGGTGTCGCGTTGTCAATGTGGGCGGCGGTCTCGGCATCGCCTACACCGCCGAGGATGAGCCGCCCTCGATTGACGCCTACGTCGAGGTCAAGGTGCGCGGCGTCGCTGAGATCTTCGGCGCCGGTGTCCGGATCCTGGTCGAGCCGGGGCGCTCACTGGTCGGCAACGCCGGCGTAACCGCCTACCGCGTGGGCACGCTCAAGGAGATCCCCGGTATCCGCACCTACGTGGCGGTCGACGGTGGCATGTCGGACAACATGCGGCCGATGCTCTACGGCGCGCGCTACGAGGCGATCATTGCGGATCGGTCCGGTGCGGCCCCCGAGACCCTGGTGACGATCGCGGGCATGCACTGCGAGTCGGGCGACGTTCTGATCCAGGACGCATTGCTGGCCTCGCCCGCGGTTGGCGATGTTCTGGTCACGCCGGCGACGGGTGCCTACGGCTACGCGATGGCGAGCAACTACAACGGAGTCACGCGCCCGCCGATCGTCTTCTGTCGCGACGGTGAGGCTCGGGTCGTCGTGCGCCGCGAGACCTACGAGGATCTCACCGCTCGCGATGTCTGAACCGGTTCGCATTGGCCTGCTTGGACGCGGCACGGTCGGTGGCGCCTTCGAGCGCTTGCTCGGCGAGCGGGCCGGGGCGGTCGAGGCCCTCACCGGCCGCAGGCTCGAGCTCGCCGGCGTCCTCACCCGCTCAGAGGGTGACTTCAGCGCGATTCTCGAGCGCTCTGACCTGATCGTGGAGCTGCTAGGGGGAACCGATCCCGCTCGCGAGTACCTGCTCGACTCGCTGCGTGCCGGGCGTCCGGTGGTCACGGCCAACAAGCAGGTGCTCGCCCAACACGGCGACGATCTGTTCGCAGTCGCCCGTGAGGCCGGCGTCCAGCTTCGCTTTGAGGCGGCGGTCGCTGGGGTGATCCCGATTGTGCGCACGATCCAGGAGAGCCTTGGGGTCACGGAGATCGCCAAGGTCTTCGGCATCGTCAATGGCACCACGAACTTCATCCTCAGTGAGATGGCGAGCACAGGCGCCGCCTACACGGAGGTGTTGGCCCGCGCCCAGGAGCTGGGCTATGCCGAGGCCGACCCCAGCGACGATGTCGGCGGCGCCGATGCCGCGGCGAAGATGGCGATCCTCGCCCGTCTTGCCTTCCATACGCCGGTGACACTTTCGGAGGTCGCCTACGAGGGGATCGAGGCAATCCAGCCTGACGATCTCGCCTACGCAAAGGAGCTGGGCCTCTCGCTGAAGCTACTCGGCGTGGCCGAACGCCGCGAGGGCGGCGTCAGCGTCCGGGTCTTTCCCTGTTTCCTCTACGGTGGCCACCCGCTCGCCCCAGTCGAGGGCCCCTTCAACGCGGTGATGGTCGAGGCGCCGGCGATCACGGAGGTGACCATGTCGGGTCCCGGTGCGGGCGGGGTGCAGACCGCCTCAGCGGTGCTCGGCGATGTGGTCTCGATCCTCGCCGGCGACGCGCCGGTGCCAGAGACTCTGGAGCGGTTGCCGATCGTCACCGACGTCGCCTCCTCCTTTTACCTCTATCTCGAGGTGGCGGATCGTCCCGGAGTCCTTGCCCAGATCGCAAGGGTGCTGGGCGACAACGGGATCTCGGTCAAGAGCGTGGTGCAGCGGGGTATCGGCGAGGACGCGCGTCTGGTGATGGTTGTCCACGAATGCCTGGAGTCGCGTTTTGCCGCCGCGGTGAAAGAGATTGCCGAGCTGGGTGACCTGCGCTCGCCGCCGCGCTCGATCCGGGTGATCGAGGAGGAGTTCGTTTGACCCCGGTTCCCCTGATCGAGAGATACAGGGACTGCCTATCGCTGGAGGCCGATGATCCCGTCGTCACCCTGAACGAGGGATCGACGCCGCTGATCGAGGCGCCGCGTCTATCGGAGCGAATCGGAGTTCGGGCGTTGCTCAAGTTCGAAGGCGCGAATCCCACCGGGAGCTTCAAGGACCGAGGGATGACGGTCGCCGTCTCGCGGGCGAAGGGGCGCGGAGCGGAGGCGGTTATCTGCGCCTCCACCGGGAACACCGCCGCAAGCGCCGCCGCCTACGCGGCGCGGGCGGGGCTGCGTGGGGCTGTGATCGTCCCCGAGGGGAAGATCGCGATCGGCAAGCTGGCCCAGGCGCTGATGCACGGTGCAAGGGTGGTCGCGCTGCAGGGGAATTTTGACGACGCGCTGCGGATCGTGCGCCAGCTGGCGGACAAACACCCGATTGAACTCGTCAACTCGGTCAATCCCCACCGCATCGAAGGGCAGAAGACCGCCGCCTTCGAGGTGGTTGAGGAGCTCGGGGAGGCGCCGGGGTCCTTGGCGATCCCGGTCGGCAACGCCGGTAACGTCACCGCCTACTGGCGCGGTTTCCAGGAGCTGGGTGCCGCTCCGCTGCTTTACGGGTTCCAGGCTGAGGGGGCGGCGCCGCTGGTCCTCGGGGCGCCGGTCGCCAACCCCGAGACCGTGGCCTCGGCGATTCGGATCGGCCACCCCGCTCGCTGGGAGGAGGCGATGGGGGCCTTCGCCGCTTCCCGCGGTCGCGTCGCCGCCGTCTCTGATGAGCAAATCCTTGACGCCTACCGCTGGCTTGCGGCGACGGAAGGGGTTTTCTGTGAGCCTGCCTCAGCCGCCTCGGTCGCGGGGCTGCTCGCCCACGGCTTCCCGGTTCTCGACGGCTCGCCTTCCCCGCAGTCGGTTGTCTGTGTTCTCACCGGCCACGGCCTCAAGGACCCCGATACAGCGCTGGGGAAGGCGCCAGCGGTGATCAATTGCGCCAACGACCTCGGCGCGGTCGAGCACGCCGTCTTTGACTGAGGACCCATCGGCCGCCGCGCTTTAGGCTGCTCCGGGTGACCGTCCGCCGCCGACTGATCCGCGTTCCTGCCTCCTCGGCAAATCTGGGGCCCGGATATGACGTGATGGCCGCGGCGGTGTCGATGTACCTGGAGCTGGAGGTCGAGGAGAGCGGCCGGTTCTCGCTTGATCCCGGTGGCCTCGACGTCTCCACCGGGCGCGAGAACCTCGTCGTTCGGGCCTTTGAGAGCCTGCATCCCGCCGAGGGCATCGCCTTCCGGCTACACAGCGAGATCCCGCTCGCCCGCGGCCTCGGCTCCAGCGCGGCGGCAATCGTCGCCGGTCTCTTCGCCGCCGACCACCTATTCGAGCTGGCGCTCACGAGGGAGCAGATGCTGGCCAGGGCAACGGAACTGGAGGGTCATCCTGACAACGTCGCCGCCGCGATCTACGGCGGCTTCGTGATCTGCGGCGCAGGTGAGGGGGCCGCTCCCCGCGCAGCTCGCTTCGACCCGCCCGGTGGCCTTGAGGGGGTCGCTGTGATCCCAGAGCAGGAGGTATCCACCGAGCGCGCCCGCAAGGCCATCCCGCCCGAGGTTCCACTGGCCGACGCTGTCGCCAATATCTCGGCAGCCTCTCAGCTGGTGCTCGGGCTCGGGACTGGCGATCTCGATCTCGTCGCCCGCGGTCTCGCCGATCGCCTTCACCAGGACCGCCGCCGTGAGATCTACCCCCGCTCGATGGAGCTGGTCGACTCTGCCCGCGAGCTGGGCGCCCTCGGCGCGACGATCTCCGGCGCCGGCCCCACCGTCCTCGTCTGGACCACCTGGCAGGACACGGGCAAGGTGGCCGCCGAGCTTGAGCTCTGCTGTGAGGGCTGGGCCGAGGTTCGCCGCCTCCCCTTCTGCCCCCACGGGGCCGATGTACCCGAGCTCTGACTAGCTCAGCAGGCCCACCTGGCGCAAGATCGAGACGCTGTCTGACTAAACCGAAGTTACCCCGAATACCGGCCCTCTGATCGCCCCCGATCCCGCTCGTCATGCGGGGCTGGGGGTTTTTCAGGCGCTCATTTGTAGCCAAGAGTTTAGCTTGTTTTCCGTCCGACCAATGGTAG
>JBAVAR010000136.1:0-14045 GCA_049585815.1 Solirubrobacterales bacterium
GCCCGGTGTCGTAGATGGCCTCGGCCTCGGCGCGCTCCACGCCCCAGAGTTCGACGCGGTTGCGGGGAGCCCTTGGTTATGTCAACCGTGGCTGTGGCTCAGGTGACGCCAGGGACTGAACGCTTACGATATGGGCTTCTGCTCCAGGGCAATTGCGTCGATCATGGTGGCGAGCATGAAGCGGCATCCTGAGCAGCACTGCATGATCTGCCAGCGGCCCAACCCCGAGGGGAATCGAGGCACGCCACCGATGGACTGGGGTATCACCACCGACAAAGCGGGTGACGTTTACGGGGTGATTTGCCCTACCTGCATCACGGGTGAGATATTCGCGCTGGCTGGCGAAGACAACCGCGCTGAAGAGGCTGCGTAGATTCCGCCAGTGAAACGACACGCCCCCCACCCGCGAAGAGCAGGGGGCGGTCTCTCGCTTCTAATCGGCTCGGTTTTAGCTTTCGGCCCTGAATGTAATCCCCGCCAGCGAGGTCAATTCTTCGGATTTCTCATTCGTGAACACATCGCCTTCTAGGTTTGTCCCTTCGAGGGTGACGTTGGAGCCGATAACGACGATCTCATTCCCTTCTTCTCCGATCGTCGGAAATATTTGAAGCGTTCCGCTTGCCGGTCTGTCCCCCGCAGGAAGCTGGAAGATCAGTCCGGAAATTGGGTTTTCTCCTTTGCCCACTTCGGGCGTGCCCTGAAGGTGAACGACACCGTCGTGGTCCTTGAAAAAGCCGACAGGAGCGAGTTGGACAGACACACCTTTGATGAATCCATTGCTGCTGCCGTCCAGGAATCCCGGCTGGCCCGAGCCTCCGACCAAGTGCAGCGCTTCGGGTGGCGACAGGGCGTTGGCAGTCCCCGCGGTCGTAGCAGTGGTGGCCGAGGGCACCGTCCCCAGTTTGGCCAGGTTGATCTGAGTGCCGGTGATCGTGCCGCTCTTGATTTTGGCCGCGGTGACCGCGCCCTTCTTGATCTGCTTGGTGCCGACCGAGTTCTTGCCGAGCTTGGTAGCCGCGAAGGCTGCGCCTCCACCGAGCACCAAGAACAGGGCCAGTGTCGCTACAACGTTTGCGTAGGTCAGCCTGCCTTTGATCCGTTTCATGGGTCCCTTCCTTTGGAGTTTCGAACGAGGCGCGGGACCATATGGGCTCAGCGCCCAGCCATACGAGACAGCTGGACATTCGGGCCATTTAGGCGCTCAGAGAGACTGCGAGTGGGCCTGAATGGCCATTCCGGGACCAATCCCCCCGTCTGAGTTACGTTTCGGTCGGTTGGCTTCTACAAGGACCTCGATGGCATCGTTCATCTTGAAGGCCTGGCTAATGTCGGACCGGAAGAAAAACCGATCAGCGGTCTGCTCTTCACCCTTCCCCAAGCTATCGCCCGGCCAGTGGAATCGTTCTCACCTTTCCCAACGTTGAAGATGAAGGAACCATCGTTGTGTTTGGCTCAAACGTGACCTCCGAAGGCCACAACCTCGAAGACGACGTCTATGTCCAGGACGGAAGCACGGCCAGTCTGAATGAGATCACCTTCAGATCAGAAAGCTAACTCCCAAAAAGGCGCTCCTCGCCCTCGTTTGGAGAGAGGCCGGCGCTGAGCGGGGTATGTGATCGTGCTCACGATCCCTTTTCACTCCCCGGGGATAGCGGCTGAGGTCTCACTCAATGCTGCGGTGGGTGTCGGATGGTTTTCGCTGGCCGAATGCGATTCCAGGCTCAAGCCAGCATCCGCACCTGGCTGTCGGGGTGCTCATCCGGACGTCTCATACCGGATTACCATCCCGTCGTGCACTTCGCGCACCCTCCCCTCGTTGACCAGCAAATCGGCGTGGCCAATAACCTCCGAGAGGGTGAGGAAGGCCTGCGTGACGGCCACGTTGCCCCAGATCGCCTGAGCCAATTCATAACCGGTGCGCGGCCGCTCGGCGATCAGCCGGTGGATCTTTTCCTTGCGCCGCTCGTGCTTGGCGAGGCGGTCGTCAATCAGCGCGACATGATCTGTGATCGGCTCTCCGTGTCCGGAGAGGACGATCTCCGCCGGCATCTCCCGCGTTCGGCGCATGGACTCTATGTAGGTGACGAGCGCCTGGGTTCGCCGGTCGGAGCCGTCGAGCGGTCGGGTGATCAGGGGGTTTGAGGAAATGTGGGCGATCAGGTGATCGGCGGCGATCAGAATCCGCCGCTCCTCGTCCCAGAAGACGGTGTCCGAGGGGCTGTGACCGGGCCGGTGCAAAGCCGTCAGGGTGCGATCGCGGAACTCGATGTCCTCGCCGTCGGCCAGTGGCCGGCTCACCTGTGCGCGTGAGCCCCAACCGCGGAAGCTGCGCGAGACGCTCTGCAAGGCTCTGGCGACCTCCTCGGGGATACCGTTGCGCAGCATAAGCTCCACCGCGAAGGCGTCCTCGCGCTCGGCGTCCTCGTTGAAGTTGGCCAGTCGCTCGGCGGCGGCACCGATTGCCGCGACCTCGGCGCCGGAGTGCTGGGCGACGATCTCGACCAGCCCCAGGTGATCGATGTGCTGGTGGGTGACGATCACCAACTCGAGGTCGTCGATCGAGAGGCCACGCTCGCCAAGTTGGGACTGCAGTTCATCGAGTGCCTTTCCTGAGTTGGGGCCGGTGTCGATCAGGGTCAGCGGTTTGTCCTCGAGCAGATAACAGTTGACCCGCCCAACCGCGAAGGGGGTCGGGATGCGGAGGCAGTGGATGCCCGCCAGGGCGGCCTGCTCGAGCGCCTGCTCGGGCGTCAGCGTCACGCCCTGATCAGCCCCAGCACCTGATCACGCTTGGCTTCCATGTCCTCGTGCGAGACGAGGGACTCGAGGTTGAGCCGCAACAGCGGCTCGGTGTTGGAAGGGCGGAGGTTGAAGTGCCACTGGGGATAGTCGATGGAGATTCCGTCCAGTCGCGTGATCTTCCCATCGCGGTAGCGCTCGGCAATTTCCTCCATCTTCGCCGCCTGGTCATCGACCTCTGTGTTGATCTCGCCGGAGATGAAGTAGTAGGTGCGAAACTCCTCCATCAGCGCCGAGAGGCTTCGCCCATCGACCGAAAGTAACTCCAGCATCAGCAGCGCCGGGATCGTGCCCGAGTCTGCGCACCAGAAGTTGCGGAAGTAGTAGTGGCCTGAGACCTCTCCGCCGAAGACGGCACCCTCCTCACGCATTCGCGACTTAAAGAAGGCGTGCCCAACACGGGAGAGGGCCGAGCGGCCGCCCTCTGCGGCGACCAGGTCTGGCACGGCCCGGCTGGAGCGCGGGTCATAGAGGATCGTCGCGCCGGGGTTCCTTGCCAGCGCAGCCCGGGCGAGCAGGGCGCAGACGAAGTCGCCGTCGCAGAACTCGCCAGTCCCGTCGATGAAAAAGCAGCGATCGGCGTCGCCGTCCCAGGCGATGCCCAGGTCCGCGCTGCTCGTGCGCACTCGCTCTTCGATCAGCCTCCTGTTCCCCTCCAACAGGGGGTTGGGTTCGTGGTCGGGAAACTCGCCGTTGGGCTCGAAGTACATTTCCTCGAGATCGAGTCCAAGCCGGCGCAGTATGGGCCCCACCATCGGCCCCGACATCCCGTTGCCTCCGTCGACGACGACGCGCATCGGCCGAACGGCCTGCGGGTCGATGAATGTCAGGGCCTGCTCGCGATACTCCTCCCAGATGTCGACCTCCTCGAGTGAGCCGCCGCCGGGGGCCGCTCCGAGGCCGGCCTCGATCTCGTGCCGCACGTCGCCGATCCCGGCATCGCCGGAGAGCGCCAGCGCCCCCTCGCGGATCAGCTTCACCCCGGTGTAATCCTTGGGATTGTGGGAGGCGGTCACCATCGCTCCCCCGTCGAGGTCGCGAGAGCCGACCAGGTGATAGAGCATCTCGGTGGCGACCATGCCGGCGTCGAGCACCGTGGCCCCCTCGAAGATCATTCCGTCGCGCAGCTCGGCGGCCATCGCCGGCGCCGTCAGGCGCATATCGCGCCCGAGACCGATTCGCAGTTCATCCGGGCGCTTGTCTCGCAACCTCGCAAGGACCCGAGCGAAGGCGCGCCCGATCGCCTGTGCGGTCCCCTCGTCCATCTCTGAGCCGTAGAGGCCGCGGATGTCGTAGGCCTTGAATATCTCCGGCGGCGCGAGGATCGGTTGCTCGCTCAAAACGCTCCTCTCAGCGCCTCGAAGCTCTGCTCGAGCGTCTGCGGCATCACTTTGGTGTCGGCGATCACGGGCATGAAGTTGGTGTCCCCACCCCAACGAGGCACGATATGGAGGTGGATGTGATGCTCGACTCCGGCACCGGCTACGCGGCCCTGGTTGAAGCCGACGTTGTAGCCCTGGGGGTCATATACCTCCTCAAGCCGGTGCATCGCCCGTTGGGCCAGCCCCATCATCTCCCTCACGGTCTCCTCCGGCAACTCCTGCAGTCGTCCGATATGCCCGAAGGGGGCCACCATGAGATGCCCGTTGGTGTACGGGAAGAGGTTGAGGATCACGAAGCAGCGCTCGCCGCGGTGGACGATCAGATTCAAAGCGTCATCTGCCGCCGCCGGCTTGGCGCAGAAGATGCACTCCTCCTCTATGTCCTTCGACCCGTCCTTCACGTAGGCGAGGCGCCACGGCGCCCAGATTCGATAGTTGGCCACTGGCAGCGCATCCTAGATAAAGACCACGCCGCCCCGGACGCGAGCAAGAAGGCTGCCCCCGGGAGAGGCGTGCCTGGTAGGCTCTTGCTGAACATAAGCGCCACATCTAGAGGGGTGGAGGGACTGGCCCAGTGAAGCCCCGGCAACCACCTTGAACCCACCGGTTCGAGGGGAGGTGCCAACTCCAGCAGGTCGATGACCTGGAAGATGTGGGGAAAGTCCGATCGGACCTCTGCCCCACACCAGGCGGAGGTTTTTTCGTTGGAGACGGAAAGCGAGATCGGATGTCACTGCAAGGCTTGAAATGCAAGGAGTGCGGAGCCCTCTACGAGCTGGACGCCCGCTACTTCTGTGAGAACTGTTTCGGGCCGCTGGAGGTGGCCTATGACCACTCCTCACTCGACCCATTCGAGGCTCGGCGTCGTATTCAGGCCGGATCGCAGGGAATTTGGCGCTATGCCGACTTCCTTCCCTTCCAGGGCCGTCCAGGCGATCCGCTGGAGCCCGGCCTGACGCCGCTGCTGCGCGCCGATCGGTTGGCCCAGCGTCTTGGTCTTGACGCGGAGCTGTGGATTAAGAACGATGCTGCCAATCCCACCCACTCATTCAAGGACCGGGTCGTCGCCGTCGCCGTCGCCAAGGCGCGGGAGCTGGGCTTTGGAACCGTCGCCTGTGCGTCGACCGGCAACCTCGCAAACGCGGTTGCAGCCCATGCCGCCGCCGCCGGCCTCGAGTCCTATGTCTTCGTCCCGGCCAATCTGGAGGAGCAGAAGTTGCTCGCCACCGGTGTCTATGGCACCAACCTGGTCGGGGTTCGCGGCAATTACGACGACGTAAACCGACTCTGCACCCAACTTGCCGAAGGCCGTCCCTGGGCGTTCGTCAACGTCAACCTGCGGCCCTATTACGCGGAGGGCTCAAAGACCCTAGCCTACGAGACGGTGGAGCAGCTCGGTTGGGAGCTACCGGACCGGGTTGTCTGCCCGATCGCCTCCGGGTCACTTTTCACCAAGCTGGGTCGCGGATTCGGGGAATGGCTCGACCTGGGCCTGGTCGCCGGTCGCCAGCCGACCTTCAACGGCGCCCAGGCACAGGGGTGCAGCCCGGTGGCCACCGCCTTCTCTGAAGGCTGGGAGGTGTGCAAGCCGCAGCGCCCAGACACGATCGCCAAAAGCCTTGCGATCGGTGATCCGGCCGACGGGCCCTACGCCGTGGAGCAGGCTCGCAAAACCGGCGGCGCCATCGATGCGGTGAGCGATGAGGAGATCCGCGAAGGCATCCGCTTGCTAGCAGAGACGACCGGGATCTTCACCGAGACCGCGGGCGGGGTCACGGTCGGGGTGCTCCGCAAGCTCGCCGAACGGGGCGACATCGGTGCCGGCGAGAGGGTTGTGGTCTACATCACCGGCGAGGGACTAAAGACCCTCGACGCCACCCGCGATAGTTTCCGGATGCATGAGATCGACCCCGATCTCGCCAGTTTCGAGTCCGAGTTCCGCCAGGAGGTATCAGTCTGATGGCAGTCACCGTGAAGATCCCCACCCAGTTGCGCGCTGCGACCGGCGGGGAGGCAGAGGTCCAGGTGTCCGGTTCCACCGTCGGCGAGGCGCTCGACGCGGTTTTCGACGCGCACGTGGAGCTGCGTAGTCGAATCACCCAGGACGGCGATCTGCGCCGCTTCGTCAACGTCTATGTCTGCGGTGAGGACATCCGCTTCCAGCAGGGCCTTGAGACCGCGCTCAATGAGGGCGACGAAGTCACGATCCTCCCCGCCGTAGCCGGGGGTTGAACGTGGCTGTGGTAGGCGGTATCTCGGCGTCTGCCTTCGCCCCTCCGCTGGGCTCCCGATGCTCGCCACCCTGAGCCACCCGCCCACCGTCGCGCCAAGATCCGGATGAGCAAGCCCGTGGTAGTCATCCTCTGTGGCGGCCGTGGTACGAGGCTGCGGGAGCGCACAGAGACCGTGCCCAAGGCACTGGTGGAGATTGGGGGACGGCCGATCCTTTGGCATGTGATCGGGATCTACGTCGCCCAGGGGTTTGAGCGTTTCCGGCTTGCGACTGGCTACCTGGGTGAGGCGGTGGAGGAGTTCGTCGCCGCCGAGGACTGGCCTGGTCAGGTAGCGGTTGAGTGCATCGACACCGGGCTCAACACTCCAACCGGGGGGCGGATTGCCCGGCTCGGCGAGCATCTCGATGGTGAGCCCTTCTGTGCCACCTACGCCGACGGTGTCGCCGACGTCGATCTCGATGAGTTGCTTCGCTTCCATGGTGGGCACGGCGCCTTGGCGACGATGACCGTGGTACGACCGCGGCTGCAGTGGGGGGTCGCCGAGCTGGGTCCCGAGGACCGGGTTGAGGGTTTCGTCGAGAAGCCGCGCTCAGAGCGCTGGATCAATGGCGGCTTCTTCTGTTTTGACCCGGGCGTCCTCGATTACCTCGACGAGGAGAGCGTCTTGGAGCGCGAGCCGTTGATGCGTCTTGCCGCCGACGGGCACCTCCGCGCCCACCGCCACGAGGGCTTCTGGGACTGCATGGACACCTACAAGGACGCCGTGACCCTCAACGACCTCTGGCAGAGTGGCGCAGCGCCGTGGACTGTGGGAGAGCCGACGGGGGCGAAGCGGTGAAGCGCGTGCTCGTAACCGGCGCCCACGGTTTTGTCGCTTCGCACCTGGCCCGGGCGCTGTTGGAGCGCGGCGATACCCTCGCCAGCTTCGGTCTGGTCCCCTCGCGCCTCTCTGGCCTCGCGCTCCAGGGGATCGAGGCCGAGGTCGAGGCGATCGCGGGAGACCTCCGCGACGCCCCGCTGGTCGGGGCGAGCATCGAGGCGGGCGAATATGACGTCGTCTTCCATCTCGGCGCACAGACGCTGGTCGGTCCGGCGATGGCCGATCCCGTGTCGACATTTGAGACCAATGTGCGTGGGACTTGGAACCTCCTGGAGGCCTGCCGGAGGGTTGAGGTCCCGGCGGTCATCGTTGCCTCCTCCGACAAGGCCTACGGCCCCAGTCTTGAGCTGCCCTACCGCGAGGAGATGCAGCTGCGCCCGGCCTCGCCGTATGAGGCAAGCAAGGCTGCCGCCGATGCGATTGCGCTCAGCTACGCTCGGGCTTATCGACTCTCGGTCGGGGTGACCCGCTTCGCCAACATCTACGGTGGCGGGGACCTCAACTTTTCCCGCCTGATTCCGGAAGCGATCGCCGCCGTGCTCCAAGGTCGCCGGCCGCAGATCCGCTCCGACGGCAGCCCGGAGCGGGACTTCCTCCACGTCGAGGATGCGGTGCAGGCCTATTTTGCGGTTGAGGGTGCGGTGGGTGCGGGGGGGCCGGGTGCGGGGGAGGCCTTCAATGCCGGCGGGGAGAAACCTCACTCCGTCGCTGAGGTGTTGGAGACGGTCGCCGAGATCTCGGCCTCGGGCCTCGATCCCGAGTACCGCGGTCTCGGCAACCCGGCTGGAGAGATCGACCGCCAATACGTCGACTCCTCAAAGCTTCGGAAGCTGACCAGCTGGAGACCCGTGGTCGAGCTCCGCGAGGGCCTGGGTCGCACCCTCGAGTGGTATCGCGCTCACCCGGAGGCCCGACCCTGATGTGCGGGCGCTTCACGGTCGCGGCCAAGGACACGAAGAAGATCGCCGACCGTTTCCAGGTTGAACTTGAGCGCGCTCTGGAGCGGGGTGGGGACGGGGCCGCACCGCCGCCGAGCAGGGAGCGGGCCGAGCGGGCGGCCTCGGCGCTTGGCCGCTACAACGTTGCCCCCACCCAGGAGGTGCTGACCGTTCGCTCCTCCCCCGACCCCGAGGAGGCGAGCCGGGGAGAGCGCGAGGCGCGGCTTATGCGTTGGGGTCTCGTGCCTCGATGGGCCAAGGACCTGAAGGTGAGCTATCGGATGATCAACGCCAAGGTCGAGAACCTGACCACCAGTCGCGCCTACGCGCCGCTGATCGGCAAGTTCCGCCACCGCTGCCTGATCGTCGCCGACGGTTTTTATGAGTGGATGCGGGCGGAGGATCCCAAGCAGCCGCGTCAGCCATGGCGGTTCACAGTCGACGGCGGTGAGCCGTTCGCCTTCGCAGGGATATGCACTCGCAAGGAGTGGGAGGAGGATGGCAATGGTGTCGAGGGCGGTTGGCTCTACAGCTGCACGATCATCACCACGCTGCCGAACGAGGTGGTCGGCAGGGTCCATGACCGGATGCCGGCGATCCTGTCCGGGCCGGATGCAGAGGCCACCTGGTTGCGCCCCGATCTCACACTTGAGGAGGCGGTCGACATATGCGTGCCGCTGCCGGCCGGTCGTATGTCCGGAGCTCCCGCGAACCCGAGGTTAAATAAGGTCGGCAAGGGCATTGAGGGTCCGGAGCTTCTGGTCGCTCCCATCTCCTGAATTGGTAGCGCGCCCGACAGGATTCGAACCTGTGACCTCATGCTCCGGAGGCATGCGCTCTATCCAGCTGAGCTACGGGCGCGGGGGGCTGAGTCTAGCTTTGTAGAGCCGAATGCGAGCCAGGGGCGGGGGAGAGGTCAAGGTCGTAGGGGTGCTGGTTTGCGTCTCCGTGCCCATCCGTGCCCAATCAACTGTCCGATCGAAGGTCGCCAGGAGGCTCTCGCTGAGCTTCTCGCGCCTCTTCGCCGCCCGTTGATACATGCGGAAGGTGAATGCCGGGTCCCGGTGCCCGATCTGTTCGGGGATATAGATCGGGTCGTCGCGAAGGGCAGCTCGCATCGAGGAATAGGTTCGGCGCAGGGAGTGGGGGGTGATGCTCTCGCTGATGGGCTCGATGCCCACCTTCGCTAGCTCGACGTTGGCAGCCTTGACCGCTGTCTTTAGCCGGGTCTCGGCGTTACACGTCGTCTGCGGGCGTCTCTCGCCATTGCGGGCCTTACCGCTGAGAAAGAACTCGCTGAGAGCGTCCGGGGTGCGGTGTGCGCACTTTCCAGGTCGTCAGCTCCTCGCGCAAGCCGATCGGCATATCGACCTCGCGGCCCTCGTCGGCTCTGTCTTCGGCAGTTCAGGGGCGGCCACGATCTCATCCGGCTTCCAGATGCCGCGCTCGACATCGGCGAGAACCTGGCGCGGCTTGGCATCGTTCGCTCCTGGGTCCAGCCGTCCTCGGGGCGACCAAGGGTTACGAATCGGCGCTCACCGTAGGCACGGAAGCGAAGTGCATAGCTCCGCCGTCGATCGTTGTCGAGCACCATCACATGCCCTGTCGGTTTACGCGCCATCAGACTTCCTCCTCTTGGGGTAGACATTCATTTATGCCGCCGCCCCCGGACGGCTCAGCTCCCGCGCTTGCGGTTTCACCGAGCCGCCCAGGTTGAGTGGGTACACCGACCACTTCGGATGCGGCGCCCTACTCCACGGGCACCACGATGACTCACGAGACATGGCAGCGATTGGAGTTGAGTTCGCGCACAGTCCCGCGCGCCGCCGATCTGCGCGGCGAGTTTTTAGAAGTTTCGGTTTGACCGCCGCTAAGGACGAGCCATAGAGTCGGCGCTTACCCTCAATCGATTGGAGCGGCATATGAAGTTCCTGATCACTTATCGACCAAAACATCCAGCCCCAGCAGACCAGGTTCCAGAGCTGCTCAAAGGCATGGGCGAGTGGATGCAGAAAAACGCCAGTCGTATCGAAGGCACCCAGTTCTTCGTCGGGGGTGGGGGCTTTGGAACCATCGAGACCGATGATGCGGGAGAGCTTTCGCGTCTCGTTGCAGAACATCCGTTCACGCCCTATGCGGACGTTCAGATCGAGCCGCTAGTAGATCCACAATCCGCAATAGAAAACCTGATCGCAGCGAACTCCTAGGCCACGAGTTGAGGCAGCGGCAAATGCGCCGCTGCCTCTCTCGCTGTGTTGCAGCACACTAAGATTGGTGAAGCAAACCCGGGTGCCGGGACGCGCGTCTAGACACGCCCCGGCTCCCGGTCCCCCCTGGCGCGTTTGCAGCCGCGCCAAGATTCATGAACCCAGCTCCCCGTTCCCGTTCGCGACCCTCCAGGTCGCGACTTCCTTTGCCGCGCCGAGCGTCCACCAGGGACCGCTGAGCCGCTCTCCGCCGAGGATGCGCTTCCAAACTTCAATGCGGAGCTCCCCGAGAGGATGCGTCCCCGGGCTGGGTGGTTCCTCCCGCTTGGTAGACGACCCAACCGGCGGTGGTTTGGCCGCCGCTATGCACGTACGCGACAACGAGTGGCCAGCTGCATTGGACATGAACGCGCCCGAGGATTCGCTTCCAGCGGAGCCTCGCTGTTGTCAGGGTCGCGTCGACTTCTACCCAGGCTGCGTCTTCCTCAGCTCGGTGGTTTGCCTGCTCTTTCGGGACTGCGACAGTAGCCATCAGACTGCCACCCTCTCGGGAACCGACTTAGGCCGAGCTGGCGATGTTTCCCGGGCGAAGGAATCCGCTGCACAAGCGATGCGGTCGAACTCCTCGTCTAGTCCGGCCTCTCTGGCTATACCTGCCGCCATGCTCAGGAAAGTCGCGACGTAGTTGTCGAGGTACTGCCGCTGTTCTTTCTGTTTGGCGGTGCGCCATTTCTTTCCATGAAAGCCCAGCGGCGCGGGGCAGTTGAGCAAGCACTTCTACGAGCTGATGGTGACAAAGTCCGCCCTCATCGCCCTACCTGGCCTGTTGTGCACGGCGGCGATTCAGCAACTCCCAGACCGTTTCATAGGCTCCGTCGCCGTCGCCCCTCAGAAGCCGTAAGAGTCGGTCCCGCTCCCGCCGGCAGGAGCCCGAGCGAGTGAGGCATCGACTCGCCGTCCCTTCAAGCCCTCTCCGAAGGCAGCGGCGCTCAGTGCCGCCTTGCGCCAATAGAGTCTGGTGCATAGGGTCCCACTGATCAACCATCGAAAGAGTCTCGGAATGAAAGCAGTGCAAAGCAGATTGACTTTTGCGAATGTGATCTCGTGTTTGGCTCTCTTCATCGCCCTCGGCGGCGCTGCCTACGCGGCTACAAAGCTGCCCGCGAACAGCGTCGGGACCAAACAGCTCAAAGGTGGAGCCGTGACGGCCGCCAAGGTCAAGAGTGGTTCGCTCCTGGCCAGCAACTTCGCCGCTGGACAGCTTCCGGCCGGACCGCAAGGGCTAACGGGCGAAGACGGCAGAGAAGGCCATGAAGGACGAGAAGGAGCAGGAGGCCCACGTGGGCTCCAGGGCGAACCCGGTCAAAGGGGCGAACAGGGTCTGAAAGGTGAAAAAGGCGAAAAGGGCGAAACGGGAGCCAAGGGAGACCAGGGCTTGCAGGGTGAAAAAGGCGATACCGGGGAAAAGGGAGAAGCAGGAGAAGCTGGGACCACGAAGGTCGTCACTCGCTATGGCACCGAAAGAGAACTCCTCTCGGGGTCTGCGAATTCTTCCTACGCTGCCTGTGAAACTGGGGAAGCGGTTACCGGTGGTGGCTTTGACTTCACTGCGCCCGCGACCGACTCGGAATACAACCTCCAGGCCGATCGGCCAAGCCTTGAGACTGTCAGCCCAAAATTGACAACCTACCCCCGGCCGACGAACGGAAGCGCTGCAATTGGATGGATAGTAGGTTTCGAAAATCGCACCAGTTCGTCGTTCGCATTCCGCTCCTATGTCATGTGCGCGTCTTCCTAACTCCTGTTCTATCTCCTTCGTGCGGTCAGCGAACCGCCCCCACCCACAAAGGGCAGGGGCGGTTCGCTGCTTCTAATCAGTTCAGGACCATTCCGGGTTGGGATATGGATTTAGGTGATCGGACCCTCGGTCAGCTTGCCGGGATGGAGCCGATGGCGGCTTCGCAATTTCCGCTTGGGCCACCGTTGACGACATAGGATTCAGAGGTGATCAGCTTGGGGCTGACGATGTTCCCGTCGAAGCGTTCTATTGATGTCTTTCCTTCTTCGGCTTCAACGTTCTCCCAGTAAGTTGGTACTGAAGCTGCCCCGTCGGTGAAAGACGAGACTTCCGTTTTCGTCGGTTCATTGTTGAGAGATTTGGATTCAGTCTGCATGAAATGGAGCGATGACGCAGAGGTGTAGTTCGTTTCCAGGATCACGGCATGTGTTCCCGCATTTTCTTTGCACTCCGCTTCTAGGGAGATGCCGGCGAAGCTGCCGACCTTGCTGAAGGTCGGGCTCGTGGAAGCCGGAAGCGTGAAGGTGATCTGGGTTGCGCCAGGTCCCTGCGGACCTTCTTTCCCTGGGAGCCCTTGAGGACCCTGTGGGCCCGTTTTCCCGGCTGGGAGTTGCCCGGGGGCGAAGTTGCTGGCCGAGAGCGAGCCGCGCTTGACCTTGGCCGCTGTCACGGCTCCGTTCTTAAGCTGCTTTGTCCCAACGCTGTTCTTTGCGAGCTTCGTGGCGGCGAATGCGGCGCCCCCGCCGAGCAGCAAGAACAGGCAGAGGGTCGAGGTGACGTTGGAATAGGTGAGCCGTTTGCGGACCTGCTTCAAGAGGGGTCTCCTTGGTAGTTGGGAGGAAAGCGCTGGGGCTAGGTTTCGATGGCCCGCGCCGGGGTCCTTGGCCTATCACGCCTTAGGCCTGAGCGTGCATGACAGGGACGCCCCGTTTGAGCGTCCGCCTAGCGCGTAGGAGTCCCTGCGGCCCCTTTTACGACAAATCAACTCCCGTCTGAGCGGCCCGGGGCCTCAGAACGCCCTATATACGAACATGTGTTCGTATGGGCAACGCAGGCTCTCCATACCGGCATTTCCGGGCCACGCTCAAACACGGTGGGGGGAAAATGATCAAAGATGCCGCCCGTGAGCTGCCCCGGATCGGCCGCGAGCCGCTCCTACGGTCGCCAAAGGTTAGGGTTGCGCGACCAGTCAACGCAAGGAGGATTCGATGCATCGCAGATTCATGGGCGCACTGCCAATTGGCGCCCTTCTCTTCGCCGGCCTGTTAGTGGCGGGCTGCGGAAGCAGTAGTGGCACGACAACCACGACAGCCGCAATCTCCAAAGCTGAATTTGTGGCGAAGGGCAACGGGATTTGCGCGGTTGGAAACAGGAAGCAAGAAGTCGAAGTCATGGCCTTCGCCAAGAAACATGGCATCAGCGAAAAGCAAGAACCGACCAAGGCTCAGCAGAGTGAACTCGTTGACGCCGTTTTCGTTCCCAGCGTCCAATCCCAGATCGACTCGGTCAAAGCCCTCGGAGCCCCGAGCGGTGAGGAACAACAGGTGACCGCGGCACTTGAATCCGCCCAGGAAGCCCTGAATGAAGTCAAGGCCAAGCCTGAACTTGCTTTCACCAAGCCCAGCCCTTTCAAGGCAGCCGGAGAAAAGCTGCACGCACTTGGGCTGATTCAGTGCGCGAAGGAAAGCTAAGCGAAGCGAGACCGGGTCACCAGCAGAAGGGTGATGCGCATCGCCCTTCTGCTGGATCGGCAGTCAAGTAGGCGGTAGTGGTGTAACGCCCGTCGGTTCTTCGCGCGGCTTGTAGT
>JBAVAR010000137.1:0-55331 GCA_049585815.1 Solirubrobacterales bacterium
ACGGGCTCCGTTCCGCGCGGGGGCGTTCGGAGGACCAATGCGCGATGATCAAACCGACACGTCAACCATGACCGGGTGGGGCCAAGTCAAGCCGCCGCTCCGGGGCCAGTGCAGGTTGCCGTTCTCAGATGTCGGCCAATCCAGGGTTCGTAGGCGATGGGAGCCCTTCCTAAAGAGCCGCGCCTCCCAGTCGGAGGTCTTGGCGTACCAAGTCAGAAAGCCGGACTCACTGGGCGGCCAAAGATGGCGGAAATGTCGCCTGCCGATCCAACTGTAGGCGGCGCATATTCGGGCGGCTTGCGCTTGAGTGGAGCTTCCTTCGGGGTTGGATGATCCATTCACGGACGCATCTGCTGCTGGGAGAAATGTCATTGCCGTGACGGCAATCGCTAACGACACTGCCTGGAAGAGCGGACCCTTCATCGCCTCGCAAATCTTTTCACATTCAAACAATTTCAAGAGGAAGATGCCGCCCCCCCAGCCCTGCGTATCCTAGATCTCATGCGTAGACCCTCGTGGAGCATTGGATTCTGCCTTGGGCTGGTGGTCGCCCTGTTCGTTTCCGGAGGAATTGATCCAGCCCAGACCCTCGGGAGCGATACCCACGGGACGATGAACGGCGAAGAACAGGCCAACATTGTCGCCGCTAGGCAAGATGCTGAAGCCCACCTGGGCAAGCTACAGCTACCCCAAGGGTCTACAAGTTCCCCTACTCAACCAGCTGGCACAAGCAATCGACTGGCGACCCCGGCATCGACGGTGGGATCGCCGCCTTGGCTAATTGATGTACCTGGGTGGTGGCTTGTCCCAGGTCAGCCCCAGGAAGTCCTTAGCTGGATCGAGGCGCACCCGCCGCCAGGCTCGGTCTGGAAAAGCACCAGTTCAGACGTCCTCAAAGGCGTGACCGAATCCTGGTCAGCTGGGTTTGACTGGCCTCCGATCTCAGAAGTGGTAGGGGTCCGAAGCTTGGTGGTCAAGGTCACAGCAGATGCCAATGGATCAACCGCCCTGCGGGCTGACGGCGAGGACGTCTGGACGGTTCCTCACCCCGCATCAGAGCGGATACCCCAATCAGCCCGCGTACTCGGGGTGACCAGAATCGTTCCCGGGAAAGGGGCGAGGACGGTCGTCACCACCAGAGCGCGAACCGTTCACGCTGTCGCTGCGCTTATCAACAGCCTCCCGGTTGCACAGCCTGGACCGATCTACTGTCCGGCGATTAGGGGGCCGTCGGCCATATTCACCCTTACTTTCCGGGCAACACGCAGCGGTCCAGTCCTCGCGCGGGCCACCCAGAACATCCCAGTTGGCGTTTGTTCGGGTATGGGACTAACGATCCGAGGGCACCCTCAACCTTCACTGATTGGAGGAGCCGCGGTCATCCGCAAGGCCAACGCACTGCTAGAGGCTTGGCGATAGGCGTAGTGCCGCCCGACCAAAAGACGGAAATAGCAAGGACCATAGGGAGACTGTCGCTTCCTCTCGTTCAGGCTGGCATTCTGTCGGGGAAGATGGCTGGAAGCCCGCCGGAGGTTTGTGCCCTATCCCCCCAGCCGGAAAGGGGGAAAGAGGATAGGGACAGAAAACTCCTGTTTCCAAACTGAGTCGCTAGCCGTGAGAGTCACGAACGCTTCTCGATGTAGATCGTGCGGGCTTCCCCATGTCCCCCACTCACGTTCACCGAAACCCATGCCCGGAGAATGGGCTCGCGGTCGAGCAGTCTCGATGCCCGCTGGTTGAGGAGCAGCGAGAGCGATGCGGACGATTCCCAGGCAACGCTGTAATCACGGTGGGTAAGGACTATGGTTCCGCTACTTCCGGGATGTGGACCGCTCGGCCGCCTGACGGATATCCGTAATGCCCCACGGCAGGGGCTTCCATAACTGCCACCCGCACAGCTGAGCCTAAGGTGAATTCGACGGTTACGCACAAAGGGGGTAGAGGGCCCGACGATCCTGACGGAGAATGCCGATCCCACAGCCGAAGGCGCTATGCGGGCGATGTGATTATCCCAAGGCTCGGTGAACCAGAGATCGCCTTCCAGGCCGGTCGTGATTCCGCCAAGTTCCGGTAGCCCTCCTGTTCTATGGTTTTCCTGATTCCCTTCGTTTACCACCAAAGAAATTTTTCCGCCCGGCGTAACACGACCGATCTCAGGGAAGGCCGTGAAGCTCATTTTGCCTCCTGTTGGCACCGAGCCAAAGAACCAGAGGTTGCCTTCTGGACCAGCCGTGATTGCCAGAGGATGGCTTATCCCGGTTATTACCAAGGGAGGAGCTGGGCTTTGATACACGGGCATCGGGTAACTTGTCACGTCACCGCTCGGAGTAATGCGCCCGATCGCTGATCCGTAGATGATCCAGAAATTTCCTTTGGACCCGGCGGCAATAGCTGTTGTGGCAAGCGGTCCTGGGAATGAGGATTCGGTGATTTGACCGCCTGGCGTGATGCGGCCAATATCACGCGACTCCATGAACCACAGGTCGCCATCCGGGCCGGCCGTGATGCCGGTCGGCTGAGTATCTTCGAGGCGAGCAGTCGGGAGCCGAAGTGGAAATTCGGTGATCTGCCCGTCTGGCGTGATGCGGCCGATCGCTCCACGGCGTTCTTCGGGAGTCAGATTTTCAGCTCCTTGCCGTTCCTGTTGCGGCTCGGTGAACCATAGGTTGCCATCGGGTCCAGCTACGATCTGCTCGGGCTCGCTGCGTTGACCTCCTTTGACTTCAAATTCAGTCATCTGGCCGCTCGGCGTTAGGCGGACGATCTTCTGTTCGAGCGGCTCGGTGAACCAGAGGTTTCCTTCAGGGCCGGTCGTGATCGAGGTTGGCTCCGCCGAGTTGGTGTTGGCACGGTGCACTGAGGGAAGCGGGAATTCGGTGATCTGGCCGCTCGGCGTGATGCGGCCGATCTTGCCCGCTTGCCACTCGGTAAACCAAAGGTCGCCTTCGTGGCCAAGCGTGATGCCCGCAGGAGCGCTCTTTTCGGGCAGGGGAAATTCGGTGAATTGGCCCGATGCAGCTTTGGCGATGCCCGGAAATCCCAGAAGTCCGAGGAGAGCACCGAGTGCAAGGAAGGAACTCAGGAGGTTTCCCCCTGAGGTGAACGGGCGTGGATCGTGGTGGATTAGGGTGGAGGCCTGTCGCTCTGCGCGTCGCATCGCTATCCCCTTAATTCCCAGCCGAGCCAAGAGTTGCGACTAGGGATCGATTTGAGCGATTCATTTTTGCCTAGCCCGGTCGATTGCGCCTAGACAGCTGCAGCAATCCTCGGCTCTCGTCGTTTGAACTGAGTTTACCGATCGCTTATGGCGCAGCTCAATCTTTGATGATCGCAGCCTCCGCCATCCTCGCGAAAACTAGCTTAACGTGGCTATGCTCGGGGGAATCGATCGGTGAAAAGAGTCGCCTGTCGCTCTGTGAAAGTGACGAAGAATCTCCCAAGGCCGTCCCCCAAAAGGGCTGAGGATCAAAAAAGAGGTCCAAGGAATGGGTTGCCTCAGGGCTTCGATGCATCGTTCCAATTGCCCCTCCAAGAAGGCCGTCCATCGAGCGGATGCTCCGAACTGGCTCCGAACATTGGATCGACAAATTGCAGCCGGTGCCAAACGTCTCTGACGCGGAATTTCGCTCGGAGAGCGGGAATACTGGTCGCAAGTATCCGCTGGTCGCCCCTAAATTATCCCTTACAAGCAGGAGGTCACTGGTTCGAGCCCAGTACCGCCCATTGGTCATACCTTTACAGGGGTCCTGGCTCCCCTTTGGCGAAGGCGCGGCAGCGACACATGGGCGACGCGCGCTTCTACCGCTAAGCGGGAGCGCCGCTGCGGGATTTCGAGACGCTCCCTTTTCGTCCACGGCATGCATCTCGCCTCCGGCCGACAACGCGCCTGCTTTGGCGAGATGCAGGGGCGACGCACAGACTCATTGCTCATCCAGCAGGCCGAGCTCGCGCAGGCTCTCGGCGGTCTCGACGATCGTGGTTTCGGCCAGGCGTGGTTGCCAGCCGAGATCCTGCTTGGCGCGGTCGTTGTGGATCGTCAGCGGCGACGGGTCCTCGCCGGGCGCCTCATCGGTTGTGACGTGCTCGCCTGCAGGGCCGAGGCGGTCGCGGAGGATCTGTGCCAGCCCCAGCCAGGTGATCGTCGGGCCGTCCGCCAACAGCAGGTAACGCTTCCCGGCGGCAGCAGGAGTGGCCATCGCCGTGATGTGCGCGTCGGCGACATCGCGCACGTCGACGACGCCGAAGCGCTGGCGTGGCAGCGCCGGCATCGTGCCCTCGATGATCGCCTTGAAGTAGGTCAGCGTAGAGCGCAGCGCCAACACCAGCGACGGGCCGGCGATGAATGTCGGGTTCATCACCACCAGCTGGGTGTCGCCCCCTTCGGACTCGATAAAATCCCAGGCGGCACGCTCGGCGATCGCCTTGGAGCGCGGGTAGGGGGGCAATCCTGGCGTGTCGGGGTCGGTCCAGTCCTCCTCGGTGTAGTCGCGGACTGCCTTGGGCGAGTAGCCCACCGCTGCGAACGAGGAGGTCAGCACCACCCTGCGCGCGCCGGCGTCCCGCGCTGCCTTCAGCACACGCACCGTGCCCTCGCGGGCGGGGACGATCAGCTCGTCAGGGTCCTTGGGCTGGGCGGACGGGATCGGCGAGGCGACGTGGTGGACCTCCTCCACACCCTCAAGCGCGGCCGGCCAGCCGTCGTCGGAGATCAGATCTGCTGCCACCAACTCGATGCCGGTGTCGTCCACACCACCGCGGCGCACGGCCGCACGCACAGCTTCCTCAGCATCCAGGGAGCGCACGGTCGCGCGTACCGCACGCCCATCACGCAGCAGAGCCGCGATCAACTGCGTGCCCAGATATCCGGACCCGCCTGTTACCAACACCTTGGAACTCATAGGAGAACCTCCTCCTCCAGTCGTGGGAGCACTTTCTGTACCTGCAAGTTCGCCTCAGCTTCCGCGTCCGCATCCTCACGGCTGCGGGCGTCCCAGAGCGCCGCCTTCGCCCTTAGGTAGTCGAGGTGCATGCGCAGCGTCTTGATCTCGGCCTCGACCCGCTTGGCGTGCTGCAGCAGCAGATCGCGCTGCTCACCCGCCTTGGCGTGCCCAAGCTCGCGGTTGGCCTGGTAGGTGCGCATCTCCTCGATCCCGACGCCCATCGCGCGCAGGCACGCCAGCACCTGCAACGTGTCGAGGTCCTCCTCGCGATAGCGGCGGTGTCTGCTGCTCGGGTCGCGGTCGATCGGACCGATCAGCCCGACCTCCTCGTAATAGCGCAGCGTCGGCCCGCTCAGCCCGCTGCGCCGGGAGACATCTTGGATGGTGAGAGTTGTCATGCGAGCATCAAAACACACCTCAAGCGCTTGAAGTCAAGGGCAGGGATGAAGTTTCGACCAGGGACGGCGACGCTCCCGGTCGCGCAGACCTTTCCGCTCGCACAGGTGGCCGAGGCGCACCGGGTGACTGAGGGCGGTCACGTGGGCGGGAAGCCCGTGCTGCTGGCCGGCTGAGCGCTACACGGAACGGGTTCACCGCTGCGTCGTAGCGGCGAGAAATGTGATTTCAGTGCGGTGCGGGCTGAGTCTCGTCAGCCTTTATCGTGGATCGTGATGGCGTAGCCGTCCGGGTCTTGGAGCGTGAACGTCCGGCCGAAGGGGCCATCGATCGGCTCAGTCAGGATCGTCACGCCGTGCTGGGCGAGTTGGTCATGAAGGGCTTGGGCGTCCTCGGCCCGCAGCCATAGCGCCACGCCGAGGCCGGGCTGTCCACTGTCGAGGTCGGTGCCTGGCAGCGGGTCTCTGACCGCCAACGGGATTGGCTGGGTGGCGAACACGACGGCGTGCGGGGGTCCGGGTGCGCGCGTGAGCCCCAGCTCACGTTCGTAGAACTCGGCGGCACGCTCGATGTCGCGGACCTGGAGGGCAATGAAATCAGGGCCTGCAACGGTAGACACAGGGAGATCCTTCCTTTTGGGGTTGTCAAGGTCTTGACGTACCCTACTATGTCAAGATCTTGACGTGCGCCAAGTCGATCTCGATCAATCCGTGGGCTACGCCCTCAAGCGCGCCCAACACGCCCTGCACTCAACGATGGACGGGGAGCTGCGCGACTACGGACTCAGCGTGTCGCAGTACGCCTGTCTGCAGATCCTCGCCTCGCGTCCGCACATCTCAAACGCAGACCTGGCGCGCGACGCGTTCGTCAGCCGACAAGCGATGCACCAGCTCCTTACCGGCCTAAGAGCTAGCGGACTCGTGAGCGCCGTCGGCCAAGGCCGCAGCCAACGCTACGCCCTCACGGCCGAGGGACGTACCCGCCTACGCACGGCTTCCTCGACCGTCGCTGCAATCGAGCAACGCATGATCGCGACGCTTAGTCGCGCCGAGCGCGAGCAGCTGCACCGCCAACTAGGCATCTGCGCGACCGCGCTCGGCTCTCCCAACCAGCAAACGTACTGGGTGAGCACGATCAGCCGTGATCACGTGCGGCTGAGCGTAGAGGGCGGATTCACCCAGGCAGGCCATGGCAAGGCTTCCGGAGTGAAGCGGCTGAAGGCTGATGACTGGCTGGTCTACTATTCGCCCAAGACGAGCCTGCGAGACGGCGAGCCACTGCAGGCCTTCACGGCAATAGGTCGGATCGTCGACGAAGATCTCTACCAGGTGGAACAGGCGCCGGGGTTCACGCCGTGGCGCCGCAACGTCGAGTTCGTCAGGAGCATTGAGGCGCCGATTAGAGCGCTGATCGACCAGCTCAGCTTCATCAAGGACAAGCGCCGCTGGGGGTACATGTTCCGGGTAGGCCTATTCAAGATCCCACAAGAAGACTTCGCGGTGATCTCACGGGCGATGACAGTCAAGAACTCGAGTAGCCGCCGTGCCGCAAGACGATCATGATCCTGCCAGCGGGCAACCCCGAGTGGCCGAGGAGCAGGATTCACCTCCCGGATGGACCTCAGATCCGCCAAGAGCGGGGCTCCAACCATTGCCCCCTCAGCGGCAACCCGACAGTTAGCGGATCTCACTGCTGCTCTGGACAGTGGCTGTCGCACAAACCTCCGGCGAGGCGATGTGCGCTGATCTCCGGCCTCCTTAGAAATTGAGCCTCAGCTCAAGTCGACCGAACGCTTGTCTACAAGCCCACGGCGGCCGCAGCGCATCCTAGGTGGGGTTGAGCGCCCACGTCGCGGCTTTTTCGCGAGGGGTTTGTGCAACACCCACGACGAGGAGCAGAAGTCTCGGCGGGTGGGGGTGAGACACCCCCTATCGCGGCGAAGCGGGCGTCTCGCGTGTGGCCCCCGAGCGGCTCACGCGAGTTTGCGCGGGGGAGTGGACGCCGTAGCGCCCGCGAGCTAGGCGGACGAATCTGGGGGCTGGGCCCTTGAGGTTGCCGGCGAGCGTCGCCTTGACGGACGACCACCGCACGGGTTCGCTCAGGAGAGCTTCTACGCGTGCGTGCACGTCGCGAGCCTGCATTGGGTCGCGCCCGTCGGCGAGCACCTGGGAGATGGCGTCGATGATCCGTCCTTGTCGTGGATGGGCGGTGCCAGGCGCCCATCCAGGAGATCCGGTAGCGCGCGTTCGCCCCGACTCGGTCCGGGCTTCGGCATCGCTGTGCGGCCAATTCAGCAAACCCTCCAGTGGTGCTGGAGGGTTGGAGTGGTGTCCACTAAGGTCCACTCCCAGGAAAGCCAGTTTTCATGCGGGTTTATGGGCACCTTTCCGCTGAGCGGCTCGTCTCCGATTTGGTCTTGGGTACCACATTTGGGTACCAACAGCCCATCGGAATGTAGCTGCCATCAACTCCGTCAAGCGCATGTCTGCCCGAGTCGCCAACAAAGCTGACCCGAGCTTCGATGCCCGACCGGTGACGCTCGGAACTCGTCCAACTCAGGCGCCTCGCTGGCTACGCGCGCGGCGCCTGCTTTCCGCGGGAAGTGCGGAAGCTCCGACCGGCATCGCGCCCCCTCTCGCGGCTGAGCGAGCGTCCGAGCTTAAGTCCTCGCTGACGCTTGCTTCAGACGAATCGCGCTCCGGCCGCCGGAGCGACTGGCAGACTGCTTCACTCGGGCAGTCGGGTCTCGTGGCAGACCACGCTGTCGCAGAGTCGCTGCCACGGCGTCTGGGGACACGCGGCTGAATTCAGGCTGGCAGCGGCGCGTCTTCGCCAATCAGGCGTGGAGTATCACGAACCGCTGTCGATACTGAATCATCTAAGGAGTGGAAATGTCGCTACAAGGTGAGTACGAGCCGAGCTCTTGGGACTGGGTGCGCGAGCAGGTCGAAGAGTACGAGGCGAGTAACGGCCGGCGTGCCAACACTTTCCGGGATACGGGCCTTCCCGTGGTAGTTGTCACCACGCGGGGGCGAAAGAGCGGCAAAATCCGCAAGTTCCCCCTGATGCGGGTCGAGCACAACGGTGAGTACGCGCTCGTCGCTTCGTTGGGAGGCGCTCCGAACAACCCGACCTGGTACGGCAACCTGATCGCCGAACCCACCGCGTTGATGATCCAGGACGGCGCGGAGCCACACGACTTCGTCGCACGAGAGGTCCAGGGCGAGGAGCGAGCGTTGTGGTGGGAGCGCGCCGTCGACGCCTATCCCAGCTATGCGGACTACCAAACAAAGACCAGCCGGATCATTCCAGTCTTCGTGGCCACTCCATCGGGCTCATAGCGCCTTCCGAGGCCGCAATACAAACCTCGGCTCCGTGAGCGCCTGCATCTGGATGGCGCTTGCTCCGCAGGTGGCCTTACGCGAAGTCCCGGCGCTTGGCGGGCGAGGTCGATCGTGGAACCGTCAGCAGACCTGCCGTATAGGATCGCGCCGCTGTGGCAGATGACCCGAGCCGAGGCACGGTCTTGATCAGCGGCGCCTCGACAGGCATCGGGCGAGCCTGCGCCGAGCACCTCGACAGCCTGGGCTTCACGGTCTTTGCCGGCGTGCGCAAGCAGTCAGACGCCGACTCGTTGCTGGGCGCCGGATCTGGGCGCGCGCGGCCGCTGATGCTCGACGTCACCGACAGCGAGTCGATCGCCGCCGCGATGCGGACCGTCGATGAGGCTTCCCCCGCCGGGCTTGCCGGACTCCTCAACAACGCCGGGATCTCGGTGGGAGGACCGCTTGAGTTCGTGCCGATCGATGACTGGCGGCGCCAGCTCGAGGTCAACTTCCTCGGCCAGGTCGCTCTTACCCAAGCGGCCCTGCCGGCGCTGCGCAGGGCGCGGGGGCGAATCGTGAACATGACCTCGATCGGCGGCCGCCTGGCCAGCCCGTTCCTCGGTCCCTACAACGCGTCGAAGTACGCGCTGGAGGCGGTCACCGACGCGCTGAGACTCGAATTGCGCCAGTTCGGCATCGAGGTCGCAGCGGTCGAGCCGGGGGCCGTAGCTACGCCGATCTGGGAGAAGGGCCGCGCCAGCGCCGAGCAGGCGACGACGAACATGCCGGCTGAAGCACTGCAGCTCTACAGTGCCGGGGTGGCGGCGATCTCCAAGTTCATCGCTCTTGGTGAGCGCACGGGCATACCGCCGCTCGAGGTCGCCCGAGTCGTGGAGCACGCCCTGACCGCGAGCCGACCCAAACCCCGTTATGTCGTGGGACGCGACGCCAAGATGCGCCTGTTCCTCACGCGACTTCTGCCGACCCGCGCGATGGACAGGCTGGTCGGCCGCGCGATGGGGCTCTGACGACCGTACGCGTTCTGTCTTGCTTGGCGCTCGTAGGCCAAGCCCCGGCTGCTCTCGGTGTCGCTGTCGAACATCGCCTATCAAGTCGCCTGCCTTCGAGATGCGGGTCTGATTGTGGAGATGGGAAAAGCTCAGCGACGCGGAGCGATTGAGTACTTCTATTCGTTAGCGGGGACATAAACCTACGCGAACCCTGTGCCCGACCGCCCAGCGTGGTGCCAGAAGGCCGGGCACAGCTTCGGACTACGGCAGGATGTAGTTGAAGGTGTCTTCTTTCATCGGGCTTTCGCCGCCGCCCTTAGCTTTTGAGCTGAAGTTGCCAACAGCTCCGTTGTACTTGCCGGTTCCGCCGGTGATCGAGCCAGAGACAGTGCCGCCGATCGCCCCTTTGCCGCCGACGTTCAAGGCGAACGAGCCGCCGGGCACTGTGGCAGTGCCAGAGCAAGTTCCACTCAGGAGGAATCCCTTGACGGTGGGCTGAGTGGAAAGGCAGACTGCATTAATTTCGCCCATGGTCTTCTTTTCGGTGTTCTGGAGCGGATTCGCGATAACAATGCCGGTTCCAGGAGTAAAGGTTTTGCCGTTGAATTTTCCGAACGGGGTGACCATCCCACTGTTTCCGCCAGGCTCAATCAGCTTGACGCTCCCTTCTTCGCCATGCGTCTTGGACGAACCGCAACCGCCAAGAGCAACCAGCGCGACTATCGCCCCTAACGCGAGCACCACAAACCGAATGTTCCTCATGCTTCTCCCATCTGTAGCTAGGCCAGGACAGGAAGATTCATAGCCGATCCCGGAGGGTTGGGCCGTCATATAGTCCGAATCCCGCCCTGTGCACGCCTACGGCGACGACTCAGCCACTCTCGCAGCGTCAGCCGGCCGCTCCTTTACCCCCCGAGACAGAGGAGCGTCACGCCCCCCACCCGCGAAGGGCAGGGGGCGGTTTTGTCACTCCGATCAACTGCGCCTACTTCGTTCCCAATATGTCGAGCTGCGGGTTGGAGAAGGTAATTTCGCTACCGGTTTTGCATGTTCCCTCGAAGGGGACCACGCCATAGCTGCGGGTCACTGCCGCCGACGGAGCGTCTTGGTTCATTGCGCCAAGCCTTCAAGCCCAAAGCTAAAAAACTCCGCCTGTTTGGAGAAGGCCCCGGAGCCTTTGTTCTGGAGCTCGACAACGCGTCTACGCCGCTGAGCTACTGCGCGACGTTGAGCCTGACGGCGAGCGGGTTGCGGTGGACGCAATCAAGCCGATGCTTTGAAGAAGCGAGGATGCTCGAAAATCCGCTCACGAATAAGCGAAACGTCTAGACTGCTCAGCGTGGCTCGTTGGGTCCTCGTCCTCGTCGTCGTTGCCGTTTGTCTCGGGGCAGCATCCATCAACGTAGCCTCTGGCAACCCATCGCCTCCGACCTTCATTACATGCCACGCGGGAACGGCTCCTGGAAGCGGGCCGAGGATGCACCCAAGAATCTGCGTCGTAGGCGGAGTGACGAACCGAGACGAATTGTGGGGAGCGATTTTGGTCAAACTACGCTGGCGCCATTGGGGAGCCGGGAGGGCCTTGGCCAGGGGGTTTTCTGTGGATACCGAAACCGGCAAACGCTCGCCAGTACGGGTCGCTGCCTTTGCCATGGTCAGGTGTGGAATGACCGGCTCCTCTTACACCAAGCTAAGGATGGCGAGTGGGCAATCGCCCGTCCTGACCCTCCGCCTGGCCTCCTGTGAAACGCCGTCGATGGCTCACTCGTCAAACCACGTGCCGCCTCAAAACGTCTTTGATGGCTGCTACTCGGGCAATCGAGGTGCCAGGAAGAGAATCGAGCCGAAGACAAGCAGGATGACATGCCGCGAGGCAAAGGCGACTCTCGTGGTTGTACCGAATGCCGTTGGCACGTGGAACGCCATCAGCAGGAATCCAGTGAACAAGACAGCCACTCGCTGGCTCTGTCGGGAATATCCGCGCGCGGATTACCCGCTTGAGGTGCGCTGCGAAACGGGCGGGCGCCATTTCGAGGTCGTAGGGGTGGGGCGGCAATCCGGCTGATGCGTGTCGCAGGTGCCTTCCTTGCAGCTCTCGGTTGGAGACTAAGTCTGGGCGCCGGACTGCGAGCCGGTCTTGCGGTGTGCGCTCTGGCGTTGGCGCCCTGTTGTCGGGCTGCGGTAACAACGGAGCTTCTTCACAGTCGGCAGCCGCAGGCCAAACTGAGGGCGCTTCGACCTGTGGGGCCAAGGCGGGATATGTGTTCGTCCTTCACGGAGTCGAGTGCGAAATGGCCAACTCAATGATCGTCACGCTCAACGGGCGGGCACGGCGCTCGACAATCACAATGGCCGACGATCTTGGGCATAGGACCACGTGGGTCTGCACTGCTGCGCGACCAATCGTGGGACCAGTTCACTTCAGCGACGGCAAGAGGTCATTCACAATCGAGTACGGTCCTCAGTAGGCCAGCCGTGCGTCGCCGCTCTCGTCTGATCTGGGCCGTCTACCTGGCGTTCGTTGTTGCAGCGGGCGTCGCGCTGGCGGGCGGTCACGAGGGAGCCACTCGTGGGGTTGACGGCTCGCGGGTCCTCCGTTTGAGCGCTGGTGGCTCAATATCCATCCCTGAGCCAACCCCGAACTCGGGTGCCCTCGCACGCAGAGCCGAATGTGCCAAGCTCGGGCGCGAGTTACGGCAGAAGTATCCGGCGAAGCCTGGCTGGTCCGAAGACTCATGGTGCGCTGTGGAACACTGACCGGCAGATCCGCCCTGCGGCTAGGCTTCGGTCCGTGGGACTCCGATTCGGCATGCTTGCGGTAGTTGCCTTCAGCGTCCTTGCGCTTGAAGGCAACCAGGAAACCGGATTCGGGCACCGCAACATGTGGGCAATCGACGGCCAGGGGCAGATCCTGCCCACCCAATCGTTTGACCACTGCCGACCCGTGGGTAACGGCCAATCGAGATGTATCTCTCACGACACTGGTAGACCGGTCTACATTCCCCCGGTGGTGCCCTCTGGTGGAGACATCCACGGCACGAGCGCGCTTTCAGCGCAGGGGTTGAGTGCGCCAAGCTCCCATCACGAACTACGGCGGAACTCCCCGGTAAATGGTGGCTCATCGGAGTTCTCCTGCGCTGTGCCCACCCACTGAACGCCAACCCGGTCTCCGTGCGCGAAGCGTTGTGACATTTGCTCGGGACTCCGCGCGATGCGCTTGAGACCCCGCCACCCCGTCGCAACTCGACGTAGCGCTCATACGCCGCGGGCCGGATCCCCGGGAGGGTCCAGGTCATTATCTTCGCCAGCGCTGGCTCAGCCGCCAGGGCCTCAAGCTGGCTCATCAGTTCGGCTCGAGTCCGCCTGGCCACCTTACGTCATCCTCGCAGTCCGCTGTTGCTGGCAGCCAATATATTGGTTCGCCCATTCGGAGCGCCTGCGACGGAGGATCCGATGCAGGAAAAGGACAAACGCCCGAAACCCGCGATCTCGGCGCCAGGCCCGCCGAAAGCAATCCCGTTCAGATGAACTCCGCACTGGTTCTTCCACTGACCGACTCGGCCAATACCCGGAAGATCTTGCAATTGAGCCGATTCTGCCACTTGCCGATCTACCTTCTTTGCGCACCACTTAATGCCTGAGACCAGCTTTGCGCCCAATACGGGGCCCCCCGACATAGCCTTTCACCCAGCCGTGGGGCCGGAGTGAGGCTCTCACGTGGAGACAGCCGTTGAGCTAGGCTAACGCGCTCCAAAAGGACCACTGCGCCGTGACGATCCCCGACCCAATCTCAGCCTTCATTGACGCTCAGGCCAAGCGCGCGCCTGTCTCATACGCCGACCTGCGCGCCGTCGTCTTCAACGGCACAACCAAGCGCTCGCCAGAGCCGAGTCACACCGATGGGCTGCTGGCTATCCCTTATCGGATATTTTCCGTCCTTGGCGTGCAATACGACGAGGTGCGTACCGTCGATCGCACGATCCCACCGGGCCTGTGGCCAGACATGCGGGAACACGGCTACGAGCGCGACGATTTCCCGGAGATCTACGACTCGCTGGTGAAACCAGCCGACATGTTGCTACTCGTTGGCCCGATCTGGCTCGGTGACCAGAGTTCCCAAACCCGCATGATCATCGAGCGTCTCTACGCCCACTCGAGCGAGATTAACGATCGTGGCCAGTGGGCCTACTACGGCAAGGTTGGCGGCGTGCTCACCACCGGGAATGAGGACGGCGCCAAGCATGTCGGTGCTCAGGTGCTCTACGCATTGCAACACATCGGATTAGTCGTACCGCCGCAGTCCGACAGCTATTGGGTCGGCGAGGCGGGGCCCGGGCCTTCCTATCTGGATCAGCCCGGCGGGGGCGAGCATAACGCCTGGACCACGCGTGAAGCCGTATTCATGACCTGGAACATGCTGCACCTAGCGCGCATGCTCAAGGATGCCGGTGGGATTCCGGCGTACGGCAACTCCACATTGGAGTGGAACCTTGAACAGAGCGATCACCCCAATCCGGAGTACCGTTGAGGGGCCGGCGCCAACGTTGAACGTTCGGCTCGGGGCACCCCCCAGCAGTCAGCATTTCTGAGGTTTGCCTGGAGAAGGTCTGGTGGGCGATTGAAGATTAGCCACGCCCACCTGGTCAAACCACGATGAACCAACGGCTCCCAGTGAGTACCAATCGCTGTTCAAAGTCGTACGGGCCAGAGGGGTTTGCGCCGTCCGTATCCTGTGATGCCAGGGCCCAGGATGGGCGAGATTCCAGAGGAGGTTTGAATGCGTGAGGACATCAAAGTCGGTGGGAACTTTCCGGACTACCGCTTTCCAGATCAGGACGGCCGCGAGCAAACGCTGAGCGAACTGCAGGGGCGCAACCCGATGGTCCTCCACCTCTCACGAGGTGGCTTTGATCCCAAGGAGCGTCGCTTCGTCTCACATCTGGTTGACGCCCATGTCGACTTCAAACTGGCTTATACCGCGTTGGTGGTGATCACCACCGACGATCAGCTCAACATGGCCGAGTTCCGCGACGGCGTCGGTGCGTCCTTCCCCTTCCTCTCTGATCCCAAGCGTCGACTTCAGCGTGAACTGGACATCCAGGAGTACACCGACCCGGTCCACGATCCGATGATCCCCCATACCTTCATACTCGCGGCGGGGCTGCGGATCGAGAATATCTACAACGGCTACTGGTACTGGGGGCGGCCGACTGTCGACGAGCTGCACCGGGACCTGCGAGAGGTAATGCGCGCCAACCGCCCCGACTTCGACCTCGCGACCCCCGGGCTACGACAGTCCTGGGAGGACGGCGACACGGGGCGCTTTCTCGTTGAGCCCGTCGAAGGCTCCGCGATCCGCTACACCGAGGGCGACGACGTCGGTGTCAAGCGATAGCGGCCTCGCGGACGAGCAGCCGACAGGGTGGCTGAGGACGCCGCGGCGACCTTGTGGGACAGCGCGCCGTTCCTACCTGCCGAGTGAGAACTGGAAATCAAGACGGCGGACGCCAGCCTCTGGCCAGCGTCGTTTGGCCTACCTCGATGATGTAGCCGTCGGGGTCGCGGATATAGCAGCGGATCTCGGTCGCGTGCTGCTTTGGCGGCGTCAGGAATTCCGCACCCCGCGCGCTCCACTCCTCGTACACGGCTTGGATGTCGGCAACACGGATGTTGAGGAAGCTGCTCACCCGATCCGGGTCCGGTGGCGTCTCCAGCGTGACCGTCGGCTTGTCGTCGGTCGGGCCGCCTCCAACATTCATGATGATCCAGGTATTGGCGAGCGCGACGTAGGTGACCTCGTCACCCGCCTCGCCAGAGATGACCGTCTTGCCGCCGAGTACCTCGGTGTAGAAGCGGCGAGAACGCTCGACATTGTCTGAAACGATGAAGTGGGCCAAGACCATCTCTGCGTCGATGTTGCTCATACTGACCTCCGTTGTTGGAGTTTGATGCTACAAGTGCGATACGAGTTCGGCCACGATCTCCGCCGCGGGCTGTGTCTGTCTGGCGAGCGCAACGCTCTGTCCGCCCCAAAGCGACAGCGCCTCGATCTCACCGGTCGTTCCGAGCATCGGGGGCGCGGGGGAATATCGAAGAATCGGATCGCCTGAAGCGAAGTGCGCTATTACCTCCCCTTCTCCAGGTCGACTGCCCGGTGGTGGGCGGCCCGCTACCTCCCACCTCTCGGCCGTAGAGTTGTGGAGGGCGCGGTGCGGAGAGTTCGGCCATCCCACCTCATAAAGGTTGGGGTACCACTCTGCATCGGTCTCGCTTGCGTCGATCAGGCGGCGCCGATACTGCTCGTGGATCGGCATCTCGTCGGCCAAGAGAAAGCGGGTGCCCAGCCAGGCGGCCTGCGCGCCAAGGGCGAGCACTGCTGCCACTCCTCGAGCGTCGCCGATCCCACCGGCCGCGATGACCGGTAGCGGTGCCACCGCATCGACTACCGCTGGCACCAAGGGGAGCGTTGCCACGCCACCCCACACGTGCCCGCCGGCCTCCCAACCCTGCGCGACGACGATGTCAACTCCGCATCCGACTGCGCGCCGCGCTTCCTCGGTACTCCCGACCGTGTGAATAGCGAGCCCCCCGGCGTCATGGACCGGGTCGACATAGCTCTGGGGATCGCCCCAGAGGAACGACACGATCCGCAGATCAGCGGAAAGTGCTTGATCGAGTCGACGGTGCTGATCTGAGGTGAGAACGAAGTTGCCGGCAAATGGCCGGTTGGTGAGTGCTGCCGTTTCACGCACCACCTCCCCGGCGTCATCGGACCAGGACAGTCCCAGGCTGCCGAGGCCACCGGCGTTTGAGACCGCTGCGGGCAGGGCAGGATCTGCCGACATAGGTGCCTCGACGATCGGGTGCTCAATCCCCAGCAACTCGCACACCGGCGTGTGGGCGCTCATTGAGATGACCCCTTTCTGGCGCCCGCGGCGCCGATTGACCTAGCCCAATCTAATCCTGAAAGGCTGCGACGTGCTCGGCTGACCCCTCGTCCCCATCCGTACCGCTTGCCCGAGTTCCGAGCCCCTGAAGCCACCGGGCGCCAGCACGGGATGGGAAGCATTATCGTCGCTCCTCAACATAGACAGGAGTAGATCATGCGCAGCGACATCGCCCCCGACGGCATCTTCCCCGATTACGAGTTGCCCGATCACGAAAACCTTCCTCGAAAGCTCAGCGAGATCCAAGGGGACGACCCCCTGATCCTCACGCTGGCGCGTGGGAACTACTGCCCCAAGGAGCATCAGCAGCACCTCGACCTCGCGGCCAACTATTCCAAAATCGCGGTCGCCTACACCAAGGTTGCCACCATCTCGACCGACACCCATCACTCGAGTCAGGAGTTCCGCGGTTCGACCGGCGCCCAGTGGCCCTTCCTCTCTGACCCGGAGCGAACCGTCCAGAAGGACCTCGAAATCCAGGAGTACACCGACCCGGTCCACGATCCGATGATCCCCCATACCTTCGTGCTCAAGCCCGGCCTGGTCATCCACAGCATCTACAACGGCTACTGGTTCTGGGGTCGTCCCTCCTTCGACGATCTCTGGCACGACCTTCGAGCCGTGGCCCGCGAGATCCGCCCCGACTGGGATCTGAGCAAGCCCGGTCTGCGCGAGGCGTGGGATTCTGCCGACTACGCGCCATTTCACGGATGGGATAGGCGCTCTCCTCAGTCGACCCCCTCTTCTTACAACCCGTAACCACAAGGGGCCTTGCTCTACGGCGACGACCGCGCCTCCCTCCCAGACAGAGACCGCCGCGGGGATTGGCGGACACCACGTTGGCTGTGCCGCTCCCGAGGAGAAATTGAGCTGCGTTTACGGGTTGAGCTGTTCTTGCCAGTCCGGCGGGACGGCGCCCTGCGGGCCCGGCACTCCCTGCGAGGGTGGATGACTGTCGGGAGGCGCCAGCACCGGGCCTTCGAAGAACTCACCGGAGCGGTAGTTGTAGAACCAGTCCTCACCCGGCTCAAAGCTCTGGATCACCGGATGGCGGGTCTCCTCTTGGTGTCGTGTAGCGTGCTGGTTGGGCGAGTTGTCGCAGCAGCCGATGTGTCCACACGCTGCGCAACGGCGGAGGTGTAACCACCACTGACCACTTGCGAGGCACTCCTCGCATCCCTCGCCGCTCGGGGCGAGGGACTCGTCGATGTCACCTGAGCCAGGTGTTATGTCAGCATGCACTGGGTGTTCTCCTTCCGTATCGAAGAGGTTGGTGGAGTTGGTAACTGCCGGCTATCGGGATTAACCGGGGTGGGAAGCCGATGAGGTCGTCATGGTCTCTCACTCCGTCAGCTCGCTACTGGCGGTCCCGTGTTGACCGCAATAGATGCTGTCGCGATCCGGCGGCGGAGTTCTTTTAATGCCACTACGTAGATCTCCGAGAACGTCGGGAACGGCTGGATCGTGTCGGCGAGAACGTCGAGAGGGATGCGGGCACGGATCGCGAGGGTTGCCTGCTGCAGCCACTCGCCCGCCTCGGGGCCGAGCGCGTAGGCGCCGGTGAGACGGTCGCCGTCACTGAGGAGGGTCAGGAAGCCGTTATCGTCAGCGTAGGCGCGCGTGTAGGTGGCGGTCTTCGACACCTCTGATAACGAAACCGTGGCGCTGAAATGGCCTTTGGAGTCGCCCACTGCCGCGGCCTGAGGGTCCGTGTATACGACTCGCGGGACCGCCTCGTAGGTTGCCTTTCGCGGCTCGCCGAGAATGTTCGCGGCGACGACCTCACCCTCATACTTGCCGACGTGGGTCAGCGGCCAAAGGCCGTTGACATCGCCGATCGCCCAGAGGTGCTCGGCCGCGCGCAGGTGGGCGTCGACCGGAACTCCGTGGGGGTTGGCCTCGACACCGACGGTCTCAAGGCCGAGCCCCTGAACCCGCGGACGCCGGCCGGTGGCGATGAGCAGCTGGTCGCCGCGCAGTTCGCGCCCGTCTTCAATCTCGACCACGTAGTCTTCGCCGTCGCGTCGCACAGCGGTTGCGTTTGCTGACAGGACGAGCTCGATGCCCTCGCGGCACAGTTCTTTACCGAGGGCCGCACCCAGCGGTGCCGGCTCACGCCCGAGCACGTGATTGGCCATGTCGATGATTGCCGCTTCGCCCCCGAGTCTACGCAAGGCCTGCGCCATCTCTACCCCGACCGGCCCCCCACCGAGGATGAGCAGGCGGCGCGGAACGGCTTTCATCGACGTAACCTCACGGCTGCTCCAAACGCCGTCGAGCTCGCTCAGCCCCGGTATTGGCGGCACGACCGGATCGGCGCCATTGGCGAGGACGATGTGATCGGAGGTATGGCGCACGCCGTCGACCTCGACGATGCCGGGGCCTGCCAACCGTCCGCTGCCGCGTAGCAGGTCAATACCGCGATCGGCCAACCAGCGCTCCTGTCCGGCGTCGGAATAGTCGGAGACCATGAAGTCGCGCCAGGCCAGCGCCGCCTCGACGTCGACCGTGGCGCTTGCGGCTGCCTCACGCGCCCCATGAGCCGCCTCGCCCGGGCGCAGCAGCGTCTTTGACGGAATGCACGCCCAGTAGGAGCACTCTCCACCCACGAGCTCGCGCTCCACAACTGCGACCCGAAGGCCGCCCTCCGCCAGCGCCCCCGCGCAGTGCTCGCCCGGCGAGCCGCCACCAAGCACTATGACGTCGTAGTCGGTGTTCATTTCGGCGGGACCTCCGGGCGTGATGGAACCAAGAATTCGCTTGGACCGGACCAGTGAGCGGGCACACACAGCGTGCACGCCCGCCCATTGCGTCTACTAGCGCAGCGACCTGAACGCCGCTCGCATCTCATCCGCGAAGAGCTGCGGCTGTTCCCAGGCGGCGAAGTGGCCGCCGCGGTCGAGTTCGTTGAAATAGATCAGGTTGTTGGGATACGCCCGCTCCGCCCAACTTCGAGGCGCTTGATACAGCTCGTCGGGAAAGACGCTTATGGCAAACGGGATCGAGACATTCTTGGCCTCGAAGAAGCCCGCCTTATTCTCCCAATAGAGCCGAGCCGAGGAAACCCCCGTGTTCGTCAGCCAGTAGAGCGTGATGTTGTCGAGGACGTCGTCAAGCGTCAGGTCGCCCGACGGGTTGCCTTGAACAACCTGTTCTACGAGCCCAGGCTGCCCGGAACCGTCGCCGTGGTCGAGAACGAATGCTGCAAGATCAACGGGCGAGTCCGACAGCCCGTAGAGCGTTTGCGGGCGCGTCGTCATGATCAGCGCATAGGCGACGTGCTTTGCGTAGAAGTTGCTCAACTGCTCGTACGCGCGTCCCTCCTCGGCTGAGAGACCCGATGGCGCCGGTTCGCCGCGCAGAAACCCGTTTACAAGCTCGGGCGGAGCGGTCCCAGGCATGTTGGAGTGAATGCCGAGCAGCTCCGGAGCTGCCTGTTCTCCCATCGCTTGCGTGACCGCCGCACCCCAGTCGCCGCCTTGCGCGACAAACCGCGTGTATCCAAGGCGCTTCATCAGCTCTACCCATGCGCGTGCAATATGGGGTGGACCCCACCCGGTGGAGGTCGGCTTGCCAGAGAACCCGTAGCCCGGCAGTGAGGGAATCACCACATCGAAGGCGTCTGATGCGCTCGCACCGTGTGCGGTCGGGTCGGTCAGCAGATCGATGATCTTCATCTGCTCGATGATCGAGCCAGGCCACCCGTGCGTGATGATGAGCGGCAACGCATCCTCGTGCTTTGAGCGAACATGAATGAAATGAGTGTCCAGCCCGTCTGTATCGGTGATGAACTGCGGTAGGGAGTTCAGTCGCTCTTGGCACTTGGACCAGTCGTAATCCGTCCCCCAGTAGCGTGCGAGCTCCTGAATCGTTGCGATAGGCACGCCCTGCGAATCGTCGGCAACCGTCTCCCGCTCAGGCCACCGTGTTGCGATTATTCGCCGGCGCAAATCGGTGAGCTCTGCCTCGGGAAAATCGATCTCAAACGGACGAACTGTGGCCTGGTCGCCGTCCGTCTGTTGGCCGACATCATCTTGAGTGGCGATTGTGCTCATTGCGTGTGCTCCTTTGCTTTGGCGAGTGGCAAGGCGCCGACTGGATTGGCAACGCAGCTGGGATAGGAGAATCTGTCTGTGAACGCAAGACCCCCGCGATCAGGACGAGCCCTGCTGGCTAGGCGGCGTTTCTGTCGCTGTGGACGAAACAGCCCGTGAGGTCGGCGGAAGTTTGCGCCTCCAGAAGCCTGCGCGAGAGTTTCGAGCAGAAGCGGCCGAAAACCGGTCCTGGCGCCGACCATACCCCCAATTTGCGGATTCTCTGCTGATTAACCAACGCCGCCGCCGCAGAAATTACCGCAAAGAGCGCTGCTTTTGCGCCGTGAGCCGCAGGGCACCCGGAGGAAGCAGCTGCCGAGTACGCGTCCATGGTCCCGACTTGGTGTTGGAGGCGGGATTTATTGGGCAGGCAGAGCATTGAGCGATCAGTTTCCATAGCCTCATCTACGGAAGGTCTGCCCGCCTGAAGGCGATCCTGGGATCGCGACCGAATCTCGGCGAGGTTGGGACGGCCGGCGGCAGTTCGTGCTCCAGACCGGTGGCACGTTCTCCGTTCCTCGATCGGGGCGAGCCGCATCCGGGCGCCGGGGCGAACCGGCAGATCATTCAATCGCTAGCCTGCGACATGGCGGCGGCGAGGCCCCATCACCCCTCGGCTCGGCGAGAGGTGTCGACACAAACAAATACGCCCTCCCGCACCTCAACCTAGCTCGAGACTGCCACCGCCTGGGCTCCGACTGGCCAAACAGAGGGCTTTTCCATCAGCGTCGGCGATCGGCGGCCCACTGGCGTGATATAGGAGAACCCACTTAGTCGATTGAACCCGCCCGCTGAGCACAACAACCGGAACGTCGCGATCATCACCGGCGCCTCGCAGGGCATCGGCGCGGGACTGACGAAGGCATATCGTGAGCGAGGGTATGCGGTGATCGCGACTGCTCGATCGATCGGGACTTCAGAGGACCCCGGCCTCGTGACCCTCGAGGGCGACATCGCCGACCCCGACACGGCGCAGCGCATCGTGCAGGCGGCGGTCGAGCATTTCGGCCGCATAGACACCCTCGTCAATAATGCGGGAATCTACATCGGCAAGCCCTTCACGGACTACACCCTTGAGGACTTCAACGCGCTGATCGCCGTCAACCTTGCTGGCTTCTTTCACATGACGACGCGCGCGATCAAACAGATGCTCGACCAGGGTCATGGACACGTGGTTAATGTCTCAACGTCACTCGTCGAGCAGCCGGATAGCAGCAGACCAGCCGCGCTGCAAACGCTGACTAAGGGCGGCCTGGCAGCGGTCACCCGGTCGCTCGCGATCGAGTACGCTTCACGCGGCCTGCGGGTAAATGCCATTTCGCTCGGTGTCATCAAAACACAGCCACATGGCGAGAGCTCCTACGCGGGGATGGGTGCGTTGCACCCCATCGGCCGAGTCGGTGAGCTCGAGGACGTGGTCGCTGGAGTCCTCTATCTCGAGTCGGCACCGTTCGTGACCGGCGAGATCCTGCACATCGACGGCGGCCAAAGCGCAGGACACTGACCGTGAGGGTACAGTCTTGCGGCGACACCCGACTGCTACTCAGAACGGAAAGCAGTGATGGGCGTCGGCGCGCTAGCAGCGACCAGAGATCGGGTCGGGGGCACGCACAGGTGTGTACACGGCGCAATGCGTGACCGTAGCGGTAAATTACAGAGACGGAGGTAAAAATGGGCACCATTGACGCCGAGCTGGCCTTGGTTCATTTCATCGTTTCGGACAATGTGGAGCGTTCCCGTCGCTTCTACACGGAAGTGCTCGGCGGCACATTGGAACGCTCCGGAGAACCGACCAACGTCGCGCTCGCCAACAGCTGGATCGTCATCAATCGGGGCGGAGGTCCGACCGACGACAAGCCGACGGTCACCCTGGAGACGCCACGCGACCTAGACCGGGTCAGCAGCTTTCTCAATATCCGGGTCAAAGACATCGAGGCCGTATACGCAGAATGGAGCGCCCGTGGTGCTCAATTCCTGACTCCACCGAAGCATCACCAGTACGAGATCCGTTGCTACATCCGCGACCCCGACGGTCATCTGATCGAGGTGGGGCAAACCACAGACCCTGTGGGGGACTGGACCCCCCCTCAGTGGCTATCGAGTACCGCCGAGGAGTCATGACGACCGCGCTCATCGGCACCGGGGGACCTCGGATCGGTCATAACCCGACTGAAATCGAGTCCGGGTTTGGATATCCCTGTCGCGGTTAAAATGGTGTCGGCCGCCGCAGCGAAGCGCGCAGGTCGGCGCCCTGACCGCGTCGGAGTTGTGGGCGGTGCACACTTGATTTGCGGAGTGCTTATTGCAGGCCAAAGGGCCGTTGTGTGGAATCTACGAGGCGTCCACCGCCACCTTGGCAGCTATGCGGTGCAGTACACCGCGCCAAGGAACCTCTCCTCGGGCCATCGTGCTCCTCCGGGCCAGCACCGAGGCTGGCTCCGACACCGCGACATATCAGTTCCAAGCAGTAGCCTAATTACCTGAAGCTCGATGGCATCGGAACGAAGCATCGAGTGATCCTCGAAAGGCTTTGACGAGGGATTCTGCAGGACGATAACCGGTTACTCTGCATTGATCCTCGCGTTCTAGGAATCTTACGTGGCGGGCGTTCTGCGCCCTGAGGCGATCGCGCGCTCTGATTTGCTCGGTGGCCTATCCGGGAGTACGAGGCAGCTGCGTGATGGAGTTTCGGCACCCACGAGCACCCAGCGGCAGGTCGAACCGATCGAGTGGTTGATTAGGTGCCGTAGGATTCGGCCTGTGTACAGCGAGATCGCCAGCAACAAGCGACGGACCGTCATCTTCATTGCCTTGTTCTTTGTGATCTGGCTTGCCATCGGTGCCGCTTGCGGCCTCCTCTTCAAAGCGGTCTATCACCCCACAGCCAATGCGGAATTTTCGCGTGCCCCGACGACCAGCTACGGCTGGACGCCGGTAATCGTCGGCATCGCGATCTGTGGCGCGCTCGCCGTCGGCGGGATCATCTACTCTCTCAACGCGGGAGCCGCTCTGGTGCTGCGGGTATCGGGGGCCGTGCCGGCCGACCCCGTCCAGTACCGACAGTTGCATGACCTGGTGGAGGCATTGGCCATCGGCGAGGGGATCCCCAAGCCCGCCGTGTATGTGATCGACGACCCCTCGCCCAACGCTTTCGCCACGGGGGTCAGCCCGGAAAAAGCAGCCATCACATTCACTACCGGACTGCTGACCATCATGAACCGCGAGGAGCTTGAGGGCGTGACCAGCCACGAGATGAGCCACATCAAGAACCACGACATCCGTCTCCTGCTCGTGGTCGGAACCATGATCGGAATGGCCGCCCTGCTGGCCAGCATCCTGTGGCGGAGCGCATTCTTCGCCGGAGGCGGGCGTGGCAGCAGCGGCAACCAAGCCGTCCTGGTGATCATCGCTGCCGGCACACTGCTCGCGATAGTCGGCTTCATCTTCGGTCCACTCATTCGCCTGGCGCTCTCGCGCCGCCGCGAGTCGTTGGCCGACGTGAGTGGTGTGGAGCTGACCCGCAATCCGGCTGGGCTGCTGAGCGCCCTCAAAAAACTCCAGCAGAACGACAAGCCGTTCAAGAAGATGAACCACGCCACCGCGGCAATGTGCATAGACGACCCGTTGCAGCACCACGATGCTTGGTACCACCACCTCTATGACACTCACCCTCCCATCGAGGAGCGGATAGCTGCACTTGAAAAGATTGCCTCGGGCCAGACTGTCTGACCCGGGCAGTCAGCCGGCCCGGTGGAGTTTCAGCGGGCCGGCGGCGGCCCCTGCGCGCCAGAAGCAGGCGGAAGCGCCTCGGGGCCAGCACCAGGCGAGGATGCCGGAACCTCCGCGCCCGGTCCAGAGCCAGGAATGCTCACCTGAGGCGCGGCACGATCTTCCTCACCAGCGACGAAGAACGCCACCGCCCTAAAGCCGAAAGGCCCCGCGAACATGCTGCGCGGAAATGTCTGCAGGGCGATGTTGTAGTCGCGAGCACTGGTGTTGTAGTAGCGGCGTGCATACTCGATCTTGTCCTCGGTTGCAGTCAGCGTTTCCTGGAGTTGCAGGAAATTCTCAACCGCCCTCAGCTGCGGATAGTTCTCGGCGACCGCGAACAGCGAACGTAGCGCTCCCGACAGAGCGTTCTCTGCAGGTGCGACTTGACCCGGGTCCCCCGTCGCACCGGCCGCGACTGCGTTGGCCCGCGCCTGAGTCACTGCCTCGAAGGTCCCCCTCTCGTGGGCGGCATAGCCCTGCACCGCCGAGACCAGGTTGGGGATGAGGTCGTGACGGCGTTTGAGCTCCACGTCGATCTGCGACCACGCCTCCTGGGTTCGGTTGCGCCTCTTTACCAAGCCGTTGTATCCCACCCACAAGCCAAGGATGAGCAGGGCAAATACGACGATGACGATGATCAGCACCATTGCGAGGCCGAACCCCTTCCGAGCTTCAGTTCTGTCGACTCTATCGGCTCTGCTCCCCGATCGACCGCCAGCGCGCTCGCCGTTCGGCACGCCCGGAATCCACCTGATCGCGAATGCGAGCTCGCCTTTTGGTCGCATGAGTGAGGAGAAGACCCGACCTGGCGGAACTAGCGCTCAGGGCCCTAATCGCGGACCGAAGCTCCGACTAAACGGGCGCTGCAGGCGCTGGGGCATCGCGGCTTACCGGGCAGCGTTCCGAGCGTCTTTCCCAGTCGCCGATCGTATGCGGGGCGGCGGCGCTCTGGTCTGCAGGCGGCGGAGAAACGGCAGTGCAATCACCCTCACGCCAGCTACTGTCACGAATCTCACCCTGCCGCACAGCCGGGCAGCACAGGGGCGGATTCGGGAGGGTCACCTTCGGCCGGTTCTCTGATCGCAAGTTCAGCCAAGTCGAGTGCGGCCCACAGCCCCTACGGAGCGCCACGAACGCAGCCGCGGGCAACCAACCCTCTCGCTTCGGGCCAAGCGGATGGTTCACCATGAGCGCTAGAAGTGGCGGTAGCTCCTCGCCTGCTTGTTGCGATCCTGATTGCCGTCGATGTTCTTGCTGTGATCTCAATCGCCGCTGTGACCATCGGCCGCAGCTTATTGACGGTCTCCCCGGTTCCGGCGCTGGTGCCGTCCAGGTGAAGGTCACCGAGGTCAGCGTCGCGCCCAGCGAACCGGTTTCGGCGCCGGCCAACAGTGAATGCGAACGGTGATGCGGTCACCGTTCGCTCAAAGGGCCGAGAACTTTCAGCGTAATCTTTGGCTTACGAAAGTGCCCGCGAGTCACACCCATCCTCCCTTGCTGCTCGGTCGCCGACCTCGCGACAATCGCTTCGCCTGCCAGCGCAGTTGCTGCCTCGGACTGGACGCTGCGACAGCTATCGCCGACTGCTCTCAGGCGAGGTTGACTGGCCAGGGGAGCGTTCCGGGTGCGACCCACCAGCCAGAAGGCAGTGGGCGGGGATGCCTCCGATGTGGAAGCCTCGGTGGGCTGGAGCGGTTCATGCTGAGATCTCCACCCGACCGAAGGGAGGACATCGCCCCAATCCGCAGACAGGGTCGGCCGTCGAACGTGTCGACGCCAATGGATTCGCCTTGGACCTCGGAGGCAACGCTCTGCTTGATCTCGAATGAGACGCGAGTCACGTCGCCTTCCTCGTGAGTCGCAAGGACCCGCCCGACCTGCTGACCTTCATAGACGACCGGCGTGCCGGCTTCAAGGCGACTCGCCGATGTCGCCGGGAAACGCATGTAGTACTGCACGTCCCGTTCGGCGATTCCGACAGCTGCAACCAACCCCACCACCCCAATAACGAAGACGGTGCATGCAGCCAATCCGGCCACCCGAACCGGGGCCGGTCTCGAGAGATCAGAACGAGGCGGGCTCTTGAGCTCCTCGAGCGTCGACTCGCCACTGTCATAGCGCAGCAGGGCCACGACAAAGGTCTGCGCGGTGGCAATTCCGTAAAGGATGGTGAGGAGACCGGCGAGCCCGCCGACGGTCAGAGCGATCAACGAGCCTGCGCCATGCTGGACACGGAAAGCCCGCATGGCTGGCGCGTAGACCATTAGGCAAAGGAAGGCAGCCAGCGCCCAGAGGAACGCGATCGTGAAGCCCCCCACGAGCTCCTCTCCCCAGCGTCGCCTCGCGAGGGCTGCGGACTCTCCGATCGCTTCGCCTGCGCTCGCCCCCTCAAGCACGACTATCGGTACCACGAAGGCGACACAGAAATTCCAGATCGCCAATCCGAGATTGCCCACCAAAATTCCGCCACGGCCCGTCAATAGAATGAGCACGGCGCCAGCGAGAACAGCCGTCCCGATCGACGACCAGACGATCAGTTGCCCGAGGGACCCTTTGGCTTCGTCGATCGCTTCGCGAACGGTCATCGGGATCCCATCGAAACCGGCGCTTGCTGCATGCGCCATTGCGGCGCTGAGAAACGCGGTTAGTAGGGTGATGCAGAAGCCGAAGCCCAGCAAAAGAAGGATCCGCAGCGATTGCGCGTGCAATCCGAACGATAAATGCGAAGCCGCTGCGTAAAGGGCGGTTATCGCGAGCGCGACCGATCCGGCCAACATGAGGGCCAGCATTGCCAGTGCCGAGTCGCGTCGGGCCAGCCGCCACGCCCCACGCGCGAGCCGAAAGGCCCGCCTATGGCGCTTCGTATGCGGCTCTCGAGCGGAGCGGTTTTGCCAGGCGGCCTCCATCATGGACCTATCGGTTGACCGCCGAATACCTGTAGACCGAAGCTAGGCATCACGGAGGGACGCGGCAGAGCGAGCGATCAGGCCCGCGGATTATTTCGAAGCCCAGACCTAAGGGCTGATGGCTTTCCGGCTTGAGGTACTTTGTTCTGGTTTCCCACTGCGATGTACCGTCGCAGCTTCGGAAATCCGCCGGCAGATCGTGGCCTTGGAATTGGGCGTTGTGGGCTCAGAGGGTGCTAAAGCACCCGTAGCGATGTACAGCGGGTTGGTCACGCTGTGCCAGCGCAGCAGAAGTGGGGGCCGGTGCTTCTAAGCGGCGAGTCGGTCCAAGGCAAGTTCCAACACATCCGAGCGGCTGCGCCCACCGTGATCGACGGCGATGAAGTGGCTGCCGATGAAGAGCGAGAATGCCAGCAGGCAGCGAACCTCGACCTCATCTTCGTCTTTGCAGAAGCCACGAAACAGCGAGCGCATGTATTCCATCCGTCGGTTGTCGACGCGTCTTAGGCGTTTGGCAACAGCCTTGTCGCGCCGGGCCCAATCGCGAATCGCAAGCTCGATTTTCAACAGTTCATCGGCGGAGGCGGAGGCCAGCGCAAACAACCGCCTCAGCCTCGCCCTGGCATCCCCGCCCTCTCCCTCGACGCGCTCAATCACCTCGTCGAGAACCGCTCGCTCCCAGGCGTCGAGCATCCCTTCGAGCAGCGCCTCCCGGTCGCTGAAATAGCCGTAGAAACCGCCCTTGGTGACGCCGAGACCTTGGGCAAGGGATTCGATCCGAACCGCATCCGGGCCGCCCATGGCGAGAGTCCGCAGTCCCTCCTCGATCCACCGATGTGGGGGCGTGCGCGTCGCGGCCATCGTCTCTGTCTATCGTCTGTCTCGCATGGAGTAGGGATGTAATATACGCTGCCGTATATATGCGCTACCGTATAACGAGCATGAGGCTCCCAAGAGTCGCGCACACCTCCCAGAGTTGGCGAATCGAGGAGATCGTCCCTGACTTTCGACTCGAGGACGTTTGGGCGCTGCCGACGCCCGGTGGACCAGAGGATTTCCCTCTCCTGGTGCAGGGGTTCGCCTCGGCCGACCCGGCGAAAAGCCTTCCCCCTGCCGCGCGCGCACTGTGGGAGCTTCGTTGGAAGCTCGGCGAGCGGTTTGGCTGGGATGAGCCCGACAGCGGGGTTGGCTCGAGGGTCTCAAGCCTGCGGGGGCGGCTGCCGGAAGACCTTCGCGAAGCTCGGCGCGGTCCGGCCTTCGAGACGCTCCCGTTCACCTCGCTGTACTTGCTGGAGCAGGAGTGGGCGGCCGAGATGGCAAATCGGACAGTCCACGGTGTTATGCACATCGGTTGGGTGTCGGATGGAGCCGGCGGCTACCGCGGGCAGATGGCGGTCTACGTGAAGCCAAACGGACCATTTGGCAGGGCCTACATGGCGGCGATCAAACCGTTTCGGTATCTGATCGTCTATCCGCAGATGATGCGGGAGCTCGAGCGAAGCTGGCGAGAGCGATGACTGCACTCGGTGGCCACATCGGCCGAGGACTTTGACGTTGCCGTCCTTTGCGGGAACATTGGCGGCTGAATGGAGGCACCGTTGTCGGCGCAGCTCGGTGCTTCCGGATGCGAGGTCTCGGCGGTCGTGACGGTCGCGAGGAAGCGCCAATTCGGTTACTCACTCAGCCGAAAAATCGCCGCGCTCGATCCCGAGGATGACCATGAGGAAGTGGCCCGGCTCACCCTCGAGGTGCTCTACGGTGATCCAATCGCCGTGCACGCCGGTCTTCTGGTCGGGTTTTCGCGTCAAGTGGCTGTCCCCAGCATTGCCCGCGTTATCTACCGAGGCGGTGGTGGGGAGACCCTGCGCGATGTCTCGGGGCGAAACGATGATTCTCTCGCTCTGTTTGGCGAATTCCTCAAATGGGGTCCATCGAGTCCAGCGGGACAGGCAGCAATCGCCCGAATGGAGCGCATTCATGACCGGTTCACGATCACAGCCGAGCAGAAGCGCTACACGCTGGCCACTCTCATCTTCGAGCCAGACCGAATTGCCCGACATCTGGGTACCGATCAGTTCACGGCCGGGCAAAGGGAGGCAATATGGCGTTTTTGGTTGAGCGTGGCCGAGCAGATGCCGCTCGGAGGTCTGCCGCCCACTCCAGGGGAGCTGAGGCGGTGGATGTTTGACTACGAGCGCGAACAGTGGGGCTACACAGATGGCGGGCGCAAGGTGGTCGACCGATTCTTCGAGGATTGGACCACACGCTGGTTCCCGCGGCGGGCCAGGCGCCTGGGGCGAGGGATCCTGCTCGCGCTGATGGATGAAAACCTGCGTGCCGCGCTCCAATTGGAGGCTCCGAGCAAACCTGTCGAGCGGCTCGTGCGCGCGGGTGCCAAAGCCAACCGCCCGCTAACTATGGTCCGGCCGATCCGGAGTGACCGGTCGTGGTTGGACCATTTCGGCCGCAGTCACTTCCGCGTTCCCGATTTCGAGCGGATCGGCCTTCGCGGTGGCACTCCTCTCTAAGCCTCCCTTGGTGGAACCAGCGCTCCGCCCACATGGCGCCCGTGAGGCGCCACTCAGTGCAGCGCCGGTAGGCCCGGATCGGCCCCCCTTTCCGTGAAGTGGTGCCTGCTGATCAGAGGCCTTGGGCAAGCAGCGGTGAGCGGCCGGTTCATCTGCGAGGGCGTGCGTCGAGTTCAACAAGTCCACCAAGGCTGACTGCCTCCGATGTTGGAGGCGACTGGCTCGCCATCGGCATGATTGCCGCTCCCTGGGCGAGCTGCCATAGTCGTCTGAACGGGCAGATGGGACGAAAGCTCGGCCATCTCGGCGCCCGTGGGAGACGATGGCGACCGACACACGAGCAGCGATAGGGGTTCCGCCAAGGCCAGTACGCGAGCGGCGGGTCTCGACCCCACGCGCCGTCCTGGTAGTCGCGGTGCTGGGGACGTTCATGGCGTTCGTGGACGCGACGATTGTCAATATCGCCGTGCCGAACATCGCCCGCGATTTCGGCAAGCCCCTGTCGAGTGTCTCGTGGGTGCTGAACGCCTACAACATCGTCTTCGCGGCCTTCCTGGTCGGCGGCGGCCAGCTGGCCGACCTGCTCGGTCGCCGGCGTGTCTTCGGCATGGCGATCGTGCTGTTCACGGCGGCCTCTGCGCTGTGTGCCGTAGCGCCCACAATCGGCCTGCTGATTGCGGCCCGCGCGCTGCAGGCGATCGGCGCGGCGGCACTAGTGCCGAGCTCCCTGGCGATCGTTCTGGAGGCTCACCGAGAGGGCGAGCGCACCCACGCGGTGGCGTTGTGGTCGGCGGTCGCGGCACTGGCGGCCGGCATCGGCCCACCGCTCGGCGGCCTCTTGATTACCGCCTCAAGCTGGCGGCTCGTATTCCTGGTCAACATCCCTGTCGGTCTTGTCGCCCTTGCGCTGACCCGGCGGGTGATTGTCGAGAGCCGCGCACCAGGCCGGCGCCGGGTGCCCGACCTGCTCGGTGCCCTCGTGCTGAGCGCCGCGATCGCGCTCCTCGTACTCGCGATCGTCAAGGGCCAGGAATGGGGCTGGGGCAGCGCGCGCACGATCGCCGGGTTCGCCGCAGCGTTTGCGTTCGGGGCCTACTTCGTACTGCGCTCGGGGCGCCGACGGGTGCCTGTGGTCGACCTCTCGCTGCTCAGGGTGCGCGCCTTCGCGCTCTCCAACGCCGTGACCATCGTGATGGCGAGTGGCTTCTACGCCTACACGCTGTGCAACGTTCTCTTCCTGACGACGGTCTGGCGCTACTCGATCCTGACCGCCGGTCTGGCGCTGACGCCAGGCCCGTTGACCGCAATGGCGGTCGCGGGACCGGCCAGCCGATTGGTCGAGCGCTACGGCCACCGCCGGGTGCTCGTCCCCGGCGCGCTCATCTGGGCCGGGGGAATGGCCTACTTCGCCACGCGCCTGGGCGCCGGCGCCGACTTCCTTGGCGAGTGGCTGCCGGGGATGCTGATCCTCGGTGTGGGAGCCGGCATGGCCTTCCCGACACTGAGTGGCGCGGCGGTGCGCTCCGTGCCGGGCCCGCGCTTTGCGATCGCCACGTCGCTTAACTCGGTGGCACGCCAGCTCGGCGCTGCGCTCGGCGTGGCGGTACTGGTGGCGATCCTCGGCACGCCCTCGCCGCTACAGGCTCTGCACGCCTTCGAGCGCGGCTGGTGGTTTGCCGCCGGCTGTTTCCTGGCCGGTGCGATTGCCTGCCTGGGCCTGCACGTCGCCCGCACCGGCGATGGCACCGAGGCGTGGGCGCCGCCAGCTGACGGGGGCGCGCCGGGTCCTACGGGCGCGACGTCGATCGTTGCCGAGTTGCCGAACCTCGCCGACAGTGACGAACTGCCGCTTGAGGTCGCACCGCAAAGCCTGGCCGACTTCCTGCGCGCCGTCGCCTTGTTCGCCGATCTCGAGCCGGCGCTGCTTGATCGTGTCGCCGCTCTTGCAGAGCCGGTTCGGTTGGCGCGCGGCCAGTGGCTATTTCGCGGCGGCGAGGAGCCAGACGCGGTGTATGGGGTGCGACTCGGGCATCTGGAGGTGGTCAACGAGCATGGCGGCCCAGACGGCGAGGAGCTGATCCTGAACACTCTCACGCGCGGCGCCGTACTCGGCGAGCTTGCGCTGCTCAACAGTTCGCGACGCAGCGCCTCGGTGCGTGCCCTGCGCGACAGTGAGCTTATCCGGGTGCCAAAGCCGGCATTCAATCGGCTGCTTCGCTCTGAGCCCGACCTGGCGCTGGCCCTAACGGCGGCGCTCAGCACGCAGCTGCAGGCCAGCCGCGCGATCCTCCCCACGCGCAAGGACACGCTTCCGGTGACGATCGCGATCCGCGCGCTGGACCGCTCGCTTCCCCTGCTCGACCTTGCCGATGGACTGAGCCGTGAGCTTTGTGCCCATGGCAGCGTTGCGGTGCTCTACCGCACCGCTGGCGCACCCCCCGAATCCCGGTTGGTAGACAGCGTCAGCGGCGCAACGGACAGCGAGGGCTCCGCGCACTTTGCCCCGTTGATCGAGCGCTGTGAGCGCGACCACGACCGCGTGCTGATGGTCTGCGATTCCGGTGCGGACACGGAGTGGAACCGCTTCTGTCTCTCTCGTGCCGATCGCGTGCTGGCGCTCGCCTCCGCTGAGGACACCCCAGACGACGGCTCCTCTGTTCGCCACCCTGAACTGCGCGCGGAGCTCGAGCGCCTGTGGGGCTGTGACCTGGTCCTCTATCGCGTCCGGTCGGACGCAGTGGGCCGGGGTGGATGGGTTGAGGCGATCGCACCACGCTCGATCTACTCGGTCGCCGGGGGTGCGGGCGAGCCTGCCGATCTGGCGCGGGTGGCGCGGCGGTTGGCCGGGGCTGGGGTCGGCGTGGTGCTAAGCGGCGGCGGTGCCCGGGCCTTTGCCCATCTCGGCGCGCTGGACGTGCTGCTCGATGCTGGTCTTTGCGTCGATCGTGTCGGCGGGGTGAGCATGGGCGCGTTCATCGGCGGCCTGCTGGCGTGCGGTCGCGACGCTGCCGAGATCGATGCCTACTGCTATGAGGAGTGGGTAAGGCGCAACCCGATCAACGACTACACGGTGCCGCGCTCCTCGCTGATCAAGGGACAGAAGGCCGAAGCGATGTTGGAGCGCACCTTCGGTGACGCACGGATCGAACTGCTCTCGCGCAGTTTCTACTGCGCCAGCGTCGACCTGCGCGCCGCCCGCCTCGTGATCGATCGCGACGGCCCGCTTGCCGAGGCGGTCGCCTCCAGCATGGCCCTCCCCTTGATCGGCCCGCCGCATCGACGCGAGGGGAGCCTGCGCATCGACGGCTCGCTGCTGGACAACCTGCCACTGGAGCCGATGGCGCAGGCGGGAGAGGGCCCGATCCTGGCGATTGACGTCAGGGGCAGCGAGAGCCCCCGCCAGGCCGGGGGAGGACCGGCATCGGTCAGATCAGGCGACGGCACCGCTCCCGCCGATGAGGTTCCGCGCGCCCCCCGCCGGCTGCCGGCACTGCCTGAGACGATGGCACGAATTGCACTGCTCTCAAGTACCAATACCGGGGAGTCGGCGCGTCGCTACGCCGACCTCACGATCCCCTGCCATGTTCCCGGTGTTGGCCTGCTCGAGTTTCACCAGATTGACCAAGCGCGCGAGGTGGGCCGCCGCGCCGCACTGGCGGCGCTGAAGGACGCCCCCGAGTGGCTGCCGATCGGCGACTCCGGTGTGCGTGCAGGCGCGCCACGGCGCACCGTGATCAGGGTCTGAGCCCTGGGGCACGTGGCCTGCCGCTAACCCGCCTTCGCCAGGTATTGCTTGCCGGCCACTACCAGCACGTGCTTGTGGTTGACAAAGTTGGTGACCTCGACTTCGTCGCGAGTGACCTTGATCAGCGTCCCCTCACAAAGATCGGCGGTCAGCCATTCGGTTCCCTGCACCGCGCCGGCGGCATAGTTGCCGCGCGTCGAGAACTTGCCGTGCGCGTTGGTCCACAGTTTCCGCACCGTATGCTTGCGGGAAGCGGAGGCGCGGGCGCTTGGACCCCTGAAGGCCTTGTGCACGCGCTTGCGCGTGGACGGGCAGACCGAGAACTTGCCGCCCGTCAGCGTCGCGACAACCGTGCCATTGGGATCCTGGGTCAATTTGAAGCGCCCGCCGAAATATTCCCCGGTCTCGGTGGTGCCATTTGGCTCGCTGGCGGTAACGCTGACCCTGCCGTGCGTGGCATCGATGACGGTTCCGAAGGGAACCTGCGTGACTGTCGAAAGTGATACGAACGATTTGGAGCCGGGCAGTTGAACCAGCACGACGCCTTCGACCGGGGCGAGATTGGCGGTTTTAGACAGCTGCGGATTGCCGATTGGCGGGACCGTGACGATCAGTTCGTTGGGGGGAAGCGAGGCGCCTTCGCCTGATTTCTTTTCTTCCGGTGGCACGACCACGTCGCACCCCCAGCTGTATGCGTTGTTGACATCGGTCGGATAGGCATACACAGTGTGGCCAGGGTTGCCTTCTTCGCAGGCAGCTTGCATGCTGAGCAATCCACCGCTGTTTGAGATCGCGGTTTCCGTGCCGTCTTTGGTGACGCATGCCCAGTTCTCGTAGGCAAAGCCGCTTCCACCCACCGTTTCGCGCTGCAGGTCGACGCTCTGGAAGCCATGTCCTTCGCAGTAGCCCTGAAGGAATAGCCCGGCGCTTGGCGCCGGGGCGGGGGTCCCGTCCACATAGGTGAAGGCGTCGGCGAAGCCGGCCGGGGAGGAGCCGTGTTTGGTTTCAACGCCGACTTCAACCGAGCCATTGCCGGGCGGGGCGATGGCGGTGATCGAGTCTTCGCTTTCGTTGACGCTGAAGTTCTGAGCCGGAGTCGGGCCGAATCTCACACCGGTGACTTCGCTCAGCCGCAGGCCGGCGATCGTGACTTCGGCCCCGCCCGCTTCGCCGCCGATCGCTGGTGCTACGCCGAGCACTTCAGGGCGGTTGGTATAGGTGAAGTCATCGCTGGCCGTTTCTTTCGATTCGCCGGCTTCGTTTTCGACCCTCACGTGCACGGTGCCTTCGCTGTGTGCGGGCGTTTCGGCAACGATCGTCGTGCCCGAACTGACCGTAGCTGTGGTCGCTTTTGTGCCGCCGAACTTCACCGTCATTCCGGCGAGGTCTTCGGAGAAGCCGAAGCCCTTGATCCGCACGGTCTCCCCGCCGGCGGTCGAGCCGCTCCGCACGTTCACACTGGTGACGGTCGGCGTGAACGTACGTGCCAGCTCGACGATCGCGCCGGCGCTCTGTCCGGCGACGTATAGGTTCGTCCCGTCCGGCGAGATGGCGAGGCGCCGGGCTTCGGCTAGCCCGAGGAGATGATTGTGCGTACCGCAGCCGCTGGCGTTGGAGGTAACGCATTCAAAGCCGCCCGCAAGCGGGGTGAGCGCCCCTTCGGCGCCACGGGCAAATGCCGCCACACCGTTTTCGGCGGCGCTGCCGACATATACGTCTTCACCACGGGGGCTGATTATCACTCCCCGCGTGAGGCCGACCGAGCTGACGGTCGTGCAGCCAACGATGGTTTCGGTGGTGACGCACCCCTCTTCGCCGCCGAGCTGTTCGAGCGCACCACTTGATTCGTCGCGCTTTAACTCGACCAGTGCATTCTTCGGCCCCGAGGTCGCATATACGTTCTGACCGTCGGCACTGATCGCCAGATCCTCGGAGCCCTGCAGCGCAGTGGTTACCTTGCAACCGGAGATGGATTCGCTCATGCACCCTTCTTCTCCGGGAAGCTGTTCCAACACACCGCCTTCGCGCTTGAAGGCGACGACCGCTCCTTCGCTGCTGCCGGCCCCGGTCGCCACGTACACGTTGTCGCCATCGGGGCTGACCACGATCCCAATCGGTTCGACCATCCCGATGGCGGTTTCGATCGGGCAGCCGCTGGCACTACCGCCGATGCATTCATGGCCGGCGATCGGCGCGAGCAGGCCCGGCGGCCCGCCTTCGGGGAAGCCGCGTGAGAACTCGGCGATCGCTTCGCCCTTGACGGCGGTCACGTAAACGTCTTCCCCCCCGGGGCTTACCGTCACGCCATATGGTTCATTCAGCCCCTTTGCTTCCCGGAATTCGCATTCACCGCCGGATTCTTCGCTGATACACGCCTTCCCACCATTCATTGGCGTCAACAGGCCGGATTCTTCGTTGCGTTCGAGCTCGACCACCGCGTGCTTTTCGGTGCCCGTCACGTAGACGCTCTTGCCGTCCGGGCTGACGGCGAGCGAGGAGGGATGGCCGAGGTCGGGAACGTCTTCGATGACGTTTTCACCGGCACAGTGATCGGTGCCGGCAGTGAGGCAGCCGATCACGTTTAGATGGCCGTTGGCCGGATCGCGCGCGTACTCCACCAAGTCGCCGTTTATTGCGACCGAGTAGGCGTTGCGTCCGTCGGGACTGAGCTGGATCTGGAAGGCGTCCTGTGTCCCCATATTCACGAGCGTCCCGCACGTGTTGCCTTCGGAGCTGTTGGCTTCTTCGCCAACGCAGTTCGCTTCTCCGCTCAGCTGCGAGAGGGCACCGCTGGTCACGCTCGCGTTGGCGCCCGTGGGCAGCGTTGCGAACGCGCCCAGAACGCCGGCGCCTGCCAGCAGGGCGATGAGCACAGTCGAGCGTCGCGCTCGCCGCGTTCGGCGACCCCCCATGTAGTCCTCAACCGCTAGCATCAGTGCCTGTCGCGCCAGCGATTATGACAGCGGGCCAGAAACGATGAACCGCACAGCTCTGGTCCGCCGCAAGGCGCTGCTGCTGATGGCCGCCGCACTGCTGGCGGCCGGGGTCGGGGTTGCCGCATATGCGACCAATCTCCTCCGCAGGAGCGAACTGCAGTCGGTTGACGCGCGGTTCTCGATTCGTGGACGCCAGGCGACGCCGGCGGGCGTCTCTCTGGTGGCGATCGATCCGGCGACCCTCGAACACGTCAGGGATGCGAACCCGAGGCTCACCTTCCCATTTCCCCGCCGCTTTGACGCCAGGGTGATCGACAACCTGCGCCGAGCAGGGGCGAGCGCGATCGCGCTGGATATCGAATTCCTGCACGAAACGGACGTCCGTGACGACAACGCCTTGATCGAAGCTCTTGAGCGCGCGCACGGCAAGACCGTCCTTGCGACCGTGCAGATCGGCCGCGGGGGAACCACGCCCGTGCTCGGAGGCGAACCGCACCTCCGCGAGCTGGGAGCAAGGCCGGCCGAGGCTCGCTTGCTCACCGACGTCGATGGTTCTGTGCGGCGCTTTGCCTATGCGCAGGAAGGCCTGCGTAGCTTTCCCGTTGTGGCGGTGGAAGTCGCGACCCGCCGTCCCGTCAGCCCCTCGCTGTTTGCCAATGGAGCCCAGCCGATCGACTACGCTGGACCCCCCGGCGCGGTGCAGCGCCTCTCCTACTGGGACGTCTTGAAGAACCGGTTTCCGGCAGGTGCCGTGCGCGGCAAGGTCGTGCTCGTCGGAGCGACCGCACCGATCCTCCAGGATCTGCACCCAACCCCCATCAGCGGCATCATGTCCGGCCCGGAAATCTGGGCCAACGCGACCGCCACCCTGCTCCAGGGAGTGCCCCTCAAAGCCGCCCCCGGCTGGCTCAATGTCGTGCTCATCGTCCTGCTCGGCGCGCTCACACCGCTGAGCAGCCTGCGCATCCGTCCCTGGCGCGCGCTGCTTGACGCGCTCGGGGCAGCTGTCGCATTCACCGTTGCGATCCAGCTTGCCTTCAACTCGGGGCTGATAGTCAGCTTCGTCTACCCGCTGCTGGCGCTCACGATCGGCACGCTGGCCACGATCGCGATCCTCTACATGAGCGAGGCGATCGAGCGCGCACGCACGCACGACCTGTTCGCGCGATTTGTACCGGCTGGCGTCGTCGAGGAGGTCCTTGCCAGCACCGACGAGAACCTGCGACTCGGCGGAGTACAGCGCGACTGCACGGTTCTCTTCAGCGATCTGCGTGGCTTCACCTCCTTCGCGGAGACCCAGACGCCGGAGCGCGTGATCGAAGTGGTCAACCACTATTTGAACGAGATGACCGAGGCGATCATGGCCGCCGGGGGCACGTTGATCGCCTACATGGGGGACGGGATCATGGCCGTATTCGGGGCGCCGCTCGCCCAGGACGACCACGCCGACCGCGCGTTGAGGGCGGCGCGCGAGATGCTCGGGCAACGTCTGGCAAGCTTCAATGACTGGCTGGCCGAGCAGGGCCACGAGCACCGTTTCGCGATGGGCGTGGGGCTCAACAGTGGACCGGTGATGGCCGGCAATGTCGGTGCCGAAGCCCGCGTCGAGTACACCGCGATCGGCGACACCACCAACACGGCGTCGCGTCTGGAGAGCATGACGAAGAACAGCGGCACGATGCTGTTTGTCTCGCAGAGCACGCGCCATCGGATGAAGACCCCGCCGGCCGATCTGCGGCGCTTTGACGAGCTCCAGATCAGGGGCAGGGAGGCAAGGCTCGTGGTCTGGACGCTCGACGACACGCTGGTAGGCTCCGGCCCCACCAGCCCGCCCGACTCGCACCCTGAAACGCCCGGCCAGCCGATCATTCCTCCCAAATAGGAGACCCGCTGATGCGCCACAAGAGCTCGATCACCTCGCTGTCGTGGATTCCCTCCGAGGCCGTCGAGGGAAGCATGAAGATCCCCTTCGAGGCGGGGATGGCGCATTACGACCCGCCGCCGCCGGAGAAAATCGATGACTTGAAGCAGTTGCGCGACGATGACCGCTTTCGTTTCGCAAACGCGCTGGAGGCGTGGATCGAGACCGACGCCAAGGGCACCATCAAGGACTTCGGCTACAGCGGTGGCGCGATGATGGGGTCGACCACGGTCAAGCTCGGCCCGCTGGCTCGCACCTTCGAGGCGATTGGGCTGCCGACGATCCAGCGCAAACCGCAGAAGGGCAAGGGCTGGGTGCGCTTCACCCAGACCACCGGTGGGCGCACCGGCGTGCCCGCGCCCAGGCGAGTACGTCGAAAGCCGTTCATCCAGTGGCAGGCGCCGCTGGTGTGGACGACGCTGACGCTGACGCTGTATGGCGACGGTCGCGCCGACGGCCAGATGGACGGATGCAGCCGCTTTCCACGTCATTGGGTCTATGACGAGCAGGGCGTGCTCTCACACAAGTCTGGCCTGGCGGATTTCAAGGACTGGTACCGCAAGTCATTCGGCAAGCACACCCCCTGGGGTGACCAGGACTCAAAGGCCCTGGTGACGGCCGTGGAGAGCGCACTGGAGCGCCGCCTCTCCGAGCAGGTGATGCGCGGCGGCCAGAAGCCGAAGATTGGCAAGCTGAAGGCTGGCGAGACTCTGGTCCGCCAGGGCGATCGGGGTGAAGAGGTGTTCCTGCTGCTGGACGGGGTATTGCGGGTCGAGCACGATGGCGAGCGTCTGGCCGAGTACGGTCCGGGGGCGCTGCTCGGCGAGCGCGCGCATCTGGAGGGCGGCGAGCGCACCTCGACGCTGGTGGCCGTCACGCCGGCGCGGGTGGCTGCGGTGAAGGCCGACCAGCTCCAGCGCGGCGAGCTGCATGAGCTGGCCAAGGGGCACCGGCGTGAGCAGAGTCGCGCCAAGAAGCCCGCGCGGAAGTAGGTCGTGCGCGTATACCTCTGTGGGGTACGCGGCTCCACCCCGGCGCCGGGCCCAGACTTCCTCCGCTACGGAGGGCATACCCCCTGCGTCGCGATCGCCCGTGAGGACCAGGAGCGACCGTCACTGATTCTCGATGCCGGCACGGGCATCCGGCAAGTGACCGCGCTCATGGGGGGCGACGCGTTCGAGGGCACGATTCTCCTTACCCACCTGCACTGGGATCACGTGCAGGGTCTTCCGTTTTTCGCCGCCGGCGACGATGAGCAGGCGAGGGCGACGCTGCTCTTGCCCGAGCAGGAGGACGGCGAGGCCGCCGAGGCGGTGCTGGAGCGGGCGATGTCTCCGCCACACTTCCCGATGACGCCGAGCCAGCTGCGCGGTTCGTGGCACTTTGACGGCATCGGCGAGGGCGCGATGCAACTCGAGGGCCTCATGGTTTTGGCCCGTGAGATCCCCCACAAGGGCGGTCGCACCTACGGCTATCGGGTCAGTGACGGACATTCGGCCCTCACCTACATGCCCGACCACTGTCCGACTGTGCTTGGCGACGGCGAGGACGGCTACGGCGCCTACCACGAGGCTGCTATTGAACTGGCCGCCGATACGGATCTGCTTGTGCACGACGCTCAGCTGCTCGGCGCGGCCGAGCTCGCAAGCGAATCCCGCTTCGGGCACGCCGCCGCCGACTACGCGGTTGCCCTCGGACGCCGGGCAGGCGCGCGCCACACGGTTCTCTTTCACCATCGGCCCGACCGAACCGACGCCCAGCTCGATGCGCTCGCGGCGAGCTTTGCCGGCGCCGAGGACATCGTCGTCGCGGTCCAGGGGCAGGTGCACGAGCTGTGAGAGCGGCGGTCGTCGGCTCAGGCCCCAACGGCCTCGCGGCGGCCCTGACCCTGGCGCGGGCGGGAATATCGGTCGAGGTCTATGAGGGCGCAGAGCGGGCCGGCGGGGGCTGTCGCACCGCCGAGCTGACGCTGCCAGGTTTCGCCCATGACGTCTGCTCGGCGGTGCATCCGCTGTTGGCCGCTTCGCCGTTCTTTGCTCGGGAGCGGCTGCCTGGTGTCGAGCTGCTCACCCCCGAGGTGGCCTTCGCCCATCCGCTCGATGGGGAGCTCGCCGTCGCGGTCTACGGATCTGTGCCGCGTACCGCAGAACAGCTGGGTGCAGACGGCCCCCTTTACCGAAAGGTGCTTGGCGCCTACCTGCGCGACTGGGAGAAGATCGTCGCCTCGAGCCTCGCGCCGATGCTCAGGACGCCCCCCCATCCCCTGGCGATGGCGCGCTTCGGAGCGCTCGGCGTGTTGCCGGCCACGCTGCCTGCCAGGCGCCTGCAAACGCGCTCTGGGCGGGCGTTGCTGGCCGGCCTTGCCGCACATTCCATGCGCCCGCTTTCCGCGCCGGGGACCACCGCGTTCGCGCTGCTGCTGGGCATGCTGGCCCATGCCGTCGGCTGGCCTGTGGTGCGCGGCGGTAGCGAGCGGATCATCGATGCGCTTGTCGCTGAGATCGAGGGCAGCGGAGGCTTGATCAGAACTGGCCACTTCGTGCAGAGCCTGGATGAGCTGAGCGGTTTCGATTGCACGCTGCTCGACGTGGCGCCACGCACCCTTGGGGGGATCGCGGGCGAGCGCCTCCCTGCCGGTTACAGGCGCGCCCTGGGACGCTTTCGCCACGGCCCGGGCGTCTTCAAGCTCGATTGGGCGCTCGCCGGCCCGGTGCCGTGGCGCTCGGCGGTCTGCCGGCGGACCACCACTCTTCACATCGGCGGCGACTTTGAGCAGATCGCACGCAGCGAGGCCGAGGTTGCAGCCGGCCGCCACAGCGAGCGCCCGTTCTGCATCGCTGTGCAACCGTGCGTTCTTGACCCGAGCCGCGCGCCCGAGGGACAACACACCTTCTACGCCTACTGTCACGTCCCGCCCGCCTCGACCGTCGACATGACCGAGCGTGTCGAGGCGCAGATCGAAAGATTTGCGCCCGGCTTTCGCGATCTGATCGTGGCGCGCAGCGCGATGAACGCGCGCCAACTCGAAGCCTATGACCCCAACTATGTCGGCGGTGACATCAACAGCGGCGCGGCGACCCTGCGACAGACGTTCTTCCGCCCGACGCTGGCCCCGCGCCCCTACCGCACCCCGCTGGAGCGTGTCTACCTGTGCTCCTCCTCAACCCCCCCTGGCGGTGGCGTCCACGGCATGTGCGGCCTGCAGGCCGCACGCGTTGCGCTTGGCGACCTCGGCCCTGGGAGAGTGGCGGGGTCGGTTTAGCTTTAGCGGGCCCGGAGCTGCCTCTGAAGGCGCTGCCAGATTGTCGGCGGGCGGGGCTGTGTTCGTAGCCACTCCTCCTTGGTAGGGAGGCGACCGGCCCTGCGCTCGGCCAGGACGCAGGCGGTGTGGGCGTGGCGGCGGCGAGAGCTGTCGCCTTCGGGGGCGATCAGCATGTGCTCGCTGAGGGCCGGCAGGTGGTTGGTGCATATGGGGCAGCGGTAGGTCGCCGGCTTGCTGTTCTGCGCCCGCCGCGCCGACCACCAACGAACCGGTGGCCCGCTGCTGTTCATCAAGCGCCGATGTTACTCGGGGGAGGTGAGGCCGGCCAGGGCTCGGCCGAGGGTGCGTGAGGGCGCGAGGCGGTGAAGTTCGTGGGCGGCGAAGATCTCGTCGAGGTCCTCGCGGGTAAGCGTCTCTCGCTCGAGCGCGTTGGCGGCGAGGTCGTCCAGGCACTCGCGGTTGGCGGCGAGCAGCGCCCGAGCTCGCCGGTGGGCTTCGCGCGCCAGCGTCATCGCAGCGAGGTCGACTTCGCGGCGGGTCTCATCAGAGAGCGCGTAGTTGTCCGTCGGCAGAGCGATCGGCGCGGGGCCGTCGGCGTCGTGCGCGACGCCCATTCCGAACTCGGCAACCATCTGCTTGCAGACCGCGTGCACCCGCGCCAGGTCATCGGCCGCTCCTGAGTAAGACTCGCCGAAGACCTGCTCCTCGGCAGCCCGGCCGCCGAGCAGGGTGACGATCTCATCAAGCAGTTCCTCGCGTGACTTCAGGTAACTGTCCTCCTGCGGGGAGTGGCCGACGAAGCCGAGGGCCGGCCCACGGGGCACGATGCTGAGAATCTCCGGCGGGTCCAGTCCCAGCAGCCGCCGGCAGAGCGCATGCCCTCCCTCGTGGTAGGCGACGATCCGTCGCTCCTTGGTGCCCAGGCGGCGCGCCTGCTGAGAGCCGACCGATTGGCGCAGCAGAGCCTCGTCGAGGTCACCGCGGGAGATCGCCTTTCGTCCCGCCCGCCCGGCGATGATCGCCGCCTCGTTGAGCGCGTTGGCGAGCTGGGCACCGGTCATCCCGGTTGTCTTGCGAGCGACGTCGGTGAGGTCGAGGTCGGGGCCCAGCGGCTTGCCCTGGGCATGGGAGCGCAAGATTGCCGCGCGCCCGTCGCGGTCGGGGGGTGCGACCAGGACCTGGCGATCAAAGCGCCCGGGTCGCAGCAGTGCATGATCGAGCTTGTCGACATGGTTGGAGGCGGCGATCACGATCACCGTCCCCGGGTCCTTCTCGAACCCGTCGAGCTCGACAAGGAGCTGGTTGAGCGCCTGCTCGCGCTCGCTGGTGCCGCCGTCACCGCCGCCGCCGCGAGCGCCGCCGACGGCGTCGAGCTCGTCGATGAAGATCACCGCCCGCCCGGATCTGCGCGCCTCCTTGAAGAGGCGGCGGATGCGCGCCGCACCGCGGCCAACGAACATCTCGACGAAGCTCGAGCCGGAGGCCGAGAAGAAGTCGACTCCCGCCTGAGCGGCAACCGCGCGCGCCAGCATCGTCTTGCCGGTCCCCGGGGGGCCGAAGAGCAGCACCCCGCGAGGCGGCTGGGCCCCGAGGGCGGCAAAGCGGTCGGGGTCGCGAAGCCACTCGGCAACGTCCATCAGCTCGTCCTTTGCGGCGTCGACGCCCTGCACCTCCTCCCAAAGCACCGGAGCGGTGCGGCTCGCCTTGACCGTCTCCGGTTTGGTCGTACCCATTGTGGTCCGCATCAATCGGAGGAAGACGAACAGCAGCCCGGCCATGAAGACGACTCCGAATACGGGGTACCAGTTGAAAAAGAAAGCCTGGATTTCAGACGCCTGCAGCGCCAGGATCAGGTGCATGTTCCCCGCCTAGGAGATCGGTTGCCGATCAGCCATTGTCTGCGCAAACCCGCCCAGGCCCAATCGCACATCTGTCCAGTAATCAACTGAATCGCTAAAGAATCTGGCACGGGCACGCCGCTAGGGCGCTCTTTCGACCTGGGAACCGCCGACAATCGCCTCCTCGGCGTTATCTGCGAAAACAACCCAGGCCTTGTTGCCCCCGTCGTAGTCGGGCGCCCAGAGCTTCAGGGTCGCCTCGCGTCCCCATACCGTGCACGGTTCTGCGTCGGGCTCCTCCAGTCCGCGCCAGATTCGAATGAAGGGGTTGTTCTCCCACTCCGCGCTGATCGTGGTCGGCTCGCGGTGGCCGGGGTGAACCCGGGTCTCGGCTTGCAGAGCCATCAGCCGGTCCATCACACTGGAGCGGAGGTCGGCGAAGCCGCTCGCCCCGGGGGCCATTGTCCCCCCGACAGTCCCCTTGAAGAGCACATCGGCCGTGAAGACGTCTGTGTCATCGAGGAGATAGGCGAGGTGCCCCGATGCGTGCCCAGGAGTGAAGATCGCTTCCACCCCCAGCCCCCCCGCGCTCAGTTTCTCGCCGTCGCCCAAGATCACCCCGACCTCCGCGTCGATCTCCGCCGCAGCGGCCTCATGGGCAACCAACGGTGGGCCGCCCAACCGCTCTTGTGCCTGCGCCAGCCCGGCGACATGGTCGAGGTGGGGGTGTGTGATGAGGATGTGTGTGATCTCGATCCCATCGTCCTCGACCCGCTCGAGCAGCGGCTCAAGCAGGTCATTGCCATCGATCAGGACGCCTGTCGCACGCTCGGGGTCGGCAACCAGGTAGGCGTTCGACAGCCACTGAGGGTTCTCGGTCCTCTCGATGATCACCTCGGTCGAAGTATCGCGGTTTGACCTGGGGCGTCGGCCGCCGCAGCTAGACGGATCAGCCGTAGGGCCTGTAGATCATCTGGTAGCCGAGAAGTTGCGTGACCGTCTCGAAGCTATAGCCGCGCGAGCGCAGCGTGTCGATGACCCGCGGTAGCGCCGCCAATGTCTCGCTGCGGTTGCCGCCGCCATCGTGCATGATCACGATCGAGCCGGGGTGAGTCGTGCTGATGATCGTGTTGTAGATCGAGTCGCTCCCCGGAAGCGACCAGTCGCGGGGATCAACGTTCCAGGTGATCGTCCGCATTCCAAGGCTGCCGGCGGTGGCGATCACGCCGGCGTTGAGCGCGCCGCCGGGGGGGCGGAAGAGGCAGGGCTCGAAGTGGGTTATCGCCTTGATCCGGGCGCTGGCACCGGCAATCTCTCCATAGCCGGGGTATTCCACGTGGTGCATCGTGTGATCGCCGATCTCATCGCCTTCGGCGAGGATCTGGCGCATCGTCGCTTCGCGCCCTGGCATCTCCTCGCCGATCTCAAAGAAGGTCGCGTGGACGTGCTTGGCGCGCAGGACTTTGAGGAAGCCCGGGGTGTATTCGCTCGGGCCGTCATCGAAGGTGAGGGCTATGACCTTTCGCCCCGGGGGGCCGTTGGTGTCGAGCCCAGGCGTGCCGCCGGTGCACCCGATGACCCGCACCGGGCGCAGGCGGAAGGCGAAGGCTCCGGCGCTAGGCAGACTCCCTTGGCAGGAGCTGTCGGTGACCGAGCGACAGCCACCCGACCCCTCAAGCACCCGCCAGCGGTAGCGGCGGGGAGTCAGTCCCACCGCGGCAGGGAGCACCGAGACGAGGAGCTTGCCGGCGCTGGGCCGCCGCACCCGCGCGGCCACCGCGCCTTCGTGAGTCGTTCGACCCGATGCCTCAATCGTCTCGAGTCCGATCTGCCGCAGAGGTTGCCCTCCGCCGAGGCATAGCCGCCGCTCGCTCCCCCCGCCCGCAGGGGCGAGCGCCAGGCAGAGGTAGGGCCCGGAGGCATGGGCGCCACCTGGTAGTGGTTCGAGCCGGGCGAGGGGCACGGCAGTGGCAGTTCGCACCGAGAAGACGAGGCTCTGCCCCGATTGAAAGAGCCCGGCCCGCAGGAGGGCAGAGCCATGCGCATTTTCGATGGGACGCCCTTCCGCTGCGGCGCTCTGCGCCGCCCCGCTCCCCCACGCCAGGGCGAGAAGGCCGATGCAAAGGATCTTGCAGAAGTTGAATATGGCAGGGCCGGGGTCGAGCGCTGAGGGGGGCCTCTCCATACTAGGGCGGACCAAGACGGGCGCATCCAAATCCGGATTCGGCATGGGCGATGGCATTTCCAACCGCAGCGCATCTCCGATCAGCGTGTTGCAAGCAGGCGTGAGCTTCGGAAGCACTCCGACGCCAAGCTCTCGCCTGGCGCTCCTCGCGACCCTCGTCTGCCTGGCGGTGATCGCTCACCCTCCGACCCCGGCGGGCGCCACAACCGGTGGGGCCGGCCAGCCGCGTGAGTCGAGCGCCGAAGCGGCGCCGTTTGCCCGCCCCGGAATGTGGATCTGGTACGTCAGCCGCTCAGAAGGGGGGAACCTTCCTCGGATCATCGCCCGCGCCCGACGCAGTGGGATCGGCACCGTCTACGTGAAGGCTGGCGACGGCAGCGGGATTTGGGGCCAATTCTCCACGGGTCTGGTACGGACCCTTCACCGGGGCGGGCTTGACGTCTGCGCCTGGCAGTTCGTCTACGGCGACTCCCCGACAGCCGAAGCCAGGGTTGGCGCCGCCGCCGTCGCACGGGGGGCCGACTGCCTGGTGATCGACGCCGAGAGCCAATACGAAGGCAAGTACGCGGCGGCGGAAACCTACATCCGGGCGCTGCGGGCCCGGATCGGTTCATCCTTTCCGCTCTCCCTCGCCGGCTTCCCCTACGTCGACTATCACCCGGCCTTTCCCTACTCGGTCTTCTTCGGGCCCGACGGTGCCACCTACAACCAGCCGCAGATGTACTGGAAGGCAATCGGGACCTCGGTGGGTGCCGTCTTTGCCCACACCTACACCTACAACCGCCTCTGGGGCCACCCGATCGACCCGCTCGGCCAGACCTATGAAAGCCCCGGAAGGGGAGAAATAATGCGTTTCCGCAGCTTGGCTCAGAGCTACGGCGGGGCGCCGAGCTGGTGGGATTGGCAGGAAACGAGCTCGCGCGGCTGGGCGGCACTTGGCCCGGACCCGGCAGGCCCGGTGTCCGGCTTTCGGCCGGTCGACTCCCAGCCGGTGCTGAGGCGCGGTGATCGCGGCGACCTGGTCGTCTGGGCGCAGGAGCACCTGCGCAGCGCTGTCGCTCCCGGGCTCGCGGTCAGCGGAATATTCGGCGGCTCGACCTATAGGGCGGTTCGCACGTTTCAGAGCGCCCACGGACTGGGAGCCAGTGGCGACATCGACAGGTCGACCTGGAATGCACTTCTCAACTTCAGCCCCGCGCAGATGCACTGGGCGGGGCGGGCGAGCACGTCCTCTGCCCGCGGGGCAACGGTCAGTCGAGCGACGGCCATCGAGCCCAGCCGGCCCCGGTCTGCGTCTCTTCCCGCCAGGGCCTACGAGATCCCCGCCGCACCGCGTCCCTGAGGGCGGGCGGCGCTCACGCTGCGATCCGGGTGCGGAGCGTTCCCAGGCTGGGGGAGTTGATCTCGATCTCATCCCCGTCGTGCAGCCAGACGCGGGGCTCGCGGACGCTGCCGACGCCGGCCGGCGTCCCGGTCGAGACGATGTCGCCGGGCTCGAGGGTCATCAGCTCGGAGAGGTGAGAGAGAAGGCGGGGGACGCTGAAGATCAGATCGGCGGTGGAGGCGGCCTGCATCTCCTCGCCGTTTAGCCGCAGCGCGATCTCGATCGCGTCATGCGGACCCGCCTCCTCGGGGGTGACCAGCGCCGGTCCGCACGGCGCCGAGCCGTCGAAGACCTTGCCCGACATCCATTGCGGGGTGGCGAACTGCAGGTCTCGTGCCGAGAGGTCATTGAGCAGGGTGTATCCGGCGAGGTGCTCGAGCGCTTGGTCCTCGGCGACCCGAGCGGCGCGCCGACCGACGATGAAAGCGACCTCTGCCTCGAAATCAACCTTGCGGCTCGCCGCGGGGAGATGGACCGTCGCGCCCGGTCCGGCGAGCGCGTTGCGAAACTTTGCGAAGATCGCCGGGCTTGCGGGCACCTCGATCCCGGCCTCGGCGGCATGGCTACGGTAGTTGAGCCCGATGCAGATGATCTTCTCGGGATCGGGGATTGGGGGAATGAGCTCGACGGAGGCCAGGGGAATCGATGGGGTTCTGGCGCCGCTGTCCAGCGCCTCCCGCAAGTCCCCAAGCCGCTCCTCGGCGATCAGTTCACGCAGGCTGCTGGGGCCAGGCTCACCTAGGGCACCCCAGGCGTCGATCACCGCATCACCGCTGAGGGCGCCGGCTCGCGGCCCCTCTCCCGATAGGTAGGTAACGAGTCTCATCCCCGGCAGACTAGGCATGATGCGCTAGCTTTGGCGACCCGGAACTGGTCCCACGATCAAGCCGGACCTCTTGGGGGCGTAGCTCAGCTGGTTAGAGCGCCGGCCTGTCACGCCGGAGGTCGCGGGTTCGAGTCCCGTCGCTCCCGCTCATTGAAGTGCCTGCAAGCCGGCGGGTTTCAGGTCCGTCTGAAGTCGGTGTCTTGTCCCCTTGACCTCCGGCCAAATCGCCCTCAGTGCCCGATAGTGCCCAATCGCCGTCGCCGAGCAGACCTCCCATCCGGGTCTGCGGACGCAGCCCGGTTACGTCGGTGTAGACGCGGAGCGTCATGCGGGGATCACGGTGTCACGCCGGAGGTCGCGGGTTCGAGTCCCGTCGCTCCCGCTCCCCGCAAAGCTAGTTCTCAAGCGGATTCCAGCCCCTAAACTCTCACAGAATCCCTTTTCAAACTACTCGTGGGTACCACATTTGGGTACCAAGCTGAGAGCAAATTGCACGCATGAGGCATCTCAATGGCAAAATGCATCTAGCTTCGTGAGGCAGACTCTTGTTGGCCAATCCACACAAGCCCAACGGGGTTACAAGGTCTCCTGGGCAGGTCGACTCCCCTGCCATTTCACCTCTCCACAGGAGAGGCGGGGGATCATGGCTTCAACCAAGCTGGCGCTGATCGGCTGGCTTCCGCGGCCGCTCTGCCGCTAAAGGCCGCGCTCGTAGATTCGGTAGCGCTTGACCACTCTTCCGCCCATCCCCTCCATCGCCCGGTTCATCGGCTCGTTGGTCTCCAGGATCCAGCCCATCTCACCGCCCTTCTGCGGCCGCCTTTCCGCGGCCTTGAAATGCTCAACGTAGAGCTTCGCCGCCACTCCGGTGTGCTGGTAGGAGGGCTTTACGCCGAGGAAGCCGACGCGAACGCGATCGATCGTCCTCCCCTTGTTGAGGAAGTGCCACCAACCAAGCGGCAGCAGCCGCCCCTTCATCCGGCCTAGGACCTGGTTGACGTCAGGGACGGTGATCGCCATGCCGACCACCTCGCCGCTGTCCTCGCGCTCGGCGATCATGAACCAGTTCTTGTCGAAGACGAGCTGCAGCTCCTGGGCGTATGCATCCAGGTCCTTCTTCGAGTACGGAACGAAGTCCCAGTTCTTTGACCAGGCCGCGTTGTAAACCTCGGCGAAAGCATCCATGTCCTTGCGCAGCTGGCGGCGGCGCATCGGCCGGACCCGGATACCGTGCTCGCTCTGCACCTTCTCGGCCAGCTCGAAAATCACCGGCAGGACCTTGTCCCGATCAGAGACCTCCAGGTTCCACATCAGCAGATCCATCACCTTGCTCATCCCAGCTTGCTCGATCAGCTCCTGGTAGTAGGGGGGATTCCACGGCTGCAGGATCATCGGGCGCAGATCGAACCCCTCGATCAGGATCCCGCTCTCGTCGTTCATCGCGAAGCTCGCCGGGCCGACCATGCGCTCCATGCCACGCTCGCGCAACCAGAAGGCGGCGGCATCCAGCAGCGCTTCCAGGACCTCCGGATCCTGCTCGAACTCAAGAAAACCGAACCATCCCCAGCTCTTCTGCTGGAAGTCGTTGAAAGCGTGATTGATATGGGCGCTGATCCTGCCCACCACACGGCCTTTGCGGCGGGCCAGGAAGTACTCAGCCTCCCCGTGGCTGAAGAAGGCGTTCATCCGGCGACTCAGGAACAGCCGACGCTCTAGTTTCAGTGGCGGCACCCACAGCGGCTGCTGGGCGTAAAGGCGGAAGGGAAGCTCGATGAACTCGCGCAGGTCAGGGCGCTCTCTGACCGCCGCGACATCGACCGACACGGGTGACACGCTAGCGCGAACCTCAATGCCTGGCTTTGAGACCGGCGCGACCAGGCCCGTGTCCCTGGGAGTCGAGGACGCGTTCACCGGTGTGCCGTGCTCGCACCCGTCCTTCCCAGATATCTCAACTGTTTCACACAGGGTGAAACTCGCTCGGCCACCTCGCTATCGCCTCTGAGTACGTCGCACCTACCCGCGCTGCCATTTTTGCTTCGACCGGCCGGTTAGTTGTGGCGGTCGCGCACCGTCCTCCACGAGTCCCAGGTGACCTTGAGAATCACAGCGGTTATCGCAAAACCCACTAACGGATCCGCAATCGGCCATCCGAACGCAACCAAGAGGGCGGTCCCGACAACGGCGAGGCTGACATAGGAATCAACCCGCGCGTGATTGCCGTCGGCAATCAAGGCAGGGCTTGTGAGGCGCTCTCCCGCTCCGGTTCGGATCCTGGCGGCAATCCGGTTTCCAGCAAAGCCGATTGTTCCTGCAGCAGCAAGGGCTGCCAAATGCGTCGGGCTCTGCGGATGGATAAGTCGCAAGATCGCCTCGATCCCCGCCACGCAAGCCGAGGCGAAGATCGCCCCCACGACAAGAAGCCCAGCCCAGCGCTCAGCGCGACGGGAGCGCAAGAGGAAGGCGGCGCCGAGTGGAATCGCAGTGCTCGCATCCCCTAAGTTGTGGATCAGATCCGCGAGCAAGGACACGCTTGAGCTTGTGAGGAAGACGATCGTCTGCGCTCCGGCGGCGATCGTGAGAACAAGCAGCGAAAGGGTGACGGCCGTCAGTCCATCCCGCGAACGCTTGATGCTCTCATCGATCAGCCCGTGGGAGTGACCATGCTCTTCAGCCGGCGCCAATCCATCCGTATGTGAATCCCTCATGGAACTGCGCGACTGCTGCACCTAAAGCGCCTCCCGCGGGCGAACTCGCCTCCTCCCGATCAGAAATACGCCGGCTCCTGCCTCACCGGTGGCGATGATCTCGAGTCCGCTGCGCCCAAAGGCACGGCGCAATGCTGTCCGTGGTACATAGGAAGGCGTCTTTGGTCCGATGCTGTCCGCGATGATTACTGCGCCTCCTGGCCGCAGGACCCGTGCGATCTCTTCGGTGAGCGGGGGAACATTGAGCTGTGTGACTAGGTCAATGCTCCCGTCTACATATGGCAGCGCGGCTGCATCCCCGACTGCAAAATGAATCCGCTCGGAGACCTCCACAGGTGTGTTTGAGAGTGCCATCTCGATCATCGCCTCGGCGAGGTCAACGCCGGTGATTCTTGCCCTGGGGAATCGCCTACCAAGAGCCATCGCGCCTGCGCCGGTCCCCGTACCAAGGTCGAGGATCGTTTCCGGGTCAATCTCGAGCTGCTCGCAGGCGGCGAGCAGGGGAGAGAGGTGATCGTTCTCGTAGGGCTTGATTCTCTGGTTCCAGCCCACCGCCTGGCGGTTCCATGTTCGCCGCACGAGCCAACGCGTTAGCAGCCATAACTGTGGTGCAGACACCATTAACCGTGAGCCCACCCGACCCGAAAGGCGCACCGCCAGAGATGGCGAACTCCGCTCCGCCCAATAGCGCTCGACGCCTGACTCCGTTGAGCCCTTCATGATGGCTTCGCCCTTTCAGCGCGAAGCATCTTCAGGCTGGTCGTTCCTGTCCAGACCCCGGCGACGCACACCAATCCGAGTGCAAGCCACGACACAGCGTTGGCGTGAGCTCCTGCAGCCCAGTAGGACTCCGACAACACCCCCCAAGGTGGCGCGGCGTGTCCAACCAGCACTGCTACGGCAATTCCAAACCCTGCGAGCGCCGAGATGGACGGCGCACGGCGGCTGTGCTTAACAGCCGATATCAGCGCCAAGACGACGAGGACAATCAGGACCCCGGCTGCAATCCACAATCGGAGCGGAATCGCGACGGCGCCACCGGGTTGCTGGATCAGATGCACGCTCAGGTGGAGCAACAACGCGATCAGCAGCACCCCGTCGCTGAGGAGCAGGGCTGCCACACGCTCGCCGTCGACTGGATCACGTGTACGGGCACCTATTTGGCCGACCCCTGGTATCCGCATACCTCTGCATACTTGCATATATCTCAATGGTTAGCATCTCTGGATGCCCGACCGCAGGACTCACGCCAACCATCGCGGCGACCGTGACATTGATCCGTCCCTTCAGCTGGAGATCGCGGAAACGATGCAGGCCCTCTCATCTCCGTCCAGAGTTGGCCTTCTATATGCCCTCACAAAGGGTGAGGCCAATGTCGGGGAGCTCGCCGAAGCGGTGCAGATATCCCCCGCGGCAACTTCGCAACAGTTGCGCGTCCTGCGCAATCTGAAGCTGGTTACCTCGCGCCGAATAGGGCAGAAGGTCAAATACCGGCTCTATGACCACCACGTCGAGGGTCTGCTCGAGGAGGTTCGCAACCATTTCGAGCATGCCTCGCGTGATTGGTCGAGTCCTGAGTCCGGACCCTCGGCCGGGGGCCGCTCGCGAGGCGCACGTCTTCGAACCTAGGCCCGCTCCCGCAGGTAGTCGGCCAGTCGTCGCTTGCCGTGGCGCTCGCCGAGCACATCGGTGTTACTGAGCCTGGCGAGAAACTCGACCATCTCAGCTCGCCGCCGGTCGCGCAGGTGAAACGGAGCCAGGCCGGCCCAAAGCAGGGGGCGGGGGATTCGCAATACTCTCGGCTTGCGAGAGACCGCCGCGAAGGCCATGTCGATCTCCTCTCGCCGCGTGATCACCTCGGGGCCGCCAACCTCGCTCTCGCGGCCCTCGCTCTCGATTGCCTCAACACAGGCGATCGCGAGGTCGGCCTCGTGGATCGGATTGCTGCGCGCCTTCCCATCGCTGAAGCTGACAGCCAGCCCCCGTCGTGCCACGTCGAGCAGGTCGAGGTAGGAGTAAAAGAAGCCGTTGGCACGGATCACCGCGTACTCGATGCCGCTCGATGTGAGCTCTTCGACAAAGCGCTCGTGGGCCTCGACGTAGGGGTCCTCGCGCATATGTGGGGGGGCCAGCACGGTCACGTAGGCAAACTTCTGCACCCCATGGCGCAACGCTGCCCCGAGCAGGTTTCGGTTGATCGGATAATCGATGTCGCAAAACGACTTGCGATCGGCGCAGCTCTGCAAGGTGCAAGGTTGTCCCGCGGCGGAGAAGACGACATCCACCCCCTCCAAGGCCCGCTCGAGCCGGCCGTTGGCCTCGAGCAGGTCAAGCACGATGGTCTCGTCGGCCCCCGCCACCAGCTCGCGCTTTCGCTCGTTGCGGATCAGCGCCCGCGTCTCATAGCCCCGTGAGCTCAGCTCGCCAATCATCTGGCGGCCCAAATGGCCGCTTGCCCCGGCGATCAGGACCCTGCTCACCTCAGCCCTCCAGTACTAGCTATCGCGGATTGTCGTCTCGGTTCAGATCCCGATAGATCCTCGCGCCAACCACTGGCGAGCTGTGCAGCGCGAATGGCGCTCTCGAAGGAAACCTCCGAGAGGACCCCCGGCGCGGCAACCATGTCTCCCGCCAAAAAGATGCCTCCGCCCCGCTCGATTGCCGGTCGCTGGCGCCAACTGTTCCCCGGAAGGTCGAGCGCGCCCGTTTGTCCTACCGAGAGCTGACGCCGACGCCAGAGCACCCGCTCGCGCCAGCCGACGAATCCGGCATCGAGGATCTCCTCGATGCGTCGCACCCCCATTTCGGCGGGCTGCTTCGCACTGATGCCTGCATGCGCTTGGATCAGCTCCGCTCCATCCGGGGCAAGGGACGGATCGGCTGCCGAATATCGCTCAACCAAGTCACCCCCGTCCAGGTCCAGCACCGCCCCCAGGTCTCCCCGTCGGGAGAGTAGACCGAGATCGAGCAGGACTGCATCTCCGCTCTCCCACCGCAGGCTCTCTTCGCCGAGCAGGAGGCGCGCCTTCTCCAACTCACAGGCCACGATCAGAGCCGGCTCCGGCAGCATCTTGAACGTGGCACCCGTCTCAGTTGAAACCCCCAGCGCCAGCGCGTATTGATGCAATCTTCCGACCAGTTCACCCCAGCCGCCGATCACGAACCGGATCGCAGGCGGAACGTAGATCCACTTCATCCGCTCCCACACAAACGCCGCCGAAAGCCGGCCGGGATCGGCGTCAAAAGTAAAGGCAACCGCCCACGCACAGAGCATTGCAGCGGTCTTCTCCCCAGCGCCGCGGGCGGCCCAGGAGCGGAAGTCTTCCTCGACCGGCGCCCGGCGCCCGAGCAGCTCCAGTGCCCGCATCACCGTTGTCGGCGGCACCTGTCTCACCCTGCCCTCGTATAAGAAACCCACACCGCGAGAAGGAGGTTCGCCATTGGCGGCAACAGGCCGCGTTCGGACAGCCAGCGCCAGTTTGCTCGCCCCTTGTAGAGAGCATGGGGGCCGAAATTGGCGATGAATGGCCCACTCCCCGCCCGCCCGCGTCCCCCAATGCTCTTGCGTGCCTCCCACACCCGCACCGGACTCCCGATCTCGGCGCAAGTGATCGCGGCGACAAGGCCGGCGATGCCACCTCCGATGATCGTTACAGGTGGGGGTGACGACGACCGCTGCATCTGACCGGATGACATGACAGGGTCACGGTAAGCTAGATCTGGACTTTCTCATAGAGCCAGATATAGGCCAGTTTTGAGGACCAGTTTGGACTTCTTCTTACAGCTGGATCGCCAGTCGTCAACTCCCCTACACCTTCAGCTTGAGGAGCAGATCCGCGACGCGATCCAGGAAAATCGACTTCATGGCGGGGTCGAGTTGCCATCGACCAGGGTTTTGGCCGAGGAGCTCAGGGTGGCTCGCGGGGTTGTAGTTGAGAGTTACGCGCAGCTGCGGGTAGAGGGGTATCTAAAGGTTCGTCAGCGCGGCAAGACGTTTGTAGCGAATCTTTCACAATCGGGACAGAGCGATTACAAACCGTCGCCGCGCCAAGAGGCGGCGCTCGCCTACGACTTCCATCCCGGCCTTCCCGATCTCGAAGGCTTTCCTCGCACCGCCTGGTCCCGTGCTCTGCGCAGGGCGATTATGGACCTTCCGAGCTCAGGCCTCGCCTACGGTGACCTTCGTGGATCCGCTGTGTTGCGCGAGGGATTGGCCGCTCATCTCGCTCGGGCTCGCGGCGTTGTCGCGGAGCCCAACAGGCTGGTGATGACGCACGGATTCACTCAGGGGTTGGTGCTTGCCTGCGGGGCCCTTCGCACACTTGGCGTCGAAAGAATCGCCGTGGAGGATCCCTGTCTTCCGATCCTTCGCGCGATTGTTCAGGACGCAGGCATTGAGGCGGTGCCCGTCTCGGTCGACGAACACGGAATGCGGACCAACGAGGTGGAGCACCAGGGGGTGCAGGCGGTGTTGGTCACCCCAGGAGGTTGTCCGAGACCTCGTAGAACTTTGAACGGCGGTCCTCCCGCCCCGTCCGCTGCCATCGGCAGCGTGCTGGGCGAGTGAAGTCCATCCGAGACAGGAGGATCCGCCATGAAGAAGGTACCCGC
>JBAVAR010000138.1:0-67124 GCA_049585815.1 Solirubrobacterales bacterium
CTACGGGCTCGGCTCCGCGGTGACGGCCTGAGGGCACATCAGGCACAATCAAGACCAACCGACAACTGGCATGAGGTGGGGCCAGTTCGGGTGTCTACTCCGGGGCCACTGCAAGTGGCGACACTCATGGATCGGTCAAGGCCCGCCAGACGCGCTCGGGTTCTTGTCCCAACACCCGTTCAAAGCGCAGGGTGCTCCTGCCCTCTCGTTCTTCCAGAGTCGCGTTGGCTGCGGGCATCTCAGTTCTCCTTGTCCAGTTGTCGTTCGAGCGCGTTGAGGCTGCTCTGCCAGAGGCGCTGGTAGGGAGCGATCCAGCCAAACAGCTCCGCCAGACCCTCCGGGCAAAGCTCGTACAGCCGCAGTTGCCCCTGTGCCTCGGCCCGCACCACGCGGGCATCGCGAAGGATCCCGAGGTGGCGGGAAGCGTTCGGCTGGCTGAGGCCGGCGCACTCCGCGATCTCGCCGACCGAGCGCGGCCCGCTCATCAACAGGTCAAGGATCTCCCGTCTTGAGGGCTCGGCGAGAACCTCAAATACGCCTTCCATATCCAATATTCAATCATAGGCTTATATAAGCATCTCTCGATATGCATTGACTCCGCTTGGCTGGCAAGTAGAGGTGACATCTTCGCCCGCTTGGCTCCTCACCACCCTGCCCCGGCAAGGCCGGTGCGATCCCCTCAGCCCGCACCGGCCGTGTAGCCCCGCTGGGAGCGGACATGATCGACCCTGCCCAAACGAGCCGACCCGCTGACAAAGTGATCTGGTGGCGTGGGAGGTGCGGACCAGGTCCTATGCGCTGAACAGCTGGGCGAGGGAGCGGCCAACGTCGGGAGGCTCCTCCTTGCCCTCCGCGGCGGCAGTCGCTCCATCGGCTAGGGCCTTTGCGGCGTCGGCTATCTGGTGGGCGCGGCCGCCGCGAATAACGCCGGTCTTCTTTGCTTCCGCTAGATCGGACTCCATGAGACCCGCCAACTCGGCGAGGCGGCGCAGGCCGACAACGGCGGCGGTGCCCTTGAGGGCATGCGCTTCGGCGCGCATCGTCTCGAAATCGCTCGTCTCGGTCGCCAGGCCGGCGGCAATTACGTCGCAACGACGGCGCGCCTCCTCGGCGAAGGAACTCAGAAGCTCTGCATCAGAGGCGGCTTTCTCGCTCATTCGCCGATCACTTCCTTGACCAGGTGGGTCAGCTTTTCGACGCCGAAACCACCCGCGATCTCGGCGTGGATCGTGCCGTCGCGATTGATCACATACAGCCAGGGCACGCTTGGCAGGTGAAATGTCCTCACTTGGGGCCGAACCCCCTTGCTCGGGTTGTTGTCGTTGTAGATCTCCATGTGAATGAATGCCGCCTTGTTTTCGTATAGCCGTTTGACCTGCTCGGCCACGTCGACGACCGGGCTGCAGGTCCGACTCTGGCAGAACTTGGGGGTCGCAAACAAGAGCACTATCGGCTCTTTGCCAAGAACAGCCGCGTAGTCAACCTGGTTCTGGGAATCGGGGGGGACCCGGGTCGTGACCTTTGAAAGGTCACCGCCGACGCTCGCGGCGGTCGGCGTGTGGATCAAAGGCGCCCGCTGGCCGACTCGTGGGATCATCGAGAATTCGCCCACGGTGGCGGCCGGAAGCACCGTCCACTTGGTCTTGTTTCCTTCCTTCACCAGGGCCAGCAGCCTCCATTCGCCGTTGCCCGGGAAGCTGGGTTCGCCGGCGTAAACGACGGGGGCTGCAGTGACGTCTTCGGCCGTGGTCTTGGAGCGAAAGGCGGGCTTGGTCGCGAGACTTTCGATCGCCACCGGAAAGGGGCCGATCGCCGGATTGCTGAGCGGTCCGGGCTGCCTCTTGTTCCTTGCGGCCCCGCTGCGCGTTTTGGGCGGCGCCTTGGCGATGTAGAGCGCGATCTTGGCGTCGGTGACGGGAACCCGTTCGCGATTGAAGACTTCAAAGGAATAGCGATTTGGCCCGGGATATAGCGCTTCTGAGGTCGGCACAACGACCAGGTGAGAGCGGCCTTCTGCAGATTTGAGCACGGCTTTGAGGGTCTTGCCGGAGGCGGTGGGGAATTCACTGGCGGGTGGAGCGGGAAGGCTCTTGGCCGTGACCTCGGAGGGGGAGGTTGTAGATCCCCCGCCGCATCCGGCGAGGAGGGCCGCCGAAATCAGGCAGGCGAGAGCGGCGGCGATTTGACCGGGGCGCATCGGCGGCATCCTATTGAGGGGATTGGAGGAATATCGCGCCCATCGCCCCCACCACAAGCGACGGTAGGGTGGGCCGACCGACGGCGAGGGAAGGAGATGGAGATGGCGGAGAGAGCGGCCCTGATCACGGGGGCCTCAAGCGGGATCGGGCTGGCGATTGCCCATGCTCTCGGCGAGGACGGCTACGCGCTGACCGTCGCCGCCCGACGACCGGAGAAGCTCGAATCTGCCGCCGGGGAGCTGCGTGCCAACGGCATCGAGGTGCAAAGCGTCGTCGCCAACATGACAGACGAGAGCGACGTGATCGACACCTTCGCCAGGCACCGCGACCTCTATGGGCGTCTCGACGTGCTCGTCAACAACGCCGGAGTCGGGATCGGCGCGCCGATGGAGGAGATCCAGACCAAACACCTTGACATGCAGCTCGCCGTCAACCTCCGGGCGCTGATCCTCGGTACCCGCGAGGGGCTGCCGATGCTCCGCGCAGCAGGGGCAGAGCACGGCAAGGCGCTGATCGTAAACACGGCCTCGATCGCCGGCAAGGGAGGACAGGCATGGCTCTCGATCTACGCGGCAACCAAGGCGGCGGTGATCAACTTCACCCAGTCCACCCACCGCGAGGCCGGCGGCGCCGGAGTCCAGTGCACGGCGCTTGCCCCGGGCTTTGTTGACACACCGATGACCGAGTTCGCCAAGGGTGAGGTGCCGGCAGAGCAGATGATCCAGCCCTCCGACTTGGGTGAGGCGGTGCGCTTCCTGCTGCGAACCTCGCGCAACTGCCATGTGCCGGAGATTGTCTTCACCCGTCCAGGCGAGGGACTCGATACACCCTAAATGGCCCTGCGCTTCCTGATCGCCGCCTTCGGCGACGCGGGGCATGCGTTCCCGGCGATAGCACTGGGACGGGCGCTGGCCGAGCGCGGGCACGAGGTGGTGATCGAGACGTGGGAGGAGCGCCGCCAAGCGGTGGAGGAGGTGGGGCTCGGTTTCACCGCGGCGGAGGAATACCGAATGTTCCCGCCACCGGACCCCGACTCCGGCGAGGGTGAGCACGCGGCGGAGGCAGCGCGAGCACTTCTGCCCCTTTTGGAGGAGATGCGCCCACACGTCGCCGTCAGCGACATCCTCACCCTGGCGCCAGCCCTGGCAGCCGAGAAGGCCGGCGTACGGCGAGCAACTCTGATTCCACATATCTACCCGGTGGTCGAGCCGGGGATGCCGTTCTTCGCCGTGGGACTGCGGCCCCCCCGCACGCCCGCCGGTCGAAGTCTGTGGCGCGCCGGGCAGCGAGCACTTGACGTCGGGCTCGAGCATGGGCGGGGCGATCTAAATGCCCAGCGCGCGCGGTTAGGGCTTGAGCCAACCGAGCGTTTCCATGGTGGGATAAGCCCCGAACTGGCACTGGTCGCCACCTTCCCCCAGCTTGAGTATCCGCGGCGCTGGCCACCCGAGGTCAAGGTGACCGGGCCGATGACCTTCGAGCAGCCACACCCCGTGATCGAGCTGCCTGCTGGAGAGCGGCCCCTGGTACTGGTCGCCCCAAGTACCGCGCACGACTCGGGCAACCATCTTGTGCGCACGGCTTTGGAGGCGCTGGCAGACGAGCCCCTGCGGGTCGTCGCGACGACCAATCGCGTTATCCCCCAGAGCCCAATCGATGTGCCCCCCAATGCCCTTCTCGTCGACTGGCTCAGCTACAGCCAGTTGATGCCGGCGGCGTCGCTGGTCATCTCCCATGGTGGGCACGGCACGGTTGCCCGAGCCCTTGCGCTCGGCACTCCGGTCCTGATCTGCCCATTCACCGGCGACATGAGCGAGACCGCGATGCGTGTGGCCTGGGCGAAGGTTGGACTCTCCCTCCCCTGGCGCCTGTGCAGCCCCTCCCCCCTGCGCTGGGCCGCGCAGCGGATCCTCACCGACCGCTCCTTCGCCGACCGCGCAGGCGAGCTGGCGGCATGGGCGGGGCTGCACGACGGCGCCGAGCGCGGCGCCGAGCTGGTTGAAGACTTGGCCCTACGCGATGGTGCGGCAAAGAAACTCCGGGGGTGGGACTCGAACCCACAACCCCGCGGTTAACAGCCGCGTGCTCTACCAATTGAGCTACCCCGGAACGGCAAGCGGAATCTACCGATTACCCGGGTACCCGCTCGGTGCGGGCGATGCGCTCAACCAGCGCGGCGCGTTCCCGGCTCAGAGCTGCGCGAAGCTCTCGCTCACCGGAGTCTCCCGCCGCGGCTATCTCGGACTCCAACCGGCGCTGCTCGAGGAGCAGGAAATTGAGCTCCATCGCCTCAACGGAGGCGGGCTCATCGTGGGCCAGGATCACCAGCTCGGCGACCAGGCCGGCGAGATCGTCATCGCCACGGGGCAGATCTGATGCTGGGTCCTCGCGGTGCTCACGCAACCAATCCGCGGCGCGAGCGCCGAGCGGGGAGAGGTGCTCTCCGGTGAGCTGAGCCAGGTACCTCCCGCCCTCCCCCGGCAGCGCGATGCACATCGCCAGCAGGGCGCGCTCGCGGCGCTCGCGAGAGCTGAGCTCTGCAATGCGACGCTGCGGAGCTTGAACCGCCCCGTCCCCGGAGCCGGCCCTGGGCGCATCGCCGCCGCTCAGAGGTCGGGCCGCCACCAGCCGCCCCATCACCATCGCGGGCTCGAGGTCCAGCTGCTCAGCAACCCGCCGCACCAGATCGTCACGGCTTGCCGTCTCGCCCATCCCAGCGAGAATCGGTGCCGCCTCCGAGAGCGCCCGGTCACGCTCAGCCGGGGAGCTGACATCCGCGCGGTCCAGTACAAGCTCAATCTGGAAGACGGGAAGGTCGACGGCGCTCTCGACCAATGCCCGGAAGCGCTCCGCGCCCCCTTCGCTGGCGAGCATCTCAGCCGGGTCCACCCCAGCCGGCATCCGCGCCACACGCAACCGTACCTTGCGCCCCGCCGCGACCCGCTGGGCGCGAAGCATCGCCTCCTGTCCGGCCGAGTCGGCATCAAGCGCCAGCGCCACCTCATCGACCATCCCAGAGAGCGCGGCAACCTGCTCGTCGGTGATCGCGGTCCCCATCACCCCGACCGCCTCCTCAATTCCCGCCTGGTGCAGGGCGAGCACGTCGGTGTAGCCCTCGACCACAACAGCGCGCCCCGCCCTCGCAATCGCCGCCTTCGCCAGATCGATTCCATAGAGCAGCTTGCTCTTGTGAAAGAAGTCGGTCTCTGCTGTATTGACGTACTTTGCACCCTGATCGGAACGCATCGCCCGCCCACCAAACCCCAGCACCCGACCGCGACGGTCGCGGATCGGAAACATGATTCGGGAGCGAAAGCGGTCATACTCGCCTCCCCCCCGACCGCGCTGAACCAGGCCGACCCCACGCAGGTCATCCACCTCAAATCCAGCTCGCTGCCCCCGTACCAGCACTCGGTCCCAGGCGCTCGGCGCAAAACCGACACCAAAGAGACGCAGCACCCCCTCCCCCAGTCCCCGCTCAGCCAGGTACCCGCGCGCCTTGGCGGCCTCGCTTGACTCCCATAGGTAGCCGGCGTAGAAGGAGGCGGTGCGGGTGAGCAACTCTTCGAGCCGGCGACGGTGCCGGCGACGGGCCTCAGCGCGTGGGTCCTCCTTCTCGCGCTCAAGCTCAACCCCGTAGCGGTCTGCGAGTAGCTCCACCGCATCCGCAAAACCCAGTCCCTCCTTCTCCTCGACAAACTTGATCACGTCACCGCCGGCCCCGCAGCCGAAGCAGTGGTAAAGCTTCTCCTGGGCGTCGACCGAGAACGATGGGGTGCGCTCCTCGTGGAACGGACAGAGGCCGACCCAGCGGGCGCCCTGGCGGCGCAGATCGGTGTGGGCGGAGATCACCTCGACGATGTCCGCCGTCTGCTTGACCCGTTCAAGGCTCTCGGTCGAGATCAGCGCCATTGGATCACGGTAGCCGGCGGGCGAGCATCAGAACCTCGCCTCCTCAGGGATGGTGAGTTCGGTGAACTTGGCGATGCAGTAGCGGTCGGTCATCCCGGCGATGTAGTCGGTCACGCGCTGGCACTCGCCTGCTCCTGACTCCCACTCAGCCACCTGAGCGGGATGAACCATGTAGTAATCAAAGAGGCCGCGCAGAGTGCTGTGGACCCGCTCGTGCTCGCTGCGGGCCGCCGGACCCAGGTAGACCCGGTCGAACATGAACTTGCGCAGTCGCAACATAGCCCCGCCCACCTCCTCGCTCTGGACTACGTCCCGAGCCTCGGCGGAGCGCTCCACGATGTCGCGAACCAGGGTGTCGATCCGCTTGGACCCGGTCGGCCCGAGTTGCTCAATCTCAGCGGCAGGCAGATCGGCCGGTTCGAGAATTCCTGCCCGTAGGGCGTCGTCGATGTCGTGGTTGATGTAGGCGACGCGATCGACCAGCTTGACGATCCGTCCCTCCGGGGTTGCCGGCCTCTGGGGCCCGGTGTGGTTGAGGATGCCGTCGCGCACCTGCTCGGTGAGATTGAGGCCCTGACCGTCGCGCTCCAGCACATCCACCACCCGCAGCGAGTGAATGTTGTGCTTGAACTCACCCCCGCAGCGCTCGCGCAAGGCCGCGTCGAGGGCCTCCTCCCCGGTGTGCCCGAAGGGTGGGTGGCCGAGATCGTGGCCAAGCCCGATCGCCTCGGTCAAGTCCTCGTTGAGCCCTAGCGCGCGGGCCACGGTGCGGGCGATGCCGCAGGCCTCCAGCGTATGCGTGAGGCGGGTGCGGTAATGATCCCCCTCGGGGGCGATGAAGACCTGTGTCTTGTGCATCAGGCGCCGGAAGGCCTTCGAATGGACGATCCGGTCGCGATCGCGCTGAAATGGAGAACGAACCGGGCTGTCGGGCTCCTCCTCGCGCCGCAGCGCAGGATAGGACGGCGTCGCGAGATCGGAGAGGAACTCGGCCTCCCATGCGCGGACTCGCTCTTCCAGCGGGGCTTTGGGCTCCACGGACCGATCCTACGCGGCAGCACGTAACTGCACGTGGGCGTGGTGCTCGAGTGTCTCGCCGACCGCCCGCTCCACCTGGCGCAGCTCTGGCTCAGCGGCATCCGGAGCCTCGGCCAGAGGCTTGGCCAGGGCCTCGACCATGAAGCGATGGGCCGCCGCGGAGATCCCAAACGACCCCGCCTCACAGCTCGCGCAGACAACCCCACCGGCGGCGCCGGAGAATGCGCTGAGTTCCTCCACCTCCCCGCAGCGAACGCAGGAGGCAAGCTCGGGCACGAAACCCGCTGCCAGGGCGAGCTTGAGACGAAAGGCCAGCGCCGTCTCAAGGCCGGCTGCACGCGACTCGGCAGGGTCATCAAGCAGCGCGAGATAGCGACAGAGGAGGTTGTAGGCAGGCGGGTTGGGCTCGGCTGAGTCGAGCAACCGCAGCACCGCGTCGCAAGCACGAGCGCCGGCGGCGAGCGCCGGCCCGGAGGAGCGAAGGCGCGGGTATCCGTCGACGGTCGAAACGTTGGTGACGGTGAGCAGCTCACCGCGGCCTTCATGGAGGATCAAGTTGAGGCGAAAGAACGGCTCCAGCCGGCCGCCGAAGCGTGATTTCGGCCGACGGGCGCCCTTGGCGATCGCTCCCACCCGCCCCCGCGCGGTGGAGTAAAGGTGCAAAATGCGGTCTGCCTCGCCGTAGCGGATGCTGCGCAGGACCACCGCCTCCGTCTTCAGCGTCTTGCCGGGCATTCCCCTAAGTTGACCGTCGCGCCGGACGGCGGCCAGGCCGCCGACGCAGCCGCACCTGACAGTTCGGGCAGTAATAGGTGGAGCGCCCCGAGACTACGATTCTGGTGATCGGAGCGCCACACGCGGGACAGGGCTCACCCTCTCGTCTGTGGACGAGGAATTGGTCTTGCATCCTGCCCTTCTCACCGAGCCCGTCGCGATAGTCGTCGATCGATGCGCCGCCGTTGTCGACCCCTGCTCGCAGGGCCGAGACGACCGCGGAGCGCAGCGATGCGAGATGCTCGCCTCGCATCGAGCCGGCCGGGGAGAGCGGGTGCAGGCGCGCTCGAAAGAGCGCCTCATCGGCGTAGATATTGCCGACCCCGGCGATACTCGATTGGTCGAGGAGGAAGGACTTAAGCGGCGCGGTGCGCCCTGCGGCGAGCTCACCCAGCAGCTGCGGCGTAAAGGCGTCTGAGAGCGGCTCGACGCCGAGTCGCTCAAAGCGACGGGGAATGTCGGAGTCATCGATCACAAATGCCTCGCCGAAGCGGCGCGGATCGGTAAACCACAATTCGCAACCGTTGTCGAGGCAGAAGCGGGCGCGCAGATGGCGCGCTGAGGTGGAGCGCTCGCCCTCATACAACCGACGCCCCAGGGACGGATCGAGCCTATCTCCCCCGTCGATCAGGACCAGGTTGCCTGTCATCCGGAGGTGCATGACTAGGGTCCGCGCTCCCTCGAGCCCCAGCAGGAGGTACTTGCCTCGGCGCCCCAGCCCCCGAATCCGTCGGCCGCTCACCGCGGCGGCTAGCTCCGCCGGATCAGCTGGCCGCGACCAGCGCCCGTCCAACACCTCGAGCGCACTGATCCGCCGCCCAGCCAGTTCGGGCTCGAGTTGGCGGCAGACCGTCTCGACCTCAGGCAGCTCGGGCACCGCTCAGTTCTACATCATCTGATCAGGCTGATTCCGTCATGTGAATGGACTGAATCGGGCGCGGTCAGTCGACCCTTGCGCGGGGGTGCGATCGAAAGTAGACGTCCTTCAGTTGCTCGCCCGAGAGGTGCGTGTACATCTGGGTGGTAGCGATGTCGGCGTGGCCGAGCATCTCCTGCACGGCGCGCAGGTCACAGCCACCAGCAAGCAAGTGGGTGGCAAAGCTATGGCGCAGGGTGTGCGGGCTCATCCGACCCGACAGGCCCGCCGCGCGAGCGTGACGCTGGACAATCTTGTAGAGGCCCTGGCGGGTGAGCGGGCCGCCGCGGAAGTTGACAAATAGTTTCGGCTCGTGACGCTCGCCGATCAACTTCGGGCGCCCGCTGCGCCTGTAGACGCTGATCGCGGCGATTGCCTGGCGCCCGAGCGGCACCAGACGCTCCTTGGAGCCCTTGCCGCGGGCACGCAGAAAGCCCTCGCGCAGGTCGACGTCGCCAACCTCCAGCCCGATCGTCTCCGAGGCGCGCAGCCCGCATGCATACATTGTCTCGAGCAGTGCCCGGTCGCGGAGCGCCGTCGGCTCATCGCCACGCGGCGCGCCGAGCAGGAGCCGGACCTCGGAATAGTTGAGCACCTGCGGCAGCTTCTTGGCGCGGCGCGGGGCGCGGAGGGCGGCGGTGGGGTCCTCGCCGATCAGCTCGTCGCGTCGAAGGTGCTTGTAGAAAGAGCGAAGGCAGGCGGCCTTGCGGTGGATGGTGGAGGCAGAGCAAGCCGGGCGGCCGTCTCCGGTCGCAAGCTCGGCGAGGAAATCAGCGATGTCCGCCGGGCGCGCTTTCAATGCGTCAAAGCCATGGGCGGACAGGTACTCCCCGTACTGGAACAGATCGGTGCGGTATGCGTTCAAGGTGTTACGCGAGAGGCCACGCTCCAACTCGAGGTAGGCGAGATAATCGAGAACCAGACCCTCAAAGCGGGCATCGGCGCCGGGGCCACCGGCGTGCTCAGAGGACGAGAGCGGCTTGAGCGCTACTGCCATGCCACAAGGTTCTCCCTCAAGCGGTGGGGACCTTGAGGCGCAAGGGACTATGCGTCGCGGCGCGCCGGTCCCACCGTGGGGTCCCGCCCTACACCGCGGGTCTGAGCACCCTCAACCCCGCCAGCCAGCGGCTCAGCGGCGGCAGAGACTCCCAGAAGCCGGCCCGCCGCCAGGGGGGCGGCGAAGAACAAGGGGTCATCCTCAATGCGGCGGCCCATGGTTTGCGCTGGCAGGCCGGTGGCGGAATAACCCGCCAGGTCGGCCGGGGCCTCGTGCAGCTGGTGTCGACCCTCTGCGACTGCGGCAAGCTCTGCTCTCACCTCTGCGGTGAGCTCTGCTCTCACCTCTGGACTGCCCTCCGGCAACACGACGACCACGCTGCTCAGGAGCATTGTCAAAACCGTGAGGGTGTGATGGCTTACTCCGCGGTGGCGCTCGCGCAGCTCGGCGCCAGACAGGCGCGGAGAGATCAGGGTCACCATCCCGAGCGAAAGGGCGGCGTGGGCGCTCTCTAGGACCGCCATCCCGCCGTGTCCGAGTCGCGTGTTGGAACCGATGATCCCTGGGCCTGGGGCGGCCAGCACCGCGTCCCAGCCGAGGCGGTGGGCCGCGGCGTCCAGCGCGCCGGGAACGCTCAACGCCTCGTGCTCGCCACCATATGCCGGAGCGGCGGTGATGTGAGCGCACAGCAGGCCGCGATCGCGCAACTGCAGCACGTCGCGTGAGAGGGAGCCCGGGAGTGCCCCGCCAGCGGTTTGGATATAGCCAACCTTCAGGCCTGGCAGCGCCTGCGCGGTGGCCCAGGCCGCCGGCGCCAGATGGCCGTGCAGGGGCAGCACGAGCACTGGGATCGAACCTGCATTCCACCCTTTTGCCGCAGCCTCCACCGGCTCGACCGGGTGCTGAAGTGAGGTGTAGTTGAGCTTCATCACGTGTTCTGCGCCCCTGACGGCGCCTGATAGGCCGCGGGTCAGGTTGACGTGGACGATGTCGAAGCCGCCAGATCCGAGGCCGAGGTCGAGGGCGGCAACGTTGACAATGACCTCATCGCCACGGCGAACCCCACCGAGGAGACCGACGTCGATCCAGGCCGGACGTCGCTCCCCGTCGACGTCGATGAGCAGCGGGTCCTCGGCGGCCACCACCCCCCGCCGAAGGCTGAGGCGGCCGCTCACGCTGCTTCCGCGCCCCCCGCGGCGATGATCCCCTCGCAGACCTCCAGCATCGCGTCGAGGTTGCGCGCGGAGACGCTCTCCAATGGGGTGTGATTGGCCTCGGTGCCGTTGGCGAGTAGGACGCAGTCAAAGCCGGCCAGCCGCAATGCGTTTGCGTCGCTGCCACCGCCGGTGGAGGTCCGCAGTGGCTCAAAGCCGGCCCCAGCCAGCCCGGCCTCAGCCAGGGCGAGCGCCCTTGAAGGGGCCGGCACCGTGTAGCCGTGAAACAGCTCCTCGAGACGGACGTCAACGTCGCATTCGTGCGTACTGGCTCCCCAGGCGCAGGCATCGGCGATGCCACCGGCCACCTCGGCCGCCCGCTCGGCGTCGAGACTGCGCGCCTCGGCATGAATCCAGCAGTGACCGGGAACAACGTTGCCGGAGGTGCCACCGGAAATCAGACCCACATTCGCGGTGGTCTTTGGGTCGAGCCGACCAAGCTCCATACGGGAGATGGCCGCGGCCGCAGCGGCGATCGCGCTGCTGCCGTCCTCAGGTCGGATGCCGGCGTGCGCCTCGACCCCAGCAAAGTCGGCGAGGATCTTCTGCTGGGTCGGGGAAGCGACGATTACCTCACCAACCGGGCTCGCGTGGTCAAGAACGAAGCCGCACTCTGATCGAAGTAGGGAGGGATCGAGGGCCTTCGCTCCGCGCAGTCCCTGCTCCTCGGCGACCGTGAGGACCAACTCAATCCCGATGGGAGGTGGCTCGTCGGCGTGGCGCGCAACCAGCTCAATGAACACCGCCACGGCCGCCTTGTTGTCAGCCCCCAGGATCGTCTCACCGCGACTGCGGAAAACGCCCTCCTCGCTGATGACCTCGATCTGCCCCTCGTGTGGGACCGTGTCGAGGTGGGCGCAGAACATCATCCAATCAGCGGCCTGCCCGGGCAGACGGGCAAGGATGTTTCCGGCGCCCGCTTCGGCCGCCTCGGCGGCCCCGTCCTCGGTCACCTCCAACCCCAGCGCTCTCAGTTCGGCCGCCACCGTGTCGGCAACCTCGCGCTCCTCCCCCGTGGGACTGCGAATCTCACAGAGACGGACGAAAGTCTCGTGCAACCTCTTCACACAGTGGAGGCTATCTGGGCAAGCTGCCCGCGGAGAGATCTACGCGATTTCCTCAAGCGCCCAGATAGCGCTGCTCTTCGACTTCACGCGTCCCTGTCTAGCGCCGTCTGGGATTCGTCGCCGGCGCCTCCAGCGCTCCGTGCTCCCCTTCAAGCTCACTCCCGTCAGCGGGGCGCTCGCCGGCGTGGCGAGTAGCAGCACCGACGAACTCACGAAATAGCGGCTCGGGGCGATTGGGGCGAGAGTTGAACTCTGGGTGAAATTGGGAGGCGAGAAAGAACGGGTGTGCGGGTAGCTCAATCATCTCGACGAGGCGCTCATCGGGCGAGGTTCCGCCGCAGACCAGGCCCTCTTCCTCGAGTCGGCGGCGCAGCTGGTTGTTGACCTCATAGCGGTGTCGGTGGCGCTTGTAGATGACTGCCTCGCCGAAGATCTCTCGCGCCCGAGTGCCCTCGTGCAGCTTCACCGGGTCGGCGCCAAGGCGCATTGTGCCCCCCATCTCAGAGACTTCCTTCTGCTCTGGAAGCAGGTCCACAACCGGGAACGGGGTCTCCGGATCAAACTCCGCCGAGTTGGCACCCTCCATCCCAACCACCGAGCGGGCGAACTCGACCACAGCAATCTGCATTCCGAGGCAAATCCCAAGGTAGGGGATCGAACGTTCGCGGGCGATCCGCGCCGCCTGCACCTTGCCCTCTATACCACGCTCGCCAAAACCGCCGGGGATGAGAATCCCGTCGGCGCCCTCCAACCTCTCCGGGTCGAGGTTCTCGGAGTCGACGAGTTCTACCTCAACCTTGACGCCATGGTGAAATCCACCGTGCTCAAGCGCCTCAATCACCGACTTGTAGGCGTCGGCGAGCTGCACGTACTTGCCGACCAGGGCAATCCGCACCCGCCCCTCTGCCGCATCGGCGCGGCGCACCATCGCCTCCCACTCGGCCAGGTCCGGCGCCGGAGCCTCCATTCCAAAGTGGTCGAGCACCAGATCGTCGACGCCCTCTGCTCGAAAGACAAGTGGCACCTTGTAGATATTGTCGACGTCATTGGCGGAGATCACAGCGTCGGTCGGCAGGCTCGCAAAAAGGGCGATCTTCTCGCGAATCTCGCGATCCAGGCGGCCCTCAGACCGGCAGACCAGCGCGTGCGGCTGGATCCCGATCCGGCGTAGCTCATTGACCGAGTGCTGGGTCGGCTTTGTCTTCAGTTCACCGGCGTGACCGACGTAGGGCACAAGGGTGAGGTGAACGAACATGCTGCGCTTGGGCCCGAGGTCCGTGTAGAGCTGGCGGATCGACTCGAGGAAAGGAAGCGACTCGATGTCGCCGACGGTGCCACCGATCTCTGTGATGACGAAGTCGACCGACTGCGACTCAGCGACGATCAGGATGCGCTGCTTGATCTCATTGGTGATGTGCGGGATCACCTGCACGGTGGCTCCGAGGTAGTCACCGCGGCGCTCGCGCTTGATCACGGAGTTGTAGACCGACCCTGCGGTCACGTTGGAGGCACGTGAGGTGTTCTCGTCGGTGAAGCGCTCGTAGTGGCCGAGGTCGAGGTCGGTCTCAGCTCCATCCTCGGTGACGAACACCTCACCATGTTGGAATGGGCTCATCGTCCCCGGATCGACGTTGATATAGGGGTCAAACTTCTGGAGCTGGACCCGGAAGCCGCGAGATACGAGAAGGCGGCCGATCGATGCGGCGGCGATCCCCTTGCCGAGGGCCGAGACCACTCCGCCGGTGACGAATATGAAGCGGGTGTCTCCTTGTTTGGGCCTATTCATCCTCTACCCAGCGAGTCTAGCCAGCGCAGTGGCGGAACTGACTCGATCGCCGCCGAAATAGACCGCAACTCGCCGTAAACGGTGAGCAGGGCGACCGCCCCCAAGGCAACCAACCGCTCGGACCCCCCCAGGCTGGTCAGCAGCCAGACCCCGGCGATTGCCCCGACCAGATTAGAGCCGGTGTCGCCCAGCATCGCGCGCTCTCGCAGGGTGAGCCAGGCGCCAACAAGAACCGGGCCGGCGAAGATCCCCAGCAGTTCCAGCGGCGCGAGCGTCCAAGCTCCGAGACAGAGGCCGGCTCCCACCAGCATCACCCCCTTCTCGGCTCGCCCCGGCCTCAGATCGAGGAGGTTGCCGAGGTTGGTGGTGAGAATGAGCAAGGCGACGTCGGCCAGGTAGCGCCAGGACTCCAAACCTCGCCCCGACACCACAAAGGCGGCAAGGGCAAGCGCCCCAATCGCCTTGATCGCGCCGGTCGAAAGCCTTCTCTCGCGCAGCGCGCGCCCGTGACCCCGCCACCCGCGTGGCGCGCCGCCCTCCTTCCCCTCACCCAGGGAGTCGTCGAGGAAACCGAGAAAAGCGATGCCAATCACATATGGGATCCAGCGACGCAGTTCCGGGTCGATCAATTCAAGATTGGCGCGATCGTTGAGGAAAGCGAGCGGGGCGAGCGCGGCCAGCGCCACGGTCACCAGGACCGCGCCGAGCGGAAAGGCGAGTTTGGCGCCAAGGTAATTGGCTCGCGTAAGCCCCGCCTCCGCCAGACCCCTTGCCCCTGCCGGAACCAGCACCAGAGCCAGTGCGATCGAGAGCGGAAAGCCGATCCAATACACGATCGGCTCAGTGCCCGGGCGCCAGCAGGTCCGGCAGCAAACGGTCCGCGCTCCCCTTGACGCCGAAGCTGCCCTCCGCCCCCTGCATCGCAAAGATCAGGGCCACCCGCCCGGCGACCAGGTCGATGTCATCGACGCTCGAAAGCGCATTGCTCTTAAAGAAGGGGACCGAAGACGGTTCTACCGTCGAGGTCTCCGCCCCAACCGTCGGCGTCCGCGTCCCCATTACACCTCGCATCAGTGCTGTTTCCAGTCGCGCCGCCGTGCCCCGCTGCACCGGCCCCATGTTGTTGGGCTGGTCGCGGACCACGATCACCCCCCCGAGCCTGCCGAAGTTACCGCTGGCCTGGGAGAAGAGCGGGCTGCGGACGAGGTCCAGCAGGGAACCGCCGCGAACGAGCTGGCGCCCGATGCCAGTACCGAGCGCGGTCTGAGCTTCAGGGTCACGCACGAGATCGGAGAAACGAGTATTGGAGAGCCCGGCGGCCAGCGAGCGAAGGTCAACCGGCTCCCGCACGACGCCGACGCCGACAAGCCTAGCCCCCGTCGGCCCCAGCGCCGTCTCGATCGCCGAAGAGACGTTGCCCGGCAACCCTCCGAGGGCGAGGATCGCCACCCGCTTTCCGGCGAGGCGGTTGCGGACCAGCACCGGATATACGCGTTCGGCGAATTCATCGGCTCGCCCGAGTTGGCCGCCAAGCTGGTCGGCCCGAGACCGTGCGTCCTGGAGGTTTCCGACGAGGCTGCGCTCAAGTTCCCTGCGGGTGTTGTTGAGGGCCGGGCCGCCGAACTCGGCGCCGATCAGGATCCCAATCGCGAGGGCCAGGAAGACCGCGATCAGGGAGGTGGCGTGGTAGCGCGCGCTGTAACCCATCAGCGGGCGAAGGCTAGATGGTCTGCTCCGGGCCTCGCGCTACAGCCCGAGCGAGATCCTGATCTTCAGCCACACCAGCTGCACGAGGTCATTGAGGGCAGGTGAGGTGATCGCGACAACCGCCAGCAGGATCGCGAAGGCGGCCAGGAAGAGAGCCGCCGGGCCAAAGGGAGAGCTGGGCGCATACAGCCTGCTCACCCCCTTCGCATCGACGAGCTTCTCGCCGATGCGCAATCGGGTGAGGAAGGTGGAAGACATTCCACCCCGCTTACGGTCGAGGAACTCGATCAGGTTGAAATGGGCGCCGACGCTGACGATCAGCGCTGCTCCCTTCTCATAGGCCATCAGCATCGCCACGTCCTCACTGGTCCCCGCCGCGGGGAGGAGGGTGTGTTGCAGTCCCATCTCCTGCAAGCGCTCTCGCCCAGGGGCACGCCCATCTGGATAGGCGTGGACGATCAGCTCGGCCCCGCAGCGCAGCGCCTCATCCCCGGCCGAGTCCATGTCGCCGAGGATCAGATCAGGCCTCATGCCCGCTTCGAGCACCCCATCGGCGCCACCATCGACGGCGACGATCAGTGGTCGAACGTCGCGGATGTATGCACGCAGAGCCTTCAGATCTCGGCGGTGGCGATCGCCGCGGACAACGATCAGCACGTGACGGTCTCGGAAGGAGGCGCGGGTTGCCGGAAACTCGACGCTTCCGGTAAGCAGGTCGGTCTCCTGGCGGACGTGGGCGACAGTATTCTCGGCGAAGTCGGCTAGGGCCTCATCGATGCGGGCACGCTGCTCGTCGAGCCTGCGCTCCAACTCCACCGCGTCGAGAAGACGTCCGCTCGCTACCTCCTTCCCCCTGACGCTGACGGAGCCGCGCTCGACGGTCACCGGATCGCCATCGCGCAGCCGCTCGAACAGCACGCCCGCCGGAAAATCGATCAGGCAAATCCCGGCCCGAACGAGCATCAGCGGGCCGGTGTTGGGATAGCGTCCGTCGGAGGACTCCGAGGCGTTCAGTACCGCACGGGCACCGGTCTCGATCAGCTCTTCGGCGGCTATCCGGTCTATGTTCAGGTGGTCGACTACCGCGACGTCCCCGGGCCGCAGGCGCTTTACCAGATGCTTGGTGCGGCAGCCCAGTTTGGCGGTGCCATGGATCGCTTCAGCCGTCGATGTTCCGTTGCCACGCGAGAGCAGCGCGGGAAAACGACGACGACTGGCGGTAGCCACCGGAGCAGGTTAGCCGCTACTCGCACGGCAACGACCCAATCAGGCGGCTGCGAGCAACTCGCGGGCGTGGCGAGTGGCGGCCTTGTCTGCGCAGCTGCCACCAAGCATTCGCCGTATCTCATCGACCACCGCCTCACCGTCTAGCCGCTGAACGGTTGCGGTTGCTCGCTCTCCGGCGAGATCCTTCTCCAGTTGGAAGTGAGTTGAGGCGAGCGAGGCGACCTGCGGCAGGTGGGTGATGCAGATCACCTGACGGCCCTCTCCAAGCTCACGCAGCCTCTCACCGATGACCCGCGCAGTGCCACCGCCGATCCCCGCATCGATCTCGTCGAAGACAAGGGTCGGGGCCCCAGCGCCGTCGCCGAGCCCGCTTAGAGCCAGCATTACGCGGGACAGCTCCCCGCCCGAGGCTGCATCCCGCAGTGGCGCCGGATCGATCCCAGGGTTGGGCGAAACTCGCAGCTCGACTGTCTCCCGACCGCCGTATCCAAAGCCAGCCGGATGCGCCTTCAACACGACCTCGAGCGTTGCGCCGGGCATCGCCAGCCCTGCCAGTGCCTTAGCGACCTCCCGCTGGAGGGGACCCACCGCCCGCGCCCGACCTTTGCTGAGGCTCTCGCCCAGCTCAACTCTCATCCGTTCGGCCTTTTCCAGTTCGCTCTGCACCTCGGCGAGCCGCCCCTCGCCGTTCTCCAGCAGTTCGATCTCCGCACGGCAGAACTCTGCGTGGGCGAGCACCCCATCGAGACTGCCACCGTGCTTGCGCTTCAAGCGGTCAAGTGAGTCGAGCCGACCCTCGACGGCGGCAAGGCGTTCGGGGTCGGCCTCCAAGCGCCCGACATAGTCGCGAAGCTCAGAGGCGACATCGCTGAGTTCCAGCGCCAGCGCACCGAGGCGCTCGGAGATCAAGTCGAGGCCGACGTCGACGCCTGCCATGCCCTGAAGGAGTGCCTCCACCCGCGCCAGGGTGCTCGCCGCTCCGCCGCCCTCCTCCTCGATTCCGGTTAGACCGGTGTAGGCGCCACCCGCTGCATCACGCAAACCCTCGGTGTGGCGCAGCCGCTGGCGCTCTTCGCTCAACTCCGCCAGCTCAGCCGGATCCGGGGCGATTTCATCGATCTCGGATAGCTCGTATCGGAGGAGGTCGAGATCGCGCTCACGCGAGCCATCCCGCTCTTGAAGTTTGGTCAGCTCGGCCGAGAGTCGCTCAAACCGTCCGTGGGCCTCGCGGTAGCGACGTCGGGCCTCTAGATGCGCCGCCCCGGCAAACCGATCAAGGACTTCCATCTGCACCGAGGAGATCGTTAACTTGCGATGCTCGTGCTGGCCGTAGAAGGCCAGCAACCGACCACCGAGAAGCTTCAGCTCGCTAGCCGAGGCAGCGCGGCCGGCGAGGAAAGCACCGGTGCGTCCGCTTGCCGACACTCGCCGACTAAGCACGACCTCCTCGGCCCCATCGGGCAACCGCTCGGCGATCTCCGCAAGCTCCGGCTCCTCAAGAAGACCGGCCGGCAGATCGAAGACTCCCTCGATCCAGGCCTCCCGTGCTCCGGGCCTCACGATCTGCGGCCGCGCTTTTCCGCCCATCAGCAGGTCGAGTGAATGCGCGAGCACCGTCTTCCCGGTCCCGGTCTCCCCGGTAATCGCGTTCAATCCCCCGCCAAGGCGCAACTCTGCCCGCTCGATCAAGAGCAGATTCTCAATCCGCAGTTCGCGTAGCACCCCCCTTGTCTAGCACCAAGGGGCGACGGACTTCCTAGGCGGCGACGGCCTCCGGCGCCGACTCTTTCGCGGCCTGCGGTTGGTAAAAATCGCGGGAGCGCACGAGGGCAAAACCAAGCGCGGCTCCAACGAAGGAAAGCACGGCGGCGATCAGCAGAATCTCGTTGAGCCCGCTGACAAAGGCGACGGTAGCTGCGTGGGTGACTGCGGGACGAATGGCCGGCGGTGAGGCGGCGGCGGCAGCTTGGGAGCCACCGACGGAAACCAGTTCACCCAATCCCTTCGGTGCGTGCGGAAGGAGTTCACTCAGCTTTGAACTGACCTCGGACTGGAAGATCGCGCCAAGACCTGCGACGCCGGTGGCGATACCGACCTGGCGAAAGGTCGTGTTGATCCCCGAACCCATCCCAGCTTTAGCTGGTGGGACGACTGCGATCGCGGCCGACCCAATTCCCGGATTGGCGATCCCGATCCCGACGCCGGCGAAAATGAAACCGGCAAGTAGCGCGGTCCAGCCCGAGGTGGGGGTTAGCCCGTGCATCAGCGCCAAACCGACGCCGACGGTGGCCAGACCAACTCCGAGTAGAACTCGCACCGGAATCCGATTGGAGAGTTTGCCGGCGATCGGCGCGACGATAAAGGACAGGAAGGTGAGCGGGAGAAAGCGCAAACCGGCCTGCAGCGGCGAGTAGCCGAGCACCTCTTGTATGTAGAGGGTGAGGTAGAGGAACATCGCGAACATCCCCCCCGATATGCCGAAGGCGACGGCCGAAACCCCATTGAACGCCGGTTTTCGAAATAGGGACAGGTCGAGCATTGGATGAGCGCTGCGAAGCTCGATCATCAAGAAGGTGAGCAGGAGTACCCCGGCACCGATCAGCGAAGCGAGGATCGTTGCGCTTGTCCACCCATCGGGATTGCCGCGGATCAGCCCGAAGATCAACAGGAAGAGCGCGAACGAGAAGGTGGCAACCCCAGGGAGATCGATTCGCGAGGGGTCCTGGGCGGCCACGTTGGCGAGTTTGCGCTCGGTGAGGACAATCGCGACCAGCCCGATCGGAACGTTGACGAAGAAAATCCACTCCCAGCCGAAATGCTCGGTGATTACCCCACCTACCAGTGGGCCAATCGCCACGGCGCCGCCGATTGTGGCCCCCCAGACACCGAAAGCCGTGGCGCGATCGGCGCCATGGAACTCCTGCCCGATCAGCGCCAGCGAGGTGGCGAACATCGCGGCCCCGCCGACGCCCTGCAGGCCGCGCGCGAGGTTGAGGAGGGTCGGGTCACCGGAAATTCCACAAATAAAGGAGGCGCAGGTGAAAATGCCGAAGCCGATCGAGAAAACGCGGCGGCGGCCGAGGCGATCGCCGAGCGATCCCGCGGTGAGCAGGAAGGCCGCGAGGGTGAGTGAGTATGCGTCAACAACCCACTGCAGGCTGGAGAGACTGGCGTGCAGCGCTTTGCGGATATCGGGCAGCGCGACGTTAACTACCGTGATGTCCAGGAGCAGCATGAACGTCGCGATCGAGATCAGGATCAGGGTCCACCACTTGCGCTCCATCCGGGCAGAGCCTAGAGAACCGCGCCGCTCGGCTGGGGGAGACCTCAGACGGCTAGATGACCGAACTTCTCGCGGATCCGTTGGTAGAAGCTGGTGCCGGGCAGCTGGGCCAGACGCCCGACTCCGTTGGTGAAGTGAACCTCAAGCGCCATACCCGGCGCCAGCTCGCCGACCTGTTCGCCGTCGACCGCAACGTCGACCGCCTCACGCCCACCTGCGTTGCCCACCTGAAGGACGTCTCCGGGAGCGACGACCAAAGCTCGTGCCGTCAGCGAGTGCGGTGCGATGTAGCTGACCACGTACCCCTCCACACCCCATGCGAGGATCGGGCCCTGATTGGCAAGGTTGTAGCCCGTCGAGCCGGCCGGCGTTGCGGCGACGAGCCCGTCGCAGCGAACATGGCCGACCTCCTCTCCGGCAATCGAGTAGCTCAGCTCAGCGACGCGGTCCCGGGGGCGCCGTGTGAGGCTGATGTCGTTCAGGGCGACACGCGCCACGCCGTCGACCGCGACCTCAAGGCCGGGCATCTCAATCGTCTCGAACTCGCCCGCAAACGCACGCCGGATGCCCTCCTCTGACCTGTCACGCTCGACCGCGGCCAGAAAACCGACTGTGCCGAAGTTGACCCCGAAGACGGGGACGCCACTTCTGGCAAAGCACCGCAGCGCATAGAGAATCGAGCCGTCGCCGCCGAGCACCAAACAGAGCTGCGGCCGGGAGAACTCATCTACTCCTTCAATCCCCGCTGCTGCCGCTCCGTGCTTTTCCAGCTCATCGACGGTGGCAATCAGTCGCCAACCCTCCGCGCGGGCGACCGCAACGGCGACGGCGACTGCCTCGGTGGCGGCCGGGGGGTGCGAATGAGTGATCAGCGCGGCGCTCTTCATACCGCCACCTCCTCAAGCCCGATGTCCAACTGCTCAAGCCCTGGGCCCTCTCCCCCACACCAGACAAAGGTCTCGCGATTGCCCTTCGGCCCCGGGAGCTCGGAGGAGGCGAAACCCCTGATCGGGAGGCCGAGGTCTTGAGCGGCGCTTGCAACGGCAAGGATCGCCTCACGGCGGTCAGCGGGGTTTGACACGACCCCCCTGCCAACCCTCGCACGACCCAGCTCAAACTGCGGCTTGACCATTGCAAGCACTTCGCCAGCTGGTGCAAGGCAGCCAACGAGCGCCGGTAAGACCTTGGTCAGGGAGATAAAGGACACATCAGCGGTAATCAGTTCCGGTGGGAAGGGCAGGTCCGCTGGCCCCAGGGTGCGGGCATTGAAGCGCTCGATGGTCGTGACGCGCGGGTCCTCGCGCAACCTCAGATCAAGCTGGCCGAAGGCAACGTCTAGAGCGGCGATTCGAGCGGCGCCGCGCTGCAAGAGGCAGTCGCTGAAACCGCCCGTCGAGGCTCCGACATCAAGACAATCGCGCCCTGAAATGTCGATACCGAGCGACTCAAGCGCATTCTCCAGCTTGACGCCCCCGCGCGAGACATAGCGTGGGCCCTCTTTGACGATCAGAGCTGCGCTGGGCTCGACAAGCTGGCTCGGCCGCAGGGCCACGGGGCCATCCTCTCCGACCCGGACCTCCCCGGCGCGCACCGCACCGGCCGCCGCTGAGCGCGACGGAAACAATCCGCGCTCTGCCAAAACCGCGTCAATCCGGTCCTTCTTCATCGCCAGAACGGTACAGCGGCGCCCCCAAACCGAGCGTTTATCGAGCCCTTAGGGCCGCCTGCAACAGTCTGCCAATCCCAGATCCAGCTACAGCTGGCCCTCTGGAAAGGGCGTCTGTGACCCCACTCACACACAAATCGCACATATGTTCGTACGCTGCTAAAGGAATCGCGTGAGGCTGACGATGCAGAGCAGACCGATAAAACTTTTTGGCTGGGCTCGTCGCCGCCCAATGGCCCTTGTCGCTTCCCACGGCAGGCGCCCGCGGCACATGAGAGTCCACCTACCTCCCACGGATCCACATATATAGAGATACATATCTCTCCTCCCTGTAGTAACCCCAGAAACGCCCCGCCCTAGGCGGGGCGTTTTCTGTTGTAGAGGGCTCTATATAGCCAAATTAGGCTTGTCGAACGTCAGCCGAATGATTGGGCGCCCCGACTGCGCGCCAGTAATGCGCCAGTCAGCCAAACCTCAGCCAGTTGGAAGCCGTCGGGGCTGACGACTCCGAAGGCGGTGCTTGAATCGCAGGTAGGTCGGCTGGGCAAGGCGTGCCGCGGCTGGGTCGAGGACGCTGGGACTCACGTTATACTGGCGGTATGACCCACAGGGTCGGTACCAAAGGCCAGGTTGTGATCCCGAAGGCGATTCGCGATGAGATCGGGATCAAGCCCGGTGATCAGGTGGTCTTCGAGGCCGATGGGACTGAGGTGCGGGTGCGGCGCGTGAGCGATGACCCGCGGGCGCGGCGAGCGCGAATCGAATCTTTGCGAGGCACCTGGGCGGGGATTCCCCGACTCGGCACCGAGGAGCTGCTCGCCGAGCGGCGCGGGGATCGAAAGCGCGAGGAGCGCCGCGCCCGAAGGCTGCTTGACGGTCGTCCTTGACACCTGGGCCCTGATCGCCCACCTGCGCGATGAGCCAGCGGCCGAGCGGGTGCGCGAGGCGTGGATCGCGGAGGGCGCGGCGATCTGCTCGTTAAACCTCGGCGAGGCGCTGTATCTGGAAATGCGGGCGCGAAATCTTGAGGGCGGCGGTGAGACGATCGAGGCAGCCCGCCGAGAGCTGCGCGTCATCGACCCCGACTGGCAGCTGGTCCGCGACGCCGCGGCGATTAAGTCCTTTGCCGGTCTCTCCTACGCCGATGCCTTCTGCGTCGCGACCGCGGAGCGCCTCGGCGCTGCGCTGATGAGCGGCGACCCAGAGATCATCGAGCGGATCGGGGAGCGTAGCTGCGAGGTAATCGACCTGCGACGCTAATAGCTGAAGGTATCGGTGCCAAGGTTGCCGTATCAGTCCGCCATCTCGCGCAGCCAAGCACGATCCTGATTGCAGCGCTAATCAGCCTCATCCAGAATCTCGTAGAGGTAGTTGATGGCCATGCGCCTAAATCCCGGATTTCCTCGTTCTCTGGGGTGGACCGGCTAGGTTCGGGGCCGAACTCGGTGAAGTGCTCTGCAACCTAGCCCCACCCTGGCGCATTAAACCGGATCGGGACGTGGGCGAAGCTCTGCCAGTGCTCGCGACCGGCGACTCGCCTCGGCGCTCCGCAGCTCACCGTCGCCCCGCGGAGACCACTCATTCAGAACCCGTGAACGGCAACGGTGGCGGCGGCCCGCAGTTGAGGGGTTCGCTCGGCTGTACCTGGACGACGGCTGGCGGTGGTTGGACCGGCTTGTCGCGGGCGAGGTCGAAGATCCGCAGTGATGGCGTGCCGGGTTTGTAATCACCGCCGTAGCAGTGGATTTCACTTGGCAGCCGAGGGGTTCCTTCAGACTCGACTAAGGCCAGCACCGGCCAGCGAAACGAGAAAGCTTCCAGCGTCCGGGTGGGGGCTTGAAAACCGACCAAGAGCCTCGAAGCGCCGGATCGATCACCGGCCAGATTTCGGACGGAGAGATATTCGCCCTCCCCTGGGGGGCCTTTGTGAGATTCCTCTGTGATCAGATGCATATCTGAGGCGAGCGGTGCTTGGTAAAAAGTTCCAAGTTTGGCGATCCGTCTTCCGCCAGAGGAGTAGAGGATGGTCGGGTGCTGGCCAGCTTTCGATTCCCGCGCTGCGAAGAGCACCAGGCGCCTCGGGGAGGCAAAGCTCAGCTTGCCGTCCGGTAGCGTGAAGTGAGTTTGCACGCGGTCGTTTCGCAGATTGATAATCGAGACCTGCATCTGCCCCACTGAAAGGTGCGGCACGCCAACCGCGAGCAGCGGACCTTCAGCGGCGAGCATCGGTTCTGGTTCGCCCGCAACCCAGCGCAGGAGGTGCCAGTGGCCTCCGCTCAAGCTCCTGAAGAGCAGTGGCTGCCAGTAGCGTCCTTGTCTGGATGAGAAGCATTTGCCGGCCACAATCAGCTCTTCTCTGGCCAGCACATGCGCGCCACCGGGTTCCCAGTTTTCGCATTTCGCAGTTTCGGAGAGCAGTGGGTAGGGAATCGATCTCAGGGCAGCCGGCGGCAAGTCAACGAGAAATCTGTGATGTTCCGCTTCCGGCCCCTCCTCCCCGCCACCGCCGACGACCACCGTGCCGTTCGAGGATTCGGCTTCGCGCGTTAGCACCGGCCCAGGAGTATGGATGCGCCGCAAGCTCGCGGCCCCGAACGGCTTGAAGAAGACCGGCCCATCGTCGAACCAGAGTGCTCCGCTCGAGACGATCGTTACCGCCTGATTGGGTGGTCGGGGCGCCGGAATAGCCAGGCTAGGTTCGGCCGTCGCCAGACTCAGCGCAGCGCAAGCAAGCACGACACAAGCCCAGCTGCATGGGAGCTTCAGCACGCACCTAAATGGAACCGCGAAAAGCGCCATCCCAGCAGTGTCTCAAGATGCTCAGGCCGGTGAATTGGCAAGGTATCCCCCCTGCCCCATCCACCGGTTTGGAATTGGGGTGGGGAGGGAAATCCGCGACGTGCTCGGAAAATGACCGGATCGTCTAGGCTCCGCACGGCAAACGGTCTACCGGACAGCCGAATAAAGGATGGTCAATGTGCCCCGGATGATGCTTAAAGTACGTTGGGCCTTGGTGGGTAATGTGGCGATCTTCATTGCTGTGTTCGCCGCCATCGCGCAGTCGTCCGTCGCAGTGGCTCGCACACCGACCAAAATCAATCCACCGACAAAATTCATAGTAGCCTTTTTCCTCAAAGGTACCTACAGCTATGATTACGCGGATGTCGATAACGGACACGTAACCGAAGAACATCGGACGATGACCTTCGAAGGCCAACCAAACGTGGCCCGATATACGGTGTATCTAAACTCCAAAGGAAAACCTTTCCTGAGCACAACCGAGGCCTTGGCAGATCCCAGCCCGGCCATGGTTGGGTCATGGAGCGTAAAGGCCTCCCAGACAGAAGAGGCGCCCTGCGCTGCGAGCGGCGATCTGCGAGATGAATCAACCGGCCGAGCACTTACCGCGGACTTCGGCATTCACGACTACGATATGAAGATTCAGGGTGCCGGGGATGACAGCTTCGTTTATACAGGCACGAAGACGGGCTCCGAACCCTGTGATGTACCAGATCCATGGGCGGCTTGGGTGGTCGGGAACAGCCACCTCAACAATGGGGCCGAAGCATTCAATGCCGTTCTCACTGTCCCCCAAGCGAAGCTTCGAGCGGCCAACCGCGGTCAGTCACAGACGTTCAATGTGGCCTTGCTCCCAGTCGACGGGCTTCCATCAACTGATTGCGGTTCCGAACCGGCGCTTGGAATCAGCTGCAAGCAGTCCTTCAATTGGTCAGGAACAGTGGTAATTACCGGCATGAAGAAGAAGCATCACCATCATCATCGCTGAGACCGATCGCAATACCTTTCTAGACTCCGCGCAACCCAACCTCCCCTCCCCCACATTCCACATTCCCCAGGCGGTTACCTCCGTCCCTGCCATGAGGTGGGAGGATCTGGTGGGTTGGTGGAATCAGCCTAGGGACCGCGCTCGGCCCGAAAATGAGGTCCAAGCGCTCGCCTTACTTCACCGCCAGTAATCCTTACTTGAACAGCCTTACCGTCCTATTCTGAGTCCTGGAGGCACCGCCGGTTGGAGTGAATTTAACGGCAACTTTGACGGTGGCCGCGCCATTCTTCTTCAGTGAAGACTTGGTCTTACCGACCAACACAATCGAGAGGCTGACGTCGCCTTTTTGAGAAGCGATGCCCTTCGTCGTCTTCACATTGTGCCCGGTTAGGATCAGCTTGCCCTGACCCGGGACGGTCACCGATTGTGTGGCGGTACCTTGCTTTGAGTCGGTCTTCAACTTGCCGAATTTGAAGACATTTGAGGGTGGCTGAACCCCGGTGCCGCTCAGGGACGCCGTGAGCGCTTCAGGGGCAGTGCCGAGGCGCAGTGTCGCAGTCCTCGCTCCAGCTCCATTTGGGGCAAAACGTGCGCCGAGCTCGCATGCTCCACCAGGGGCAAGCTCTGCCGCCGTGCAGGTATCGGTTGAGAGTCTGAACTGATCGGAGTTTGCCCCGGTGATGCTGGCGGCGCCCAGGACGGCCGGAGTCTTGCCCTCGTTGGTGAGTGTGAAGATCTGGGCACGGCCAACGCTGTTCTTGATCTGAGAGCCGAAATCGTGCCCACTCGGACTGAGGGTCAGCCTGGGAGCAACCCCGAGGCCGTTGAGTTCAACCTGAACCACCCCTTCTTCACCACCAACGAAGGCAAGCTTGGCGCTCTTGGGTCCCGGGCTTTCTGGCTGAAAGCGCAGCAGCGCGGTGCAGCTTCCGTCCGGTTCCAGTCGAGCGGTGGTGCAGTTCTCTTCGAGCAGCTGAAAGCTCCCTGCGTCTCCGCCGGAGATCAAGGCAATGAAGAAGCCACCCGGGAGATCGCCGCTGTTTGTCAACGTGATCGTCCGGGTGACGCCGCCGCCGAGCGCCGTTTCTCCGAAGCTGACTGGATTGGGGGAGCCATTGAGAACAGCCTGCCCGCCGGTTCCGCTGACTTCTGCGGCGAATGTGGCCCCGTTGTTGGCGCGCGCTCGGACTTGTGCGACGTGGAAGCCAGGTTGATTGGGATTGAATTGGACCTGGATCGAGCATGTTTCTTTGGGTGCAATCGTCGAGCCGTAGCAATCGCTGCTGCCGATGTTGAAGTCATTCGATTCGCTGCCGGCGATTTCAAGGGAAACCTGTACTGGGCCTTCCCCGCTGTTGCGCAGCTGCATCGTCGTCTGCGCGCCTCCTTCCTTGACTGATTGCAACCCGAATTCATAGCTTTCAGGTTCGAAGCTGAGCACCGGCGGGGCCGCCACGCCAAAGAGTTCGATGATCTGTTCAGCGGGGGTACCTTCGGAGCGAACGTGAAGAAAGGCCCGCTCTTCCCCTTCGCTGCCGGGGGAAAAGCGAATCGAGATCTTGCAGCTATTCCCAGGGCTAAGGGAAGGGCCGCAATCGCTGCCATTGGTATTGAAAGCGCTGGAGCCGGCCCCTTCGATGTTGACACCGTAGATCGCGACCTCGGCTTCGCTTTCGTTGGCCACGGTCACCTCTCGTTCAGAGCTATTGTCAACCGTTGTCGCTGGGAACTTCAGCGGAGATGGAGAGACGGTCAGCGCTTGGACCAAGCCGCGACCACTGAGGGCAGCGCTCGCCGGGCTGTTTTCGGCGCTGCTAGCGATCGCGAGCTCCGCTTCGCGCAGGCCGCTTTCGCTCGGAGTAAAGGTGACAAAGAGCCCGCAGCTTTCCTCTGGCGATAGGGTCGCCGCGGTGCAGCCATCGTTTTCGAGGGCGAAATCATTTGAGTCGGGCCCCGTCACCGAGACCCCTTCGACGGTGATCGATTCGGGGCCATGGTTGGTGAGAACGAACTGCTGGCGGGTGTCGCTCTTGCCAACAATGACGCTGGGGAACGTCTGCGGAGAGGGGCTTAGGCTCGCGCTCGCTTCGGCGGCCTGACTGGTGGCTGGGAGACCAAGCATAGCCACACCGAATGCGAGGATTGGGCCGAGGACGGAAATGGCTCGACGGGGCCTGGGAGTTTGCCGGCTTGTACTCATTGCCTGCCATCGACACCTGAGGGTGCCCAACTTGAGGGAAAACAGATCCTCCTGTGGCTGCTCGGCCCCCGAACCGAAACAGGGAATACCCCACTTCGACCCCTCCCACGCCGTGGTGATCGATCCGGGAGGCATCTCCCCTCGCCCGGTCAGGGTTTCTGCTGTCCGCGAGAAGTAGCCTCCGCGGGACCCGACCCGCGGAGGCTACAATCGCAATGGATCCGCTATCTCCATCGGATCCACCCCAAATACAGAGATACGGCTCTTCTCCCTGTGGTAACCCCAGAAACGATTATTACCGAAGAGCCGCCGGGAACACTATGCGATTGAGCGCTTTGATGCAAGCTCAACCGAGAACAGGCTCGGGCGAGTGGAGGGCCACCAGCACCCGTTCCGCCACCTTCTCCCCCGTCAACCCCGCCTCAGCCCTGAGCAGGGAGGGCTTGCCGTGGGTAACGTAGCGGTCGGGGAGGCCAATGCGAAGGATTCGCGCACGCTCGCCCAGGCGGTCGGTGAAGGCCTCCTCAAGGTGCTCGAGGATCGCCGAACCAAAACCCCCGGGCAGCACATTCTCCTCGATCGTCACCACCAAATCATGCTCGAGCGAAAGCCGCTCCGCCAACTCGGCATCGATGGGCTTCGCGAAGCGGGCGTCGGCTATCGTCGGCTGGAGCCCGTGTCCGGTGAGGATTCGTGCCGCCTCCAAGGCGACGGCAACCCCATATCCGTACCCGAGCAGCGCCACCCGCTCCCCGCTCGCCAGCAGCTCACCGCTCCCGATCGGAATCTTTCGCGGCTCCGACGGAGCGAGCGCCCCCTCCCCTGCGCCACGGGGATAGCGCAGGGCAACCGGTCCGGTGTGGTTTAGCGCCGTGTGCAGCATGTGGACCAGCATCGCCTCATCACGCGGGGCCATCAGGACCACATTGGGAATAGGTCGGAAGTAGGAGATGTCGAATGCACCGTGGTGGGTTGGACCGTCATCGCCGACCAGCCCCGCCCGATCCATCGCAAAGGTGACGTCCAGGTCCTGCAGACATACGTCATGGATGATCTGGTCGTAGGCGCGCTGGAGGAAGGTTGAGTAGATCGCGCAGACCGGCTTTGCCCCCTGCAAGGCCAGCCCGCAGGCAAGCAGCACCGCGTTCTGCTCTGCGATCCCGACGTCGTAATACTGGCCTGGGACCTGATCGGCGAGCTTCTGCAGGCCGGTCCCCCCCGCCATTGCCGCAGTGATCCCGATCACCCTCCGATCGCGCCGGGCCTCGGCGACCATCGCCTCGGCGAACACCTCCGTGTACTGGGGCGGAGCGCTCGGAGGCGGCGGCTTCTCCAAGCGCTCCGGCGCGATCGAGTCCGGCGAGTCGGACTCCTTCACCGGAACCGGCTTGGCCGGCGAACCGTTGATGATCGAATTTGGCTTGGCCGCGTGCCAGCGCTCCATGCCTTCCAGGCCGCCCTCCTCGGCCGGCGCGAAACCCTTGCCCTTCACCGTGTGGATGTGGACAACTACCGGACGGTCGGCTTCAAATGCCTCGCGCAGAGCCGCACGCAGGGCGCCGACGTCGTGGCCGTCGATCACCCCCATGTAGGCGAGGTCGAGCTCCTCGAAGAGGAGGCCCGGCGCCCAGTAGGCCTTGATCGCCGACTTGATCTCCGGACCGAGGCGCTCAATCCGCCGGCCGAGGCCGAGCGGCAGTTTGGTCAGCCGCTCCTCGACGCCCTCTCGTGCGTGGTAGAGGCGCGGATTGAGGCGCACCCGGGTGAAATAGCGCGAAAGCGCCCCAACATTGGGGGAGATCGACATTCCGTTGTCGTTGAGCACGATCACGATCGGTGTCTGCAGGCCGCCGGCCGCGTGCAGTCCCTCATAGGCGACGCCGCCGGTCAGCGCCCCATCGCCAATCACGGCTGCCACCCGTCCATCCTCGCCAATCCCCTTGCGCATCGCCTCCTTGAGTCCGACCGCGTATCCGATCGAGGTCGAGGCGTGGCCAGCTCCCATGATGTCGTGCTCTGACTCGGAGATCGAGCAGAAGGGGGCGAGACCCCCGTACTGGCGGATCGTCGGCAGCTCATCACGGCGACCGGTGAGGATCTTGTGCGGGTATGCCTGGTGGCCCACGTCCCAGAGGACCTTGTCCCGGGGAGAGTCGAGCAGACTATGAAGGGCGACCGCCAGCTCGCAGGTCCCGAGGTTGGCACCGAAGTGGCCGCCGATCTCACCGATCGTGTCGATGATGTAGGTACGCATCTCCTGCGCGACCTGCTGGAGCTGCTCGTCGTCTAGGTCATGGAGATCGGCGGGCCCGCCGATTCTCCAGAGCACTGAGTCGGAGTGCTCGTGCGGCGGCTTGTCTGGGGTATCTGTCATTCGTGCCTGGTGAAGATGTAGTCGGCGATGCGATTTAGGTCGCCGGTCTCACCCTCGGCCCCGGCGAGTGCCTCGCTCGCCTTTGCGTGCGACTCGGCGGCAAGCTGGCGTGCCCGGTCGAGGCCAAAGAGGCTGACATAGGTGAGTTTGCCATGTCGCGCATCGCTGCCGTGAGGCTTGCCGAGCCGCTCGTCGCTCTCGGTCACGTCGAGGATGTCGTCGACGATCTGAAATAGGACGCCCAGCTCCGCCGCAAATTGGCGATAGGGCGCCGCCTCGGCCTCACCGGCGTCCTCCAGTACCAGCACCACCCCAACACTGGCAGCGATCAGCCGGCCCGTCTTCAGCTCATGCAGGGAGCGCAGACCCTGAGCGCCGGTCTCCGTGCCGGCCACGTCAACGTACTGACCGCCAACCATCCCATCGACCCCCGTCGCCACCGCCAGCTCGCGCAGCGCGGCCAGAACCAGCCCCGGCTCACCCGGCTGATCGCAGAAGAGACGGATCGCTTCGGCAAAGAGGCCATCTCCGGCCAGGATCGCCACGTCCTCGCCAAACCTGACGTGGGAGGTCGGCTGGCCACGGCGAAGCGCATCGTCATCCATTGCCGGCAGATCGTCGTGAATCAGGGAGTAGGTGTGGATCAGCTCAATCGCACAGGCCACCGAGAGAAAGCGCTCGGGGTCTGCACCGACGGCACGCGCGCTGGCCAATGCCAAAACCGGACGGACGCGCTTGCCGCCGGCGAGCAGCGAGTAGCGCATCGCCTCCTCCAACCCGGCGGTGGCGGATGCGTGGGAGAACTCAAGCTCTGCCAGTGCGCGATCGACCAGGGAGCGCAGGTCCTCGGGGTAGCCCACGGCTAGCGAAATTCCCCTTGCCCGGACAGAGCCCAGGGGAAATCCAGGAAGCTGTCGATCACTGCGAAGCCTCGGCTTCGCGGATGCGGCGGTTGGTCTCCTCGGCCGCCTCGGCGGAGAGCTCGGCTGCCTCGCGGGCAAGCTCCCCGGCCCGCTCGCCGCCGCCATCCTCATCCGCCAGCTTCGTCGCGATCACTTGGAGGCGCTCGGATATCTCACCCAGCCGGGTCACCGCACCCCCTCGCGAACGGCGGCACCCAGGATGCCGTTGACAAATCCAGGCGCGTCAGCTCCGCAGTACTTCTTCGCGATCTCGATTGCCTCGTCGATAGCCACCTCAACCGGCGCGTCGCCGTACTCGATCTCAAATAGGGCCACGCGCATCAGATTGAGATCGAGGGGCGCGATTCGATCAAGGCTCCAGCCCTTGGCGTGGCGGGCGATTATCGAGTCAAGCTCCCCTCGGTGGGACTCGACTCCCTCGGCGAGTTCCCGAGTGAGTGGGCGGGAACCAACCACCAGCTCCTCGAGGGGGCGTCCGGTCACGTCGCGCTGGTAACAGGCGAATACGGCGTCGCGGCGTTGGTCAGACCTGCGCATGGCGACCCCATTCTCGCGCTTCGGGTCAGGTGAGGTCGCTCAGGCGCGGGAGACGTACTCGCCACTGCGGGTATCGACCCGGATCGTCTCGCCCTCCTCGATGAAAAGAGGCACCTGGACGCTAACGCCGGACTCGAGTGTCGCCGGCTTGCTGCCGCCGCCGGAGGCCGTGTCACCCTTCACCCCCGGCTCGGTCCGGGCCACCTTCATCTCGATCGCGCTCGGCAACTGCACATCGCTGGGACGCTCGTCGACAAAGAGGACCTCGACCTCGGCGTTGGGAAGCATCCACTGCATGGCCTCACCAGCAGTCTCGCGCGCTATCTCAATCTGCTCGTAGTCGCGGCTGTCCATGAAGACCGCGGCATCCCCTGAGTCATAGAGGTACTGCATCTTGCGCGACTCGGTCCGCACCGAGCGGAACTTCTCTCCAGCCCTAAAGGTCTTGTCCAAAACCGAGCCGTCGTCGATCCTGCGCAGTTTCGTCCGCACAAATGCCCCACCCTTGCCCGGCTTGACGTGCTGGAAATCGACGATCCGATAGATCGTCCCGTCGATCTCGATATGGCTGCCATTCTTGAACTGGTTGGTGCTGACCTGCATGTTTGATCGATACCTTGCCTGGTCGGGTGAGCGGAGGGGGACGGCGCCCGCAGGTTACCCGGGTGTCGCAGATCCCCGTCGATTCCTCGGCCGCGTGGCGTATCTTCTAGCTGTGGCGGAGCCACTTCCCCTCTCCGCGGTGATCCGCAGCCCGATGCTCGACCGCGCCGGAGAGAAGCTGGGCCGCGTCGAGGACGTGATCGTCCGCCTCAGCGAGGAGGGCCTGCCTCCCGTCACCGGGCTCAAGGCGCAGATCGGAGGCCGGGAGTTCTTCGTTCCCACCGATCGAATCGCCAGCCTGGAAGCTGGCAAGGTGCGGCTCTCCGGTGAGAACCTGAGCCTCGCCCAGTTCGCGCGGCGACCGGGAGAGGTGCTGCTCAGGGAGGACGTGCTGGGTCGCAAGTTGATCGACGTGGAGCGGGCCAAGCTGGTCACCGCTCACGAGATCGTTCTCATCTGTGTCGACGGCTGGTGGCGTCTGGGCGGGATTGACCCCAGGCCGCGCGGAATCCTGCGCAGACTCCCGACCGGACGCTCTCACCGATTGGCCGAGGACCCAATTCTTAGCTGGTCCCAGCTTGAGGCCTTCGTTGGCCACGTGCCGAGTTCCCGCCTGCGGCTCGGCCGGCGCCGGCTCGCCGACCTGCACCCTGCGCAGATCGCCGACCTCGTCGAGGCCGCCTCCCATGACGAGGGCGAGGAGATCATCGAGGCGGTGGGAAGCGACCGAGAGCTGGAGGCTGACGTCTTCGAGGAGCTCGACGACGAGCACCAGCTCGAGTTCATCCGAGAGCGCTCCGACGCCGAAGCCGCACAGCTGCTCAGTCGCATGGCTCCCGACGATGCCGCCGATCTGATCAATGAGATCGACCAGGAGCGACGCCTACCAATCCTTTCCCTTCTGCCCCCAGCAAAGCAGAGCAAGGTCCGCACGCTGCTCGGCTACAACCCCGCCACCGCGGGTGGGCTGATGAGCCCTGAGTTTGTCTCCCTCAACGAGAGGGCCAGCGTTGCAACCGCTCTGCGGTCGGTCCGAAGCGGGACCGATGTTGTGCCGGAGGCCCTGAGCGTCGTCTTTCTCACCGACGAGGGGGAGCGGCTGGTGGGCTCGGTCTCGGTTTTCGACCTGCTCCGCACCGAGGAGGATCGCCCTCTGACCGAGATCGCCGAGCGCGACCCGCAGTCAGCGCAAACCGACGAGGAGCTGCCGGAGATTGCCTGCCGGATGTCGGATTTCAATCTGATGGCGCTGCCGGTGACCGATGAGGTCGGCAAGCTGGTCGGAGTCGTCACCGTCGACGATGTCCTCGAGGTGCTCGTCCCCGAGGAATGGCGACGGCGCGCCAGGGTCGCCCAAAGCTGAGCGGCGCGCCCGTTTGGCATCGGTCGATCCGGGCTGGCACTCCGCCGAACCCTCACCGGCCCTCTGCTAGGCTCGCCCGGTCGCCGCGCCCAGGTCTCGACGGGCAAAGCGGTGAGATGCAGAGACCCCGCGATGGAGCCGGTAATGGATATGGACATAGACCTACCGCGAAGTACCAGACCGCCCGCGCGCGCCTCCGTCTCGATGCCTAAGCGCTAGTCATCACACCTCCGGCGCGCGCGAGTGTGTCCCGCGTACCGCCCTCCTGATCGGATCGCGAAGGGCTGGGCGCGAAGGTTGCGAGCGGCAGGAGGTTGGGTGATGAACGAGGTAAAAGGCACAGGCAACGACCAGCGCCAGCAGGCGAGCGCTCCGGTCCTCGATCAGGCCCATGTGGGCGATATCCACGGCGCCCTGGGGACGATCCGGATGCGCGACGGCGCCCACCGTTATGGCTGGCGCGCTCGCCTGCTGGCGCTGCTGGCGATCATGGGGCCAGGGCTGATCGTGATGGTGGGCGACAACGACGCCGGTGGCGTTTCCACCTACGCCCAGGCAGGTCAGAACTTCGGCACCAGCTTGCTCTGGGTCCTCCTCTTGCTGATCCCAGTCTTGATCGTCAACCAGGAGATGGTGATTCGCCTCGGCGCGGTAACCGGCGTAGGCCATGCGCGATTGATCAACGAGCGCTTCGGGCGCTTCTGGGGCTGGTTTTCGGTCGGCGACCTATTCCTTTTAAATTTCCTCACGATCGTCACCGAGTTCATCGGAGTCAGCCTTGCCCTCGGCTACCTCGGGATCGGCAAGTACCTCGCCGTTCCCGCCGCCGCCCTGCTCCTGATCGCGATGACCGCGACTGGCAGCTTCCGGCGCTGGGAGCGCTTCATGTTCTTCTTCGTCTTCGCCAACTTCCTCGTCATCCCGCTGGCGATCATGGCCCACCCCGACCTCGGCACGATGGCCCACGATTTCGTCGTCCCGGGCATCGAAGGTGGCGCTAACTCGACCTCGATCCTCCTCATCATCGCGATCGTCGGCACCACCGTCGCGCCCTGGCAGCTTTTCTTCCAGCAGTCCAACGTGATCGATAAGCGGATCACGCCGCGCTGGATCAACTACGAGCGCCTCGACACCGTGATTGGGGCCTTCATAGTCGTCATCGGAGCCGCGGCGCTGATCGCCGTCACGGCCTTCGCCTTCGGTGGCACCCCGGCGCATGGCAACTACACAAACGCTGGTGCGGTGGCAAACGAACTGCACCACTACATCGGCCCGGCGGCCGGTGCCTTCTTTGCGATCGTGCTGCTGAACGCGTCGCTGATCGGCGCCGGTGCGGTGACGCTCGCCACCTCCTACGCCTTTGGTGACGTATTCGGAGCCAGCCATTCGCTGCACCGCGGCTTTCGCGAGGCAAAGCTCTTCTACGGGATCTTCGCCGGGCTTGTCGCCCTCGCCGCGGCGATTGTGCTGATCCCCGGCGCACCGCTTGGCGTCATGACCGAGGCGGTCCAGGCGCTCGCCGGGGTCCTGCTGCCCAGTGCCACGGTTTTCCTGCTTTTGCTCTGCAACGATCGGCAGGTGCTCGGGCCGTGGGTGAACGGAGCATGGGTCAACGCCCTGTCTTGCGCAATCGTTGGCGTCCTCGTCACGCTCTCGATGATCCTGGTGGCGACGACGGTCTTCCCTTCTCTCAATGCAGCGACGCTGATTGTCTACCTCGGCGGCGCCCTTGTGGCTGTGCTTTTGGTGGCGGCAGTGTGGACGCTGCGCCGTCGGGAGCGCCAGGTGCCTCCGGCCCCCATCAGTCCAGAGGCTCGACGCAACTGGACGATGCCGCCCCTGGCGCTCTTGGAGCGACCCCGGTGGTCCACCGGGCGCAAGGCGGGGATGATGCTGCTGCGCGGCTACCTGGTCCTGGCCGTCCTCCTGCTGATTGTCAAGGCAACCCAACTCGGCGGGGCCTGAGGTCAGAGGTCGGGCGAGATGGCCGCTGTCTCCAACGGCGCGAGGAGCTCCCGCCTGAACGCCGTGATGCGGGACGGCGACCAGGTCACACCGCTGGAGCTCTTTTTCGATCTCGTCTTCGTGCTGGCGATCACCCAGTGCACGGCGTTGATGTATCACCACCCGACCTGGTCGGGCCTCGCCCAGGGGCTGCTGGTCCTTGGAATGCTGTGGTGGGCGTGGGTCGGGTATGCCTGGCTGACCAGTGTGATCGATCCCGAGGAGGGAGCCGTTCGGCTGGTCCTGTTCGGGGCAATGGCGGCGTTATTGATCGTCTCGATCTGCGTGCCAGAGGCGTTCGGCAGCCTCGCCCTCGCCTTCGCCCTCTCCTATGGGGTGGTTCGCAGCGCCCACATCGCACTCTTCATGCTCGCCAGCCCCGAGGACGACGCCCTGCGCCACTCGGTGCTGGGGCTCGCCGCAAGCACCGCGATCGCCGTCGTTCTGCTGGTTGGCGCCTCCTTCCTCGGCGGCCTCGCCCAGGGAGGCCTCTGGGTGCTCGCCCTGGTCCTCGACATGGCCGGGCCCTACTTCTTTGGCTCGGAGGGATGGAAGCTGGTCCCCCGGCACTTCGCCGAGCGCCATGGGCTGATCGTGATCATCGCCCTTGGCGAGTCGATTGTGGCAATCGGTGTCGGCGCCTCTCATAGCCTGACCCTCGGGATCGGTACCGCGGCGGTCCTCGGCGTCGCGATCACGGCTGCGATGTGGTGGGCCTACTTCGACATAGTCGCTCTGGTGGCCGGGCGGCGCCTGGCGAGCACCGACGAGGGCCGCGTTCGCAACGAACTCGCCCGCGACTCCTACTCCTACATACATCTGATCATCGTCGCCGGCATCGTGCTCACAGCACTGGGTTTGAAAACAACTATCGGCCACGTCGAAGACCACCTCAGCGCCGAGCCGGCCTTCGCCCTGATGGGGGGCGTCGCGATCTACCTGCTTGGCCACGTCGCCTTTCGCTACCGGCACATACGTACCATCAACCGGCAGCGCCTGCTGGTGGCGCTGGTGCTGTTGATCCTCGTCCCGATCGCCACCAGGGTGCCGGCGCTGGTGGCCCTGGCGATCGCCAACCTGCTGATCTGGGCGATGATCGCCTATGAGACCCACGGCTACGGTGAGGCGCGCGACCGGGTGCGCCATCAGGGAACCGCGGCCCCGCTGGCTCCTCCCCGCCGCTGAGGCAACCGCATCGCCGGCTCTCAAAGCGGACGCCTGTTCGAGTCGACATACTGCCGGACTGCGAGGTGCGCGAATGTGAACGCCCTTCCCTAATCACTGATCAGCGGAGTTTGAAAACGATGTCCAACACAGAGACCCCGGCATTACTCGACAGGCTCTTGCGCACCGCGGCTCCCTCCGGCTATGAGGAGCCAGCCGCGGCACTCTGGCGCGAGGCAGCTTCCTTCGCAGAGCTTTCCAGCGACGGGCTCGGCTCCTCGATCGCCCGGGTTGGGGACGCGGCGCCGCTGCTCGCGGTGGTCGGCCACATCGACGAGATCGGGCTGCTGATCACCCATATTGATGAGAAGGGCTTCCTCTGGTTCGCGCCGATCGGGGGCTGGGACCCCCAGATACTCGTCGGCCAGCGGGTCGAGCTTCGATCCAAAGACGGGGCGATTGCCGGCGTCGTCGGACGCAAGCCGATCCACCTGCTCGACCCTGACCAACGCAAGAAGGTGGTTGAGCTGAAGCAGCTGCACATCGACATCGGCGCCGCCGACCACGATGCGGCGTCAGAGTTGGTGCGGGTGGGCGATCCGGCTGTGATCGCGACCGAGCCAGTGCGGGCGATGGGCGACCGGCTGGTCTCCCGCTCGATGGACAACCGCTTGGGCGCCTACGTCGCCTTGGAGGCTCTGCGCCGCTGTCATCAGCGCGGGGGTCTGAAGGGAAGCTTCGCCGCCGTCGCCGCCGTCCAGGAGGAGATCGGCCTGTTTGGCGCCAGGACAGCGGCCTTCGAGGTGCGCCCCGACGTCGCGATCGCCGTCGATGTCACACACGCGACCGACGCTCCTGGCGTCGACGAGAAGGAGATCGGCAGCCATCCACTTGGATCGGGGCCAGCGATCGGACGCGGTTCCACCCTCTCACCGAAGGTTTTCGAGCTGCTGATCGAGGCGGCCGATGAAGCCGGCCTAGCGCACACCATCAGCGCCAGCGGGCGCGGCACGAGCACCGACGCCGACGTGCTCCAGATATCTCGCTCCGGCATACCCACGGGGCTCGTCTCCATCCCCCTGCGCTACATGCACTCGCCGGTCGAGATGGTCGACCTCGCCGACGTCGACGCCGCGGTCGAACTGATCGCCGCCTTCGCCCTGCGCCTTGGCGACGGCGTCGACCTCAGCCGCTGAGCGCGACTGAGCCAGGGCCAGCGGAATCGGCTCGGGCTTCAGCGGCACCGACGTGCAACCGCTGGGTCCGACCCTTATTCGACCAGCTCAAGCTCCTTGGTTAGGCCGCTGAGGTTGTGAGAACCCTCCTCGGTAACGACGACGAGGTCCTCAATTCTCACACCCAACACGCCCGGTAGGTAGATCCCGGGCTCGATTGTCACCACCTCGCCGGGCTCGAGAATGTCCTCGGAGCGTTGCGAGACCCGGGGGGCCTCATGCACCTCCAGGCCAACTCCGTGACCGAGTCCGTGGCCAAAGTGCTCGCCGTAGCCGGCAGCCTCGATCGCCTCACGGGCGACCGTGTCGAGCGCCTCTGCCCCGCTGCCCGCGGCAAGCGCGGCGAGCGCCGCCTCCTGGGCCCCAAGTACAACTTCATAAACCGCACGTGCTTGCTCGCCGGGCTCACCGGTGGCGAAGGTGCGCGTACCGTCGGAGCAGTAACCGTCTAACTTCGCGCCCATATCGAAGACGACCAACTCGCCGCCACCTATCTCACGCTCGCCGGGCTCGGCGTGCGGGAGGGCGCCATTGGGGCCGGCGGCGACGATCGCCGGGAAGGAGGGATCGGCGCCCAGTTCGCGGATCCGTGCTTCGGCGGAGCGAGCGACATCCCTCTCGGTGCGACCGGCGAGGCCTCGCTCCAGACTCCAGCGCCAGACATCGTCAGCCAATTCCGAAGCCGCGGCTATCGCGGCGAGCTCTCCGGCATCCTTGACACTGCGCAGCTTCTCGACCATGCCACCGGCAGGCACCGCCTCGACCCCTTCGGGAAGCTTCTCCTCCAAACGCTTCAGGGTCCGCACCGAGAGGTGCTCGTCCTCGAAGCCGACCCGGCCCCGCAGGCGCTCGGCGATTCCTGCAAGCCAGTCGCTCCCCACGGTCACAACCTCCCAATCTTCGACCTCGGCGGCGGCGCGCTCGGTGTAGCGAAAATCGGTGAGGAAGACCCGGACGTCCTCGCCGCAAACGCAGGCGCCGTTGGTGCCGCCGAAACCGGTCAGGTAGCGGACATTGACAAGGTCGGTGACCAGCATCCGGTCTAGCTCATCCTCGGCGAGCAGGCCGGCGAGGCGGTCGCCACGGCCCCGCATCGCTACTCGCCGACGCCGAGCTCGTGGGACAAAAGCGCCAGCGCCTCGCGGTAGCCCTCCGGGCCCTTTCCCGAGACCTTCGCCAGGACCAGACCGTCAAAAACCGAGACCCTGCGCCAGTCCTCGCGGGACTCAACGTCGGAGAGGTGGACCTCGACGGAGGGCAGGCCGGCGACCTCCAGAGCGTCAGCAATCGCGCGACTGTAGTGAGTCCAGGCACCGGCGTTGATCAAGGCCGCGTCAGCCTGCTCGGGCAGGCGGTGCAGGTACTCGACGAACTCGCCCTCGGCGTTGGTCTGGAAGAAGATCGATTCCAGCCCAACCCCGCGGCCCCAATCCTGGATCCGCTTCTCCAGAGTGCTGAGCGAGATACCACCATAGATCGCGGGATCACGGCGGTCGAGAATGTCGAAGTTGACGCCGTGCAGGACGGCGACTCGGTTGTGTGCGGTGGTCAGAGCAGCCCCCCCGGTTCATCTTCCGCGTCGGGCCGGGAGGGGGAGGGACGGAGGGTCATTGGAGCTCCAACACAGCTCCCCGGACCCTACCGGGGTCGACCAGCTGCCCCGTGTGGGGGGCGCCGGGCTCGGCGATAAGGACAAAGCCAACCCCCGCCGTGGTGCGCTTCTTGTCACGCTGCACGGCCGCGAGGACGGCGTCGACGTCAATTGCGGAGTCGAGGTGGGTGGGCAGACCAAGCCGATTCAGGATCGCCTCGACCTCCTCGCGGAGCGCGGGGGCATCAGATAGCCGCAGTGCGGCCAGCAGGCCGAGGCCGACCCCCTCACCGTGTCGGTAGCGCGAGTATCCGCTCGCCGCCTCGATCGCGTGGCCGACCGTGTGACCGAGGTTGAGCACGGCGCGGCGCCCGCCGTCGCGCTCATCTGACCCCACGACCTCGCACTTGTAGCGGGCGCACTCGATAACGATGTCCTCGAGGCCGCCCGGGTCGATCGCCTCAATTGAGCGAACCCGCTCCCAAAGGCCGCCGCCCGCCAGCAGAGCGGTCTTCAGCACCTCCGCGAAGCCTGCCGCCAGCTCCGGGCCGGGCAGGGTGGCCAGGGTCGAGGTATCGGCAATAACCGCCGCTGGCAGGTGGTACGCGCCGACGTAGTTCTTGCCCTCGGGAAGGTCCACCCCGGTCTTGCCGCCGTAGGCGGAGTCGACCTGGGCGACCAGCGTGGTCGGGACCTGGACCACCGGCACACCGCGCTGATAGACGTGGGCGCAGAAGCCAGCAAGGTCGCCGACGACGCCCCCGCCGAGAGATACGACGTGATCCTCGCGGGTCATCCCGGCCCGGGCGAGCTTCCGCAGCACTGCCTCGGCCTCCGCCATAGTCTTCGAAACCTCCCCCGGCTTGATCTCGGTGCGCAGGGCGATCGGCTCGAGCCGATCGCCATAGAGGGACCCGACGACGGCGTCGGTGAGGCAGAAGCGGGCGCTCTCAAGCGGCCACCACTGCGCCCCCAGCAAATCACGGCCGACGTAGGCCGGGTACTGGCCCGATGCACTTACAGCCCACAGCATCCGCGTCCCCCGCGGCAGCACGGCGAGGGCCTGGATCGAGGGCAGAGCGCGGGCGACGATACCCCTATCGCCCATTGGCACGATCGCATCGGCAAGTTCTTCGTAGCGGGACAGGCGCAGCGCGAGCAGGCGGGCGACATCGGCGCTGCTGCGGGCGAGGGGTCGGGCCGTACCCTCGATCCTCCTCCAGGCCTCCCTGCTGGAGACCTGGAGCCAGACCACGACGTGGCGAGCGAGCGCCTCGCGCACTCGATCGGAGAGGACGCTTCCACCACCGAGTGCAATGGCACCGCCGTCGGCCTGCTCCAGCAACGACCCCACCACGTCGGCCTCGCGGGCGCGAAATGCCTCCTCGCCGTCGCGCTCGAAGGCGGTGGTGATCGGCATCCCCAACTCGCGCTCCATCAGCTCGTCGACCTCAGTTGTAGCCAACCCAGCCCTTCGGGCAGCCGTCAGCGCCACCGACTTGCCGGCGCCCATGAAACCGATAAAGACGACAGCAGGCTGTTTCACGGGGCTATCCCCGCCAATCGATTCGCTGCTTGTATGCCTCAACGGCGGCCAGGACATCGTCGATGTGATCGCCACCGAACTTCTCGCGGTAACCACGAGCCAGGACGAGACAAACCATCGCCTCTGCGACAACTGCCGCCGCGGGGACAACCGTCGAGTCGGTACGCTCGCGCAGCGCCTGTGCCGGCTCCTTGGTCTCGGTATCGACAGAGCGCAGCGGCTTGGTCAGGGTCGAAATCGGCTTGATCGCGGCCCGCACCGAGAGCGGCTGACCATTGCTCATCCCGCCCTCGACCCCTCCGGCGCGGTTGGTCTCACGGTGGTAGCCGCGCTCGTGTGACCAGAAGATCTCATCGTGAGCCTCCGATCCGGGCCGCCCTGCGACCTCCCAGGCTTCGCCAATTGCCACCCCCTTTACCGACTGGATCGAGGCAACGGCCCCAGCGAGACGACCATCGATGCGCTCCTCCCATGAGATGTGTGAGCCCAGACCTGGGACCAGCCCAAAAGCGATCACCTCGAAGCTGCCGCCGAGGCTCTCGTTTGCCTTGCGCAGGCGGTTTATCTCCTCGACCATTGCCGCGCTGGCCTCGGGATCAAGGCAGCGAACAGGGTCCTCGTCGACACCCGCGAAATCCTCTGGGCCGAGGTCGCTGCGCTGGGGTGCCCTCACCGAGGCGATCTGGGCGACGTGACTATGGACGCTGACGCCGAGCGCGGTGAGGAGACCGCGGGCGAGCGAACCGGCGGCAACGCGGGCCGCCGTCTCGCGGGCGCTCGCCCGCTCGAGCACATTGCGGATGTCGGTGAGACCGTACTTCTGGGCGCCGACAAGGTCGGCGTGGCCGGGGCGCGGCAGGTGAACCTCCTCGGGCTCAAACCCATCGACCGGCCAGGGATTCATCCGCTCCTCCCAGTTGGCGTAGTCGCGGTTGGCAACTAGAACGGCGATCGGGCTGCCGAGGGTGCGGCCATGACGGACACCGGAGCGAACCTCGACCGAGTCGGTCTCGATCTTCATCCGACCGCCCCGCCCGTGGCCGAGCTGGCGGCGCGCCATGTCTCGGTCGAGTGCCTCGCGGTCGAGGAGGAGCCCGGCCGGCATGCCCTCGACGATCGCGACCAAACCCGGACCATGCGACTCCCCCGCCGTCGTGAACCTGAAACCACTCATCGCCGCCAAGGCTATCGGCGGGAGGCGGGATCAGCCGATGACCCGCGCTGTGTCAAGCGATCATCCGCCACCCTGGCGCGCTGCGGCGCGCATGACTTCGACCGGCGCCTCGCGGCCGGTCCAGATGGCGAGGGAGAGTGCGCCCTGCTGAACGAGCACCTCGATCCCATCGACGACGGTTGCGCCCCTGCCCTGGGCCGCGGCGAGAAGGCGGGAGGGCCCTCTCCCGTAGACCATGTCGATCACGGTCTGTCCGGCGTTGAAGCGGGCGGGGTCAAGTGGCAGCTCCTGGAAGGGATCCTCGCCACGCAGACCGACCGCAGTGGTGTTGATGATCAGCTCGTACTCGCCTTGGACGGGCTCGGTGACCGCAAGCCCGCCCAGCTCCTCGCAGAGGTGACGGGAGCGCAGCTCGGTGCGATTCCAAACCTCGACCGCAGCGCCCTCGCGAACCAAAGCCCAGAGTGCGGCGCGACCGGCACCACCGGCACCGAGAACCAGCGCTCGGCGTCCGTTCGGGGAGGTGGGGAGCGCGTTCACCAGCCCCTCCGCGTCGGTGTTCTCGGCGCGGATCTCCCCACCGCCAAAGACCAGCGTGTTGGCGGCGCCGACCTCGCGCGCCACCACTGAGAGCTGGTCGGCCACCGCCAACGCGGCGCCCTTATGGGGGACGGTGACGTTAGCTCCGACGAAATCCTCCTCGGGCATCCTCCGCACCCGGGCCTCAAAGCCCTCCGGAGCGACGTCAATCGCCTCATAGCTCCAGCCTTGCCCCAAACCGAGCGCCGCCAGCGCAGCACCGTGCATCGCGGGTGAGCGCGAGTGGCTGACCGGGTGCCCGAGAACCGCGAGGCGGGGCACCTACTTTTCCCTGCAGGTGGTCGGCGAGTTGCCGCCCGCCGCGGTGCGGGCAGCGTTGTAGCGTTCGACGTTGCGTTGAAACTGCGCTTCGGTTGTCGAGAAGGCGAGCTTGCCGCAGGTGCCGGGCTCATTCACGTAGTAGAGGTAGCCGACCTTGGCCGGGTGGGCTGCGGCCTCGATTGCCGCGAGCCCCGGGCTATCGATCGGCCCCGGCGGCAGGCCCACGTTGAGCCTGGTGTTGTAGGGCGAGGGGGTCGCCAGTTGGCTTTCGGTCAGCGGCCGCGTGTAGTTGCCGGTGGCAAAGCGGATCGTCGAATCGATTCCCAACGGCATCCCGTCGCGAAGGCGGTTGTAGATCACCGCGGCGACCAGCTTACGGTCCCCTGGAAGCTGGGCCTCGCGTTCGATCATCGCGGCGATCGAGACGACATCGAAGGTAGTGAGATTCTTCGAGCGCGCGTATTGCATGTTGACTCCCCCGATCCTCCGCCTGAAATCTTCCAGCTGGAGCTGGATCAGTTCGGAGACGCGAGCGTGCCGCCTCAGGTCGAATGTGTCGGGGAAGAGGAACCCCTCGAGGTCCTTTGCCCCCACCCCCCCGTAATGGGCGGGATCGAGGTACTTGGAGTACACGCTTGCCTTGACGTAGTTGCCGCGCAGTCCGTCTTCCCGCACCAGCACCGCCGCCTGCGGACGGCTGTAGCCCTCGGGGATCGTCACGGTGACCGCGGTTTTCACGGCGGGGGCGGGAGGGCTGGCACGCTGGAAGTGCTCGTAAACCAGCGCGCCGATCACGACGACCGCAAGCGCGGCCACAATCACGCCGATCAGCGCGAGTCGGCGACGGCGGCGAAAGGTTGGATCGGGGTTAATCGCCATCCCCACCTCCCTCGCGCGTCGCACGCCCGGAGAGGTAGGCCTGAAGCAGGTGGGCGGCAGCGAGGGAGTCGGGCGGCGCCTTTGCCCCAGCGCGCCGGCTTGCCTCCGCCATCCGCGTCGTCAGGCGCTCATCGTAGGTCTCCACCGGGACCTTGAGGATCACCTCCAGTTCGGCACAGAAGGTGCGGGTGAGCGCCGCCTGAGCGCCCTCCGCACCGCTGAGGTGGATGGGGAGGCCGACCACGACCAGCTCGACCCCGTGTTCGACGACAAGATCCGCCACCGAGCGCGGCTCGGGAGGCTCGATCACCGGCAGGGGGGTTGCGAGGGTGGCGGTCGGATCGGAGATCGCGCAGCCGATCCGGGCCGTGCCGTGGTCCAGGGCGAGAACCCGCATGGAGGCTAGTCGGCCACCCTCCGGATCGCCCTCTGGGCTGCGGCGAGCGCCTCATCGAGCTTTGCCGGGTCCCTGCCGCCCGCTTGGGCCATGTCATCCCGCCCGCCGCCTCCCCCGCCGACGATCGGCGCAGCCTCACGGACGATCTCGGCGGCGGAGAGGCCGGCCTCAACCGCCCCCTTCGAGAGCAAGACGACGAGGCCCACCCGCTCTCCCTCGGCTCCTCCGAGGACGAGCGCGGAGCCCGGACCGAGCTTCGATTGAATCCGGTTGGCCAGCTCGAGCAGCTGCTTTTGGTCGGCAAGCGGCGTGCGAGCGCTAAGCAGCTTAAGGCCGCCGGCCGGCACCGCCTCGGCGGCGAGGCGATCGGCCTCCTCGGTGAGCAACTGCTTGCCGGCCTGTTGCTCCCCCCGGTCCGCCTCGCGCAGCCGCTCCGCCGCTCGCTGGGCGCCGACCAGCGGGTCGTGGCCAGAGCCCAACAACTCGCCCACCTCGCCCAATTCGGCCTCGCGCCCTCGGAACCAATCGATCGCCGCCGGCCCGCTGATCGCCTCGATTCGGCGCACGTTGGCGGCGCTCGACCCCTCCGAGGCGATCTTGAAGATCCCAACCTCTGCCGTGTTGGCAACGTGGGTGCCGCCGCAGAGCTCGCGCGAGACTTCACCAACTTCGACCACCCGCACCCACTCGCCGTATTTCTCGCCGAAAAGCGCCATCGCGCCGAGGCGCTCCGCCTCGGCGCGCGCCATATTCAGCCAGCGCACCGGTTTGCTGGCCTTCACCCACTCGTTGACCCGGACCTCGACGTCGCGGACCTCTTCGGGGCTGAGGGCCTGGCCATGGGTGAAGTCGAAGCGGAGCTTGTCGGGGCGAACAGCAGAACCCGCCTGGCGGACGTGCCTGCCCAGCCGCTCGCGCAGCGCTGCGTGCAGGAGGTGGGTCGCAGTGTGATTGCGCATCGTCGCGTGACGGGTTTCGCGATCAACCTCTGCCTCCACCGCCACACCGGCCTGAACCGCGCCGTCGGAAGAATCGACCTCAAGCGCCTGATCCTCGCCCACCCGGTACACATCGAGCACCCGAGCCTCTCCCCCGCTCCAGCGCAGAACACCCGAGTCGGCGACCTGGCCGCCGCCCTCAGCGTAGAAGGGGCTCTGCTCCAGCTTGACGAGCACCCGGCCCCCGTCTGCCGAGACCGCGGCGAGCCCGGTGGTCGTTCGCAGCGTCTCGTAGCCGACGAAACTGGTCGGCGGTGCCGCGGCGGCGAAGGCGATCACCCGCTCGTGGTGGTCCTCGGAACCATGCGCCGTTGCGGCCCCCGTGCGGGCCCGCTGGCGCTGCTCTTCCATCAACTCCTCGAAGCCCTCGTCATCAACCGCGAGGCCGCGCTCGGCGAGCAGCTCCTTGGTCAGGTCATAGGGAAAGCCGTAGGTGTCGTGAAGCTTGAAGGCGTCGGCGGCGTCGATCCAGGAGGTGCTGGCCTCCTCCGCCTCGGCGATCAGCCGCTCGAGCAGCTCCGTGCCCCGCTCGAGGGTGGCGCCGAAGCTCTTCTCCTCATCGTCGACCCAGCGCCCGATCGCCTCCGCCTCAGCGATGAGCTCGGGGTAGGTCTCCCCCATCTGCTCGATCGTGCGCTCGGCGAAGCGGGCAAGCCAAGGGGATTGGAGGCCGAGGGTGCGACCCTGCTGGATCGCCCTCCGCATGATCCGGCGCAAGATGTAGCCACGGTCCTCGTTGGAGGGGACCACGCCGTCGGCGATTAGGAAGGCAGCACCACGTGAGTGGTCGGCGAGGATCCGCATCGCACGGGTCACCGCTCCCCCCTCTCCGTAGCGGTGCCCAGACAACTCCTCGGCGAGGTCGACCAGCGGCTGCAGCAAATCGGTCTCAAAGACCGAGGGGACACCCTGAAGGATCGCCGCCATCCGGTCGAGCCCCATGCCGGTGTCGATGTTGCGCATCGGCAGCTCTGAAAGGCTGCCGTCCTCGGCGAGCTCGTATGACATGAAAACGTGGTTCCAGAACTCGAGGAAGCGATCGCTGTCATCGCCGGGGCGCTCGCCATCAGCACCGTAGGCCGCGCCCCGATCGAGGTAGAGCTCCGAGCAGGGACCGCAGGGACCGACCGGCCCCGCCTGCCAGAAGTTGTCGGCGCGACCGAGGCGGACGATTCGCTCGTCGGGCAATCCAACCTCACGCCAGATCCGGATCGCCGCCTCATCTGGGCCGAGTCCGAGCTCCTCATCACCGCCAAAGACGGTTACCCAAATCCGCTCGGGGTCCATACCGAAACCCTGCGTCGAGAGCTCCCAGCCCCAGGGAATCGACTCGGCCTTGAAATAGTCACCGAAGCTCCAATTCCCGAGCATCTCGAAGAAGGTGAGGTGGCGGGCGGTCTTGCCCACCTCCTCGATGTCCGTCGTCCGGAAGCATTTCTGAACATCGGTCAGCCGACGTGCGGGCGGCTCCTCGCGGCCGAGAAAATAAGGCTTGAAGGGCTGCATTCCGGCGGTTGTCAGCAGCACCGAGGGGTCGTGTGAGGAAGGCACCAGAGAGGCCGAGGGCACGATCTTGTGCCCCCGCTGCTCAAAGAAGGCGAGGTAGGTGTCGCGTATCTCCTTGGCCTTCATGCCGCGCCGCAGCCTACCTTCGGGGCAAACCGGCCGCCGTGGGCCTAGTTGGGGGAGATTCAGTGGCTCCCTTCGGGCACCTCGGCGGCAATCGTCCCGTGGCCGACGATCGAGTTCCCGGCGAGCAGAACCGCCGTCTGCCCCGGGGAGGCGCCGGCGAAAGATTCAGACAGCTCCAAGTCCAGGGTGGGATGAGGCCCCGTCGCTGCTGAGCGCACCGCCACCGGCAGCGGGCGGGTGTGGTAGCGGAGCTTGACCGCGTCGACGCTGGCGCCGTCACGGTGCAGCACCGCGTCGCGGAGGCGCACACTGCGAGTCTCAAGCTCCCCACGAGTGCCGACGGTGACCGTGTTTGCCCTCGCGTCGGTGGCGAGAACGTAAAGCGGATCCGGGGCGGAAACGCGGATCCCGCGTCGCTGGCCGACGGTGAACTGGTGATGGCCGGAGTGGCGTCCGATCTCCTGTCCTTCTCGGTCCACCAGGGCACCCTCGCGCTCGCCCAAGCCGCCATGACGGCGCAGGAATCCACGCTTTCCCTGGCCGGCAAGAAAGCAGAGATCCTGGCTCTCGGGCTTTTGGGCGACGGCAAGGCCGTGGCGGGCGGCGATCTCGCGCACCTCGGGCTTGGTCAGCTCGGTGAGGGGGAAACGCAGTCGCCCCAGCAGGTTGGGGGGCAAAGCCGCCAGCATGTAGCTCTGGTCCTTGGCCGAATCGAGCGCCGCGGCGAGCAGCGGCCCGTCGCCGTCCTCGACGATGCGCGCGTAATGGCCGGTGGCTAGGTGGGAGGCACCGAGCCTGCCCGCGAGGTCGACCATCGCCGCGATCCGCACCTCGCCATTGCAGAGGATGCAGGGATTTGGGGTGCGACCGGCCGCATGGCCGGAGATAAACTCGGCCACGACGCGGCGGCGGAACTCCTCCTCAAGGTCGAGGGTGAAGTGAGGGATGTCGAGTGAATGCGCCAGTTGGCGGGCACCGAGCACCGCCTCCGGCGAACAGCAGGCCTTGGCGCCATCGGTCTCCCGGTCTGCCCAGAGCTTCACCGTTACGCCGACAACCTCCACCCCACTCTCGCGCTCCAGCAGGGCAGCGACGGCGCTATCGACCCCTCCGGACATCGCGACGAGAACCCGGCGGCGGTCGGGATCTGCCAGGAGCTCCCCAGAAGCGGCGGTGCTCGCCAGCGCTCGGTGAAGGGCGTCGGCCGCGAGCTGTGCGGCGTGGCGCTTGGCCGGAGCCAGGCCACCGATCGCGGCATCAACCTCTTCGACCCCGACCCGGGCGGCGTACAGGACGCTCTCGCCGCAAATCAGGTCGACGGTAGCTGCGGTCGCCGCCCGCGTCGCTCCACAACCCTCCGCCTCGAAGCTCGCCTCGGCCACGACTCCACCCTCAACTACCAGCGATAGCCGCGCCAGGTCGCCGCACGCCGCTCCCCCCGCGGCCCCGGTGAAGGCGCCGTCGGGTACCGGCCCCTGCCGGCTTCGGTCGCTCAGGTACTGCTCAAACAGCTCACGGCTCATCGCACACAGGGTAGAGCGCAAACGAGGCTCCAACCCGCCGTCGCCGCCTCTGGCTTTGATCCCTTCAAGTGAAGGTGGGTGCCTGCCTCCCGCCTGAAGCGGAGGGAGGACATTGGCTCCCGCGCCGTTTGTGTTGGGTCAAACGGTGAGACGGCTCTCGCACGGGCTCGAGCCTCGGGCGCAAACCGTAGCACTGCTCGGCGACCCCGGTCCCGACTTCAGTCCAGGTTGGAGAGCAGCAGCTCGGCCTCACTCCAGCGATCTGGGGGAACCCGCAGAGCGATGTCACCACGACCGAATCGGTCGAGCGGCCAGTCGGCCGTGAGGACCGCCTCGATCCTTGCCTCGACCAGCGCCTGGTGCCAGGCGCGCGCCGTTCGCACGTCGCCAAAATCCCGCACGACCTCCCAACCATCGAAGGTGGGGTCATCGACGTGGACCGGCGTCTGGCCGGGCCCCGGGGAGGAGCGCCAGGACCGCGGAAGCCAGTCGCGCAACGACACGTCAGTGTCCCGCCGGGCCGCGCTTGTGGACCGCAATCCCCAATTCCTTGAGCTGGATTTCCTCGACCGCCGCCGGAGCACCGGTCAGCAGGTCAAGACCCGAGGCAGTCTTGGGGAAGGCGATGGTGTCGCGGATCGTCTCAGCACCGCTCAGGCGTTGGACGAGGCGGTCGATGCCGTAAGCGATTCCTCCGTGAGGCGGAGCACCGTATTGCAGCGCCTCGAGCAGGAAGCCGAAGCGCGCCTCGGCTGTCTGGGCATCGATCCCCAGCGCACTGAAAACCGCCTCTTGGACATCAGCCCGATTGATCCGGATCGAGCCGCCTCCCAACTCCTGCCCGTTCCAGACAATGTCGTAGGCGAGAGCCCGTGCGGCACCGGGATCTTCAGGGTCAAACTCGCCGGCCGGCGCGGTGAACGGGTGGTGCAATGAATCCCAGCGCCCCTCTGTCTCATTCCACTCCATCAACGGCCACTCGACTATCCAGACGAGCTCGTCGGCGTCCTCCGGAATCAGATCGAAGCGCTCAGCCAGCTCGAGCCGCAGTTGCCCCAGCACAGCATCGGTGACGGGGCGCTCGTCGGCAACTAGCAGAAGCAGATCGCCCTCCTCGGCGCCAAGTTTTGTGTTGAGGTCACGCAACTCTCCCGTCGAGAGGAACTTGGCGGTGGGCGAGCGCCAGCCGTCACCCTCACAGAACGCCCAGACCAGCCCTTTCGCCCCCAGATCCTGGGCGCGCGAGATGAGAGCGTCCAACTCAGAGCGGGGAATCTCGCGGCGGCCGGCGTTGAGCCCTCGCACCGCACCACCCGCCTCCAAGACCGAGCGAAATACCTTGAACTCCGTCTCGCGCAGGACGTCGCCGAGCTCGACCAGCTCCAATCCGAAGCGCAGGTCGGGGCGATCGGTGCCAAAGCGGCCCATCGCCTCGGCGTAAGACATGCGGCGCATCGGCAGTGCCACCTCGGGACCGCCGGTGCGCTCAAACAGGTGAGCAAGGAGGCGTTCGTTGAGATCGATCAGGTCCTCGCCATCTACAAATGACATCTCGAGGTCCAGCTGGGTGAACTCCGGCTGGCGGTCGGCCCTGGTCGCCTCGTCGCGAAAGCAGCGGGCGATCTGGTAATAGCGCTCGAATCCAGCCACCATCAGCAGCTGCTTGAAAAGCTGCGGGGATTGCGGCAGCGCGTAGAAGGAGCCCGCCTGCAGGCGGCTGGGCACGAGGAAGTCGCGGGCACCCTCCGGCGTGGAGCGGGTGAGAACGGGCGTCTCGAGGTCGACGAAACCCTCGCCGTCGAGGAATTCGCGGATCGCAGCCGTCACCCGGTGGCGCAGCATCAGGGCGTCGCGCATCTGCTCACGGCGGAGGTCGAGGTATCGGTAGCGCAGGCGGGTGTCCTCGCCCACCTCACCCGAAAAGCCCTCGATCTGGAAGGGAGGGGTCTCCGAATCGGCCAACAATTCGGCGCCGATCACCTTGAGCTCGACCTGCCCGGTTGCCAGCTCGGGGTTGACCGTCTCCGGCGAGCGACGGACCACCGTTCCAACCGCCGACACCACGTCCTCAGCCCGCAGCCCGTGAGCCAGCTCGAAGGCCTCTGCGGAGGCTTCCGGATGGAATACGAGTTGGACGATTCCGGTTCTATCGCGGAGGTCGATAAAGATCAGGCCGCCGTGGTCGCGGCGGCGATTCACCCAGCCGGCGACGCGTGCCTCAGAGTCGACCCGGTCGCCCAGCAGCTGGCCGCACCAACTGTCGCGGTAGCGGTTCGCGCGAAGCGCCGGCGCCGTGCCCGGAGGGCAGCTCACGACCGTCCGCCTAAGTCCTCGATGATCGTGGCACCGTCGGCCGGGCGTTGTTCGCCCGTCTGCATATCGCGCACTTGCATTGCCCGGTCGCCCTCGAGGATGATCACCTTGCGCGCTCCGATCCGGTCGGCGTGTTTGAGCTGGCCCTTAAGGCTGCGACCGGCGAGGTCGAGCTCGGCCGAGAGACCGGCGTGGCGCAGCTCGGCCGTCAACGCCATCGCCTTCCTCCTGTCCCCATCGTCGGCGACCGCGACGAAGGCGTCGCGCTCCGTTCGCACCTCATCCTCCTCCAGCGCCAGCAGAATGCGCTCGATCCCAGCTGCCCAACCGACCGCCGCCGTGGGCGGTCCGCTGAGCTGCTCGATCAAGCCGTCATAACGGCCACCACCGCCCACCTCTGACTGGGCGCCTAGCCCTTCGCAGACAAATGAAAATACTGTCCGCGTGTAGTAGTCGAGGCCGCGAACGAGGGTGGGGTCGATCTCGTAGGCGATCCCCGCGGTATCGAGGAGCGTCTGCACCTCGGCGAAGTGCTCGGCGTCCTCCCCCTCGAGTGCGTCGGTGATTTTGGGTGCGCTCGCCATCACACCACGGGTCCCCTGGTCACCGGAGTCAAAGGCACGTAGCGGGTTGATCTCGATCCGTTCACGCACGTCCGTGGAGAGATCGGCTTCATGGGCGCGCAAGTGGGACTTCAGCTCCACCAGATACTCACGCCTCAGAGAAGGCGAGCCCAGACTTCCGAGCCGCAGCTCGACCCCGGGAACGCCAAGCTCGGCGAGCAGGTCGGCGAGCAGCATGATCACCTCGACGTCAGCCAATGGCGAGTCGGTCCCAATGCACTCGGCGCCGAGTTGGTGAAATTGGCGGTAGCGACCTGCCTGCGGGCGCTCATGGCGAAAGAAGGAGCCGAGGTAAGAGAGCTTCACGGGCTGTGCCAGCTTGTGCAGACCGTGCTCGAGATAGGCACGACAAATCGGCGCGGTGCCCTCAGGGCGCAGGGTGAGGCTACGCCCGCCTTTGTCCTCGAAGGTGAACATCTCCTTGCGGACGATGTCAGTAGAGCGACCGACCCCGCGCTCGAACAGCTCGGTGTACTCGAAGGCGGGCGTTGCGATCGGCCCATAGCCGGCACGGGCGAAGTTCTCGGCAGCAACCCGTTCCACTCGCCGCCGTGCGCCCATCTGCGCGGGCAGCAGGTCGAAGGTTCCGCGGGGCGCCTGGTACTTGCTGGCCATGATCGCCGCGACCTTACCTGCGGGGGGCTGCTATCGCGCTAGCTCGGCCAGAAATGGGTTCGAGGCACGCTCGGCGCCCACCGTGGTCACGTCCATGTGGCCGGGATAAACAGCGGTGTGCCCGGAATGGGACTCCGATAGCGAGCGAATCGACTCAAACAACGTCTGCCAATCGCCACCGGGCAGGTCCACCCGCCCGACCGAGCCTCGGAAGAGCACGTCGCCGGAGAAAATCGCATCCTCACCCTGCACCGAGTAGGTGACGTGGCCGGGGCTGTGGCCGGGAGTGAAGATCACTTTCAGGGTCAATCCGGCGAGCGTCAGGGTCTCGCCTCCGTGCACCGGCTCGTCGGCGTCATAGCTCTGATAGGGGCCAAGTCCCTCAAAGGGAACAAAGGACATGATGTCAGCGAGGACCGGGGCTTCAAGCGCCGGGCAGAAGACGGGTGCGCCGGTCTCCTTGGCAACCGGCGCTACGGCGCCGATGTGGTCGAAGTGGCAGTGGGTGAGGAGGATCGCCTCGACGGTTACCCCTAGCTCCTCGACCGCGGAAAGAATCCGATCGGGCTCCTCACCGGGGTCGATGATCAATGCCTGGCTGGAATCATCGCGCCGCACCAGGAAGCAGTTCTCGGCAATGGGACCGACGGTGAGCATGCGGACGTCGAGGCTCACTGGCCCCCCCGGGCGCGGATCCGCGCCCGCTCGCGGCGCCGCCACAACGCTATGTCGATGTAGTAGCCGGCTGGGATGTAGAAAACCAGCATGAAGGCACCGAGGGCCAGCGCGGCACCGATCGGACGGCTGAAGATCACGAGGAGGAGGACTGCGAAAATCACGGCAGCCCCGGCACCACGGAGCGCGGCCCCGCGCCAGGTCGGTGGCAGGTCAACCTTGGGACCGGGTTTGCGGGAGGCGCGGGCACGGGCCTTAGCCTCCTCGCGACTGCGGGGACGGGAGGTGCGGCGGCCGGAGTCGATCCGGCCTCCCTGTGTGCCGCGGTGCTTGCGATGGCGCTTCTTCCTGGTCTGGGCCATTGGCAATTGAATCTAATCGGTTGCGCTCGCCAGCCGCCGCTCGATCACATGGCGATCGTGGTCAAAGCCCCGGATCGGCACGTCGCCGGGATAGCCGATCAAGGCGGCCTCGGGAACGAGGCCGACCAATTCGGCCTCGGCAGGGCGTGCACCGAGGGGGGCGCCCAACGCGCGAATCCGCTCCAGGACTGCTGCCAAGGGAACCGCGAGCGGATCGTGGATATTGGTTGAGACCTGGCCACGGCCGCTCGAGAGCGTGACGCCCATCGCCCTGACCCCGGCAAGACCGCCGCCGGACTCGCGCAATCCTGCCGCTATGACCCGGGCGATCTCGGGTTCGCCCCCCTCCAGCTCGACATTGAATGCCGCCAGCGGCGGGCGGGCTGTGATCAGGGTGGCGCCCGCAGTGCGATGCGGAAGGGCGGGACCGCGGTCGGCATGCAGCGCTCCAGCCTCCATGCGCTGCCACAGTTCGGAGAGGCCGCCGTTGCGGAAGTAGGCGCGCTCGGCGCGGCCGGGGTTGCTCGCCAGTTCACCATAGAGAAAGACTGGAACGCCGAGCCCGCCGATCTGATCGGCGACCTCGACCGCCTCGGCGCGGGCTGCGAGGCGCTCAGCCAAGTCAAGCCAGATAATCGGGCAGACGTCGAGAGCCCCGATCGCCGGATGGACACCAGTGTAGGAGCCCATATCTATCGTCTCGATCGCCTTCTCGGCACCCCAGACTAGAGCGTCCAAGAGCGGGCCCGCACCTGCGGCAACGGTGAAGACGGTGCGGTCATGATCCACGTCGGAATGGCGGTCGAGAACTGTCACCCCTTTGGAGAGGACGGCCTCTAGGGCGCCAATTCGGGCGGGGTCATCTCCCTCTGAGAAGTTGGGTGCGCCGAGCAACGTCATCTCAGAGAAGAAGCTCGCCCCTGGAAACGATCGTCACGCCGTCGATTTCTACAGTTGGTTCGAGCACCACGCAATCGAGGTGAACCGGGACCTGCACGGTGCCGCCGATTGCCGCCGAGGCGCCAAAGGCGACATGCGCAGTGCCGAGTATCTTCTCATCCTCGAGTACATCACCGGTGAGGATCGCTTTCTCGTTTGTGCCAATCCCCAACTCAGCGACATTCGTGCCGTCCGGGCCGTGGGCGCTAAGCAGTTCGAAGAGGATGGCGCCAGCTGTTCCGCTCGCCTCGGTTAGGTGCCCAGCGCGAACGGTAAGCGTCACCGGGGTGTCCAAGTTCCCCACTCCAGCGATTGACCCGTCGATGACCAATGTCCCCTCCCCCGTCCCCTCCAATGGCGCGATGAAGCCCTCGCCACATGGCAGGTTGCCGAAGGCTCCGGGTTGGGTCAGCTCACCGGCGTCAGAGATCGCCCGGCGACCCTCGAGGCCCAGTCGCAGATCACTGCCGTGGGGGCAGGTGACGCGGGCCTCCTCACCGCGGTCGAGCACAGCGGAAACAGCGTGTCCGCGGCGACGCAGCTCGGCCATGTCGGCACTCATTACGCGAGCCAGCATCTGGGCAGTTACGCCTGGCAGTGTTGCGATGCGAACGCCAGCCTCGCTCGCGGCCTTGCGGGCCGCGGTATGAGACAGTGACTGGAGTGTCGGGGCGAGAACGACATCCGCAGTGACCATCGCCGCGGCGATGGGAGTCGGGGGCTCGGCGGCGTGGGAATCCCGCTCAGCAATTACGGCGAGAATCGCATCGGCGCCGGCTTCTTGGGCCTCGCCCGTCAACTTTTCGCCTATTTCCTGCGTTGCTGGGTTGCAGACGACCAGAACCTCCTCTCCAGACGCGACGCCCATACAGTCGCGAACGACCGCCCGCACTGCCGCCATGAGATCAACCGTCATCGCTAGCGAAGGCTAGCTTCACCAGCAATCCGGCGAGAGGACGCTGCGTGGGCTTGACTGGACCTCGGCGCATTGGATACGCGGTACAACATCAATCGTCGTCGTGGCGATGGCGTAGGGCCCACGCCTCAAAACACACGAGGCCCACAAGGATCGAGGAAAAGGCAGCGAACGGCGCCCACCAGTCAGCGGGCCTGGCGATCCCCAGCACCGCGACGACAAACGCGTTTCCAGCCAAAAGGAACGCGACAAATACAGGCCGCATCGCGGCCCACCTCGTCTCTGGTGGACGATTGGTTCTGGGCGCCACACTCCAAGGATTGCAGCCATCGCCCAGCAGTTCCATCGCTACCATGCCATCCCCGCCGGAGTAGCTCAGCTGGTTAGAGCAGCGGAATCATAATCCGCGTGTCGGGGGTTCGAGTCCCTCCTCCGGCATTCACTTATTCCCTGTAAATCAGCATATATCGCAAGTGCCAGAAGGAACGAATCGCGAAATGTGTCCCAGATATGTCCCGAGCTTTCGTGCTTGAGTGCAGCGCGGGGCAGGCAGACAGCGATGGCTGGCGGCGCTGCGCAAAGTCCCCGGACCCACCCTCACCCCTGGGGCTCAACACTTGGTAGTGCGCTCTCTGGTTGCGCGATGCCGTTGTGATGATGCTGGGCCTAACGGTGAGAAGCGGGGGTCGAACCCGCGGCGTGGCCCTAGCGCCACCTCGAGTACGCAACTTTTGGGCAGTTGCGTAGACCCTTGTGTTTGCCGCCCCAGCGGCTACCGACTTGCTTTGTTGCCTATTCGGCCAAATCCACCGTCCAGTTCAGGGCTTGGATATCGGCATCTAGCTCGCGCCTCTCTCTGGCAAGTTGGTCAAGGCGATTCCTGACCGCACCGACATCAAATGTAGTGACGACCCGAATCTCAGATCGGCTGTAGCGCGCCCGTTGCTGGGCGGTAGCGTCGGCTGCTGCTTTGAGGGTGCCGTGTCGCAATCCGAGAACGTCGCGCTCTGCGAGCGCATCTGTAAGCGTCCTTCCCGACCGAAACTCCGTCTGGGCGTCAGTTCGGTTGATGTTGGCAATCAGTTGCTCCAACTCATCCGCAGTTCGGTCGAGCGCCTCGATCAGCATGTCCGGGTTCTCAGGGGGCGAGTCGCCCTCCTGAACCAATGTGCTCATAGTCAGGCGTTCTCTCAACTCGACCAGGCGACTTTGCAGCTCGGCTCGCCTCGCGAGTGCTTCTCCGAGTCTCATGGATCGTTGCTCCGTTCTCCAAGGTGCCGAAGAAGACGGCACGAGTAGTCGCGAGCAATGTTGGCAAACTCCGTCACCAACCAAGTGAAGCCGTAGACTCGCTTCAGGGCCAAGCGCCACCGGCGCCGCTGAGTTGAGGGTGAGCGAATCCTTGAGCGTCAGTGCGGGTTTCATCTGTGGGGCTTGCGACCTTGAAACGAAAGCAAACCCGGCAAACGAAGGAGCAGGACATGAGAAAAGTAGGCAAGCATAAGCGGATCAGTCGCCCCAGTCCGGCAATGGTGATCGCGGTGATCGCCCTGATCGTCGCCCTCACCGGCAGCGCCTACGCTGCCTTTAAGATCCCCCGCAACTCGGTCGGCACCCGCCAACTGAAGGCGAAGTCGGTGACCAACGGCACGCTCGCAAACGGCGCCGTCAACGGCGCCAAAATCGCCGAAGGGACAATCACCGGCACCAACGTCAACCTCTCTGCTCTGGGCACCGTGCCCAAGGCCGCAGACGCCTCCTCCGCCCAAAACGCCAACACCGTCGATGAACACTCGGCCTCCTGCCCACAGGGAGCGACCCTGATCAGGGGCCTTTGCTTTGACGCCCAGCCGAACCCGGCCGTCAGCACGGTCAAAGAAGCCGCCGATAGCTGTGCGGCCAGAGGCGGATGGCTACCCTCTCCGCTAGAGCTCTACTCGGTGCGCGGGGTGCTCAACCTGGGCAAAGGCGTCGGCTCTGAACACCAGTACACCGATGAGTTCTACGGCAACACCAACGGCACCAACTACCGCACCGTGGTCGTCGACGGGACAGGGGCAATCTCAGAGTCTGAAATCAACGCCCCCTCCCAATACATCTGCGTCTATCCGCTGGTGCGATAGGAGCAGCGGGTGGCCGAACTCTCAGGATAATCCAGCCTCAAGGCAGACGGTTAGGCTCGGAGGAGATCCAACTCCTCCGAGCCGTCTGAACCGCCGGAGAAACCCGTGACCTTTAGTCACACTAACGAAAGACCCTCCAGCGAATCCTGAAGGGCCCAGAACCTAAATAGATGAGCTGGAACCTCCCCCTGCACTCATCCAATGTGGCAAGCAATCCCCGGCCGCTGAAGGTTCCGACACAATATTCCGCCAAATCTGAGACCCGAAGAGAATGACCCTTTACATAGACTGCGAATATCGTCCCGTAGTTCAGCGGGAAACGGGGTGATGCCCACCTCTTAACTCGCATTGAGGCGCGCAGAATTCGAGTGCACGCTCTCTTGGAGCACCGCACAGGTCGCCTGGGTAGGATTTTCTGCCTCCCCCCTTTTTCTACTTCTTCTTCTACTGCGCTCCCACTGACAGACTGAGCTTGAGGGGTCGTAAACTCGCTAGTCGATCCGACGCTCGATCTTTCAACGTTTGCGGCCGTAACTCGATACTGGTAAGTGGTCCCCGCCCTTAGACCTGAAAGTTCTGAAGTGACGGCCGTACGACCTACATAGGGTAGCGCTGGCGAACATACAACGCTCTTGGCTTGTTCATAGCCAGACGCCGAGTAGCTCGCTTGGTCGATATATTCGAAGCTGCATCCCGTAATAGTTTCACCGAATTCGGGCTGAATGGCCCCGTGCACAGCGACAGAAGTTCCATTAACGGTTGCTGGGCCTGTGAAAGCGCCGGGCGAGCTAAGGGTTACCAGGTTCCTGCTCGCGCCAGAGCGCTGTCCACGGCTGTTGTTCACCACGAGGCGATAGGTATATTCCGTGTGGGGTTGGAGTTGAGGGAGTTCAGATCGGACTTCTATAAGCCCGACGCCCGAATACGGTGGAGCAGGTGTGCACGGAGCTGATTTGGCCGCGGCATAATCGCGGGTCTCGAACTGCTGAGTGGGCACAAATTCGAAATGGCAGCCGGTGACAACGCCAGCATTTGCGGAATCTAATTCCCCGGTGACGGCGCTGGGGTGTCCAGGCTGCGACGGTCCTGTTGTGGCTTCCGGAACAATTCCCGCTGGGAGAAAGACCAGAACCAGCCCCTTACCCACGGGGGGCTTAGAAGCAACATACACGGTGCCGTCAGTTGCATCCACCGCGATCCCGTGCGGCCACGAACCACTGGTCAGATCGCCTTCCCCGAAGGAGGCGGTCGGAGTACAATTAGGAAATGCGCAGCTCGACGAAAATTCGGTGACCTGCGCTGGGGATGCTTCGGCGACGTAGATGATGTTGTTGGATGGATTTATTGCCTCCGCGGTAGAGGTACCCGACTCTAAAGTCCCAAGTTCGGTTCCGGAGCTGCTGTATTTCTCAACCGCTCCGTCGCCGGTCACCATGTAAATATTGCTCTCCGAGTCAACCGCGATGCCTCCGCCGGTAAGTCCCGGGGTTGCGAAATGCGAGATTAAACGACCGCTTTCGTCGAACGTATATATTGTTGCTGGACCCGAGTCTTCTAGTACCAATAGGTTTCCGTCGTTATCAACGGTAAGTCCGCTAATAAGGCCGCCGAAATTGAGTTGGCCATCGGTTTGCCAGCTAGTCACCAACTGCCCTGTGGAAGTGAACTTCGAAATGAGGCGATCTCCGGCGACATACACATCGCCAGCCGACGAGCCCCCAGAACCGTCGACGGCAACTAAGGACGGTTCAGCGAACGAACCGTCGGCGGCCGTTCCTGATTGACAGGTTTCACCTGCTACGCAGACGTTCTGTTCAGATTCTGGCCTCCCTTCTTCTACCTTTGCTGTATTCACAGCCCTGCCGAACATGAGCAGAAAGCTCCCTTGCGCGGTGAACTTCTCGATTCTGGAGTTTGTTGGGTCGGCCACATAGATATCGTGCGCAGAGGGACCAGTCGAGTTGTCGACCGCTACGTCCGTGGGATTGGAAATTAGATCGCTACCGGAGCCGATGATCGAATAAGAGAAGACGTGAGGGCTTGCCCATGCGGCGTGTGCTGCTACGAGCACGAGCACAAAGGGGAGACAGGCAAGCCAAAGTCTGGTCGAACGGGCAAGGTGTCGGATAGTCCGACGGAAAGTTGTTCCGGCTTTACCGGACGCTTTCAGGGGATCGGCAAGCAACGTGAGCTTTGGCCTAGGCCCCAGAGAGGGCAACGGGTTTCGGCCGCCAGAGCGATTATGGATGCTTGGCTCTCGATTAAGGACGCTTGGCTCAGCTGGGGCGCCGGTTTGGCGCTTCGAATACCTCATATCTTCCTCCCTGTCTGACCAGTATTCCACACTGAAAGTCTGGATCGACGCTTTATATAAGCGCTACCTTTTTTTTAGTCGGTTTCAGGGACTGGTATCGAAATTGGCAATGAGGACTTCAACTTGATGAAATCCTGAGGCGCTCATGCCGGTGTCCATCTCTGCTGCTCTTCGCGCAGCCCTGCCACAGACACGTCCTGTTGTTTGAGATACAGCGAGCTCAACGGGAAGCCGCAACTATCCACCCACCGATCGATGTCGGCCTGCTCAGCCTGCGGGTCCGCGAACCCTCCTCCTCGCTCGCCGGAGCGACGACTCGCCGCAGGCGTTCGTTGACCGTCACACCGATGCTCTACCGGGCCGCTGAACTGTCCCCGCGTGGACTCACCTCGCGATCCCCATAGAGTTCTCGAGCTCGATCGCATGCACGCGGCCCAGCTCGCGCTGAACCTGCCGCAACCGGTTCTCCCGCCGCCAGCGAGCGGCCCGCTCGGCAGTGTCCTGCGGTTCGGCCCCCAGCGCGCTGTCTTTGTCGGTGATCCCGCGCTCCTGGCGATAGCCCTCAATCAGCTCCACCCCGCGCTCCCAGCTCTTCGCCTTGGCGGGATCGGTCGGCCTCTCCCCCAACTCGCGGGTGATGTAGTCGGGGGGTGCGAGGCGGGCGGCGGTAACCGCCGGCGCCCGCCGCCCGGCGAGCACCCCCTCGACCACCGCCAGCTCTTCCCTTGCGGTGCGGCCGGGCTCGGGCATCTCCCCCAGCGCCCCCTCCATCCGCTCCAGCACCGCGTGGCTGTGGGCCTCGAAGGCCTCGATCCGCACCAGCTCGGCATTGCGCTCGCGCCGACCCCTGTCCTGCACCGCCTCGCGCTCGGTCTCGAAGCCCATCAGGCGCTCGCGCGCCGCGGCGATCCTCTCCACCAGGGCACGGCGACTCTCCTCGGCGGCCCGCTCGCGATTCGCGGCGGGCTCCAGCTCGGTGCGCCTTGCCGCCAGCTCGGTGCTGGGCAGCGCTGAGAACCGGGCTGCGAGGGCCTCCTCGTGGGCGGAGGTCTGGGCGCGATCGCGCTCGGCGGCTTCGGCGATGTGGTCGAGGCCCTCGCGCAGGTGCGGAGAGCGCGGCGCGTACTCCTCGCGCTGGGCCTGCAGCTCCGGGGTCGCGTAGAGGAAGGTCTCCTCGCGGGCGCGCGAGGCGGCGACGTAGAGCTCTTGTTTGTCCATCGAGGGGTCGGCGCAGACGAAGGCGCGATCGACGGTCGCCCCCTGGGCGCAGTAGGTCGTCATCGCGTAGGCGTGTTCGATCGCCGGGGCCTCGGAGTGGGGGTTGGTCCGCACCAGGTACTCGGCTCCGACCTCGACCCGCCGCACCTGGTCGATCGCTTCGAGGGTGAGGCGTCGTTGCTCGATGTCTACCTCGGCGACCCGCCAGCGCTCGCGGTTGTAGATCTCCTTAGTGCGGTCGTTGACGCGGCTGATCAGGAGATCACCCGCGGCGAAGGAGTGGTCGCCGACCTCGATCACTTGCTCTCCGAGCCTGCCCTGCTGGCGGCGAACCTCGCGCGCCATCGCGTTCAGGCGCCCGACCTCGGCGTTTCGCTTGGCGATCATCACCGCGTCCTCACCCCGCTCGAATGCCTCGCGCCAGTCACCGACCATTGCCTCCCTCCTCGCCTCAGCGTCGGGAGCCACGACCACCCGCTCCTCAGAGCGGTAGAGGTCAAGCGCCTCGCGCCCCTCCCCGGCGCGGATCCGCTTGGCCGCCTCGCGGTCAAGCTCGTGGCGGTGGCGGATCACCTCGTCGAGAACAATCGGGTCGCTTCCGTGCGCCAGCGAGGCGAAGAGGCCGCCGGCCTCGATCTCCCCCAACTGGGCGGGGTCGCCGATCAGGACGAGCTTCGCCTCCGAGCGCTCGACATGGTCGATTAGGCGGGCCAGGGTGGCGGAGTCGACCATCCCCGCCTCGTCGATCAGCAGCACCGAACCCCGCGCCAGGGGGACGTCCCCCTCGGCGGCTTTGCGGCCGAGCTCGACCAGCAGGCTGGCGATGCTGGTCGCCTCAAGGCCCTCGGCGCGCAGCGCGTTGGCCGCCCGCCAGGTCGGTGCCGCCGCGCGCAATGGAATGGCGGCCGCCGCCCAGCCCTCGGCCGCAGCGAGGGTCGCGCAGGTCTTCCCGGTCCCTGCCTCGCCGATCACGATCACGATCCCCTCGCGCCCGGCGAGCAACCGTCCGACCATCTCCCGCTGATCTGCCTTCAGGGCGGGGTGGGCGGCCAGCACCCGTTGGGCGATCGCCTCCCCGGCCACCGCCGGCCCATCGCTACGCAGCCGCTCTGCCGCCGCCAGCGCCTCGCGCTCCAGCTCCCAGATGCGGCGGGTGGTGTAGCGCTGGGTCCTGGCATCGGCGGCGAGCGGGATCACCACCTCGGAGGCGAGGAAGGCATCGGCGATCCGCTCGACCTCCGCGGCGGGGGCGCCGTTTGGCAGCGAGCCGGCGACGGCCTGGATCGCGTCGCGGCGCTCGAAGTGGGAGCGCTCCGCGGTCACCGCGCGGCCGAGCTGATCGAGGCTGAGGGTCGCAGTGCCGATTGACTGCTGGCGGCCCAGAGTCGCCTCCAAGGTGGCGCGGTCGAGGCCGATCTCCGCCGCCCGCCGCGCCCAGCGCTGGCGCAGCGTGGAGGTCGAGATGCCGGAGTCCTGCTTGGTCGCGCGGGTGGTGAGGTTGGCGACCTGACGGGCGCGGGCGGAGGCGTCCGCTCCTCCAGCCGCCGCGAGGATCTCCGCCCGGCGGGTGGAGAACTCGCGCAGGTGGGAATCGGCGAAGCCGGCGATCTCGGCGATCCCCTTGCGGAGCGGCTGCCACTCGACCCCGAGCGTACGGGTCAGCTCGTGGCGCAGGTTTGCCTCATAGAGGTAGGAGGCGGTCTTGGCGTGGTTGTAGAGGGCGGGGTGGTAGAGGCGGGTCCAGCGCCCGTCTGGTCCCTTGGTCGCGTTGGCGATCAGGACGTGGGTGTGGAGCTGGGGGTCCCCGTTGCGTGAGGAGCGGTGGCGGTAGGCGGCGGCGAGGAAGCCCGAGCCCTTCATGAACTGCCTTCCTCCCGCTCCGCGCCGCGTCCAGCAGGCCTCGCGCTGCAGGTAGCCGAGGGCGGAAGCGAGGGAGCGCTCGTGGGCGGCGATCACCGCCGCCGCGGTGTCTCGGTCACCAAGTCCCCAGAGCAGCGAGACAGACTTTGGAGCAGAGAAGGTGAGGTCAAAGCCGGGGACCGCGCCGTTGGTCGGGACCCCGCGCATCCCCAGCAGGGGCTCGCCGTCTACGGGGTTGCGGCCGGTCAGCATCGCGGTCAGCTGCTTGGCGTCGACCGTGCCCTGCAGGCCCAGTTCGTCGGCGGCGTCGCCGATCCAGTAGCCGGCCGCCTCGCCCTCGCCGGCGTAGTAGTCCTCGGCGCCTTCGGCGACCTTGTCGATGTAGTAGCGCTCCTGGCCGCGCCCCAGCTTTCCGATCGTGAGCATCCACCATCCCTGTCGCTGGGAAGGGCGTTTTGCACCGATCTCTTAACAAAGTGATAGGGCGTGAGGGGGTTTGGCTTTTGGTTTTTGGGTTTTAGCTGTGGCCTGGGTGGGGATTCAGGGCTGCCTTGCGATCTGGATGTCTGGCCTGAAGGGCTTTGGTGGCTTTGTCTTGGTGGCTGTGGGGTTCGTTTGCTTGGGTGCCTGGCTTTTGGATTTCCGTGGCTCAGCTGCTGCCCGGTAGCGCCGGGACTAATCGCCGGGTCACGGTCGCGAGAGTTTTCGGCGGAAACCGATGCAATAGCCGGTTTCCGACGACAGTAGGGGCAGACGAGATGCCCGAGACCGACCTACTTGCCGAGCCCCTACTCGACGCCCGCGAGGCGGCCAAGCTGCTGCACGTGCCGCGCAGCACGCTCTATGAGCTGGTGCGCTCGCGGGGGCTGCCGCACGTGAAGGTCGGTCGGGGACTTCGGTTCACCCGCGCGGACCTTGCTCTCTGGGTCGCCGACAACACCTACGGCCGCCGAGCACGCCGATAGAGCCGTTTCTCCGCTCGAAGCAGACTACGTGGCAGGCGCTTCGTTGTTCCCAGAAAGCACGGTTTCCGGATTCGACGAGCCATCTTCGAAATTAAATACTTCATTGAGTCGCTGCAAGGTGAACGGCTGCCTCAACTTGGCCACAACGTTCTGGTTGGCGAACATGCCCTTCTCCCACACGGCATTCTCCCGGGGGCGGGTATCGACCCACTCGACCCGGACGAGGTACTCGCACAACTCTGGGTCATCGGCGTCCCAGCCCATGTTCGTGGCCTCCAGGGGGACCTGAAGGATGTTCCTGGTCGCGCCCTCGACCTCCACCTTGAAGTCGTTCACTTCGACCGCCTGCGCCGTCACTCGGCCCACTCCGACATAACCATGAGCCCCTCCCGTGGCACGGCTGCTTGGAATCGCAGCCCATACGCGCGCACCCTCGAAGAGGCTCTCCATTGCCTTGCGGTATTTGTCCCCGTGTCCCGCTGAGACGAATCCGTAGCGGACCATGTCGTCCCAGTTGCGCTCGTCGTTCTCCCCCACCGCGACGAAGAAATCGACACCGTTCCAGGCTGCCTGCTTCTTGCCGCCGCTCTTGCTTGGCGCCTCAAGCTCGGGATCGGTGAGCCATGAGCGTGCGAGGTACTCGCGACCGCCGTCATCGAGGTACTCGAAGAACAAGACGTTGATCGGCACGCCGTAGCCGCGCACGTACTCAACGATCTGCTCGGTGCTGGTGTCCATCCCGGTCGCGACAACCACGAGCTGATGACTCGTGTTGACCGCCTCGGGGATTTCCGCCTCGAAGTGGCTGGTGAAGGCTGAGTCGAAGTCCTCCCCGTCGTGATGCTTCGCGTAAAGCTCGCGGATCGCCTCGAAGGACAAGCCCTGGACCCAGAAGCCGTACTCCAGCGCCTGCGCCACGACCTCCCGCGGCGTTCGGTCCTTCTTTAGCTCGATGACATGGAGGTCGCCCTGCCCGTCGATGGCCAGCAGATCGATGCGTTTGCCGAAGTCGGTGACGACCTGGCGTCCGATCTGGAACAGGTTCCCCAGACCGAGAATGTCGATACGCGCCTCGAAGATGTCCTCCAGGCGCTCCTCGCTGGCGATGCCGCTCGTCGGAACCTGCTCGACTGACTCGCCGTCAACCCGCCAAAGTCCGAACTTCACCGGCATGATCGAGAACGCAGATTAGAGGACGACCAGCTCACGCTCGGGCTTCTTGACGGGTCCGAACTCAAAGCCAAGGACGGCGCGCACGCCGAAGGCGTCGGCGAGCTTCTTGAGGGTCTGAGCGCTGGTTGCGTGCTGGCCGCTCTCGATGCGAGAGATAGCCGATGCAGTCGTACCCATCCGGGACGCCAGCTCTGCCTGAGTCAGGCCGAGCGCAGCGCGGCGCATGATGACGATTCGGGCAAGCTCCTCGTATGGTGCGAGGCGCTCGTACTCGGCCCGGAACTTCGGGGCCTTAAGGGACTCCTTAATGTGGTCGGAAACGGTGCGTCCAACCGGACTGACTCGCTTGCTCATCGTTCGCTCCCAATTGGTTGCCGCGTTTCAAGTTGTCGCGCGTCAACGATATTAGCAGCGGTGCTAACAACAAAATCAACGATCTCAGGGAGCATCGTGGCCCGCTGCGCGCGGCGGCTTCCGCAGGGGGGCATCCATCCGAGCCTTGAAGTCCTCCCAACGATCCTGGGCGATCTTTACCTCTCCTCGCGGCAGCTTGCCGGTCGTCTTGAGAAAAGCATGAAGGAGAACGACCAGGCGCCCCGATCGCTGATACAGGACCCGGTAGTGCTCCGAGCCCACATGGCAGCGCAGCTCCCTCAGCTCACCCTCGACCTGGGAGCTGAGCGGGAATGGCAGGTGCGGCGTCGAGTCGGAGAGGAGATTGAGACGACCGACCTGATTCAGCAAGGCCGCGCGCCGCTTGGCATGGAGCTTCATGACGAAATCGAGGACCGGCTCACTGCCGTCTGCAGCACGGTAGTAGACAGCCTGGAGATTGCTCAAGCTGCAGCTACCGATGCCGGCGCGGCGGTCGATGCCTCGCGGAGGGCGACCGACAGCATCTCGGCGGCGTCCACCCGGGGGACGTGGTGGACGTAGATCATCGTCGTCGCTATGTCGGCGTGGCCCATGTATGCCTTCACGTCGGTGAGGGGGAACACCTGGACGGCGAGGGTGCCGAAGCTGTGGCGGAGATCGTGGAAACGGATGTGCTTGAGGCCAGCCTCCTTCAGGGCGGCGTAGAAGCGGCGGCGAAGGGCGCTGTCCTCGATGTGCTCGCCGGTCGGACTGACGAAGACGAGGTCCTCCTCACCCGTCCAGCCGTTGCGGCAGCTGAGCTGGTCGAGCGCGGCCGCAACCTGGTCGATCATTGGGACGCTGCGGACACGGCCTGACTTGGGCGCGTCCTCGTTGCGCATCACGTAGGAGTGGCGGACGTGGATCAGGCGCTTGTCGAAGTCGAGGTCGCGCCAGCGCAAGCTGCGCAGCTCGCCGAGGCGCAGGCCGGCGTAGGCTGCGGTGAGGAAGATTGCCGCGTCCTGCTGGTCCTGCTGGCGCAGCTTTGACCGCCACTCCAACCCGGTCGGGTGTTTTGGGGGCTTGCGGTGGCGCCCCTCGCGCGCAGCCCGCGCCAGCGCCTCGACCTCCGCCGCCGAGAGCACGTCGAAGTCGCCGGACCGGCTCACGGGCTGGCGCTCCGCCCAGGCAGCGGCGTTCGCCGTGAGGCCGTAGACGCGCTGCGCCCGCCTGAGGATGCTGTGCATGACCCCGAGGTACTTGTTGATCGTCCGAGCCGAAAGGCCCTCGCCGTCGGCGATCCCTCCCACCGCGACCAGCTCTATTCGCCAGTTGTCGATCCGCTGCGTCGTGACCCCCTCAAGCCCAAGCGCGCCGAAATCGGGCAGGAGCCGCCTCTCCACAATCCAGCGATAGTCGGTGATGGTCGACGGGCGCCGCTTGCGGTCGTGCTCGACATAGCGCAGCCACTCCGTGCCGCCTCGGCGAAAGTCACCGTGCTGGCGAGGCGCGGCTGGCTCGTCAGGCGGTGGCGTCGCGCGTCGGCGAGGATTGCGTCGAGCTCGCGCTGGGCGCCCTGCTTCGTTAGGTAGCCCTCGGCGGGCCTGCCGCGCCTGGTCCAGACGCGCCCAAGCACGACTTGATGCTGACCCTCGGCATCCCGCGACTTCGCCATCCAGCGGTCGCCGGACTTGCGTGCCTTCCTGAAAACGTGCCCGCTGATCGGGACATCGCGGAAGTGAATCGAGGACGCCACCAAACGAGAGTAGCGCCGATTTCGGACCCGAAAATGTGTCCCGAAATGTGTCCCCAACTAGGCAAAAAGATACCCAACTGGACCGAACTAACTGGACAGAAATCCGCTAAAACAAGCGAAATCCTTAACAGTTGACGCCGATCATAATCCGCGTGTCGGGGGTTCGAGTCCCTCCTCCGGCACTCCACGAAAGCCCCGCTCAGGCGGGATTTTTGGTAAGCGTTCAGTCCCTGGCGTCACCTGAGCCACAGCCACGGTTGACATAACCAAGGGCTCCCCGCAACCGCGTCGAACTCTGGGGCGTGGAGCGCGCCGAGGCCGAGGCCATCTACGACACCGGGC
>JBAVAR010000139.1:0-1980 GCA_049585815.1 Solirubrobacterales bacterium
ATTGTGAATTGGGCGTGTGCCGACATCTCCTTGCCGCGGTCCCATGTCAATGATCGGCGCAACTGCTCGGGAAGCGTGGTGATCGTTGATGCGAGAGCGTCCTTCATCGTGATGGCTCCATAGCCGGCTAGTGCCGGCCCGTTCTTGGGTGTGTGTTTGTGTCGATAGCCCGCCTCACGAGGAAGGTGGATCAGCATCGTGAACCTGCTCGTGCGATCGACGAGCGTTCCGATTGCTGAGCGTTCCAGCCCGATAAGCAGGTCCCCTTCCCAGTGCCCAGGCACGGCGCGATCTTCGGCCTCGGGTGGGCGCTCGCTGATCATCACCTCGGGTGTGACATGCGCCCAGGCTTGGCGTCTCGCCCTGCTCCGAGGAACACGGAGCGCACGGCCGGTGCGCAGGCAGGCGACCAGCTCCCGCTTGAGGGCGCCCCGGCTTTGGACGTAGAGGGACTGGTAGATCGCCTCGTGGCTGATCCGCATGGACACATCATTGGGGAAATCAACCTTGAGCCGGTTCGCGATCTGCTCGGGGCTCCAGGCGCTCACCCAGCGCCGGTCTTTCCTGTGTGGCTTGCCTCTGCCCTTCCAAGGTGCAGTCGCGGGACCCTCAACAGGAGTCCCGTCCGGGCGGTGGACCTGACCAGCCAGCCGCTCCTGCACGTAGTCGCGCAGCGGCTCGTTGGTGAGGAGCTTCGCAGTCTTTGGACGCTGGGCCACGAGCTCGGCCTTCCATTGAGCCACCGATGCTCGGTATTCGAACTTGCCGCATCGCGTGGCGGCGTTGCGGCGCAGTTCCCGTGAGATCGTCGAGGGTGCCCGCCCCAGGTGCCGGCCGATCTCCCTGATCCCGGTGCCTTGCGCCTTCAAGATCGCGATCTCTTCCCGTTCATGAAAGGAGAGATAGCGGCCGGTGGTTGGTGACAGATCGACTGGCATGCCGCCACGATGCCGGAACCAGCGAGCACCCACGGCCGGAGACACGCCGACGGTGATCGCGGCCGCGTCGGTGGTGATCCCCGTGGCAATCTGACGCCAAAAGTGCTGCTCGACTTCCCGCCGAAGGGACGGCGCCCCTGGAGACTTCATCGGGGATCGCCCCGTCAACTCTTTCATCCACCCAGCTGGCCTGCCCATCAGCACCTCCATCATCGAGGTGTTGCGACGACCGATTGAATTCACCTTGATGCCGTCGATCAGGAGGCTGAGCAAGGAGGCGGTTCAGCGAGCCTGAGAGGCAGACGATCTGGGACATGCGTGGGGCCGTGGTTCCGGTGAAACGAATCGCCAGGCATGTGGCAGGCAGCCCGTTTCCTTGAGCAAGTTCATCGACGCTGCCGGGGGGAAGCGCCCAACGGCTCGAGAACCCTCCGAGCTGCGGTTTTCGTTGGAGGAGCGCGAAGATCTCGAGCGCCGGGCCGCAGGTGACTCGATCCGCGTCAGCGCGGAGGCCCTGGGGCGCTCGCCCTCGACGGTGTACCGCGATGTAAACGCCAATGGCGGCAGGAACAAGTACCGGTCCCTGGTGGTCGACCGGGCGGCGTGCCGGCGGGCGCTGCTGCCCAAGAGGGCCAAGCTTTCGGCGTGCCGGCTCCGAGGCGTGCTCGAGCGCAAGCTCGAGGCCATGAGACCATCTACAACTCACTCTTCGTCCAGAGCCAAGGATTGCCATTACAACCTGCTCATCAGCGCCTGCGCGATCTCAGGGCGATCGGGGTACTGCGAAGCCCACCACGCCGAGATCTGCTCGGGCGACTATCTGATACGTGACAATGGGTTGTGATCATGGCCGGGACCGAGGGACGGTCGCACCTGTTCGGCGGCGGGGCGGACGTAGGCTCAAAGGTGGTAGTGCACGCCAATCGTGTTGCTTGCGAACACGAAGGTTGCGAGAACTCCGTGGCGTTTCAGGTTCTGAGGCCAGGTGCGACGGACAGCTTCTCTGCTGAGCGGTTGCCACGCCATTTGGCCAGAAGAGAAG
>JBAVAR010000140.1:0-25470 GCA_049585815.1 Solirubrobacterales bacterium
CAAAAACCAGCCGAAGCGTTCGCTAGATCACCTGACAAGGCCCGTATGGCCCACTCGCCAGGCTCGGACGGCGGGGCGGTCTGCCCCGGGGGGCGAACGGAAGGGCGCGCCGGAAATTCAGGCTAAACCAGCGCGGTACGCGTCTGATCGCTATGCGGCGCTGGTCCCAATGATGCGGATAGTGCGTTCAAGCGGCGAGGGCTGTGGGACGCGGGGGCTACCCAGACTCGCTGCGCGACACCGAGCAAAGCCAGGACCACCCAACGGCGATCAGCGGACGCAGCCCCTGCCACTGCTGCCACCGGTGAGGCGACACGCTCGCTACTCGCCATTGACGGCACCCACGCTAGGAGACAATTGCCCGGCGCCAGCGCCCTTAGCTGTCAGCGACAGGCTTATTGGGTTTGTGAGCGCGAGTGCCTGAAATAACGCTGCGATGTCCCGACCCTCGAAGCCGAGCTCGCTTGCCTTGGTCAACGCCTCGTCGGCGGCACGGGCGGAGGCCAACGGTACATCCGGCTCGACCCCTGTCTCCAAGGCGAGACGGATGTCCCTTCGTCTGTCATTCGCAGGCCGCCCTTGGTTGCGATCACGACCTCATCGCGGCGGTGGTCGAGATCGTGTCGCAACGCCAGACCAAGGAGCCGCTCAGATGCCCGAAGCCGTAACCCTGGGCGGTGTCGAAGAGGTTTACCCCGAGTTCGCGGCGCGCTGGATTGCGGCCACCCCCTCGTCCGGTCGAACTCGCCCCACTCACCGCCCAGCTGCCAGGTACCGAAGGCAATCGGGGAGACCTTCAGGTCGGTCCTCCCAAGTCTGACTGTGCTCAACGGACCTGGGTTCATCTGGCTCACCGTCCTGGTCGATCGTCGTAACCGAGTAATGGGCCTCGAGCAAACTTCTCACCAAACAGAGGGCGCGCAATCCAGCGATACATGACTGACCACTTCCGCGATCCTCGGCGCATGCCTCGATGATCGGGGGCCTGGCCCCGCTCCTGGGAATGTTCGATTCGAGACAACGGTCCAAGTATGGTCGGGTGATGAAGCTCGCGATTTCAGATCCGGGCAAGTTTGCGCTCAAGAACGCCATTCGCGCGGCGATCGTCGTACCGGCGGCGTTCGCGATCTCACTGGAAGTCGTCGGCCTCACCGAAATGGCTCTCTTCGCAGGCTTCGGATCCATTGCGCTGCTCGTCTTCGTCGATTTCGGCGGCTCCTGGCGCCAGCGGCTTGGCGCCTATCTGATGCTGGTCGGCGGCGGCGCAATCTTGATCGCTATCGGGACGCTCTGCTCGCAGACGACCTGGCTGGCGGTCGGCGCGATGGCGATCACCGCCTTCACGATCGTCTTCGCCGGAATCCTCGATGGGTATGTCGCCGCGGCCCAGTCGGCAGCCATCCTGGCCTTTGTGCTTGCTTTGATGGTGCCCGCTGCGTCTGCCGCGATCCCAACGCGCCTCGCCGGCTGGGCCCTCGCCGCCGCCTTCTCGATTGCAGCGACCTTCCTGCTCTGGCCTCGACGATCCCCCGATCGCCTGCGCGAAGGAGCCTCCCAGGCGGTTGGAGCGCTGGCCGACCTAGTGGGGGCGGTAGCAACGTTTGAGGCGGATAAACGCGAGATCCGGGGGGCCGTGGCAGGCGAGTTGGCCGGTCTAGCCGCCAGCGCCAATCTAGCGGTCAGCAGGGCCCATCGCGAGTTCGTGGTCATGCCACACCGTCCCAGCGGCGTTGGCGGCAGGCTCGCAGCGCTCGGCCGTCTGGTCGATGACCTCGTGTCGTTCGATCCGATTGCCCGCGAGCAACCCGCGCCCGCAGCGACAAGCGCCGGCTTTGCCGGCGAGCGTGCGGTCGTGGAAGCGAGTGTCGCTGCGGCCCTGCAAATTGCCTCACGGCGACTGGCAGACGACGATCCCGGTGACGGAGGCGAAGAGCTCGCGGCACTGGCGACCGCCCACACCGATGTCGGACGAGCCTTTCTGGCGAAGGCCTCGGCCGCAGGCGGCGATATCGACGAGGAGAGCCTTACCGCCGAGCTGGACGAGGTCTTCCGGCTTCGCATGCTCGCCTACGGTGCCCTGCAGATTGGACGCCACGCGTTGCAGGCCAGTGGCGCCACCGCGCCGGCGGACCCGTCTCTTGCACCAAACACGAGCCGCCTGCGCTTCACCCGCCGCCTTGCCAGTTCCCACTCCGATATGCGATCGGTCTGGTTGCGCAATAGCCTGCGTACAGCAGCCGGGCTCGCCCTCGCCGTCCTCGTTGCCCGAGTCACGGACACCCAGAACGGCTTCTGGGTAGTGCTCGGAACGATGTCGGTACTGCGCTCCAGTGCCCTGGCCACTGGCTCAACCGCCCTCGAGGCGATCGCTGGAACGGTGGTAGGCATCGTCGCTGGAGGGCTCATCGTGCTGGCGATCGGGGGCCAGACGGGCCTTCTCTGGGCGGTGCTCCCCTTTTCCATCTTGCTGGCTGCCTATTCGCCAAGGGCGATCTCCTTCGCCGCCGGGCAGGCGGGCTTCACCACCGCCGTCGTTGTTCTCTTCAATCTGATCGAACCGGTTGGGTGGACGGTTGGCGTAGTGCGGATCGAGGATGTCGCGATCGGTTGCGCCGTCAGTCTCGCGACCGGTCTCCTGCTGTGGCCGCGTGGGGCGGCCGAGGTACTTCGGGAAGCTCTCGGGGCGACCTATGTGCTCGCCGCGCGCTACCTCGATCTGACGATTTCCTCGCTGCTGAAGGGTGGAGAGTCAGGCACCGTCGAGGAGGCCGGACGGGAGGCGAGCGAAGCCGCCCTTCGACTCGACGAGACGGTTCGCGAGTATCTTGCGGAGAACAGCTCGGCTCGCGAGAACCTCGACGGACTGGCCCAGCTGATCGGCGGCGCCACTCGCGTGCGCCGCGTGGCCCGACTCCTGCAAAGCGCTTCTATTTTGGTGCCGCTCGCTCCTCTCGACGCCCACGCCCCCTGGGTCTCCCAGGTGTGCAATGAGTTCGATACTGAGTGGCGCAGCAGGCGCGCCTGGTTCGAGCTCTTCGGCACGGCAATCGCCGCGGGGGCTGAACCGCCACTGCCGGAGTCGGCGGCGCAAGCCAAGGATGCGGGAGCTTCGAGCCGGCTCTGGGGTAACAGAGGGCCGGGGGTTCGACTTGACCGGGGCCGCGGCCCGTCGCGCGGAGCTGTTCCTCCCGGACTCGCGATCGCCTGGGCCGAGCGCCACCTCGAAACACTGCTCAATTTCGAGCCCGACTTGGCCCTTGCGGCGAGGTCGGTTCTTGGCGGGTCGTCGGATACCGGTCACAATGTGCACGACACGGGCACAAGATTGACGCAGCTGGCGTAGCCCTTTATGGGCTGACATCAGCGAGGTTCAGTCCGGCATTGATGGGCGCATCTTCTCCGCCTCAGCAGTTTGGGACTGATGAGCCGCTATCAGCGGTAATTCGCATCCTGCTCGCCGAGGTTCTGACCGCTGATAAACCGCTGCAACTGAGTCCAAATTAGTCTCTATAAGGGGAGGGGTGGTGTCCGGTTTCAGAACATAAGCGGAGGGGGTGGGATTCGAACCCACGAGACACCCGAAGGCATCTAACGGCTTTCAAGGCACCTTAAACTGGCCAGTTTTTGGCTTGCTTAAGCGGTTTCCCGTTCCTGTGCGCCAGAAAATGCGCCAGTGACACCCAGCGCCAGAGCACGACTCCCCACCGGGCCCCTCGCTGCTTTCACCAGAGACCAGAGACTGTTGCAGTTTATCCCAACCGTGGACGAATGCGACGTCACCGGGCCGGCTCACTTTCACCACCAATTCAACTGTGAGTATTCGCCCGGGAGTACGTCGACTGCGAACGACACATTCCCAACGGTGCCTCATGGCAGGGCCGAATATTTATGACTCCTGCCAACTTCCGTAAGAGCCGCCACAGGTTGGCTCTGATTCCGTGTCTATCGCAGCCTGCATCGGCCCGGACCCATTGAACTCACGCGAGGTCCCGTTCCCCCAACTTCGATTCGGCCGCGGCTGAACTCTTTATCCCCAGGAACGACCCAACTTTAATCCTCGAATACGTCCCCGCCTGGGCGCGCAGGACTCCCACCGGATAGCACGCCAAGCGTGCAGTGGTTCGCCCATGCACGCCCAGACGGAGAACGCTCAGGTTCACCGCCGCAGCCGCACCTTCCCTGTCGGTGCCGCCAGCGGCCTCGCTCTCTACCTGCTGACGCTCTTCGGGGAGGCAATGCTAGGGGTGCCGGTTCGCTGGCTCCTCGCCTATCTCGGCGCCGCGACCGTGGGGCTATTCGTCCCCCTCGGGCTGAGCGCCGAAGGTCTTGCCTGGGTTGTCGCTCTCGCGCCGATCGCCTGGTCAGTGACCGGTCTCCTCCGACCGGGCCGGGGATGGGTGTGGGGGCGGCGGCTCGGCGCTCGCCGCCCAAGCGCCATCGAGGCCGAGGCCCTGGTCGAGGCGATGGCGCTGCTGCGCAGTGTCGATCCTGGGCTACCCGACCCGACGGCCTGGTTGGTCCTCGACGACCCGCTCCCCGGCGCGGCAGTCCGGGGGACCAGCGTGCTCCTCAGCCGCGCCCTGCTTGAGTCCGAATCGCTTGCCCCCGTCGTGGCCCATGAGCTCGGCCACGCCGACAGCCTCGATGGTCGCCTCACCGAGGCACTCAACCGACTCGTACTCTGGGGCGACCCGCTAGCGCCAGCGCGATCCGCGGGCGGGGGAGAGGGCGACGAACGGCGCCATGAGGAACCTCGCGGCGGCCTGCTTTGGGGCTTGATTCGCTGGGCGCTGCGCCTTGCCGGGGGCAGGTTCGTTCAGGACCTGCTGGGGCCGACCTGGGGCGCCTATTGGCGCTCGCGTGAGTACGCCGCCGACGCCTACGCTGGGAGCCTTGGCCAGGCCGAGGACCTCGCCCGCCACCTCGCCGACTTCGAGCAGCCCTTCGATCCGCCCCAACCAGGGCTCCTCTTCAAGGCAGCTAGCCACCCGCCGGTGGCGCTGCGGATTGAGCGCCTGTTGGAGGGCGGGTCGAAATGAGCCTTCTCAACGTCTTTGTGGCGATGACCTGCGTTGCTGACCGCAAGCCAACCCTCAAGCGGGGAGCGCGGTTCCGATGAGCGCCACCCGCAGCCGCAGCCGCCCCCTCACCGAGGAGGAGCGAAGCGCTCGTCGAGCCCAGGAGCGCCGCCAGATGCAGGAAGCCGTCGATGCCCTGCGCACCAGCGATGGCTGGCAGCGCTGGCTCCGAGTGCGCCGCCACTTCCATGCCTACAGCCTCCACAACCAGCTTCTGATCGCGAATCAGTGCCCTGAAGCAACGCGGGTCGCCGGTTTCAGGGCCTGGTTGAAACTCGGCTACGCCGTGCGCAAGGGGGAGAGGGGCATCCGCATCTGGGCCCCCTGTCCGCCATCCAAGCGCCAAATCGCCGAGTGGAAGCAGGGCGGCGCCGATCCACACCAGAAACCGCCCACCTACTTCAAGCTGGTCGCCGTCTTCGATCGCTCCCAGGTTGACCCGCTCCCCGACTTCCCCGGCGGCCCAATCGAGCTCGAACCACCGAGCGAGCCGACTGGCGGCGACGGCCTGGCCCAGCTCTTCGATCCGCTGGTCGAGTTCGGCTGCTCTCTTGGCCTTGCCGTCGAGGTCGAACCAGTGCCGGGTGCCGCTCAGGGCTACCTCGAGCCGGCCACCGATCGCCTCGTGATCGACGTCCGCAGCGATTCCTTCTCCGCCAACGCCCAGGTGCAGACGCTCGTCCATGAGCTCGCCCACGCCCTCGTTCGCCGCGACCGCCAGCCCAAGGACCCGAAGCTCCCCTACGCCGAGGAGGAGGTGGTAGCTGAGTCCGTCGCCTTCGCCGTCTGTGACTCCCTCGGCCTCGACACCTCCGGCGCCTCAATCCCCTACATAGCCGGCTGGGGCGAACGCTCAGACGATGAGCCGATCGAGCGCTACGCCGCCCTCATCGATCGCCTCGCCCACCGCCTCGAAGAGGTCGTCCTCCCCGCGGCCCTCGCCGAGGCTTGAGCCCCCGCAGCGACTCCGCCCAGCACCCACCCAGCCCCGACATGCCAATCGTTGCGCAGGGGTGGACCGAAATGCCCCCGTCCTTCGTCTTGCAGGCATGACAACCACAGCAGTTTCCCCACCAGCTCCTACCCAACCCCCGATCGCGCCCAAGCTCTGCCGCTCCTGTGGTGCCGCCAACCCTCCCGACGCCGCTTACTGCCAGAGATGCAGCCGCGGGCGCTTTGCGCCGCCCTGGGTGCGGGCCCTGCGCAAGGTTGGCGCCGGCTTCACCGTGCAGGTGAACGATCCCCACGAGAAAAGCAAAGCCACCGAGCCGACCCTGACGTTCTACAAATGGTGGTTCGGCGGGCGTGCGGCCTTCCACATCCACAGCCAGGAGCAGTGGGAGCGGATTAAGCAGGTCGTCGACACCGAGCTGCTCGCGATCCTCGGCTGGACCTCCCGCCAGCAGGTGCTCGACACCCTCGCTGACGATGGTGTCGACGCCAGGGCGATCCTCGCCCAGAACCCGAGCGTGCTGCTTGAGATCGTCACCGCGCTCGGCGAAGCAGCCCTCGCCGAGCGCGAGCCGGCGGCGCTGGCCGAGGCCGCCAACCGGATCGCTGTTCTCGGCGAGCAGGTCGACCGGGCCCGACGTGCGGCCTTTCGCAGCTCCGTCGAGGAGCTGCCACCCGACAGGTCGACCGGGCCCCGGCAGCTCGCTGAGCTGAGCGGGCAGCTCGCTGAGGCCGAGCGGCTCGCTGCACTCGCCGAGCTGCGCCGGCGGGTGGGGGTGCTGGAGCTGTTTGGCGAGCTCCTGCATGATGAGCGCAGCTACAGGATCGTCAACCACCGATCGGCGATCCACCGCCTGCTCGAGGAGTCGATCTGGATCCTCGACGAGCGCTGCTGGCTACGCTCCCAGCGCAAGGTGCTGCGCGCGGTGATCGATCGCCGCGTCGCCGAACGGGACCGCCCCTACGCCAAAAAGCCGCCCGACTTCGCCTTCGCCGTCGACGATGGTCGGCTCCTCGTTGTCTCGATCTGCCCGCCCTCCCGCGAGCCCGGCGTCGCCGACCTCGATCGGCTTGAGCGGCAGGTCGGCCAACTGCTCGATATCGAACCCTACGGCCGCTGGGAGGCGACCCTGGTCGGCGAGCGGATCCCATGGAAGCTACGGTCAACCCTGGGGCTCCGCAACGAGTCCTTCGCCGCCAAGTCTTACGAGGAGGTCTTCGACGAGCCACTCCAGCATTACCGCGCTCGGCTCGGCGTCCTCAACCGCCTCGGCGCCGCCGCGCCGGCGACTGCAGAGGGGCCGAACGCCCTTCCAGGGGACATCGAGGACCTCGCGCTCGGCGAGGGTCACCTTGACGACGAGCTACCGGGCGATCCCTGAGCCCCTTGGCGTGGCAGACCCGAGCTCCCGAGCCAAAACCAACCCGCCGATATAATTGCCGCCAGAGTCGCCGCATTGGGGCAGTGCCGAGGAGAGTCTCATCATCGCCGTTCGTAGTTCGGCAGGCGCGTCGTGGATTGCCAAGCAACCGCGCCACTTCCCCTTGCCGCAATCAGTTCAGTTGATTGGGGCGCAGCGATTTCCGCTGACGCCGCAAATACCGGCGATCCCTCCGCCGGTTGTCCCCCGCCACCGAATCTAGGCTTCATGTCCATGTCGGAGCAGCCTCCCAGGACCCTCGACCAAGCGCTTCTTGATGAGGCGGTCGCGCTGGCTCGCAGGATCGAGGCCCAAACCGAACAGGCCGAGCGCCTCCGTCTTCTCGCTGATCGCGTTGACGATCAAACGCAGCGCGAACGCAGCCTCCTGGAGCAGCTTGAGGGCGCGCTTGGCCGGTCCGTTCAGCTCTCAATTGATGACATCGACGGTCGACTCAAGGGCCAGCGGCTCCTCGATGTCGCGATCAAGCTGCTCGACGAGCAGGTGGGACGCGGCCACGAGGTCCATTACCGCGACTGGTTCCAGCTCCTCCAAAATCACGGCTACCGCGTCGGCGGCAAAGACCCGCTCGGCACCTTCCTCGCCCAGATCAATCGCGCTGACGCCGTCGAGAAGGTCGGCAAGCGCACCGGCCGCTACAGGCTAAAAGTCGCGTAGGGCCAAATCTGGCTCCTGGAGAGCAGGGCGCCAAAAAGGCATCCGCGACCCTCCTTAGCATTGTTCCTAAGCGTATGTGCGTTCCGACAACAGGTCCAACTCTGGACCAAAGACGACTCCACCAAGGAGGATTCGGATGACCCCTAAGAGCAACAATGCGTCAGGGATGCGCGGTGAACGCTCCCGCGACGAGGACGGCGAGCTGCGCCGCAAGCGCGGCGACACCCACGTCGGCACAGTCGAGGACGAGTATGGCCGGGACTTTGGCGTCCGCAGCGACATGCACCTGAAGACGCTGATCGACCGCGAAGGCGCCGACTCTCTTCATGATCTGCTCGCCGAGCAGTAGCGGCGGTGGTTGCATTGAAGCGCCGAACACGCAGACTGTTCTTCTACCTCGTCCTAACGGCCGGCTTCCTCGCGGCTCCCGGCCTGCCGGGCTATCTCTTCATTAGGGCGATCAAACCTGTTGAGAGCGACCTGAAGGCGCAAATCCAGCACGCCTTCGATCCCTTGTTCCACCGGCTACTAGACCGTCGCGTGAACCGGCACGCTGCCCCCATTCGGTGAGGCAGGGGACAGGGTATGTTCGAGATCGATTTCCTCCCCGTCGGCGACGGTGCCCGCAGCGGCGACGCGATCGCGATGCGGTTCACCCGGTCGGATACAGGCGCTCTTGTCCACGTGATCATCGACGGGGGATACGAAGACGACGGCGAGGCCCTCGTCGAGCACTTCGCCAACCTCTATGGGACCAGGCGGGTCGACTTGGTCATCCTCACTCACCCCGATGCGGACCACAGGGGCGGGGTCCCGACCTTGCTGAGCAACCTCGATGTCGGCGTTCTCGCCGCCCACGATCCGGTCGCCCACGGGGGCAGAGCTATCCCTGTTGCCGAGAAGGTGACGGAGCTACGCGCCCTCGCAACCCGTGAAGGTACCCAGCTGATTGAGCCCTTTACTGGCACCGGTGGCTTCGGTGGCGCCCTACTCATCGCCAGCCCGACCGAGGCCTTATACGAGCAGAACCTCGCCGAGCAGCTGGCTCGCGAAGGCGGCGTCGCTGCCGCGCCAAGCGCGACCCGCGAGGCGCTACAGGCCGAGATCGCCCGACTCTCCGCACGAGTGCTCCCGCATCTTCCCGTCGAGGTTCCATTCTCCGATGCCGGGGGTGACAAGCCGCTCAACAACACCTCAACGGTGATCGACCTCCAGTTCGGAGAGCAGCGCTTCCTCTTCACCGGCGACGCCGGCGTCCCGGCGCTCGACGCCGCCCATCAGTACCTGACCGCCCAGGGTCGCGCCGCCCGGCCCGCCACGATGGTCCAGGTCGCCCATCACGGCAGTCGCCACAACGCCAGTTCTGATTGCCTTGACCGCCTGCTTGGGCCTCGGACCGATGAGCGCCGCGGCAGCGCACTGATCAGTATCAGTCAAGCCGCCGCGCAGGACCCCCGCTACCCCTCGCCTCGTGTCACAAATGCCTACGCCAGGCGCGGCTATCCCTGCTTCGCCAACGAGGGCGAAACCATGTGCCTTTCGGGGGAAGGGGCAGCCGGGCGGGGATGGACGCCGATGGCGCCGCTGCCACCCCGTGATGCGTCGATCGACAACCGGGACTGAGTCCGATGAACCAGCTCCCTTTCAGCGTCTATGACTTTTTCGGCTACCTCGCCTCCGGGGCCGTCCTCCTCGCCTCCTTTGTTGCCGCCTTTTTCGGTGAGGACGCCTTTGAGAACAGCCCGACCCTTGTGCTGGGTTTTCTCCTCGTCATCGTCATTTATGCACTCGGTCAGACCGTCGCCAACCTCGCCGGCGAGCTGATCGAGCATCGGATCGTCCGTCGTCGCCTCGGTACACCTACCGACATCCTGCTCTGCTTCCGCCATCCCGAGCCGTCGGTTTCGCGCTGGTTCCCCGGCTATTTTAGGCCCCTCTCGCCAGGCGTCCGAGAGCAGGTCAAAGAGCGCGCCGGAGATCGCCACGGAGACGACCTTTTCTTCCACTGCCACGCCCGGATGAAGCTGGTCCCTGTCGTTCAGTCCAGACTTGAGACCTTCATCAGGCTCTACGGTTTCTGCCGCAACACGGCGCTCGCGATGGTGATCGCCTCCGTGTTTCTCGGTGTCGGGATCATCTTGGGCACGGCGGGAACCGGCTCGGTTGCCGGGCCGGGCTGGTGGCTGGTCCTCGCGGTCATCGCCTCCGTAGGCCTCTTCTACCGCTATCTCAAGTTCTATCGACAGTATGGCTTCGAGCTGTTTACGAGCTACGCCGAGGCGGAGTTCCAATGAGCACGGTCAAATCCTTTGCCACCAGCGAAGGCGACACCTACTACATCAAGCACGGTGCCGACAATTTCACGATCATCGACTGCCGCATCGCCGAGGATCGCAGTGACATCATTGAGGAGATCGAAGCCGAATCGAGATACAAGTGTGTTACCCGTTTCATCTCGACCCACCCCGACGACGACCACTTAAAGGGACTCGCTCGACTGGACGACGCCCTTGGGATTCGCAACTTCTACGTTGTCGAGAACGAGGCAACAAAGCTCGACTACACGGTCGACTTCGAGCGCTACTGCCAACTGCGGGACTCCGACAAGGCCTTCTACCTCCGTCAAGGTTGCTCCCGTCGTTGGATGAACGAAGCCGGTGATGGCCGCGGCTCCTCGGGGCTCGAACTCCTCTGGCCCGACCTCGAGAACCCCGATTTCAAGAACGTGCTCACTTCGGCGGCGGAAGGAGACAATCCCAATAACCTCTCGATCATCCTTAAGTACACCCTCAGTGATGGCGTGAAGATGCTTTGGCTCGGCGACCTCGAGACGGACTTCATGGAAACGATTGAAGACAAGGTTGAGATGCCGTCCGTCGACGTCGTATTCGCTGCCCACCACGGGCGCTCTCGAATGCCTGCCAGCTGGATCAACCAAATGGATCCTCGGATAATTGTGCTTGGCGAGGCACCTCGCGAGCACCTTGAGTACTACCACGGCCGTGACCACCTTCGTCAGAACACGGCCTGGGATATCACTTTCGAGAACGAGAGTGGGCGCACGCATGTATATGTAGGCAACCCTGATTACAAGGCAGTATTCCTTTGCGATGAAGGTCTTCCCGACACCGCTAACGGCCATTATCTTGGCAGTCTTGAGACCGGCTGAGCAAGGCGAATTAGCACTTATCGCACAAGCAGGAAGGGGGTGAGAAAATGGAACTCCTTGAAGAGGTTCGGTGGGATTACGTGCTCGTCGTGACGGCAGGCGCGTGCGTCGCATTTGCAGACCATCCAACCGCACGCAACTTGCGTAGGGCCATCATCGATAGTCTGACCGTGTGACGGACGGACATCGAGTCCCTTGACTCGCGATATTCAGTTTCTGGACAGGCGAGCCTTATTTGCTCAAAACCACTTCGATCTACGCACCACCCGCCGCTTGCCGGCGCGCTTCACTCCACCAACCGGGTTCGTAATGTCGGTTGCCCGCGCCTTTGCCTTGCGCACCGGCCGCGGTGTCATTGCGCTCACCGGATGCGCAGCTCGCCGCACCTTCTTCGCCGACTTCGGCGCAAACATCCGAAACAGCATTCCCATCGTCTCCTCCTTCTGACTGACTTGGAGCTTCACGCAACAAACTGCGGTATTTGGCGGCGGCACGGCGTCATTAAGCGCCTTTGTTGTTGTGGCCGCTCTCCCTACGACCGGAACTACCCGGCCTAAGGAAGACATCTGTCACCGCTTTGATCAGCTGGCGGAAGGCGGACTCCGCATAGCCAAAGATGAACGCCACACCGTCCAGTGCGGTCGGACTGATGCTGACCCTCGCATTCCCCGTCGCCGTGCCGGCCAGCACGATCACGAGAAGGCACGCGACTGAGCCGCTTGTCGCGCCCATCAATGGCTTGATCGGGTGCCAGTAGTTGAAGCGTGATTCCCATTTGCCGACGCTGTAGTGGACGATGCCACCAAGGGAGGCGAGCAGTCCACCGACGGCTCCCAGCCACGGAGCCTCAACCGGCACTCTCCCGAACGACGACGGCAGATCGAGGTGATCGGTGCCTTGCCGATAAACGACGAATACGGCGATCAGCCCAACCGCCCACAGAAGCTGGGTCAGGTATACCCATCCGGGCATATTCTTGGGTTGCCCCCGCGCCGTTAGCCAATTACTGACCGTCTTGTTCATGTTTGCCTCATGTGGTGTTCGGCTGGTTGTACCTGCATGCGGATGCTTGAGCCGCTCTGCCCCAGAGAGTTGCGCCGTCCCTGGGGCTGCTGTCGTTCAGCCGCTGGTTGTCACCGGCCCCGACGGCCCCGTCTCCGACGGAGCCTTGATCAGCGGCGGATTCAACAACGCAGCATTGGTGACATCCAGGAACCCCATCACCGTATTCGCGTTGGCATCACGCCTCGTCAGCGCCGGCAGGTTCCACTTGCGCTCGATCGTCGCCAGCACCGAGGTATGGTCGCAAACGTCCGTGCAGACGCCCCCAGGTCTTGAGTAAGGCGACGCGACGATCGCCGGCACTCGCGGCCCGTACATGTCATAGCCCCCTTGTGGTTCATTCGGTGGCAGCTCGGGAGGGATCTCGTCGGGCGGTATCGCCGCTGGCGGCGCCACGTGGTCGTAGTAGCCGCCGTGCTCGTCGTAGGTGTAGATCAGCAGGGTACGCGGCCAGGTCGGCGAGCGCAGCACGGCTTCGACCACTTCGTGCGCCCAGCGCTCGCCCCAGTACATGTCCTGTGGGTCCTCCTCGGTCTCGCCGGGTGGCAGCTTGGAGAAGTCGACGCCAATCGCCTTCAGCATCTTCTGGACGATCGCCGGCAGCTTCGCCGCCGTCTTCGCCAGCGAGGCGATCTCGCTGATCCCCGGGTCGACGAAGCTCACCGCCGGCAGGGTGCCCGCCTTGCATTCCTCGAAGAAGCGCTCTAGCAGGTGGAAGTGGTGAAGGGGGTGCTCAAGGAGGATCGATGGGATCGCCGCTGTCATCGGCACATCGGCGAAGTAGTTCGCCCAACTGATGGCGTGCTCGGAGAGGAGGTCGAAGATCGTCCCGTTCGGAGGCGGCTCCAAATCCGCGGGGAAATCGAACCCCGTCACAGTCTTGCCGAACGCCGTCCCTGCCAGCAGAAATCGCCGATTCGGGTAGGTCGGGCCCGGCAGCGAGCCGAACCAGCGAGTGCCGACCGTGAAGGTGCTCGCTAACGAGTAGGCAAAGGGCAGTACCTCGGGCGGGTAGTAGCCCATCGGCTCCCGGCTCTTCGCCGACCGAACGAACCCGTCCATCGCCCCTCCGTCGATCTGCTCGTGCGTGTCTTTCCAGCTCTGCGAGACGTGCGTTGCCTGGCTCGTGTCGCGGAGCGCGAACGCTTTCACCACGGCCTCCATGCCAGGCCCACCGGGATTTACATTCGTCGGCTTGCCGTCCGCGTCGAACTCCAGACCCTCCACCTCGGCGTTGCGCAGCGTCATCGCCCCGAGCAGGTTGTCGAAGGAGTGGTTCTCCATCATTACCACGACGATGTGGTCGAACGGCATCTGCTCGTTAACCGTGCCGATTGGCATATCCGGAAACGGCCGGCTTCCGGTCTCCTGCTCGATGGCCGCTGCAGCCGCCTCAGCCACGTCTCACCAACCTCCCCTCCGCATCGCACCGAAACCCAGCCTTCCGATACGCCCTCGCATACCCAGGCCTGTGCGAGCAGTACTCGCCAGGCCCCAGGCATTTGACCCCGCCCGGCGTCCGCACGTTCTTGACTCCGAAATGTTCTTCGGCATACGCGGAGCAGTACTTCGAGGCTTGAGCAACTGGCTGCCTGGCCGCTGCCCCTCCGACCAGGCCGATCGCTCCGATCCCCACGACGGACACCACAGACGCGACACGCTTCTTCAAGGCAGCTCCTCACGAGCAACTGGAGTGGGCAGGACTGGATAGAGCTATGGTCAGTTATATCCCGAGGAAGGAGAAAATCAACTCCTGGAATCGAGTATTCGAACACACCGACGATTTCAGAGTGTGATTAGGAACGTTTCTGTTCCAGGGTTCTTTCGGCCCCCGTACTCAAGCGAGCGCACCGCTGCGACCAGCTCGACCAGCCATGCATTGGGATTGGTCAGCGGATTGATGCCTCAAGCGGAACCAAAGCTGCCGTGCAGGAGGTCTCCGACGATGGGATCAGGAAGCTTTGGCAATCACCTTGCAGCCCCGATATCTGTGCGCACGCTCACTCACCACTGCGCCACGCTTCGTCAGCCTTGGCGTTATGCAATTCCGCCATCCAGAACAGCTCGACCGCCAGCGCTTCCACCACGAACTCTCAGACCGTGGCCGCCTCGGCCGTATTCATCCGGGAGCGAATCCCACCACGCCCCTACTCATCGTCGCCTTGTTCGCCCTGGCAGCCCTCGCCTCCATCGTCTCTCAGGGCGCCTCGCTGACGCCGCTGTTTCTCATCGCCGGCTCCTTCACCGCGTTTCTTCTGGTTGCCTCCCTCCGTCCCCACTGACCGCAGTCTTCTGGCACCACCCTGGCAATTACCTCTCCGCCGAGTAGGCCGACCTACGCAGCCTGGTCGGCCCGCGCAGGCGCCTCAGCGGACCGCCCCCACCAACCTCCCATGCAGCGCTCGAGCCTCCTCCACCGACATCACCGGCTTGCACCGCTCCAGGTACCCCGCGAACATCCGCGCCGGCAGGACCGTCACCCCTCTGCGTCGTGCCGGCACCGATCCAACAAGGTACGCCTCGCTGAACACCAGCAGCGCCTGAACGTCCATGCCGCTGATCCGCTCGATCAGCTTGTCCTCCGCGTAGGCCTGTTTCAACCACCTCGGGTCGAGCCGGTCGACCGAGATGCGTCCTCGGTGGCTCTTCGTCTCGATCGTAAAGATCCCGCCCGGCCCGACCACGACGTGATCGACGTTGCCCCGGCCCAGCGAGATGTCATGGATCGCCAGCCAGCCCTCACCGACGAGCCCGTCGAGTACCGCCCCGACGGTCTCCTCGCCCCGCGCCCCCTGCAACCAGCGATCGAACCGCAGGCCCGCGCTTCGATCGGCGAGGACCAGTACTCCGATCATGACCAGTGCCACCGCGGCCAACGCCCATTCGCGCATCCCAAGCACCACGATGGCGAAGAGCAGCACCATCAGCACGAAGCCGCCCACAGCCAGCATCCGTGTCGCGATCTCCCGCGCGTGCGCCCGGGCATGCTGTCCCGCCCTCCGCGGCCCGCCATTCAGCGATTCGCTCTCCATCAATTATCGAATCGGCTCACTCAACCAGCGTCGTGAGACTTGCAAGCCGAACCGGCACCAATTCGGCGCACAAACTAGTCGCGCAGTTTCGGAATTGCCGCCCGCCAAAAAGTCATATCCTTCTTGACTGCTTCGAGGTAGTCGTGCTCAGGTGTGCGCAAGTCCTTGTAGTCGATTCCTGTGATGTTCATGCTGGCGTCGGTGTCGAGAGGTGTCGCCTCCCACGCCTCGTGCATGTACGTTCCGGCGATGCGGCGGGTTTCCGTGACCAGCACGTCGTATTTTGTTGATACGGCTCTCGATTCGGTGCTAATCTGCGCGCCGTAATTGTTCAACGCCTCTTGAACGGTGTGCAACGCTGCCGCGATTCTCAAGCGTTCTTCGCCTCCGGTCTCCTCATGGCCGGGTGTTGAAGGTCGCCGTCGACGGATAATATAAGGGAACTCTTGGTAGGAGACAACTGCCGAGTAAGCATCGGCATACAGCTTCTGAAGCCGAGTACGCTCAGTCCGAACACCGTTTACGAACCAGGTGATGACACCACCCGCTGCAGTACCGACGCTCACTATCGCAGCTATTACGATCGGGATGACTGTCCACAAACTGGCCGAAGCAATCACGCGGTCTCCTTGACTTCGTCCGAGTTTATGCGGGTCCTCGGCTCGGGTCAACTCCCTATTCAGGTCTCGTGCGCGAGGCTGTGCGAATCGAAAGCCTACCGCGCCCGGCAAATATGCGCACGTGACCTGTTATCAGGTCGCGCCTTGCATTGTATCCGAGAGAACATTATCGATCACGCCAACTGTCTGGGGACTTCGCCCAGTATCCACATTGCCTATCGACTGTCGTTGTCGCGGTACCAGTCTCACGAATCGATACCGTCCGGCCTAACCTGACGCCTTCCCCCTTCGTCGGACTCGATCAGGAATCGATCTTTTGATTGCGTTCCAAATAAAGGACCAGTCCTCCGGACGCTCGGGTTGCTTGCCGCGGAAGTTGATCTGAGCCAGCATCGCCCGATCCCGCTCTCCCAGCCCCTCCTTCTCAGCGAACTCAACTAGTGAAGGCGGCAGGTCTGTGGGTTCCTCGATAAGGATCGCTTTGCCCATCAGTGTTGACATCGAGGTCCCTAGTGCGCGAGAGATCTTGTACAGCGTGTTCGCCGACGGGCGAGCCTCAACATCGCCTTTCTCAAGCTTCCATAGGTAGCCCTTGCTGATCCCCGCGTCGTCGGCAAGCTGGCTTAAAGAACGTTCGCTCTCTTCGCGGCGGCGCTTGATCTCCTGGCCGATCCTGGCAACCTCAGCCACGGCTCGTACCCACCCGTCGGAAAAGCGCCATCACACGCTCCCGCTGTTCGCCGTCTCGTTGGTAGCGGAAAAGGCGTGCCGTCAGTTCGATGTTGCCATCGCTCTCCAAGCCAAACTCCTCCAACCCTGCCTTCTCTGTAATTAACTCGCCATTCCACGCACGTGCCAGCGCGCCGTCCTCGGCGGCTGACTTATTGGGCGGGATGAACGGCCAGGCTCCGTAGGGATCGGGCAACGCAGAGACAACTCTGAGCTTGACGACTGCCTCCGGATCGCTACGCTCTTCCTGGCGGAGCCCAGGTTCAAGGATTACCACAAGTGTCGGCTCGGGCCAGAAGAAGCCGAAGCGATAAGCGGTTGCCTCGCGACTGGCTTCGTAGATGTCGGCCAGATCGAGCACGGAGTCGATACCGAAGTCCGAGTTCAGTGTTGCTGGCTCAAAGTAGGCCCCTGGCAGCAGCAGCTCGGCTGCGGCGGCATCGGCGAGCGACTCGGGGTCGCTTGTCGCCCGCCGTGCGGCGCTCGGGGTCACGCAACGGAAGAGGCGCATCTCGCGATAGCCGGGCTGGAACGTGTGGCCGACCTCGTGGAAGCCAGTGAAGCGCCGTCGCCGCGGCGAGTCGGCTGCCCGCAGGCGCATCTCGAGGCTCCGAGAGCCGGGCCCAAGTGACCCCGCCTGCGACATCTCGACGACCTTGATATCGGGGATGTCGCGATAGGAGGCGACGAGCTCAAGCGGAATCGGTGGCTTGGCATCGACGTCCCTGATGAGACGGGCGGCGATGTCGGCGATCAGTTCGCCGTCGCTCTTGCACGGCGACAGTCGCCGCTCGGCCTCAAGCAGGGAGGGATCTTGCTGGCCCGGCATCGTTCTCTGAAGAGAAAATAGACGTTCTCGCGGAGCGAACCCAGTTTGCTAATGTAAGTGCGTTCTCTTCAGAGAACGCACACGTTCACCCAACAAGATCGCGAGGACCAGATGTTGACCAAGACGAACAAGCATAAAGGCGGAGCCGCAACTCCAGGAGACGTCGCCCTCGCTGAGATCTTGGAGGAGATCGCGGTCCCGATGGCAGTGCTAGAAGAGGCCCGCCGGCGTCGCGACCAGGTCCTTGCGATCGCTGAAAGCCATGATGCCGCACGCGACGGCGCCGGCTTTCCCTCGGGCAGCGTTGCCCACGGGACTACCAACCGCCCGCTTGAGGACGCAGACTGCGGAGTCAAGGTCAACCGTCGCTACGAGGCATTCCGCGTCTTCGGCCCCGACGCCGAGGAGGACCAAGGCCCGGAGGCCTTCATTCAGCTCTTCTCTCAGTACGTGCTGCCGGAGTTGCGCCGCCGCTATCCGCGTGCTGAGGTAGACCTCGAGGGCAACCGGGCGATTAAGTTCCTCTTCAACGAGCCGGTCGAGATCGACGAGTGGGGCGCTGTTGACCCCTACGTTGAGTTGATCGTCGGCCTCGACCGGGTCGACGCGCCCGGCATTTGGATTCCCAACCGCCGTCGCCGCGAGTGGGACCCTGCGGACCCCGAGCTGCACACCGACCTGATGACGCTACGCGACCCGCGCCCGATGCGGGTGCTGCGAGCCCACATCCTGCGACTCGCCAAGCGCGCCGTCAAGCGCGACGGCGCGAACGGCGGCGTCGCGGTGATGTGCTCATGGAACCTGAGCGCCTTGGCGCTTGAGTTCGTCACTGAAACTGGCCCACTCGGTCCGGCGCTGCTCGCTTTTCTGCGCACCGCCTCAGAGAGCATCTCCGCGGGCCTCACCCAGGATCCAGCGCCCGCGGTTGTCGAGCCGATCGGGCTGCCCGATGGTGTCACCCAAGAGCAGGCCTCGCGGCGGCTCGCCGAAATGGCCACGGTCGTCGAAGCTGCCCTCTGCGCCCACTCCAAAGAGGGCGCTCGCGCTCATCTCGAAGTCCTCTTCGGTCCCGAGATCGAAGGCATCCTCGCCCGCGAGCGCAAGCGGCTCGGCCAGGGCCTGCGGGGTGGCGACAGCGCCGCCCTCACCGCCGCGCTGGGCGCTGCGCGTACGCTGAAGCCAACCCGCTCGGGTGGCAGTAGTTGATCCGCTTGCATCGCCACGAGAGTGCCGGCGAAGTCGTCTACGACATCGCCGGCCAGTTTCTGCTCGAGGCCGATGCGCGTCGTGAGGGCATCGTGCTCGGGCGTGAGTTTGGCGATGGCGTGCTTAGCTATCGCTTCGCGGTCGGCCTGCCTGCGACGAGCCAGGAGCGGCAGCTGCACGTTGACTTTTCCCCCGGCCGCCCTACCGTGACCGTTTATGCCGACGGCCACCGATGCCTGCGCCATCGGTGGCCGGATGGCTCACTTTGCATGTGGGATCCCGAGGCGGCCGAGGTGGAGCGCTGGGTGCTCGGCGACGGGCTGCCTGCACTGGCAACCCACGCGAGGCTTCACCTGTACTGCGAGGCGGAGTGCAGGGCGGGAAAGCCGTGGCCGAAGGCCGAGATGGCCGGCGAGCACCCGCGCAAACGCCACTGTCCCAGCTGCCGCGGCCACGGCCAATGATCGACGTTGCCGGGACCCAGCTAGACGTTGTGGATCGCCAGCCACCCCACATCGGCCAACCCGCCCAGCACCGCCCCGACACTCTCCTCGCCCCGCACCCCGAGCTCCCGAAGCTGGGTCACGCGGGCCCCTTCACCCCAACCCGCTCCCTCCAGTACGCCAACCCGCCGTGTCCGTGCATCGCCGTGAAGAGCGGCCGGCGGCCGGCGTCCTTGAATTCATTTTCAGTCGGGAAGGCCCCGCGCCCCGCCAGGAACTCGGCCAGCTCCCGCTCGATCCGCTCCTCCGACCACGGCCTCGGTTGCTTCTTGTACCTGAGACCGAACCGACCCGCCCAGATCTCTGCGCCCCCGTGGTAGCGCAGAGCGAAGCAGACCGGCCCCATCCCCGCCGCTTCGAACTCCTGCAGGCTCGGCCACTTCTCCCGCCCCTTCAGGAACGGCGCCAACGCATCGTGCACCTTTGTCTCGTTCCACTTGACGATTCCCCTCGGAACCCTCACCCCGAATTTGCCTCCCCAGTAGTACGGCCCTCCCCAGGCAAGCGTCTGGGCGTGCAGCCGCCCCAGGCCGGCATCCGCAAACTCGCCGTACTCCGGCCACACCTCGCGCCCGGCCAGGAACTCGCCCAGCTCCTTCGCCAGCCGCTTCCTCGACCACGGCTTAGTCCCCGGCAGTTTGCTGGCGCCGCTCCCGCCACGCTTGAATTCCCGCAGCCTCTCCCTCGCCTCGCCGGGCAGCGGTCCCCGCCCCCGCCTGAAGAGCCACGCCCGCTCGCTCGCCGGCCCTGAGCCCGCCTCGATCACCACGTAATCGACCAGCTCCCTGACGACGCCGCAGCGCTCTTCCCTACTCATCTCTTTCCAACCAGCCTCGCTCACGCCCAAATCCAATCCCGGCTCTTCCATCGCCCTCCTGGCTCGTGCCAGCTCCAGCAGCGCCCGCTCGTTCAGCCGCTGCCGCTTCGCCATCCCTGCCTCGAAGGACTGCGCCCCGAGCGTCCTCTTCAGTCGGGGGTTCTCGCCGTAGGCGTCCAGGTCCTCCAATGTCGCTTCGGCGGCGGCACGGCATTTCTCCACCGCCGCCTGGCACCTCTTTATCACCGCCGGGCTGGGGCCCACTGATGTCCGATCGCGCCGCTGGAAGATGAACTCTTCGATCAGCGGATCGAGCTCTTCCGCCGCCACGTGCGCGGGTGCCGCGCAGCTCCCGTCCGCCGTTCTGCAGCTGTAGCTGTTTGAGCCCTTGTAGCTTGATGCCGGTTGCGGAGCCGCCATCGCCCGCCCGCAGCTGGCGCACCTGATCAGGCCCGCCGCCAGGCCACCGAGCCGGTTGGTCTGAGTCATTGGTAGGCCCTGGCACTCCTGCCAACTCGCCGCATCGATGATCGGCTCATGCGCACTCCGATTGTGGTGGGATCCCGAGTAGGCCTCCCCCCGGTATGCCGGGTCGGAGACAATGCGCATCATCATCGGCCGGTTGAAGCTGGCGCCCCGCCTCGGTTTGATCCCAGACCCATTCAGGAACTCGGCCAGCTCGTCATAGCTGGCTCCACGCCGGCGCCGCGCGAATACCTCCTTGACCAACTCCGCCTCCTCGGGTTCGATCCGCAGTCGCCGGTCCTGGCTCCGCCGATACCCGAACGGCCCCTCGCGGCCGACGTAGATCCCGCGCTCTATAGCCCGCCCGATCGCGATGTCCCAACTCGACCGCATCCGGTCGAGCTCCCACTCACCGATCGAGAACAGGGTCCTCGCCACCAGCTTTCCCGTCGGCGTGCTCAGGTCGACGCCGTCCTCGACGCTGACGAAGGTCCCGCCAGCTGCCTCGATCCTTGCGATCGAGCGCAGCCCATCGACCACGGAGCGGGCGAAGCGATCGAATTTGGCCACCACGATCCCCTCCGACTCCCCGCTCTCCACCCGCCCGATCGCCCGCCTCAGCAGCGGTCGATTTGCTCGAGCACCGCTCTCGTCCATCTCCTCGAAGACCTCCCCAACTACGGCCCCATGCGATCTCGTCCACCCCTCGATCTCCTCTCGCTGCACCGACGGCGAGATGAAGCTTTCACCCTCCCGACCTCGGACTTCTGAGACGCGTATGTAGCCGTCTAGCAGCACTCGTCAGGCCTTTTGCCGCCGTCTATTCCGTGCCCGGGTTTGTGCCGCTCGCCCCGCGGCACGAGATCGTGCCGTTCGCCTAACCCCGATCCGCTTGCACCAATGGGTGATCCCGCCGCGATCAAGGACCGACCTGTAGAGCGCCCGTTGCCCGGCTCCCTCGAACTCCCGCCAGGCTGGAAACACCTCCCCCTCGCCTACGAACTGGCGCAGTTGCCGCTCGATCTCCCCGTCGCTCCAGGTCACCTTCGCCTTGCAGTATTTGAAACCCATCTTCTTGGCCCAGCGATCCATCCCGCCGCGACGTGCGATTACGCGGCGTAGTGACGCCATCCCCTTGGCATGGAACTCCGCCGTTTCGGGCCAGTCCTCTCGTCCTTGCAGCAGCGGCCGCAGCGCATCCCGAAGCAGCCGGTCGTTCCACTGCACTGCTAGCTGGACCGTGACGCCCAGCTTATGGCCCCAATAAATCGGACCGCCCCAGGCCATCACCTGAGTGTTGAGTCGCCCGTATCCCGCGTCGGCAAACTCCGCGTAGCTTGGCCACTCCGAGCGGGTCCCCAGGAATGCGCGCAGCCTTTTCTCTATTCGCTCTTCCGGCCAGCGCCGAACCGGGGGCGGTTTGCTCGCGTCCTTGAATGAGGGATCGAAGTGCTCTACCCGTTTGCCCCGCTCATCGTGGGTGCGCGGTCCGTGACCACGTTTGAAGATCCAGGCACGCTCGGTCACCGGCTCTTTGCCCCGCGCGATGACAACGCAGTCGATCAGCTCGCCGACGGCTGCCCGGCGCTCATCCCAGCTCAGTCCTGGCCACCGACTCTCGAGGTTTCCGATCTCGAATTTGGGCTGGCGCACCGTCCTCCTCGCCCGGTTCACCTCCAGGAGCTTTCGCTCGACGCTGCGTTGTCGAATTGCCACACCGGCCTCGAAGGACTCCGACCCCAGCCTTCGGTGCAACCGCGGATTGTCGCGGTACTCCGACAGCATCTCCTCGGCTCTCGCAAGCTCCTCTTCGCTGCGCTCCGCACCCGACTTGCTCCCGCGCCCACTCGCTTGACGGCATAGGCCGAAGATGAATTCCTCTACCAGTGGATCCAGATGATCCACGCGCATATGCGCTGGTGCGGGGCATTTGCCCCCAACGCCGTAGCAGCGGTAGTAGCTGAACCGGCTCCTGAGGGTTTCCCTCGTCGGGCGCATCATCCGCCCGCAGGCCGCGCACCGCAGCCGCCCACCTAACAGGGTGTGAATCTGCTTGCCGGCCGCTATTGGCGGCCACTGGCACGCCTCCCAGGTCCCATCATCGATGATCGGCTCGTGCGCATCGCGGTTGCTGTGGCGGCCATTGCGCACCTCTCCCCGATAGGCCCGGGTCTTGATCAACAGTCGTACGTTGAACTCACACCACGGCACCCCGCTCTCCGTTTGCACTTCGGAGTCGTTCAGAAAGCCGGCCATCCTCTCGCACGACTCCCCCCGCAGGCGCCGCTCAAATAGCTCCCTGATCACCGACGCCTCTTTCGGCTCGATCCGTAGTCGGCGATCCTTGCCTCGCCGGTAGCCGGGCGGAGCCCTGCGAGCGATGTAGAGGCCGCGTTCGACCGCCCGTCCGCGCGCCGTGTCCCAGTTGATCCGCGCTCGTTCGAGCTCCCACTCCCCGATCGAGAACATGATCCGCAGCACCAGCTTGCCCGTCGCTGTGCCCAGGTCAAAGCCGTCCTGGACGCTGACGAAGGTCCCACCCACCGCCTCGATCCGCGCGATCGCACCGAGGCCGTCCAGCAGCGAGCGACCGAAGCGATCCAACTTGGCGACGACCATCCCATCCGATTCGCCGCACTCCACCCGCTCGATCGCCTCCATCAACAGGGGTCGATCCGGCCGCCCGCCGCTCTCATCGAGCTCTTCGAAGACCTCGCCCAGAAGTGCGCCGCTCGAGCTCGTCCACGCCTCGATCTGCTCGCGCTGCACCGATGGGGAGATGAAGCCATCGCCCCGCCGACCCCCCACCTGAGAGACGCGGATGTAGCCGTCGAGGATCACGTCCCATGCCGGCTAAGTAAGGCACGCTCGCACATCGTAACTATTCATGCTAACCCATTAGCAAGAATAGCTCCCACGATAGGCACATCGCCCGCGCCCAGCGCCAAGCCCCCGATGCCCTTGCCCGGCTCAATGCCTTCGCCGCCGAGCACGCCAAGCGCGAGGCCACCCAGGCCCAGGTCGCCGAGCGCCTCCGCGCCCAGCGCGACCGCGCGATCCGCGCCGCCTACCGCGACGGCCTGCCGATGGCGACGATCGCCAAGGTGCTCGGCATCAGCCACCAACGCGTCTCCCAGATCGTCAGGAGTTAGCTGGGGAGGGCGAGAGAGTCGTCAGCCGATGCCCAGCCGCCCCACCCTCACCTTGCCTTACAGCTCCGCACCGCTTCCGCCCAGACCCGATGGCCTTCCGCGAGGTTGAAGGTGGCGCGGGCAAAAGAGAGTGGGGCTTCGGTAAAACGGGGGGGAACCGGACAGGCGGCGCTGATGTAGCTATGGGTGCGGCCCTGGTAGCGGAAGCGACGCCCGACCGCGATCTGGAAGTGCGCGAACCGCGGCCACGGTCCGACCGAGTGCGGCACGACGCTGACCAGTGCTGTAGGAAAGTGCCCCGACTGGCGTCGGATGTGGAAGGGCAGGACAAAGGAGACCGGCGGGGAGGTGGTGTAGGCATGTACCCATACGGCCGGCCGTCCACGCGCGGTTTTCCCGTTGAAGACGAGCAGGTGGGCGTGCAGGCCAAACGGAGGCTGGCCGGGCAGGAATACCCGGTCATACAGGCGCCCTCGCCCGACCAGCGCTGAGCCACAGGCATCGAGCGCTTCGCGGCTGTCGACGCTGCGCAGCCGCCACCTGGGACAGATCGCCAGACCGCGGGTGTCAAGCGCTCCCCTCCAGGCCAGTTCCAGCCTGATCCCGCCTACCCGCGGAACCGGCAGACGGTCGGCCGTCTTGATTCCCGCCTGCAGCCGCACCGCCACTGGAGCGGCGTGAGTCCGGGGGAGAATGCGCGGCGCGATTCCCCCCTGCAAGTTGACGATCAGATTGCCGCTCTGGTGCGGTTCGGCCTCGCTGCGCCCGGCCAGCACAGCAACCATCGCCACCGCGACGAGGAGACCTCGCTTTGAAATGCGACTCATATCTGTGACTCCAACAAACCCCGTTGCGTCGTCGCTGCGCCAGACGCTACCAGGGACTGAAGTATTGCACAAAATCCTGGTATCGCAACGTTTCTAAATAGCTCCCTTGAAATCGAGATTTCCCCTTCGGTATTCTCGGCCCGTGGTGCCAAGTTGTTCTAATTCCTGCCGGTCGGCTCCCACCGGCTTCCGAGCTACCACCTGCGGCGCTCTCGCGGCCCTCCTCATCTGCCTCCTTCTGGCGACCTTGGCTGCCCCACCACCCGCAATCGCGAAATCCGCTCTCTGGGTATCGCTGGGGAGTGGGGCCGCCGGCTCTTATGACTGGTCAGTGAAAGTCAAAGATCTCGCCGGCCATTCCGGCGCCGCGGCACAGGGCTCCGAGCGCCCCTGCATCCTCGTCGGCGCTTCTTCGCGCACCAACCGATTCTCCTTCGCTAGAAGCAGCTCCCGCCAGTGCGCCGAACCCTCCGATCCCCTTATGGCGTCCTCGGCGCCGCTCCTCGCCACCGCAGCGCAGCCCAGTGACAGCGCTTCAGCCAAGCTGACCGCGGTCGGGATGATCTTCGGCGCCGCCGTCCGCCGTGTGCAGATCGCCGAGGACGGCGGCCGCCTGACGACGATTCACCTGCGCCGGCTTCCCCCCAGCGCCGCACGCGCTGCTGCACTCCCTCCGCTTCGCTACGCCGCCTTTACCGTCCACGGAACCTGGTGCGCGGAACGCCTGGTCAGCCTCGGTGTGACGGGCAGCACGCTCTGGGACAGCGGCCCGGGGGAATACCCGTGCACATCGGCAACCGCTCAGCGTTAGCCTGAATTTCCGGCGCGCCCTTCCGTTCGCCCCCCGGGGCAGACCGCCCCGCCGTCCGAGCCTGGCGAGTGGGCCATACGGGCCTTGTCAGGTGATCTAGCGAACGCTTCGGCTGGTTTT
>JBAVAR010000141.1:0-25770 GCA_049585815.1 Solirubrobacterales bacterium
GGTCGGGAGGAGCGCGGTCTCCGGCGCGGTGGCGCTGGAGGTTGGCGCGGGCCAGGCGGGCGCCGTCGGGGAGCTGCTGGGGGGCGCCGGGTTCGCTCAGATCCAGACGCGGCCCGATCTGGCCGGAGTCCAGCGGGTCGTCCTGGCGGAGCGATGAGCGAGGTTGTCTCGGTCAGGCGCGATGGGGCCGAGCCCGCGCGCATCGCGCTTGAGCGCTGCATCGCCCGCGGCGGCGTCGCCGTCTTTCCCGCTGATGGCCTCTATGGCCTTTGCTGTGATCCACTTGACCGGGCGGCGATCGCGCGCATCGATGCGATCAAGGGCCGCGATCAGGGCAAGTCCTCGGCGGTGATGTATCTCTCGCCGCTGGCGATGAGGGAGCTGATCGAGGGCCTCGGCCCCGCCACCCGCAATGCCCTCGGTGCCCTTCTCCCCGGCCCGGTCACCCTGCTGATCGCCAACCCCCAGCGCCGCTACCCGCTCGCCTGCCGTGAGGATCCCGAGTGCCTCGGGGTGCGCCTGATCGGCGGCCCGCTGGCCGGGGTGATGTGCCCGCTCTTTCAGACCTCGGCCAACCCCAGCGGCGAGCCCCCGCCGTCGCGCTTCTCCGAAATCGAGACGGCGATCATCGAGGCCGCAGACCTAGCGATCGACGGCGGTGCCCTCACCGGCCTCCCCTCAACCGTGATCGATCTGAGTGTCCTCGACGGCGGCGGTGGCTGGCAGATTCTCCGCCAGGGCGGCCTTTCCGCGGGTGATCTCGCCGCCCGTCTTGGCGAGCACGGTCGGGGCTGAGTTCAGCAGCCGGTATCGGCACGGAAGGGAAGGCGGACAAGCCGCCTTGAGCTGTTGTCGTGCTGGTCGGATTCATAGAAGAAGTTCTGCGGGTCGACCCTCATGACGAAGGCATAGCAGCCGCGCAGGCCGGTGACGTTGATCCATTGATTCGTGTAGTCGGAGGGGTAGATGTCAGACCAACCGACCGATGTGCCCAGGGTGACCCCCCTGCTGGCCGGGTTCTGGTCGCAGCCGGGATAGTGGGCTTCTGGCGGTGAGCGGGGACCGGGGTCGGTTCGCTGGAGGTCGCGCAGGCAGTAGTTCGTCTTCGGGCCGACCCGTACCCGGCGCTTGAGCCGGCCCTGCGGGTTCACCGACCACAGTTCAAAGATGGCCAGTCGGTGGACCTTCCAGTAGCGGCCCCCGTAGTAGGCACCGACATCGGTGAAATGCAGGTGGGCGTTGGTGGCGAAGTCACGGTGACCGCCCCCGGTCCGGTAAATCCGCTGTCGGACACTCATCTGGCGGGGCCCGCTGCGAGTGCCGCGCAACTCCATCGGGCCCCGGCCGCGGCTCTCGACATTGCTTGATGCGTGCAACAGCACCCCCTTGCCCACTCGCTGGGCATAGAGTTCGGTTGGCGCTGCGATCTTCAGGTTGGGGCAGAGAAAGTGGCCCGACCTGGGTCCGGTACAGGGATTTTCGACCTTGGCGGCGGAGGCCCTTGGGACGAGCACAGCCAGGGAAAGGGCCAGGAGTGCGGCGGGGAGGTGCCAGTTCACGGGGGTTGAAAGCCTATCCCGATCCGTTGCTATCTTCGCCTTGAACCCCGAGGCTAATGTGAGCGAGCTTCCCGAAAACTTCCAGACCGCGCCCCTCGCCGAGGTCGATCCCGAGATCGCCACGGTGCTCGACCGCGAGCTTGGGCGCCAGCAGGGGACGCTGGAGATGATCGCCTCGGAGAACTTCGTCCCCCAGGCGGTGATGGAAGCGGTCGGTTCGGTGCTGACCAACAAGTACGCCGAGGGGTATCCCGGTCACCGCTATTACGGCGGCTGTGAGGAGGTCGACGTCGCCGAGCAGCTCGCGATCGACCGCGCCAAGGAGCTGTTCGGTGCCGAGCACGCCAACGTCCAGGCCCACGCCGGCGCCCAGGCCAACAACGCCGCCTACATGGCGCTGATCGAGCCCGGCGAGACGATTCTCGGCATGGCCCTCGACCACGGCGGCCACCTCAGTCACGGGATGAAGTTGAACGTCTCGGGCAAGCTCTATCAGCCGGTCGCCTACCACGTTCGCCGCGAGGACCTGCGGGTGGACATGGAGGAGGTCGAGCGGCTCGCCCACGAGCACAGGCCAAGGCTGATCATCGCCGGTTGGTCTGCCTACCCACGCCAGCTCGACTTCGCCGCCTTCCGGGAGATCGCCGACGCGGTCGGTGCCCGGCTGATGGTCGATATGGCCCATTTCGCCGGCCTCGTCGCCGCCGGCGAGCACCCCAACCCGGTCGAGTACGCCGATGTCGTCACGACGACGATCCACAAGACCCTCTGCGGCCCGCGCAGCGGCATGATCCTCTGCCGCGCCGAGCACGCGAAGGCGATCGACAAGGCGATCTTCCCCGGCCAGCAGGGCGGCCCGCTGATGCACACGATCGCCGCCAAGGCGGTCGCGCTGCGGATCGCCGCCAGCGAGCCCTTCCGCGCCCGCCAGCGCCAGACGATCGCCAACGCGAAGGCACTCGCCGAGGGCCTGGGGGAAGGTGGCATCCCGGTTCTCACCGGCGGCACCGACGTGCACCTCCTCCTGGTCGACCTGACCCCCACAGGCCTTGATGGCCAGAGCGGCGAGGACCGCCTCGAGGAGGTCGGGATAACGGTCAATCGCAACGCGATCCCCTTCGATCAGCGCCCGCCGATGAACCCCTCCGGGCTGCGGATCGGAACCCCGGCCCTGACCACGAGGGGGATGGTCGAGGACGACATGCGGGAGATCGCCGCGGTGATCGCCTCCGCCCTGGGGGGGGATTTCGATGCCCTAAAGGACTCCCTCGCTGAGCGCAGCAGGGCCCTGTTGGAGCGCTACCCGCTCTATCCCCAGCTCTCCGAGACGCTGGTCTGAGCCCGGCGGCGAGGAGGGAGGCCCTCCCCGATCGGGTTCGATCCGAGAAGATCACCGGGCGATGAGGGTTTGGGTCGATTGCACCGCGGCGGCGCATCCACTTGTGTTGAGGCCGCTGATCGAGGGGCTCGAAGAGCGCGGGCACGAGGTCTTCGTCACCGCCCGGGAGTACGGGCAGACGCTGGGGATCCTCGAGCGGCTGGGGATCCCCTACACGAAGGTGGGAAGTCACGGGGGGGCCTCGGCAGCGGGCAAGGCTGCGGCGCTGGCAGGACGCTCGCGGCGGCTGGCGGGACTCGTCTGGGGGCGCCGCCCGAATCTGGCGATCGCCCACGGCTCGGTCGACCTCGCCGTCGTCTCCTACCTGTTCCGCATTCCCTCGGCGCAGATGCAGGACTACGAGTTCGCCGGTATCCAGCGCCAGATCAGCTTCCGGGTCGCCCGCCGAGTCCTGGTTCCGGACTCGATCCCGCTCAGCCGGTTGCGGCGCACCGGCGCCAAGGAGCGCAAGCTGGTGCGCTACCCCGGCCTCAAGGAGGAGTACTACCTCGCCGGCTTTGAACCCGATCCGGGAGTGCTCGGCGAGCTCGGCCTCGACCGCGAGAAGGTCCTGGTCGTCGTTCGCCCGCCGCCGGAGACCTCCGAGTACCACGCCCGCAATGACCTCTATCAGCAGGTGATCCGCCGCCTTGCCGGCGAGGCCGGCGCCCAGACGATCGTGATTCCGCGCACCGAGCCCCAGGGCGCCGCGGTGCGGGCGATCGACGCCGCCAACATGATCGTCCCCAAGCGGGCGATCGACGCCCAGAGCCTGATCGCCTACGCCGACCTGGTGATCAGCGCCGGCGGCACGATGAACCGCGAGGCCGTCGCCCTCGCCACCCCGGTATTCACCACCTTCGCCGGCCGCATGGGGGGGGTTGATGAGGAGCTGATCAGGCAGGGGCGCCTCGGGGTCCTCACCGATGCCTCCGCACTGGCGCTGGCAAAGCGGACCACACCGATCGGCGTCCTGCATGCCCGCGACCCGGCGCCGCTGATTGACGGGGTGCTCGGCGCCGTCGAAACCGTCAAGTAGCCTGAGCGCGCCCGCACTCGTCCCGGGCGCCGCGAAAATGGCCTCGACATCAGACGCCGTCCTCGCTTTTCTCGCAGCCGCCGCGATCGCCTGGCTGCTCGTTCCCTACGCCGAGCGCCTCGCCTTTCGGGTGGGGGCGATCGACCAGCCCAAGGAGCGCGGCCTGCACGATCGCCCGATGCCACGCCTCTCGGGGCTGGCGATTCTCGCCGCGGTCGAGGTGGCGGGATGGATCTGGCTCCCCCACAACGGGGAGAGTCGCGCGATCCTGCTCGGCGCGATCGCGATTGCCGCGATCGGGGTGATCGACGATGTGCGTGGCCTGCCGGCCCTGCCGAAGCTGCTGGGCCAGACCGCGGCAGCGCTGATCCCCGTGCTCGGCGGGGTCCGGGTCACCGATCTGACCCTGCCGTTCATCGGCGGCTTTCAGCTCGGCTGGCTCGCCTACCCGCTGACCGTCCTGGGGATCGTCGCCGTCGTCAACATCATCAACTTCATCGACGGGGTCGACGGGTTGGCGGCGGGGGTCTGCGCGATTGCCGCCGTCGCCCTGGCGGCGATCGCGCTCTCCCTTGAACGCAACGCGGCCGGTGTGTTGGCGGCCCTGACCGCCGGCGCTGCGCTCGGCTTCCTGCGCCACGGATTCCCTCCCGCCTCGAGTTTCATGGGCGATACCGGCTCCAACCTGCTCGGCTTCCTGCTCGCCACCGCCTCGGTCCAGGGCGCCCTGAAGACCAACGCGGTGATCGCCCTCGCCTTCCCCCTGGTTGTCCTCGCGGTGCCGATTCTCGACACCGGCTTCGTCGTCGCCAAGCGGGTCAAATACCGCCAGCCGATCTATCAGGCCGACAGCTGGCACTTCCACCACCGGATGGCCAACATCGGCTTCTCACAGCGGCGCACGATCGCCTACCTCTACGGCTGGACGCTGGTCCTCGCCGGCCTCGCCCTGGCGCTGCGCTTCGTCCCCTACAGCGACCATCACGGCCACTTCAACGCGTTCTGGACCGCGGTGCTGATCGTCTGCGGTGTGATTGCCCTCGCCTTCAGCGTCTACCTGGTCTACGTGCTCGAGATCCTCAAGCTGCGCCGCGGCCGCCTCAACCCGGAGACGGGAGAGTTCGAAGCGATCGAGCTCGAGCGCCCGGAGGGGTAGTGGCAAGGCTCACGAACTGGCTTTGCAACGCGGTTCCGCGCCTCTTTGGGATATAGTCGCCCATCCGCCCGCTCGGCTGAGCCGGGCGGATTTTATGTCTCCTCCCAAGTACGTCGACCTCGTGGTGCTGGCCGCCGGGCTGGTTGTCTTTGCGATCTGCGGATTCCCGATCTTGGGCTACGCCGCCGGCGCCGCCGCCTGGCTCGCCCAGCGCGGCGTCCAGATGATCGCCGTCCGCCGCGCCGCCGCCGAGCTTGCCGAAGGCAACCGCCAGCGGGCGATGGGGGTGATCGCGGTGAGCACCCTCGGTCGCGTCTGGCTGATGGCGACCGCCGTGCTGCTGGTCGGCCTGGCCCAGCGCCAGGCGGGCCTCGCCGCCGCGATCCTGGTCCTGGTTCTGTTCACGATCTCCTTCGCGGCCCAGGGCCTCGCCCACCTCTTTGAGCCCGAGGGCGAGGGGGCGCGATGAAGACGCGGACCAAAGTCCTGATCGGCGTCGGTATCTACCTCGCCGCCGCGATCCTGCTGCTGCTGATCTTTGGCAACGCCGGCAAGGATGAAGCCTTCCAGCCACAGAACGAGTTCAAGCTCGAACCGTGGGTCTCGATCCACCTCGCCGGGATCGACCTCAGCATCAACAAGGCGGTTCTGTATCTGCTTCTGGCCAGCTCGCTGACGATCCTCACCATGGTCTGGATCTCGCGGCGGATGCACCAGAAGCCAAACCGGGTGCAGACCGCGGTGGAGGTCGCCTATGACCTGACCAAGAACAACATCACCGGCGGCAACCTCGACGGGGCGATGGCCGCTCGCTGGTTCCCCTTCCTCGCCGCGCTCTTCTTTTGGATCTGGTTTTCGAACATGCTCGGCTTCCTGCCCCTGCCGACCAACACCGAGCACGAGATCACCGTTTTCGGCCTGCAGATCCCGGCCTTTGCGATCTACGCGGCGACGGCGAACCTCTCGATCCCGCTGGTGCTGACGCTCGTCGTCTGGCTCTCCTACCACTTCGAAGGGATCCGCTCCAAGGGCTTGATCAACTACCTGAAGAGCTGGCTCCCACCGGGCCTTGAGGAGATGAACCCGATCGGCAAGGCCTTCATCTTCGTGATCGAGGCGATCTCTCACTTCGCCCGCCTGATCTCGCTCTCCGTGCGTCTCTTCGCCAACATCCTCGCCGGCCACCTGCTGCTGCTCTTCATGGGCGGCGGACTGGCGGTACTGCTCGGCATCGCCGCTCTCGGCGCCCTCACCTTCCCGCTCGCCTTCTTCTTCTTCGTCCTCGAGGTCGGGCTGATCGCAACGCTGCAGGCATTTATCTTCTCGACCCTCACCGCCATCTACCTCGGCGGAGCGACCTCCGCCAGCCACTAGAAAAGGAGCACTCTTTCCATGGACCTGTCCCCCGTCGTCGCCGCCATCTCCAACGAAGGCGTGGAAAAAGCCGGCAAGGCGATCGCCCTCGGCGTCGGCGCCGGCCTCGGCTCGATCGGCGCCGGTATCGGCATCGGCTTCATCTTCGGCAAGGAGATCGAGTCGGTCGCGCGCCAGCCGGAGATGAAAAACGAGCTCCAGAGCATCCGCTGGCTTGGCTTCGCGCTGACCGAGGCGGTCGCCTTCTACACCTTCATCTTCGGCCTGATCGCCTTCTTCCTCTAGGCCTATGGCGCTGCCCAGCTACATCGCCGCCGTTCCCCTGGCCGCCAGCAGCAGCGGCAACTTCCTCGTCTCGCCTGGTCTCGGCCTGATGATCTGGACGCTGGTCCTGTTCCTGTTCACGATGTGGGTGCTGAGCAAGGTCGCCTTCCCGAAAATCCAGGAGGCGCTCGATAAGCGCGCCAAGACGATCAGCGACTCGATCGATGCCGCCGAGCGCCAGCGCCGGGAGGCCGATGAGCTGCTCGAGGAGTACCGCGCCCGGCTGGCCGAGGCGCGCGAGCAGGCTGATGAGATCATGGTCCGCGCCCGCAAGGCGGCGGAGACGGCGAGCGCCGAGGCGACCACGGCCGGCAAGGAAAAACGCGAGGAGCTGGTGGCGGCCGCAAAGCGCGACATTGAAGCCGAGACGCGGCGCTCGCTGGAGCAGATCCGCAAGGAGGTCGCCGACCTCACCGTGCTGGCGACCGAGAAGGTGACGCGCAAATCGCTGAGCGCCGCAGACCAGCAGCGTCTGGTCGAGGACGCGCTCAGCGAGGTCGACTTCTCGGCGCTGTCGGGTTCGGAGAACTAGCGATGCCGGACGCCGCCCGGGTCTACGCCGAGGCGCTCTTTGAGGTGGCCATCGATCGGGGTAGGCTCGACCCCCTCCGCGGCGAGCTCGCCCAGTTCGCCGACGCGCTTGAGTCCGATCGCGACCTCCAGGTCTTCTTCTTCAGCCCCTACTTCTCCTCGAGCGAGAAGGTCGAGGGGTTGGGGCGGGCCCTCAGCGGCGCGGATCCAGAGCTGGTCAACTTCCTTGAGCTCCTGATCGAGAAGCAGCGGATGGCGGATCTGTTCCGCATCCGGCGCCGTTTCGAGGAACTGTGGAAGGAGGAGAACCGGCGGATCGACGTCACCGTTACAAGTGCAGTCGAGCTCGACCGCACTGTGGTGGAGAGGATCGGCGAGGAGATCCAGCGCCAGACCGGTCAGCAGGTCGACCTGGTCAGCCGCGTCGATGAAGGGATCCTCGGCGGCGTCGTGCTGCAGGTCGGCAACATGGTCCTCGACGCGAGCATTCGCGCTCGCTTGGAGAAACTTAGAAAGAGCGTCGCCCAGGCGGCATAAGGAGGCAGAGGCACACCGATGGAGATCAAGCCGGACGAGATCGCGAGCATCCTGCGGGAGCGGATCGAGGGCCTCGATACCGATTCCGCCGAACTCTCGGAGGTGGGCACGGTCCTCTCCGTGGCCGACGGCATCGCCCGCATCCACGGCCTCGACAACTGCATGGCGCTGGAGATGCTCGAGCTGCCCCACGGCGTCACCGGGCTGGCGCTAAATCTCGAGTCCGACAACGTCGGCGCCGTGCTCTTCGGCGAGTGGGACAAGATCGTCGAGGGCGACACGGTGAAGCGCACCGGTCACCTGCTGCGGATCCCCGTCGGCGAGCAGCTGCTCGGGCGCCTGGTCGACCCGCTCGGGCGCCCGCTTGATGACCGCGGCGAGATCGCCACCACCGAGACCCGCCCGGCTGAGTTCAAAGCGCCCGGCGTGGTCCAGCGCCAGCCGGTGACCGAGCCCGTGCAGACCGGCCTGATGTCGATCGACGGGATGATCCCGATCGGCCGCGGCCAGCGAGAGCTGATCATCGGTGACCGCCAGACCGGCAAGACGGCGATCGCGATCGACACGATCATCAACAATCGCGACAAGGACCTGATCTGCATCTACGTGGCGATCGGCCAGCGGATGTCGACGGTGGTGCAGCTCAAAGAGGTGCTCGAGGAGAACGGGGCGATGGAGAACACGATCATCGTCGCCGCCCCCGCCGATGAGGCGGCACCGATCAAGTACATCGCCCCCTACGCCGGCTGCGCGATGGGGGAGCACTTCCTCTACAACGGCAAGGCGGCGCTGTGTGTCTATGACGATCTCACCAAACACGCCTATGCCTACCGCCAGATGTCGCTGCTGCTGCGCCGCCCACCAGGGCGCGAGGCCTACCCGGGGGACGTCTTCTATCTGCACTCGCGTCTGCTGGAGCGGGCGGTGAAGCTGAACGACGAGCTGGGCGGGGGCTCGCTGACCGCGCTGCCGATCATCGAGACGCAGGCCTCCGACGTCTCCGCCTACATCCCGACCAACGTGATCTCGATCACCGACGGCCAGATCTTCCTCGAGTCCGACCTCTTCTTCTCCGGCGTGCGGCCGGCGATCAACGTCGGCATCTCGGTCTCCCGGGTCGGGGGCAACGCACAGACCAAGGCGATGAAGAAGGTGGCGGGGAAATTGCGTCTGGACCTCTCCCAGTACCGCGACCTCGAGGCGTTTGCCCAGTTCGGCTCCGAGCTCGATCCCGAGACTCAGAAAGCACTGGCCCGCGGCGAGCGCCTGGTCGAGCTGCTCAAGCAGAAAGAGCGCGAGCCGCTCGGGGTCGCCGACCAGGTGGCGGCGATCTACTCGGGCACCGGCGGCTTCCTCGACCGGGTGAAGACCGAGCGAGTCGGCGAGTTCCTCGCCGATCTGCGCAACCGCCTGCACGCCGAAAAGGCGGAGCTCTTGGGTCGAATTGAGCAGACCGGGCTGCTCTCTGAGGACGATGAGGCCGAGTTGGGCAAGGCGATCGAGGAGTTCGTCGATGACTTTGGCCCCGATTTCGACGAGTACGGCGACCCGCTCGAGGAGGGTGAGTCTGACCGGGTGCGCTCGGAGGCAAGACGAGCTGAGCCCTCCCCGGAGCCCGCGGCCGAGGACGTGAAGGAGGCGGCTCCGGCCTAGGTCCTGATGGCGACGCAAAAGGAAGTCAAGAATCGCATCGCGTCGATCAAGAACATCAACAAGATCACGCGGGCGATGGAGATGGTCGCCGCCGCCCGGCTGCGACGCGCCGAGCAGCGGATCGCCGCCCTGCGTCCCTACGCACAGGGGATGCGCAAGCTGACCCGCCGCGCCGCCGAGCAGGCCGGCGGGATCCCGCGGGTGCCCGTGCTCCTCGAGCGCGAGGAGGTCAAGCGGGTGGGCGTCGTCCTGATCAGCGGTGATCGCGGGCTCGCCGGTGCCTTCAACACGAACGTGATCCGCGAAGGCCTGCGGCTGAAGGGCGAGGTGCGCGAGCAGGGGGCCGAGGCGGTCTTCTCGGTGGTCGGGCGCAAGGGCGTCTCGGCGCTGACCTTCCGCAAGGAGGAGGTCAGCTCCTCCTACGTCGGCTTCACCGACCGACCGGCCTTCGCCAACGCCCGGGAGATCGGCGAGGAGCTGACCGCGCGCTACGTCGATCAGCGCCTTGACCGGGTGGAGCTGATCTACAACCGCTACGTCTCGCCCCTCACCCAGCACGTCTGGCGCCAGACCCTCCTACCCCTCCAGCAGGCCGACGTGGTCGGCGAGGGGGCCGAAGAGGAGGAAGCAGACGCCGAGGAGACCGCGATCGAGCAGGCCCACAGCAGGGCGCTGTGGATCTATGAGCCCGAGGCCGAGGAGCTGCTTGCCCAACTCATCCCCGAGTACGTGAACATCTCCGTCTACCGAGCGCTGCTGGAGTCCGCCGCCTCAGAGCTCGGCGCGCGGATGACCGCGATGCGCAACGCCGCCGAGAATGCGGAGACGATGATGGACGACCTCACCCTGGAGATGAACCGGGCGAGGCAGGCGGAGATCACACAGGAGATCTTGGAGGTGGTCGCCGGCGCGGAGGCGCTCGGTTAGACCCTGAACCCAGAAAAGGAAGCCATGGCTGAGAGCAACGAGAACGGAAACAGCGAATCGAACGTCGGCAGCGTCGAGCAGGTCACCGGCGTCGTCGTCGACGCGGTCTTCCCCGGGCGCCTGCCGGGGATCTACTCGGCGGTGAAGATCGAGATGGCCGGCGATCAGGATCGCGAGGCGAGCGAACTGGTCTGCGAGGTCCAGCAGCACCTCGGCGATAACCGGGTGCGCACCGTGGCGATGGATGCGACCGACGGGCTGCAGCGCGGTGACCGGGTGATCGACACCGGCGGCCCGATCACGGTCCCGGTAGGCGAGGTGACGCTGGGCCGGATCTTCAACCTGCTCGGCGAGCCGATCGACCAGGGTGAGCCGGTTCACCCCGAGGAACGTTGGCCGATCCACCGCTCGGCTCCCGCGGTCTCAGATCTGACCCCGACCCAGGAGATCCTCGAGACCGGGATCAAGGTGATCGACCTGCTTGCGCCCTACGCCAAGGGCGGCAAGGTCGGCCTGTTCGGCGGCGCCGGCGTCGGCAAGACGGTCCTGATCCAGGAGCTGATCCGCAACATCGCCGAGGAGCACGAGGGCCTCTCGGCCTTCTGTGGTGTCGGCGAGCGCTCGCGCGAGGGCAACGACCTCTGGCTCGAGATGAAAGAGTCGGGCGTGATCGACAAAACGATGCTCGTCTTCGGCCAGATGAACGAGCCCCCGGGCGCCCGCCTGCGGGTCGCCCTCTCGGGCCTGACGATGGCCGAATACTTCCGCGAGCAGGGCGGCCAGGACGTGCTGCTATTCGTCGACAACATCTTCCGCTTCGTCCAGGCGGGCTCGGAGGTCTCCGCGCTTCTCGGCCGGATGCCCTCCGCGGTTGGCTACCAACCGACCCTGGAGACCGAGATGGGGGAACTGCAGGAGCGGATCACCTCGACCGAGCGCGGCTCGGTCACCTCGATCCAGGCGGTCTATGTGCCGGCGGATGACTTCACCGACCCCGCCCCGGCCTCGGTGTTCGCCCACCTCAACGCGACCACCGCACTCTCGCGGTCGATCTCTGAGAAAGGCATCTACCCGGCGGTCGATCCGCTGGACTCAAGCTCGACCATCCTCAAGCCGGACATCCTCGGGGAAGAGCACTACCGCACCGCGACCGAGGTCCAGGAGGTGCTGCAGCGCTACAAGGAGCTGCAGGACATCATCGCCATCCTCGGCATCGATGAGCTCTCTGACGAGGACAAGCAGACGGTCTCCCGCGCGCGCAAGATCGAGCGCTTCCTCTCCCAGCCCTTCTTCGTCGCCGAGCAGTTCACCGGTCGCAGTGGCGAGTACGTGCCGGTCGCAGAGACGGTGCGCGGCTTCCGCGAGATCCTCGACGGCGTCCATGACGAGCTCCCCGAGGGCGCCTTCTACATGAAGGGCTCGATCGACCAGGTGACCGAGGGTGCCGGCGCGGCCGCGGGCGCCTAGGGGGACCCGGGTTGGCCGCCGAGCACAAACTCGACGTCGAAGTCCTCACCCCCGAGGGCGAGGTCTACCGCGGCGAAGTTCGTCAGGTCTCGACCCGGACCGAGGTCGGGGAGATCGGGATCCTCGCCAACCACTCCCCGCTCCTGGCCTCGCTGCGCCCGGCCTGCCTGCGCCTGCACCTGACCGAGACCGAGACCGTGCGCTACGCCCAGGCACACGGCTGGATGCAGGTTTTCGGCAACCGGGCGCGGCTGCTGGTCGAGGAGGCGATCCCCCTCGAGGACCTCGACCCGGCCGCGCTCAGGGAGCAGCTCTCTGACGCCGAGCGACGCCTCGCCGAGGCCGAGCAGGGCAGCGGCGCCCAGCAGATAGCGCGAAAAGACCGCGACCGGGCGGAGGCCTTCCTCGCGATCGCCGCGGGATGAGTGAGGAGCTCCTAGCCCTTGCCCGGCGGCTGATCGGCTACCAGACCTCTGAGCCGGAGGCGGTCTCTGAGGCCGCGGACTTTGTCAAGGGTTGGCTTCAGGCACGGGGGATCGAGGCCCGGCGCGATCAGGTGCGCGCCCTGCCGGTGCTGCGGGCCGAGGTCGGCCCGCCGCGGGCACCGACCGTGGTCCTGCACGGACATCTGGACGTGGTGCCGGGCCGCCCGGGTCAGTTTGACCCCCGCGTTGAGGGCGATCGCCTCTACGGACGCGGCGCCTATGACATGAAGGGCGCGCTGGCCGCGATGCTCTTGATCACGGCGGAGATGCGCGACCAAGAGCGGGTGCGGGTGCGACTTGGGATCGTCGGTGATGAGGAGTCTGAGGAGGAGGCCGAACGGGGCAGTGACCACCTGGTCGACAGCGGCTTCACCGGTGATTTCGCGATCACCGGTGAGCCCACCGATCTGCACATCGGGGTCGAGGCAAAGGGCGTCCTGGCGCTGCGCCTTGAGGTCAGCGGTACCGCCGCCCATGGCGCCACGCCGTGGCTCGGCGACAACGCGGTGCTCAATGCCCTCGACGTTTTCCGCGCCATCGAGTCGCTACCGTTCGCCAGGCACAGCTCCGAGCTGTTTGACCGCCCCTCGATCAACCTCGGCAGGATCTGGGGCGGGGACGCGCTCAACAAGGTGCCCGACCGATGCGTGATCGACGTCGACATTCGCTATCTGCCCGATCAGGACCCCGCCCGGGTGCTGGCGGAGGTGCGCGGCCTGCCCGGCGCGGTGGCAACGCCCCTCTTCACCCGCCCGCCCGCCACCGTCGACCGCGACTCCGCCGCGGTCCTGGCCCTGAGCGAGGCGGCGAGCGCCCATCACGATGGGGAGCCGCTGAGCGTCGGGCGCGATGGTGCCTCCGATGCGGTCTCCTTCCTGCGGGTGGGGGTTCCGGCGGTCGAGTTCGGACCCTCCGGGCAGGGGCATCACGGCCCCGAGGAGTGGGTCTCGATCTCCTCACTGGCGGCCTACCGGCAGACCCTGGGCGTCTTTCTGCGCGCCCTGCCCGAGCGGCTGGGCGGCTGAGCCGGCGATGAGCGAGTCCCCCTCAAAGCGCCCGCCCCTGGAGGGCGATCACGAACCGGCGCCGAAGCCGAAGCGCTACTGGTGGCGCTTTACCCTCGCCTCGGTCGTGATCGTCACCGCCACCGCCGCGGCGACGGCGATCAGCGTCCTGCTCTACATCGGCAGTATCGCCAACGCCCTCTCCCACCACAACGTCTACGAAAAGGACAAACTCGCCCGCTACCTCTCGAAGGTCCACGGCGGCCAACCCGAGACCATCCTCATCCTCGGCTCCGACAAACGCGCCAACCTGGGCGAAGAACGGGGGCGCTCGGACACGACGATCCTGGTGCGGCTGGACCCCGATCAGAACACGATCACGGTGATGTCGATCCCCCGTGACCTCAAGGTCGACATCCCCGGCTACGGGATCGCCAAGTTCAACGCTGCCTACACCTACGGGGGGCCGAAGCTGACCCTGCGCCTGGTCAAGGAATTGACCGGCCTGGAAGTCACCCACGTGGTCAACGTCGACTTCCTCGGTTTCGTGCGGGCGGTCAACGCGATCGGCTGCGTTTACACCGATGTCGACCGCCGCTACTACCACTCAAACGAAGGCGTGCCCCCCTCCGAACAGTATTCGGAAATCAACATCGAGCCCGGCTACCAGCGGCTCTGCGGCAAGCAGGCGCTCGCCTATGTCCGCTACCGCCACACCGATACCGACCTGGTTCGCTCGGCGCGCCAGCAGGACTTCCTCAGCGCGGCGCGCGGGCAGGTGCCGATCTCCCAGCTCGTTCTCGGCCAGGGCAACCTGATCGACATCTTCACCAAATACACGACCTCGGACATCAACACCGCCGAAGAAATGCTCGACCTGCTGAAACTGTTCATCGCCTCGCGCAACGCATCGGTCAAAGAGGTCCACTTTCCAGCGACCCTCGGGCCCAGCTATGTGTATGCGTCGGAGAGCGCGATCCACGGCGCCGCCCGCGAGTTCCTGGGCACGGCCGGCGGGCCGCCGAAGAGCATCGTCGCGGAAGCCTCGGGCGCAAAGCCAAAGCACTCCGCGCACGGCCACCACACGGCGAAGCCCAAGCCGGTGGGTGGCGACGGACTGATCCCCGCCTCCGAAGCCGGCAGGGCCGAGGCGGAAGCGGTTGCCCGCCACGCCGGTGCCTTCCCGGTCTTCTACCCGACCCGCCTGCCGGCGGGGGCCGAATACGTGCCCGACTCGGTTGAAGAACAGACTGAAAACCCCTTCGTCTACCACCTTCCCGACACCAATGGTCATCGTCACCAGGCCTACCGGACGGTGCTGCAGTGGCCCTCACCCGAAGGCATCGCCTACTTCGGGGTGCAGGGGATTCGGGGCTGGTCGGATCCGCCGATTCTCAACAACCCGGCGGTGACCGAGACCCTGGGCGGTCGCCAGTACGAGATCTTCACCAACGGCGGCAAGGTGAGGATGGTCGCCTGGCAGCGGGGCGAAGACACCTACTGGGTCTCCAACAGCCTGCTCAACACGCTGAGCAACGACCAGATGGTCGGCGTCGCCCGATCGATGAGCGTGATAATCCCCAAGCCGAAGCGACGGAAGGGGAGGCGATGAGCAAAGCGAGAGAACCGGTCGGCGTGATCGGCGTCGGTTGGGTCGGTCTGGTGACGGCAGCTTGCTTTGCCGAGCTCGGCCACCGGGTGATCGCGCGCGACATTCTGCCGGGGAAGGTGAGCGCACTCTCGCGCGGTGAGACCACGATCCACGAGCCCGGCCTGCCAGAGCTCCTGCGCCGCAATGCCGAGCGCCTCTTCTTCACCACCGAGATCGAGGAGCTGCTCGACGGGGCCCGGCTGCTCTTCGTCTGCGTCGACACGCCGCCGACCTACTCCGGGGACGCCGACCTCTCCCGGGTGCGCTCGGTGATCGCCGAGCTTCGCCCCGACGGCCCCCACGTCCTGATCATGAAGAGCACCGTGCCCGCCGGCACCGGTGAATCGATCAGGCGTGAGGTCCCGGGGCTCGCCTATGTCTCCTGCCCGGAGTTCCTCAAGGAGGGCTCGGCGGTCGAGGACTTCATGCACCCCGACCGGGTGGTGATCGGCGCCGAGCCCGCCGATCGGCAGGCGGCGGAGGCGGTGGCGGAGCTGTATGAGCCGCTGGGCGGGGAGATCGTCCGCACCGACGTCGCCAGCGCCGAGATGATCAAGCTGGCCTCCAACGCCTTCCTCGCCACCAAGATCTCCTTCGTCAACGAGATCGCCAACGTCTGCGAGGAGGTCGGCGCCGACGTCGGGGAGGTCGCCCGCGGCATGGGGTTGGACAGGCGGATCGGACCCTCCTTTCTGCGCGCCGGCATCGGCTACGGTGGTTCCTGCTTCCCCAAGGACGTCAGCGCGCTGAAGATGCTCGCCGGTAACACCGGCTACCACTTCCAGCTCCTCAACGCGGTGATCGAGGTCAACGAGCTGCAGAAGCGCCGGGTGGTGGGCAAGCTGGAGAAGCACCTCGGTTCGCTGCTGGGCAAGCGGATCGCCCTGCTCGGGCTGGCGTTCAAGCCCGACACCGACGACATGCGCGAGGCCTCGAGCCTGGTCCTCGCCGCGCGGTTGCAGGGCGAGGGGGCTGAGGTCATCGCCTATGACCCGGTGGCCCGGGAGCGCGCTGGGGAGCTGCTGCCCTCCGTCGAGATGTCGGCCTCGGCGCTGGGGGCACTGGAGGGGGCTGACGCCGCGGTGCTGGTGACCGAGTGGGCCGAGTTCGGAGAGCTCGACTGGACCGAGGTCGCCCAGCGCATGGCCCGCCCGCTGATCATCGACGGGCGCAACTTCCTCGACGCCGAGCTGCTTGCCGGCGCGGGGATCGAGTACGAGGGAATCGGCCGCGCCCGCCAGGACTCGCCCTCACCGGCGACGGCAGACTGAGGGCCTGTGCAGGCGATCGTCCTGGTCGGGGGTGAGGGGACGCGGCTGCGGCCGCTGACCCTGACCGTGCCAAAGCCGGCGCTGACCCTGGTCGACAGGCCCTTTCTCGCCTACATGATCGAGTGGCTGGCGGCGCACGGTGTGAGCGAAGTCGTGCTCGCCTGCGGCTACCGCCCCGATGCCCTGCGCGCGGCGCTGGCCGGCGAGCAGGAGCGGGCGGGCGCCAGCATCCGCTACGTGGTGGAGCCGGCGCCGCGCGGTACGGCCGGCGCCTTTCGCTACGTGGCAGATGAGCTCGGCGATCAACTCGGGGAGCGCTTCCTGGCGCTCAACGGCGACGTCCTCACCGACCTCGACCTCACCGCCCTGCTGCGCGAGCACGAGGAGCGCTCGGCTCAGGCCACCCTCGGCCTCTACCCGGTCGAGGATGCGGCGGCCTACGGCCTGGTCGAGACCGGTGGCGAAGGTGAGGTGCGCGCCTTCACCGAGAAGACCGGCAGACGGGAGCCCGGTGAGATCAATGCGGGGATCTACGTGCTCGAGCGCTCGGTGCTGGAGCTGATCGCCCCCGATCAGCAGGTCTCGATCGAGCGCGACGTCTTCCCGAGGCTCGTCGGCGCGGGTCTGGGGGCGCTGCGGCTGGGTGGCTACTGGATGGACATCGGTACTCCGGATCGCTACCTGCAGGCGAGCTGGGACATCCTCGAGGGGCGGGTCAGGACCCAGGTCAGGCCGAGCGCTCCGGGCCGCTTCCTCGACCCGGGGGCGATCATCGAGACCGGGGCGAGGATCGGCCCCCGCGCGGTGCTCTCGGCGGGCTGTCGGGTGGCGGCCGGCGCTGAGGTGCGCGAGTCGGTCCTGCTCGAGGGATGCGCGGTGGGCGAGGGGGCCAGGATCAGCGGCTCGATCCTCGCCCCCGGGGTGGAGGTGGGCGCCGGGGCGAGACTGCAGGGCGCCGTCCTCGGTCGGGATGAAAGAGTTCCCGCGAAGGCCTGATGCTCGACGACGTCCTCGCCATCCCCGATCACCTGCGCGACGCCCTCTGGCGGGTCCAATCAGCGCGCCTTGAGCCGGCCGAGGCGGTCGGGCTGATGGTCTGTGGGATGGGCGGCTCGGCGATCGGCGCCGACCTCGCTGCCGCCGCGCTCGGCGATCGCCTCACCCGACCGCTGCTCACGATCAGGGGCTATGAGCTCCCCTCCTGGGCGACGCCGGAGTGGGCTGTCCTTTGCTCGAGCTACTCGGGTAACACCGAGGAGACGCTCGCCTGCTTTGCCGCGGCCGAGGCGCTCGGCGCTCGGCGCACCGTCCTCAGCACCGGCGGCGAGCTGGTCGAGGCGGCGCGCGAGGCCGGGCTGCCGGTCATCGGCCTGCCGGGGATCCTGCAACCGCGCGCCGCCGTCGCCTACATGTTCACCGCCGCCGCCGAGCTCGCCGCGCTGGCCGGCGCAGCGCCGCGCGTTCACACCGAGATCGACGCTGCCGCCGCCTTCCTCGAGGAGCAGAGCGCAGACCTGCGAAGCCGCGCGGCGGCGATCGCCGCCGAACTGGCGGGCGCGATCCCGGTCATCTACGGCGCCGATCTGAGCTCCCCTATCGCCCGACGCTGGAAGGCCCAGGTCAACGAGAACGCCAAGCTTCCCGCCTTCTTTTCCGAGCTGCCTGAGGCAGACCACAACGAGCTCTGCGGCTGGCAGGGCCCCTCGGAAAGCGGTGCCCGGTTGGCGGCCGTCTTCCTCGAGGACCCAGACCAACACCCGCGTGAGCGCCGGCGCTTCGCGCTGAGCGCGGAGTCGGTGGCCGCTCAGGGCGCCGCGGTCCTGCGGGTGCAGAGCGCGGGGGAGACCCGGGTTGCGCGCCTGCTCTGGGCGACGATGCTCGGCGACCTGGTCTCGGTGGAGCTGGCTCTCGCCCGCGGGGTCGACCCGGTCCCGGTGGCCGCGATCGAGGACTTCAAGGCGGCGCTCGGGCGTCCCTGACCCCCGGCCCCTATCCTTCGCCGGGTCAAAGACGAGAAAGGGAATCGATGGCAACCGCCACCTCAAATTACAAGGTCGCAGACATTGACCTCGCTGAGTTCGGGCGCAAGGAGATCGCCCTCGCCGAGGTCGAGATGCCCGGCCTGATGGCGCTCCGCGAGGAGTTCGCGGCCCGCGCGCCCCTGCAGGGGGCGCGGATCACCGGCTCGCTCCACATGACGGTGCAGACGGCCGTGCTGATCGAGACCCTGCTCGCCCTCGGCGCGGAGGTCCGCTGGGCCAGCTGCAACATCTTCTCCACCCAGGACCACGCGGCGGCCGCGATCGCCGCCGCCGGCGTGCCGGTCTTCGCCTGGAAAGGCGAGACCCTGGAGGAGTACTGGTGGTGCACCGAGCAGGCGCTGCTCTGGCCTGACGGCGAGGGCCCGAACATGATCCTCGACGACGGCGGCGACGCCACCCTGCTGGTCCACAAGGGGGTCGAGTTCGAGCGGGCGGGTGCTGTGCCCGATCCGGCTGAGGCCGACTCCGAGGAGTTTCGAGTGGTGCTCGAGACCCTGCGGCGATCGCTGGAATCCGACCCCGGGCGCTGGACCCAGATCGCCGCGGGGATCAGGGGTGTCACCGAGGAGACGACCACCGGCGTGCACCGCCTGTACCAGCTGGCCGAGACCGGCAACCTGCTCTTCCCGGCGATCAACGTCAACGACTCGGTGACCAAGTCCAAGTTCGACAACCTCTATGGCTGCCGGCACTCCTTGATCGACGGAATCAACCGCGCCACCGACGTGATGATCGGCGGCAAGGTGGCCGTAATCTGCGGCTACGGCGACGTCGGCAAGGGCTGTGCGGAGTCGCTGCGCGGCCAGGGCGCGCGGGTGATCGTCACCGAGATCGACCCGATCTGTGCCCTGCAGGCGGCGATGGAGGGCTACGCGGTGCAAAGGCTCGAGGAGGTCGTCGAGGTGGCCGATATCTTCATCACCGCCACCGGCAACAAGGGCATCATCACCGCCGCTCAGATGGCGCGGATGAAGCACAACGCGATCGTCGGCAATATCGGTCACTTCGACAACGAGATCGATGTCGCCGGGCTCGAATCCTCGCCGGCAGAGAGAATCAAGATCAAGCCGCAGGTCGATGAGTGGCGCTTCCCCGACGGCCACTCGATCGTCCTCCTCTCCGAGGGTCGGCTGCTCAACCTCGGCAACGCGACCGGCCACCCGAGCTTCGTGATGTCGAACTCATTCACCAACCAGGTGATTGCGCAGATCGAGCTCTACGGCCAGCCGGAGGGATTCACGGCCAAGGAGGTCAGCGTCTTGCCCAAGCACCTCGATGAGAAGGTCGCGCGGCTGCACCTCGCGGCGCTCGGCGTCAACCTCACCGAGCTCTCCGAGGAGCAGGCCGCCTATCTCGGGATCCCGGTCGAGGGTCCCTACAAGCCCGATCATTACCGCTACTGATGGGTCTCGACCAGTGCAAGGTCGGTAAACACCCCCGCCGATGAGGGCGATGATCCTCGCCGCCGGGTTGGGGACCCGGCTGCGCCCGATCACCTACAAGATGCCAAAGCCGATGGTCCCGGTCCTCAACCGACCGGTAATGGAGCACATCGGGGAGCTGCTCGTCGGCCACGGCTTCAACGAGGCGATCGCCAACCTGCACTGGTTCCCCGAGACGATTGAAGCCCGCTTCGGTGACGGCTCGGAGCTGGGCCTGGAGCTCTCCTATTCCCACGAGGAGCGGCTGCTCGGTACCGCGGGCGGCGTCCGAAACGCCGCCCGCTTCCTCGGGGACTCCTTCCTGGTCATCTCCGGCGATGCCCTCACCGACATCGATCTCGGCGCGATGCGCGAGTTCCACAACTCCCATGATGGCCTCGCGACCCTGGCGACCAAGCGAGTCACCGACACGACCCAGTTCGGGGTGGCGATCACCGATGCCGAGGGGCGGATCCAGGGCTTCCAGGAGAAGCCAGACCCCGCCGAGGCTCTCTCTGACCTCGCCAACTGCGGCATCTACATGTTTCGCTCCGAGATCTTTGACTTCTTTCCCAAATCGGGGAAGAGCAGGGCGGCGGGCCCCGCGGATGCACCCGACTTTGCCGACTGGGCGATGGACGTATACCCGGCGCTGCTGGCGGCCGACGCGCCCTTTTACTCGCACGAGATCGACGCCTACTGGAACGACATCGGCAACCTCGAGGAGCTGCGCCAGGGTAACTTCGACGCCCTGCGTGGCGCGGTCGAGGTCAGGGCGGGGGCCCCGCAGGTGGCCGACGGCGTCCGCGCCGCCACCCCGCTGGGGGATACCGAGGTCAGCCCGCCGGCGCTAATTGGCGCCGGGGTCGAGCTGGGCGATGGTGTCTGCATCGAGGGGCCGGCGATCATCGGCGATGGCTGTCGGATCGGCGCCGGGGCCCGGGTCCGCGAGGCGATCCTGCTGGAGGGGGTCGAGCTGGCCGCCGGGACCTTTCTGATCGGCGCCATCGCGGGGCGCGCAAGCCGCGCCTGAGGCCCGCCGCGCGGGCTGGGAGGGCCTTTGCCGGCGCGGGCCCGGATCCGGCTCTCGCGGTGAATTTGGCCGCGGTCTGGACGGCTAGGACTCGGCGGTGCGCCCGCGCATGCGACTGACGAGCAGGCGGGTGCGGTGGCGCTTTCGCCGCAGCTCGCGGTGCTTCTTGACCTGGCGGCGGATGTCCTCGGCCAATTCGTGGATCGTGTGCGACATCTCCGGTGAGGCCTCATGGGCCCTCAGGGTGATGCCCTTGAGCCGCAGCGTGGCCTCGGCCACCTGGCTGTCGGAAATCGAGGGGTTGCGCTCCTCGCAGAGCTCCACCTCGAGCGTCGCCAGCTCGGAGACCTGCTGGCCGATTCGCTGAAAGCGCTGGGTCACGTGCTCGCGGAGCTCGTCGGTTACCTCCACGTTGCGGCCCCGGATCTCGATGCGCATCTTGCCTCCTTGTCTTGTCCCTCGATCCTACGCCGCTCTTTGGGCCCTCACAAGGGGAACTCCCCCGACCCCCGCTAACCTAGACCCATGCCCGCCGCAAGGGACATGGTCACGCGCGCGCTGCGCGTCGGAGAGGGACGCAAATTCAAGGCCTATGAGAAGCGCGCGGAGGCGATCAACCGGATCGAGCCGGAGATGGAGGTGCTCGAGCAGGCCGAGCTTCGCGCGGAGGCCGACTCCCTGCGCGAGCGCGCCCGCAACGGCACCTCGCTGGATGAGCTCCTGCCCGAGGCATTTGCGCTGACCCGCGAGGCCTCGCGCCGCGCGATCGGTCAGCGCCACTATGACGTGCAGCTGATCGGCGGCATGGTGCTGCACGACGGGGCGATCGCCGAGATGAAGACCGGCGAGGGCAAGACCCTGACCGCGACCCTGGCCGTCTTCCTCAACACGCTGGCAGGAGACAGCGTGCACGTGGTCACGGTCAACGACTATCTGGCCCGACGCGACGCCGAATGGATGAAACCGGTCTATGACGCTCTCGGGGTCAGTGTCGCCTCGATCCAGGAGGGCGATGACCACGCAAGCAGACAGCAGAAGTACTCCTGCGATGTCACCTACGGGACCAACTCGGAGTTTGGCTTTGACTACCTCCGCGACAACATGGCAGCGGCGCTCGAGCACTGCGTCCAGCGTGGCCACCACTTCGCGATCGTCGACGAGGTCGACAACATCCTGATCGATGAGGCACGCACGCCGCTGATCATCTCCGGCGCCCCCGAACAGGCGGCCCAGACCTACTACACCTTTGCCCGGCTCGCCAAACGCTTGAAGGGCGTCCCCGCCAAAGAAAAGCTCAAATCCCTCGGCGAGTCCAAGGACACCTCCGATGTCGACTACGACTACGAGTTCGATGAGAAGCACAAGACGGTCGCGCCGACCGAGCAGGGGGTCAAGCGCACCGAGGAGTTTGTCGGGGTCGACAACCTCTATCTCGGCGAGCACGGCAGCCTCGTCAACCACCTGGTGCAGGCGCTGAAGGCCGAGTCTCTCTACAAACGCGACAAGGACTACGCGGTGGTCGACGGCGAGGTGATGATCATCGACGAGTTCACCGGCCGCATGCTCGAGGGAAGGCGCTGGTCTGAGGGTCTGCACCAGGCGGTCGAGGCAAAGGAGGGCGTGGCGATCCGCGAGGAGAACCAGACGCTGGCGACGATCACCCTGCAGAACTACTTTCGCCTCTACGACAAGCTCTCCGGGATGACCGGCACGGCGCTGACAGAGGCGACCGAGTTCATGAAGATCTATGAGATCCCGGTCGTCGAGGTCCCCACCAACCAGCCGATGGTCAGAGCCGACCACAACGACCAGATCTTCAAAACCAAAGACGGCAAGTGGAAGGCGGTTCTGGGCGAGATCGCCGCCCGCCACGAAATCGGGCAGCCGATCCTCGTCGGAACCGTCTCGGTCGAGGTCTCCGAGATGATCTCGGCCGAGCTGAAGCGCCTCGGCATCGAGCATGCCGTGCTCAACGCAAAGCCCGAGCATGCCGAGCGAGAGGGCGAGCGGATCGCCCAGGCCGGCCGCCAGGGGGCGGTGATGATCGCCACCAATATGGCCGGTCGCGGGGTCGACATCAAGCTCGGCGGTGACCCCGACCAGCTCGCCGTCCACGAGCTGAAAAAGAAGGGAATCCAGGCCGGGCAGGACGGCTATGAGGAGGCGCTTGCGGCCAAGGTCTCCGAGCTGGAACCGCGCTGCGCGGGCGAGGCCGAGGAGGTGCGCGAGCTGGGCGGCCTCTACATCTGCGGTACCGAGCGCCACGAGTCGCGCCGCATCGACAATCAGCTGCGTGGTCGCTCCGGGCGCCAGGGCGACCCCGGAGAGACGCGCTTTTTCCTCTCCGCCGAAGATGACGTGATCCGCCTGTTCGCCGGCGATCGCATCTACAGGATCCTCGACCGGCTGGGACCGGTCGACGACGAGGGTGAGGAGATGCCGCTGGAGGCGAACATGCTGACCAAGACCGTCGAGAACGCCCAGAAGAAGGTCGAGGAACAGAACTTCCTGATCCGCAAACGGGTCCTCGAGTACGACGACGTGATGAACGAGCAGCGTCGGGTCGTCTACAAATACCGGCGCGAGATCCTCGAAGGGCGCGATATCTCCGAGACCGCCCGCGATGAAATGGAGGGGGTGATCGAGCGCCTGGTCGACGAGTACACCCCGGGCGACATCCTCGAGGACTGGGACATGTCCGAGATGGAGACCCAGCTGCGCCAGATCTGGCCGGTCGGCGTCGAGGTCGGCTCGCTGGCGCCGGAGACGGTCGACCGCGAGAAGCTGAAGGACACCCTCGACGACGACGCGATGAGCGCCTATGACGAGCGCGAAAAGCAGTTCGGCGAGGAGCTGATGCGCTACCTGGAGCGCTCGATCCTGCTGCAGGTGATCGACAACCGCTGGCGCGAGCACCTCTTTGACATGGACTACCTGCGGGAGGGCATCCACCTGCGCGGCTTCGCCCAGCTCGACCCCCTCGTCGCCTATAAAAACGAAGGCTTCTCGATGTTCGAAGAGCTGATGCACTCGATCTGGGAGGAGTTCAGCAAACTGATCTTCCACGCCGAGGTCGAGCTCGAGCCAGGGCAGGCCGAAGCCGCCTTTGCCCCCAACGGCGCCGCCCAGCCGGCGGCGCTCGCCTATTCGGGCGGCACCCTCGAAGGACAGCCCTCGGCCCTGCAGCAGGTCGCCGCGAGCGGCGCCGGGGCCGAGATGGTCGCCGCCGAAGTCGGTGCCGGCGCGCAGGCCGCAAACGGGGGGGCGAGCGAGGTGGTTGAGACCGTGGTCAAGGACGAGCACGACAAAATCGGCCGCAACGATCCCTGCTGGTGTGGCAGCGGCAAAAAGTACAAGAAGTGCCACGGGGCATAGACCCCGTCCGCGAGTTCATCCGGGCGTTCAACGAGCGCGACCTGGATGCCTTCATCGAGGTGCTCGATCCCGAGGTCGAACTGCACTCGATGAAGGGGATGCGAAAGGGCCGTGAGGCGGCGCGGTTGTGGGCGACGCGCCCGCCGGGCGGAGTCCAGCAGACGATCGAGCTCGATCAGCTCTACGAGGATGCCGAGCGAGCGGTTGCGCTGATCCGCCGGGTCTGGCACTGGGATGAAGACGGCTCGGCCGCGGGCGAGGAGGAGATGGCTTGGCTGTTTGAGCTGCAGGGCAGGCGGATCCGAAGCTGGCGTCCGTATGCGGACCGTGCCGAGGCTCTGGGTAAGCTGCGCTGATGGCCGAGGCGACATCGAGCGAATCGGTTCCGGCGCGGCTCGCCGCGATCCGCGAGCAGCTGTCCCTGCTCGCGGATTACCTTTGACCCCGCTTCACTTGAGGGGGAGGTTGGCGGGCTGGAGGCCCAGATGCAGCGGCCCGGTTTCTGGGATGACCAGGAGCAGGCCGCCCGCGTCTCCGCCGCCCATGCCCGCGCCCAACGCAAGCTGAGGACCTTTGCTGAGCTTGAGGCGGGGGTGGGCGATCTCGGCGAGCTGGCGGAGATCGCCGCCGAGGATGAGGAGATGGCGGCGGAGCTCGGCTCCCAGCTTGCTCTGGTCGAGCGCCGCCTCGGCGAGCTGGAGGAGGCGCGCCTGTTCAGCGGCGAGTATGACGCCGGTGATGCGGTCGTCACCGTCCACGCCGGTGCCGGCGGCACCGATTCCCAGGACTGGGCGGAGATCCTCCTGCGCATGTACCTGCGCTGGGCCGAGCGGCGCGGCTTTGAGGTCGAGATGAAGGAGGCCTCCCCCGGGGAGGAGGCGGGCCTCAAGTCGGCGACCTTCATCGCCCGCGGTGAGAACGCCTATGGCCTCTTCGCCGCCGAGCGCGGCGTCCACCGGCTGGTGCGGATCTCCCCCTTTGACTCCTCCTCGCGGCGCCACACGTCTTTTGCCCAGGTCGACGTCGGCCCGTTGGTCGACGAGGGGGTCGAGGTCGAGATCGATGACGCCGACCTGAGGGTCGATACCTACCGCGCCTCCGGGGCCGGTGGCCAGCACGTCAACAAGACCGACTCCGCGGTGCGGATCACCCACATCCCCAGCGGCGTCGTCGTCCAGTGCCAGAACGAGCGCTCACAGACCCAGAACAAGGCGGTCGCGATGCAGCTGCTGCGCTCCAAGCTGGTGGAGCTTGAGGAGCGAAAGCGCGCCGAGGAGCTGGCGCGGGCGCGGGGCGAGGTCAAAGATGTCGCCTGGGGCTCACAGATCCGCAGCTACGTGCTGCACCCCTACACGATGGTGAAGGACCATCGCACCGACCACGAGGTTGGAGATGTCCAGCGCGTCCTCGATGGCGACATTGACGAGTTTGTCCGCGATTACCTGAACAGGACCGCCGCGTCGAGCTCTGCCTAGCGGGCCGCGGCGAGCGCCCGGCCCCCTGCCCGGAGGCGCGGGCGCGGTGGCTGTGGGAGGGGCAGCTC
>JBAVAR010000142.1:0-6133 GCA_049585815.1 Solirubrobacterales bacterium
AGGCGGCGGCGGGCACCACCAACAGGGCGGTGAGGGCGAGCGCGGGAAGGAGACGACCAATCACGGGACAGGGATTCTTGCGGAAGGGCCAATAACCTTCCAGTTGGAGCTGGCGCCGACCCCCAGCCGGGCAAAATGACGCCTCCGCAAACGACTAATGCCCGAGCAGGGCAATTGAGTTGTTGAGCATGTGGAGCAGGATGCCGGGGATGATCGAGCCGGTCTTTTCGTAGAGAAGGGCGAGGACGAAGCCGAAGACGATCAGGGGAGGGACGGCGCTGACCCCGGTGGTGGCGTGCAGGCCGCCGAAGATGGCGCCGCTGATCAGCGCCGCGGCGAGGCCTGGCAGGCGGGTGCGCAGGCCGCCGAACAACATCCCGCGAAAACAGAACTCCTCGCTGATCGGCGCCGCGATGACAATCAACAGCACCTGAAAGGGGACCGCGCCGAATCCCTTGGCGATGTCCTTCTGATGAGGCTGGCCAACGAGCACCGTGTAAACGACTGTGCAAAACAAGTAAAAGGCGACCGCCGCCGCCATCCACATCAGCGCCGAGGGGCGGAAGCGGCGCACCCCGAGGCGGGAGATCGCCGCCTCGGCGGACCCCCCGCGCCGCATCGCGATGACCAGCGGAGCCGCGAGGAAACCGACCGCCGTGACGAACTGCAGAACGATGTTGGCGGCGTCGCCAAATTCGCCGTTAACCGGAGGGGAGGCAAGCACGACGGGGATGGCCATGAGGAACTGGATCCCGAACGCAAGGACGACCCCCAAAAGAGCGGCCAACGGGCCCCAGTTGGCGTAGGGGAAGGCGCGCCCTGCAGGTAGGTTTGCCTTCATGTCGCCGGCAGTCTCACAGGTCTCGCGGTCCACCCGAACCCGCCTGCGCGTGCTCCGCCGTCTGGTCTTGCTGGCGATCTTCCTCGTCTTGGCCGCGATCGCGCTCAGTCAATTCACCGAGCTGAAGCGGCTGGCAACCGGAATTCTCGCCTCGACCGCGGTGATCGGCCTGATCGTCGGCTTTGCCGCCCAGCACACGATCGCGAACATGGTCGCCGGGGTGCAGCTCGCGATCACCCAGCCGATCAGGATCGGCGATCGGATCGCTTTCGAAGAAATCGAGGGCCGGGTCACCGACATCACCCTCTCCTACACCTATCTCGACCCGGGAGACGGCAGTGCCGTCGTCATTCCCAACCAGATGCTGGTCGACGGAATCGTGCACAACCGCTCCACCGGAGATACTCAGGCCTGAGCATAGGCGGCCGAAGTACGCTGTCGCCGATGACGCAGCGCAGCCGACGCCTTCGGCGCCGTGGCGGCGCCCGTGAGAAGCTGCTTGTCGCCGCGATGGCCGTGATCGCCGTCGTCGCGCTCGCGCTCGTCGCGGTCACCTCCTGGGTGCTGAACGTCGCCGCCAAGGCGCCCTCGCTCGCCGCCTGCAGGCCGGTCGACCGCGGCACCAACACGGTGCTCTACGCCGGCGACGGCAGCAAGCTCGGCGTGATCGCCTCCGAAGTGGCGGCGGCGCCGGTGGCGATCCGGCGTGTTCCGCGCGATCTCCAAAACGCGACGATTGCGATCGAGGACCAGCGCTTCTACCAGCACGGGGCGCTGGATCCAGAAGGGATCCTGCGCGCCGCGCTCAAGGATCTGGAAGCGGGGAAAGCGGTCGAGGGGGGCTCGACGATCACCCAGCAGCTCGTGCGCAACCTCTGCATCCGGCGCTCCGCGCGCAACCTCGAACGCAAGGTCGTCGAAGCGAAGCTGGCGATCGAGTACGCACAGAGACACTCCAAGCGCGAAATCCTCGGTCAGTACCTGAACACCGCCTCCTACGGGACGATCGGCGGCGCCACGACGATCGGGGTCCAGGCGGCCTCACGGATCTACTTCTCCAAGCCGGTATGGGACCTGCGCCTCGAGCAGGAGGCGCTGTTGGCGGGACTGCCCCAGGCACCCTCTGAGTACAACCCGCTGCTGCACCCGGGAGCCGCTCGGGTACGCCGCAACGAGGTCCTCGGGAAGATGGCCTCGCTCGGCTACGTTTCCCCGGCCGCGGCGGCCCGCGCCGAGCGGAGCGGCCTCGAGCTGGACCTTTCCAACGGCTACTTCCAGCATCGCCAGCCCTACTTCTTCGACTACGTCGAAAACAGGCTGATCAAAAGGTACGGGGCGATGACGGTTCGCAGAGGGGGGCTGAAGGTCTACACGACGCTCGACCCCAGGCTGCAGGGCGTCGGTCTGGATGCGATGCGCTCCACCCTCCCCTACTCGACCGACCCCTCATCGGCGCTGGTCTCGATCGACCCGAGCAACGGAGAAATCAGAGCAATGAACTCCAGCTCCCCCTACAGCCGCAATCAGTTCAACCTCGCAGCTCAGGGGCACCGACAGCCCGGCTCGACCTTCAAGGCGTTCGTTCTGACCACGGCGCTGAAGCAGGGCATCGACCCCTACACCACCTACTACGTGTCCAAACCGCTCAACCTCAACCTGCCCAGATGGGGTCACTGGACGGTGCACACCGCCGACGAGGGCTACCAGGGCAAAATCAATCTCAAGCAGGCGACCGTCACCTCCGACAACACCGTCTTCGCCCAGCTCGACCTCGACGTGGGGCCGGGAAACGTGGCGGCAACGGCGAAGTCGATGGGGATCAAGACCCACCTGCAGGGCTTGCCGGCGGAAGGAATCGGCGGCCTGCGATACGGCGTCTCACCGCTGGAACTCGCCGATGCCTACTCGACGCTTGCCTCCGGCGGTATCCACCACAACCCTGTCGCGATCCGGCGGGTGGTCTTCCCCGGGGGGCGGGTCGAGCACCCCGAAGCGGCCGAACCGCGGCGGGTGATCAGCCGCCAGGTCGCCTACCAGGTGACGCGGCTTTTGCGCGACAACATCACCGAAGGGACCGGGACGGCCGCCTACACCGGCTGCGCCGGGCAGGCGGGCAAGACGGGGACTACCGACAACTACACCGATGCCTGGTTCTCCGGCTACCAACCCAATCTGGAGACGGCGGTCTGGGTCGGCTACCCACAGTCCAACGCGATCTCGATGACCGACGTTCACGGGATCGTCGTTTTCGGCGGCACCTTCCCGGCGCAGATCTGGCACTCGCTCTACGCCAACGGGGGAGTGCCGTGCCTAGATATCCAGCGCCCGCCGGGGAACCCGAACTGGGTGCCGTTCTTTGGCCAATACACAGTCGGGTCTCCGGCGGGGTCCGCGGGCGGCGAACGCCGGGTTGGGAACGGCGGCGGGGCGCCGCCCCGCGGAAGCGCCGCGGTGGGTGGCTATAACCCCGATGCCTACGCGCCCGGGGTCGGACAAAAGCCCGCCCCGCTGCCGCCGCCGCTGCCGCCGGAACCCAAGTCCCCCTCCGCGAGCGGCGGCGGCGGGGACAAGGGCGCGGGGTCCGGCAACGGGAGCGGTTAGCTGACCATCTCGCCTGGGGCGGCCGATGCGCTGATGTGGGTTGGCTTCGCCGCCTATCTCGCGGTGCTGTTTGCCGCGCCCACCCTTGGCCGGCGGGTCGTGTGGGCGATGATCGTGGTGGGGGTCGCGGGCTTCGCCCTGGTCCCGCCGCTGCTCTCCCATGACATCTACAGCTACGTCGACTACGCCCGGCTCGGCGTCCTCCATGGCATCGACCCCTACCTGCGCGGCCCCGCCGCCGCTCCGGCCGACCCCGCCTTCGCCGCCGTCACCTGGCCCCATACGCCAAGCGCCTACGGGCCGCTGTTCACCCTGGCGAGCTACCCGCTCGCCTGGTTGGCGCCCTCGAGCGCCGTCTGGGCGCTGAAGGTCACGGCCGGGCTAGCGGTGCTCGGGATCGCGGCGATCTGCGCGCGACTGGCGCCGCTGCGCGGGATCGACCCTCTGCGCGCGGCGGCCTTCACCGCCCTCAACCCGCTGGTCTTGGTCCAGGTAGTCGGGGGGGGCCACAACGACGCTCTGGCGATGCTGATCGCGATGGCCGGTGTCGCCGGACTCGCGCGGGGGAGCGAGGCCTCGGCCGCGGTTGCGCTGGTTGGGGCGGCGGCGGTGAAGGTCTCGACCGCCGTGATCGCCCCCTTCGCCCTGCTGGGGGCAGGCCGCCGGGGGCGGTTCCTGCTCGCTGCGGCGCTCGCCCTGGCGGCGCTGCTGACGATCTCCTATCTCTCCTTTGGCTGGCATTGGCTGCACGCGATCGGACTCGCCGGAGAGAACCAGTCAAAGACGAGCCACCTCAGCATCCCGACGACCGCCGCCCGGATCACCGGTCTCGGCAAGGGCGCGGCCAGGGCCCTCGCCCTCGCCCTCTACGCGGCACTCTTCGCCTATCTGCTCGTCTGGACCTGGCGTGGAGGCGACTGGCTGCGCGCCGCCGCCTGGGCGACCCTCGGCCTCCTCCTCGCGACTTCCTGGCTTCTTCCCTGGTACCTGATCTGGGCCCTGCCCCTCACCGCGCTCTCCCGGGATCGCGCCCTCGGTCTCCTCGTCCTTTGCCTCACCGCCTTCCAACTTGGCGCCAGGCTTCACCCCTGACCAGGGAGCCTCCGGTGGCCGGTCAGATGATCTCGGGGCTGTGGGCCCCCGCGCTGGGTCCGGCGGCCTTCTCCTCCGCTGAGGGATGCAGGACTCCGGTCGGCACGGTCCAGCCCTGACGTCTGCCGATGGCGGTGACGATGCCGACGTAGATCACCTCGACCACGGTCAGCACCCCGCGCACCGCGATCGCGATCAGGGAGCCGACCGCGAAGCTGTCACCAGGTGTGGCCACCTTGACCGCCCAGGCGAAGGCGGCGTCGCGCACGCCGAGCCCGGCGGGGGCGATGAGTGTGACGAGGGCGGCGAAATACCCGATCGCCTGCGCGGAGCCGACGATGAGGACGTCGTTGAAGGGGATCGTGGTCACCGAACGGGCGACGCAGTAGATCCCGACCGCAACCACCCCCCAGTTGAGGGAGTAGAAAACGAGCAGGGCGAGCACTCCGCGCAGCGAGATCACGGCCGGCAGGGGCTCGCGCCCAAAGGCGTGCATCACCCGGTTGGCAAGCGGTCCGAAGACGCGGGGGTGGAGCAGCACGATCGCCAGCGGGATGAGGAGCAGCACCGCCCAGCGCAGCGGCTGGCCCTGAAGGTCGGGGTGGTTGACGATGAAGTAGGCGGCGACGGCGATCGCCGATGTCGCCGAGATCGCCTGCTCGTAGACGATGCTGGCGATCGTGATCCGACGTGGCACCCCGGCTCGCTCTGAGAGCAGGACCCTGCCCAGCACGTAGAGGACGCTGCCGGGAACGTAGCGGGCAAGCAGCGGCTGGCCCCAGGCAACCTGCGCCCGTCCGACCCCGATCCGGTAGCCGAGGAACCGAAGGGTGAAGTCCCAGCCGAGGGCGCTGAGCGCATAGAAGCAGGGCAGGACAACGAAGGCTGGGATCAGCCAGAGGCCGTGGAAATGGACCCCCTTGCTCTTGATTTCGCCCCACTGCTCGACAACGGTGAGGACGAGAAAGCCAAAGATGACCAGGGCAAGTCCGAGCTGGATCGCCAGGCGCAGACCGCGGCTGCGCGGGGGCCGGTTCCCGAACCGCGCCCCGGCCTCGCCGAGGCGGTGCAGAAGTGGCTGGCGTCCCTCCACGTCGATCGCACCTTAGTGGCGCCGGGCGCTGCCAGACGCCGACAATCGGAGCGCCGGCGCGAGATGGAGGGAGAATCGGGCGATGGGCGAGTTCGAGTTGCTTGCGCGTATGCGGAAACGGCTGCCGGCGCCGGGACCGCGGGTGCGGGTCGGGATCGGCGATGACGCGGCGATCACCGTCCCCGGTGGCGCCACCGCCACCTCGGTCGATGCCCTGATCGAGGGCGTCCACTTCCGCCGTGGGCAGGCGAGCCTGGCTCAGATCGGTCACAAGGCCCTTGCGACCGCCCTCTCGGACCTGGCGGCGATGGGCGCCGAGCCAGGCGAGGCATACCTCGTCCTCGGCGTTCCGCCCGATCTCGACGAGGACGGCTGCATCGAGCTGATCGATGCGATCGCCTCGCAGGCCGGCGAGACCGGCACGACGCTGGCCGGCGGCGACGTGACGCGGGCCCCGGCGCTGACCGTCGCGATCACCGTGGTCGGTCACGCACAGCGCCCGGAGC
>JBAVAR010000143.1:0-31711 GCA_049585815.1 Solirubrobacterales bacterium
GCGAGAACGCTGCCCTCCAGCCAGGGCGGCAGCCTGAGCCTGTTCGGGGTCCTCCGGGAGCTGCAAGCGCTCCTGGCCTGCTGGCAGGGGATCTGCCCCACCTGCCGCAGAGAGCTGCCGCCCGACCCTCACTTACGAGCATCACCCACCTAACGGAGCACTACTAGCTACCCGCCGCCTGGGTCCAGCCCGGCAACCTCCCCGTCCGGCCGGGCGGGATCCTCGGCGGCCAGTTTCAACGCCTCTTTGCCAGGAGCCAGCAGCATGCTCATGTTGCGCCCCTCCTGCAGGGGCTCGGACTCGATCACCGCGAGGCCGTCGAGGTCCTCGAACAGCTTTTGCAGCAGCGCCCTCCCTCGCTCCGGGTGGGCCTGCTCGCGGCCCCGGAACATGATCGTGATCTTCACCTTGTCCTGGTGGCGGAGAAAGCGCTCGACGTGGCTCTTCTTCGTCTCATAATCGTGGGCGGCGATCTTCGGGCGCAGCTTGATCTCACGGATGTTGACCTGCTGCTGGTGCTTGCGGGCCGCCTTCTGCTTTTGCTCCTGCTCGTATTTGTACTTCGAGTAGTCGAGCAGCCGGGTCACCGGCGGCTTTGAGTTGGGCGCAACCTCAACCAGATCGAGGTCGGCCTCCTGAGCGCGTTTCAGCGCCTCGGCGGTGTCGACGATGCCGAGCTGCTCCCCATCGGCCCCGATCAGACGCACCTGGGAAACGCGGATCCGCTCGTTGATCCTTGTCGTGTCGCGCTCTGGGGGGCGCCGATCGAACCTGCGCGGAATCGGCACTATCGAGAGGAGTGGTGGAGCTTCAAGAGGACGAGAGGAGAAGTAGGGGCGCGGGCACGGCCGAGGGGCTCAGGTGCGCGAGGTGTGTTGCGTGCCGACGATCAAGTTCGCGGGAGTATAGAGACCCGTCAGCAGTTGGCAACCATCTTCCAGATCAGTCGTGCGCGCTCCGTGCGCGCACCAGATCTGCAAACCCATCCACCGGCATCGCCCCCAACTCGCCCTCCCCATGGGAGCGTACGGCGAGTGCTCGATCCGCCTCCTCGCGGTCGCCTACAACCAGCATGAACGGGAGGCGAGCAAGCTCGGCGTCTCGGATCTTCCTGCCGACCGACTCGGTGCGCTCGTCTAGTTCCACCCGCACTCCGCAGCCGCGCAGCTCGGCCACAACACGCCGTGCGTAGGCGATATGGCGATCAGAGACCGGCAGCACGATTGCCTGGACCGGCGCCATCCAAACGGGGAATCGGCCGGCGTAGTGCTCGATCAGGATCCCGGCAAAGCGCTCCATCGAGCCGAGCAGCGCGCGGTGAATCATCACCGGCCTGTGGGGGGCATCGTCGGCGCCTATATAGGAGAGGTCAAAGCGCTCCGGCATCTGAAAGTCAAGCTGACAGGTGCCGCACTGCCAGGAGCGGCCGAGCGCATCGGTGATGTGAAAGTCGATCTTTGGCCCATAGAAGGCACCATCGCCCGGATTCAACTCATACACGCGGCCCTGACCCTGCAGCGCCTCAGTCAGCGCCGCCTCCGCCCGGCGCCACTGCTCCTCGCTCCCCATCGACTTCTCGGGCCGGGTCGAGAGCTCGACCCGGACATCCTCAAAGCCAAAACGCGCGTAAAGCTCGTCGATCGCCTCACAGATGTCGGTGACCTCGTCGGCGATCTGGTCTTCGGTGCAGTAGATGTGGGCGTCGTCCTGGGTGAAGGCGCGGACGCGCAGCAGACCGTGTAGGACACCCTCGCGCTCGTTGCGGGTGACGCGGCCGAACTCGGCCAGACGCAGCGGCAGCTCGCGGTAGGAATGGCGCTCTGAGCCGTAGACGAGACAGGCGCCGGGGCAGTTCATCGGCCGCAACGCGAGGCGGCGCTCCTCGGACTCGACGAAATACATCTCCTCGCGGTAGTTATCCCAGTGACCGGAGCGGTGCCAGAGCTCTTCGTCGAGCATCTCTGGGGTGGCAATCTCCCGGTAACCGCGCTTGCGCAGCTGGGCCTGGACCTCAGCCTCGATCAGGTGCAAGAGCGTGGTGCCGTTGGCAAGCCAGAAGGGCATCCCAGGCGCCTCCTCACGGAGCATGAAGAGACCCAGCTGGGGGCCGAGACGGCGGTGATCGCGCGCCTTCGCCTGCTCAATCCGCTCCAGGTGGGCCTCCAGGTCCTTGCTCGAGAAAAAGGCAGTGCCGTAGACGCGGGTCAGCATCTGGCGGTTCTCATCACCACGCCAATAGGCACCGGCGAGCGAGTTCAGCTTGACCGCCTTGATGCGCCCTGTCGATGGCCCGTGAGGGCCGCGGCAGAGATCCTCGAAGGCACCGTTGCGGTAGAGCGAGACCCGCTCGACACCTTCGTCGCGGACCAGATCCTCGATCAGCTCCACCTTGTAGCTCTCGCCCTGCTCGGCGAAGGTCTCAATCGCCTCGGCGACCGAAACCTCGCGGCGGGTGAATTTCTCATCGGCCTTGATGTGCGCCCGCATCCGCGCCTCGATCTGCTCGAGGTCAGCCTCGGTGATCCTCACATTCTCGGGGAATTCAAAGTCGTAATAAAAGCCATTCTCAATCGCCGGCCCGATCGTCACCCTGGTGCCGGGGTAGAGCTCCTGCACAGCCTCAGCCATCACATGGGCGGCGTCATGGCGAATCAGGTCAAGCGCCTCGGGGTCACGGTCGGTGAGGATCGCCAACTCGCCGCCCTCAGCGGGCAGCTGGAGGCTGAGGTCGCGGAGCTCGCCGTCGACCCGGACCGCCAATGCGGCCCTGGCGAGGCCCGGTCCGATAGCCGCGGCGGCGTCTTTTCCGGTGGCGCCCGGGGGAAGCGCAAGCGGGGTGCCGTCGGGCAGTTTGACGGTGATCTTTTTGGTTGCAGCCTCGATGTGGCCCATGCTACCCGCGGCCCCCCGGGCCGATCCCAAGCGTTCGCAAAATGCCTACCTGTTGCAGGGAATTCGCGTCGCGATCAGGGGGGGGCGCCCTGGCGTGCTTGGCGCACGGCGATCAGCGGGCAGGAACCGTGGCCATGAAGGGAGCCGGATCGTTCCCAGAGCACGTAGGGTGCGGCGACGCGGCGAACCCGAAGGCGTGGAAAGGGAGGCCGCTTGGGCGTGCCTTCGGAAATTATGAAACGCACTCCAGCCGGCGGGGCCATTCCCGCTTCAGAGCTTGCCTTGATACAGACCCTGCCACCGCGCAGCTCCCAGGCGAGGTAGGGAATGCCGTGCTGTTCGGTGAGCAGACCGCCGGGCGCCAGCACCACGGTCGACCCGGAAGCAACCAGCGGCCGCAATTCGGCAAGTGCCGGCGTATAGGTGACGGGGCCGACCGGGGCATTGGCCAGCGCGAGCAGCGAGCAGGCGCCGGCCGCGAGCGCGTAGAGGACCGTGACCGGGCGACGCATCAGCGGCAGGAGGATCGTCACTGCCGCCAGCGGTGCGCCGATCTCGATCGCCTTCGCCGCGGTGTAGGGGGTGCCGCCGATGCGTGCGGCAATGTAGGCGAGGGCGCAGGCGAGGAGTCCGGAGACGATCGCGCTCTCGCGGCGCCTCCAGCAGAGAGCGAGGCCGTAGAGAAGGAGGATGGCGGCGAAGGCGGCTGCCAGGTAATAGCCAAGGGCCGGCACCGCTCCGGCGCCGGGGGTGAGGCGGAAATCGCCGGAAGGCCAGATCCCGAGACCCTCGAAGGGCGAGATTTGACCGAAGAGATTGCCGAGGCCGGGCCCGTTGGGGGCGAAGGTTTCGAAGCGGCGAAAGTCGAGCATTCGTCCTATCTCGGGAGCCACCAGGACGGCGAATACAACGAGGGCAAGCGCGGCGGCGCGAAACGGCGATGGCCCGAAGCGCGAGGCAGCGGATCCTGTCGAGGTGCCCGCCGCCCCCTGAACTCCCACCCCCTTCGCAGCGGTGGCGGTTTTGAACCTCTCCTGCGCGAATTCCGCTGTCACCCAGATCAGTGCCGTTGCCGCGAGCCAGGCAAGGCCGGGAAAGCTGTAGGTGTAAACGCTGCCGACGGCGAGCAGAGCGGCGGGAACGAAGCGGAGGGCTAGAGCTCGCGAACTGGCATCGCGATTGAGCTGACGGAGGGAGAGAGCAAACGCGAGTACGTAGAGGGCCTGCATCGTCTCCTTGAAATCGCCCTGGGCGAAATAGGAGGCGGCCATATAGGGGATGCCGACCAGGAGCGCCCCGGCCGTGCGGCGCAGCGGGGGGAAATCCGCGAAAACCGCGAGGGCGGTGAGAGCGGCTAGGACGGACACCGCGATCGTGATGCCGGTGAAGCTCGGGACGAGACCGAGGCCGAGGCCCTTGCCGAGGGTGACGGCTACCGAGTGGGGGCCCAGCGGGTAGCCCTGGCGGAGGAGCTGGGAAGTCTCGCCGTGGGCGAGGCGGTCCGCCGCCAGCAGGTGCTGGGACATGTCGGGGTTGAGGCTGGTTCCGAGGATTCCGAAATGACCTTCGGCGGCGAAGGGAAGTGATCCGGCCACCAGGGCAAGGGCCGCGACCGGAGCACCGGCCCGCAGCGCCTTCCCCGTCCCCTCGATGCGACCGCGCAAAAAGAGCACAGCGCCAACCGCGAGCACCAGGACCAGGAGTGCGGAAATTGTCCCGTCGCCCGGCAGCCGCACGGTCCCCCAGCACAGAGCGCAGAGCAGTGCCAGCCCCACCGCCGGGGAAAGCCAGGACCAGCGGCGTTGCCCGCAGAGCGCGATTGCCGCCTGCCCGATAGCCAGTGCGGCGGCGCAAACCGCCAGCACGGCTGCATAGGTCCCAAACACTTAATGGGCGTTACTGGGCTCGAACCAGTGACCTCCAGCTTGTCGAGCTGGCGCTCTCCCAACTGAGCTAAACGCCCGGGGTGTGCTTCTTATGGCTTTCTACTGCGGTTTGCTCGTCCTCTTCAAACACTTTGGATCTAAAACGATTCCCTTTGAATCGTCCCCGGTGCCGATGAGCACCCAAACCAACGCCGCGCCGAAGGCGACAAGATAACCGCCAAATAGCTTCTCCCGCCGCGTCGTCTTGGCCCTCAATTCAGAAATAACGCGGGAACTACGGTTGTCGCAGGCCCTCGCAGGGGGCAAGGTTTCGTTATGGAGTCCGTCTGTCCGCAATGCTTCAAACCGATCGGCGCATCCGAGCCGTTTGTCTGGCTCCTGGCCGATGGATCAAAGGTTGATTCGACTGCTCTGCGGGATCAAGGTCGGGCGGAGTCCCTGGATTCATCCGGAGTTCGCATGCACCGCTTTTGCGCTCAGCGGACCCAACCACTAGATGAGCTTGCGGAAGCGAGCTGAATGACCATCTGATCTGTTTAATCAATTGAGAAATGGCGAGCTACCGATTCCAATATCGAACCGGCGATGGTTGGGCAGATGCCGGCCAGGAGCCTGCTAGCAAGGAATCGACTGCGCGTGAAGCGTTTGACGCGCTCCTCGGAAGCGGGCATCTCGCGGCCGGTGAGTACCGTTTCAAGCGCTCCGACGAGCGCGCCAGCCATCCCTGGGGATACCTGCGGCTTGCCGATGACGGCACCGTGATTCTCGGTGAGCGCTGAACAGCTGGCGCCAAAGCAATCAAAACAGACCCCAATCCGCGGAGGGGTGGGGGCGGGGCCAACCTTCGACGTAGCCCCGGGTGCCATCGGCGAGCCAATTCAGGAGCACCTCTTGTTCTTTAGATCCATAGACAGCGGCCTTGGGGAGTAGCCGTCGATGCTCGAAATCGCCCCTGCGATGAGCAACCCGCCTGCCTCTTCCGCCAGTCTCAAGGTATCTGAAGAACGCCCTGGGCCGGCCGAGAAAATGGCGCTGAGGTAGAGATTGGGAGCACCGACATCGCAGCGCAGAGCAACGATCTAGGAGAAGGCGCTCATTGCAAGAGCCAATGCAAATGGTGCAACTTCTCGGCGCACTGCGTGTTTATCAATCTAGAGTCGCGCGCCGCGCGACGAGAGCTTTAGAACTTGAGGACCGACGAGCCAGCGACCTAAATTTCACTGGTGGTACGTCCTTCGGAACCAAGGGGCCCCTCACGGGGCCCTTTTCCGTTTTGCCTTCGCTCTAAACGTGGTCGCTCGGCAGGTGCCAGTGGCGTGGCGCGATCAGGGCGTCGATTGACTTCGGACCCCATGATCCCGGCTCGTAAACCTGCACCGGCGGCGGATCCCCGAGAACGGGCTCCGAGATTTCCCAAAGCCGCTCAATCGCTTCTGAGGTGGTGAAGAGAGTGCGATCGCCAACGAGGACGTCGTGAAGCAGGCGCTCGTATGGTTCGAGGGCCTGGTCGGAGCCGCCAAACGTATTCGCATAACTGAATCTCATATGGGCCTCACCTAGCCGGATCTCTGGTCCGGGCACCTTGGCCAGGAAGGTCGCCGTGATCGTCCCCGGGTCGCCCAACTCAAAGCTGAGGTGATCATGGCCGAAGGACTCCGCTGTCTGGTCACCGTCAAGCGGGAACATCCGTCGCGGCGGCTCGTTGAAGGCAACTGTGAGCAGGTGGCGATTCTCGGCCATACGCTTACCTGAACGCAGGTAGAACGGCACCCCCGCCCAGCGCCAGTTGTCGACGAACGCCCGCAGGGCTACGAAGGTCTCGGTCTCGGAGTCTGGCGCGACGCCGGACTCATCTCGATAGCCGGCATACTGGCCGCGAACCACGTCCGTCGGTGCCAGCTCCACCATCGAGTCAAAAACCTTTTGCCGCTCGGTCATCAGCGCCTTGGCACTGAGTGAGGTCGGCGGCTCCATCGCCACGAAGCTGAGCACCTGGAAGAGGTGGGTGACAACCATGTCGCGGAAGGCGCCTGTCTGCTCGTAGAAGTCTGCGCGCATCCCGATCGAGAGGGTCTCGGGAACGTCGATTTGGATGTGATCGATGTGCTCGCGATTCCAGACCGGCTCAAACATTCCGTTGGCGAAGCGGACCGCGAGTAGATTCTGGACCGCCTCTCTTCCCAGGTAGTGGTCGATCCGATAGACCTGGCTCTCATCGAAGACTGTGTGCACACGGGCGTCCAGCTCGCGGGCCGAAGCGAGGTCGACGCCGAATGGCTTCTCCATGATCACCCGAGCGCCCTCGCCCAGACTCAGCCGCCCCAGCGCTTCGACAGTGCCGGCAGCCGCGGCGGGAGGCAGCGACAGGTAGTGGAGGAGCCGGGGGTGGCCGCCGAGGTCCTGCCGCGCCCTTGCGACGGTCTCGCCAAGCGCCTCATAGCCGTCGCTCAAACTGGCGAAGCGCAGCGAGGCAGCAAACCGGTCCCAAGAACCATCCAGGGAGGGCCGGCGGCCTGACTCCTCGACGGAGGTGCGCACCATGTCGACAAACTCCTCCTCCTCCAGGCTGCTGCGGGAGGTGCCAACCAGCACAAAACGCTTGGGCATCAACCCGGCCTCGGTGAGGTGGAAGATTCCAGGCAGAAGCTTTCGCCGCGCCAGGTCGCCCGTGATCCCGAAGAGGACAATCACATGGTCCTCGGGCACGGTGGACGGCGGCGATCCCGCCGCTGCGCTTGCCGTCGCGACGCTCACGGCATCAGCCTGACAGATGCGCCTACCCGAACCGCTAGAGCACGATCACGATCTTGCCGCGGGTATGACCGTGAGCGAAATCAGCCATCGCGGCGGGTGAGTTATCCAGCGGGTAGGTACGGCTGACCTCGAGCTTGAGAGACCCATCCGCGGCCTGGTCAAGCAGCGATTCCAGGTCGCCGGGCTGGGGGGTGAATGAGCCGATATAGACAGAGGAGACCCCGCGTCCCAGCTCCTCGGGGCCCCCCAGCGGGGAAACGAGGCGGCCCCCCTCACGGACTGCGCGGGCGCTGCTCAGAATCGCCTCCCCCATCCCGATCAGGTCGATCACCGCATCGACTCCACCCGTTCGCAAGCCCAGCACCTCCTCCACCACGTCTGCACGTCTGTAATCGACAACCTCAGCAGCGCCGAGGTCGCGAACGTAATCGGCGTCCTCCCCACTCGCGGTCGCGATCACCTCAACGCCCGCGGATGCCGCGAACTGGACGAGGAACATGCCGATGCCTCCGGTCGCGCCGATCACCAGCACGTTTTCACCGCGTTTCAGCTTGGCCGAACGCCACAGGGTCAGGGCGGTCATCCCCGACTCCGGCATTGCGGCCGCGTGGACTGCATCGACCCCATCTGGGCGCAGGCTGAGCGCGGGACCCACGTCGATGACCGCGTACTCGGCAACGGTCCCCGGGTGCGCCCCGAAAAATCCGGCCACCGGATCGCCCTCGGAGTACTCAGACACCCCCTCGCCGACAGCGGCGATAAGGCCGGCGCCATCCATCCCAATTTGATGTGGAAAGCTCACCGGCGCGATGTCGCGCATGGCGCCGTTGATCTGCTTGAGGTCAAACGGATTCAGACCAGCGGCCTCGATCCGGACCAAAAGCTGTCCCGGGCCCGGGCTGGGATTGGCGATCTGCTCAATTTGGAGGCCCGCGGGCGGCTCCCCGTAATCGGTTGCGACGAGTGCCTTCATGGCGCGCTCCATTTCGTTGCGGGTGGCGACCGGGTGAGCCCAAGGTTAGTCAGCTGCCTATACGCGCAGCGCGACCGCGGCAAGCGCCAGCAGCGGTACCGCGACCGAGAGGGCTCGCAGCGCGCCGTCCAGAGGTGCGGCGAGTCCTGCTCGCTCAAGCGGTCGGGTCGTCCCATCGGTCAACCGCTGCTCGCCGCTCACGGACTCGGTGCGGCGGCGCAGTTCTCGCACTGGCGTCGAGAGGCGGCGCTGGGCGACGCTCAGCCAATAACAGGCGAGCACCGCGGTGGCGGCGGCGATCACCTGTCTCGTGGAGCCCACTGAAAGGGCATTCGACCACCAACCCGTCAGCGCCGGGAATGCGCCCCAGCCGGCGGCAAACCAGAAGTCGGTGTGGAAGCGAGCGCCAAACAACTCCAGGTTGTAGGTGAGGACCAGAAAGGCGCCGAGGAGCACCAGGGGGGCCAGGGTCACCGACACGAACAGAACGCCGGCAACTCCGATCGCCAGCGCCCCTCCCAGGCCGCAGACGGCGAGAGACACCAGCGCGCGGCGGGATAAGCGGGTGCCGAGCGGGCGCCCGTGCAGCTCATCGAGCGAGTGGGCCCCCACTCCCACCGCCAAGAAGAAGGCCGCGAGTGCGGCGCCGAGCCGGCCGGCGTGAATCTCGGGGGCTGCTGCGGCGCCGATCGCGACGTAGCTGAGGTGCCAAACCGTGTAGGGAGGGTGCAGAACGGTCACAAGGTCGCGCCAGCCTCCGGGGCGCAGCGCGTAAAAGGCAGGTCGCGGCTCAGCCTCAGCCGCCAACCGTGCCCCAGATCACGACACCGCCACCCAGACTCATGCGCCGCGCGCTGATCCCCTTAACCCCGGCCTCTTCCCACATCTCCAGTTGGCGCTCGAGCGGGAAGCGCCGGTAGAAGCCTTCGATGCTGGGACCGAGGAAGCGCCCGACCTCAGACCACTGCCGTGAGGCAATCCGTCCCAGTGCGGGCAGCCCAACTCGGGTGTAAAGGCGCCACGGCCAGAGCCAGAATCCTCCCGGCAGGCAGAACTCCAGACAGGCAATACGCCCACCGGGCCGCACCACCCGGACTAGCTCATGCAGGGTCGCAACGGGGTCGTCGACGTAGCGCAGAAGGTAGGTAAAGGTGAGGTGGTCGAACTCGGCGTTGGCAAAAGGCAGGCTCTCCGCCTCCCCCTTTACCAGCTCAATCTGCGCAGCCAGGGCCTCATCGGCGGCGAGCTTGGCTCTTGCCCGGGCCAGCATCGGGCCGCTTTGGTCTAGCCCCACGACCGAACAGCCGAAGCGCCTGACGAGATCGCTGGCTACGAGGCCGGTGCCGGTGGCCACGTCGAGAACCTTGTCTTCTTGGTTTGCCCCAACTGCCCCGACCATCGCCCGCCGCCAACGCGGGTCCTGGAAGAAGCTGAGCGCAGCGCCCAGCTCGTCGTAGCGAGCCGGCAGCTCCTCGAACAGCTCAAGTGCATGCTTCTTACGGGGAGAGGAAGCGAGTGCCACGGCCTCAGAGTCTCAGAAATCGAAACTCAGAAGGTTCGCCAAGGCCCAGAGTGCAATGGCTGTCAACCCGCGGCGGGAATCGGAAGCTCCCTGGGCCCCACGAGCGCCCGATGGTCTTATCTCGTCAATGACCGCGAGTGAGCTCCGAAGCCGGCCCGACTCAGGTACCTGCGTACCGCAGCTTCTTTTGGTCTTGAGGTAACAGTGAGATGGGCGCCGCAGGCTGTGGCAACGCTAAAGAGATTGACTGGGATCGACCCCCTGCAGCGGTGGGACGCCGACAACGTGGGCAATCGATTGAGTTGCTCATAGAACTCCCTGGTCCGCGTCGCTGCTGAGCGATTCTCGGCGCCTTGAGTGCAGGCTTCATCGGGGTATTCCCTCCACAGGGCTTCGGGAATCCCGCGAGTGCTGCGATCCTCGCCCGGTGAGAGCTTTGGCGTCGCGGTGAAGAGCCAGCACGAGGAATGGGTGGTCCCGCCGGGACTAGACCCCGAGGAGGCCGCGACACGCCTGCTTCAGAACCTGCGCAGTTCCCGACAGGGTCTATCCAGCATTGAGGCCAAGCGGCGTCTTGCTCAATTCGGGCCGAACCAGCTGCGCCGCCGCGGAGGCCGCCGTTGGCCGCACGAGTTGGCCCATCAGTTCACCCATCCGCTGGCCCTGCTGCTCTGGATCGCCTCCGTGCTGCTGATCCTCGTCGGCTCGATCGAGGTGGCGATCGCAGTGCTGCTGATCATTGTCCTCAACGCGACCTTCGCGTTTTGGCAGGAGGTGCAGGCCGAGCGGGCGGTAGAGGCCCTCGCACAGTTCATTCCACAGCGGGCTAGGGCAATGCGCGACGGCGAGCCGCGAGAGATCGACGCGGTCGAGCTTGTGCCCGGGGACGTGGTGGCATTCGAAGAAGGGGACCGGGTCGCCGCCGACGTGCGCCTCCTCTCGGGCGCGATTGAGGTTGACATGTCGGCGCTCACCGGCGAGTCGGTCCCAACCCTTCACTCCGCCTCGGACCTCGACGTCGACGTGCCCCTGCTCTCGGCGCGCGATCTGGTCTTCAGCGGCACCAGCTGCACGGGCGGGGAAGCACAGGGCGTGGTCTTCGCCACTGGCATGGCCACTGAGCTGGGTCGGATTGCGGCCCTGTCTGAGCGCGTCACCCAGGATCCCAGTCCGCTGGAGGTCCAGGTGCGGCGGGTCGCCTGGTTGATCGCCGGGGTAGCGGTGGCGCTGGGAGTCGTATTCATCCCGTTTGCGACCCTCTCGGCCGGGCTGACCCTGGTCAACGCCGTCGTCTTCGCGGTGGGACTCGTGGCCGGGCTCGTACCGGAGGGACTGCTGCCGGTGATCACCCTGGCGCTCGCGGTCGCCGTCCGAGCCCTGGCCCGGCGCGGAGCCGTCGTCAAGCGGCTCAGCGCGGTTGAGACGCTCGGCTCGACCGACGTAATTTGCACCGACAAGACCGGCACCCTGACTGAGAACCGGATGAAACCAACCTTGGTCTGGACGGCGGCAGGGACCGTGCAGCTCGGGGATGGGGAGACTGAGGCCGACGACCGCGGCAATCTTGCCCTGCGTGCCGTGGGCAAAATCGCCTCTGCCTGCAACAACGCCCGCCTGGAGCCTGGCAGTGAGCCGAGCGGGGATCCAACTGAGATCGCGATCTTGCTGGCGGCGCGGCAGCTGGGCGCAGAGACCGGCGCAGCCGAGCGCGAGGCAAGGCGCCGTTGGCAGTTCCACTTCGACCCAGAACGCGCCCTAATGTCGACTGTCGACGCTGAAGAAGACGGTCTGGTCGTCCACACCAAGGGGGCGCCGGAGGGATTGCTCCCCCGTTGCACGACCGTCTTTGGAGTCGATGGCGAGGAGGCGCAACTTGACATCGGCGAGCGGGCGCGGATCGGCGAGCAGGTCGACCGCTTCGCCGCCGAAGGCCTGCGCGTCCTGGCCCTCGCCGAGCGCCGGTTGCCCCCTGGGGTCCCCCCGCCGCATCTGCGTGAGGAGGCTGAGCGCGAGCTTCGCTTCGCTGGCTTGGTGGCGATGCTTGATCCGCCGCGGCCGGAGGTGGCCGATGCGGTCGCCCGCTGCCACACCGCGGGCATTCGCATCCTGGTAATAACCGGGGATCACCCGTTGACCGCGGCAGCGATCGCCCGGCGGGTGGGGATCGGCGGCGCAGATCCGGTAGTGATTGTCGGGGAGGAGCTCGACCGGCTCAGCGATGACGAGCTGAAGGTTCTCGTAAGTGGCGGGGATGAGATGATCTTCGCCCGCGCCTCGCCCGAGTCCAAGTTGAGGATCGCCGACACCCTGCGCGACTTGGGGCATGTGGTGGCAATGACCGGAGACGGGGTCAACGACGCTCCCGCCCTGCGACGCGCCGACATCGGAATCGCGATGGGGCGCTCGGGAACCGACGTCGCCCGCGAGGCCTCGACCATGGTGTTGACCGACGACAACTTCGCGACCGTCGTGACCGCCGTTCAGTCAGGGCGACAGGTCTACGACAATGTCCGCAAGTTCATTCTCTACATCTTCGCCCACGCAACGCCGGAGGTGACGCCATTCCTCGTCTTCGGTCTTGCCGGTGGTGCGATCCCGCTGCCGCTGACCATCCTCCAGCTCCTCGCCTTCGACGTCGGCAGTGAGACCCTGCCAGCCCTGGCCCTGAGCCGTGAGCCGGCCGAGCCGGGGCTGATGGAGCGCGCTCCCCGACCTCGCTCGGAGGGTGTGATCCGCGGTCCGATGCTGGTCCGCGCCTGGCTCTTCCTCGGCCTCATCGTTGCCGCCCTGCAGATGGGCGGCTACTTCTTCGTCCTCAGCCAAGCAGGCTGGAGCCCGGGCGACGCGGTCGGCGCCGGATCGCCTCTTCACCACGCTTACCAACAGGCGACAACGATGACCTTCTTCGGAATGATCGCCGGCCAGATCGGGACCGCCTTCGCTGTCCGCACCCAGCGAGCCTCGCTTCGTTCGGTCGGCGTCTTCTCCAACCGCTACCTGATCGCAGCTATCGCCGGTGAGCTGGTGCTCGCCGCCTTCTTCATCTACGCACCGCCGATGCAGTCGCTGCTCGGTACCGCCTCTTTGCCGGCGAAGTATCTGCTGATAACGCTGCCCTATCCCTTCATCGTCTGGGGAGCCGACGAGTTTCGGCGCTACCTCCTCCGACTGGCTGCAGCTCGCAGGGCTGGGAAGCCTCGAGCTTGACCATGCGCAGGTTCCGCCGAGTCTTGAGGGAGGAACCAACTCAGCTCGGGACTTGAGATCGAGCACATCGCCTCTAGCGGCGGATCTTCGAGACGTCCACCACCTGAACACAGCCGTGGCCTCCGCCAGATCGATGCCGGTACACGCCGCCCAGGTGGGAGTTCGTCGTTGCCAGCACCCGGCTTGCCGATTGCTCAGACTTCACAGATTGGAGTAGATTGACCCCTTGGCCTCGGGAGGGCGCTCCAGATTGGCATAGGGAACGAGAGGAGAAGTCGTCATGACGCGCAAACCCGGACGAGGGCAGCCCAAGGGCCAGAGCGTCGACCAGGCCGCAACTGATGCAGATCAAACTGCCTCCGATGCATATCAGACCTCATCGGACCTCGACCAGACCGCGTCTGACCGAGATCAGGAGGCCTCAGAATCCGACCAAAGGGCTTCAGATCGAGATGGGGCGGCGGCTGCCGATGAACTCGCCGGCCCAAGTGCCGATCCCGAGCGCATGCGCGCCCACGATCAGGCGCAGGCCAGGCGTGCCGAGGGAACTCTAATGCGGTCCGCAAACAGCCTCGTTCGGCTGGGAATCGCCAAAGATCGCGACGAGCAGGCCGTTCGCCGCGACGAAGAAGCACAAATCCGGGATGAAACCGCAGCCAGGCGCGACAAAGCCGCCGACCTTGCAGAACAGGAAGCCAAGGAGCTTGCCCGCACAACGGCTGTGAATGATGTGAGCGTAAGAGAAGCTTTAGAGGCTGCAGCAAGAGCGAGGGTGAAAGCTTCCGCTGCCCGCGCCAAGGCCTCGAGCGATCGAGCACACGCAGCACGCGACCGCGAAGCCGCGGCCCTTGACAGAGAGCTGTTGCAGGCCGAGGTGGAACGCTCCCAACGTGATGAGCTGACCGGCGCCTACCGGCGCGGACTTGGCGAAGTTCTGCTCAGCCATGAGATCTTGCGATCCGAGCGCACAAACAAGAGCATGATGGTGGCCTTCCTTGATGTCGACATGCTCAAGTCGACCAATGACAAATTTGGACATGCGGCCGGAGACGTGGTGTTGCAGTCCGTCTGCTCGGCCCTCCAGTCAAGGCTTCGGCCATATGACACGATCATCCGCTGGGGTGGGGATGAGTTTCTCTGTGCGATCCCGGGCGCAGCCGTCGCGGACGCGAAAAAGCGGATTGAGGATGCGAAGACAGACCTAAGCAAACTTGACCCACCTGTACGGATCAGTTACGGACTTGCATGGTTGCAGGCGGGTGACACGCTGCCTGAGCTCGTGGCCCGAGCCGATTCAGGCCTCCTTGAGAGCCGCGAGAGCGCACTCCCCGATCTGGAGGACTGACCCTCGAGTGTTATCGTTGGGATGGTCAGTTGTTCCCACATCCGACTTGGTACTGTGTCGATCGAGGGGAAGGCCGGAGCGATCCGTACTACTGCGCTTGGGCCGAAAGCGACACCAGTCGCGTTCATTGGCAATGCCGCTCGGTTGTCACCTCCGATCTCATGCGTTCAGGGAGGGTCAGCTACCGAATCCAATATCGAACCGACGATAGTTGGGCGGATACCTGCCAGGAGCCTGCAAGCATGAAATCGACGGCATGTGAAGGTTTTGAAGTGCACCCCGAGTGCGCCAATCCCGCGGCCGCGGTGAGTACCGTTCAAGTACTGCGATGAGCGCCAGCCATCGCGCGGGATGACGGCGCTTTTGCCGATGATGGCACCGTGATTATCGGTGCGCTGCGGGCATAGCCACCACTGTGTGTTCAGCAATACGCCCCACCCGCAGAGTCCGATGCCGGACGGACGGCCAGGCGCCCGTGATCTGCCCGAGGTTGGCTGCCGGTAAGCGTTTCGCCCAGATCGACAGGCAGCCCTGCCTAACCCCAATGAGGGCAGCGTTCACCTCGACAGCAGGGCTCGTGATCCCCAGCCACTCGATAACGCCATGTCAAGAAGTGGCCGTATAAGTCACCCAAAGGTTGGCCTCTGCATTTGTCAGAATTAGCTGAGCTGGCCTCCGCGAGACGAGAGGACGAAGAAGATCCTTCTCGAGCATTTAGGAATCGGCCTTCTTCATTTCAGTTGGTCCTCATTGTCTATCAGTAGCCGTAACCGCCCCCGGAAGTGGAGCTGCCGGTTTCCTTGGACGCGCCACCACTCCCCCCACCAGCAGAGGAGCCCGCAGGAGCCTTCGAGCCGCTGGGCCGAACGGCGTTCCAGATTCCGCCGTAGGAGTTGATTCCGTTGCCATTGGCCTGCCCGGGAGTCGTGTCGGCCGTGTAGCTGTAGAGGGGGTGCCCGGCATAGGTGACCTGCATGGTCCCATCGCTGCGCATAACCTTGCCAAGCTTCGAGGAACTGATCCCGCTTCCCGCCTTCGGGTTTGAGGTCGTGACGTAAGGTGGCCAGACCTTGGCGCAGCTGCCCGAGCAGCTCGACTTGCCGCCCGCGTCCTTCTGGAAGAGATAGAGGGTCTGGCCATCCGAACCGACGAGGATCGTTCCCAATTTCGGATTGTTCGTGGCTTTGACCATCGCCGCTCCGCTCTGTTGGGCGGCAGGTGTTGAACCGGTGCTCGCCGTGGAGGAGGTGGTCGAGTTGCTGCTGCTGCCGCATGCAGTCAATGCAGCGACCGTGATGAGCAGGACCAGGGAAAATGCGAAGCGGGAACGTGTCAACATTTGGGTGGCCTCTTTCGGTGGCTGGTCAGGTCTCAGGTAGTGCAATGGATCGTGCGAGCGTTTGTTCGGGGTACGTTCGACTGGCCAACGAGGTTCATCTCCATTTGGGCGGTTAGTGGTCGGGGCTGAACCTGCTCAGCAGCCTGTCCGTATCCCTTGGTAGGCGTGAACCCTCTTCCTTCGTCAATATCGCCCAAATGTCTCCCGGTGCGCTGAGCTGCGAGCGGGACGTGCGCGAGGCCTATGCCGCCCATGCGGGTGAGCTCTACGGGTTTGCCATGCGCTCGCTCGGGGACCCCGGCCTTGCCGAGGAGGCGGTGCAGGAGACCTTCCTGCGCGCCTGGAGGGCCGGGGAACGCTTTGACCCGCAGGTCGGCTCGCTGCGGACCTGGCTCTTCGCGATCCTACGCAACGTGGTTATCGATCTCGGGCGCGCCCGGGCCATTCGTCCCGGGCTCGCCGAGGGCGAAATCGAGCCGTCGATCGAGCCGCTCGATGACGCGCTGATTGCATGGCAGGTCGAGGAGGCGATGCGCAGAATCGGGGAGCAGCACCGCAAAGTGCTGGTTGAGACCTACTACCGGGGCCGTCCCTATGCCGAGGTCGCCGCAGAGCTGGGCGTGCCGGAGGGAACCGTGAAGAGTCGCGTCTACTACGGTCTGCGGGCGCTGCGAGTCGTGTTGGAGGAGATGGGCTATGAAGACTGAAAGCTGCCGCGACTGGCGAGAGTCATTGGGTGCCTACGCGTTGGGCCACCTCTCTCCCGAGGAGCGGGCCGTGCTGGAGGCCCACCTCGATGGCTGCCCTGATTGCCGAGCGGAGGCTGACTCGCTGGCCTTTGTCGCCCGTCTGCTCCCTCACGCCGATCCGCAGCACTTCGGGCCAGCCCCACTCCCATCAGCCGCGCTCGGCGAGCGGATCGCGGCAGAGATCGGCGCCGCGCAACGTGGCAACCAACAGCGACGCCGCTTTCGTCTTGGCCTGGCGCTGTGCGGCGCGACTGCCGCTATAGCCGCCGCTGCGCTTGCGATCTTCCTTCTCCCAGGCGGCGGTGGCGGCGCGCCCACCCAACAGGTCGTGTTCCGCTCACTGCCCTCAGGCGTCAAGATTACCGCCGCCCTGACGCCACAATCCTTCGGTACCGAGATCAGCATGTACGTCAGCGGCATCCGCTCCGGGACGCTCTGTCGCGTCTTCCTGCAGACAGCCGGCGGAGCCGCAGTCTCAGCCGGAACGTTTCGCTACCGCTGGGGCGGCGATAGCGAGGCGGTGTTGAGCTCAGCGCTCGATCTCTCGCGCGCCCAAGCCCTCGTCGTCCACGTAGGTGGCCGCAGATTTGCTGCACCCGTTGGGACGTCTGCCTCAAGCAGCACCTGATCGCTGTGATCGACAATTTTCAACATCGGGCCTCGCGATTGGGATGGATTGAGGCGGACCGACAACCCTCTCCGCTTGCGGGCATGACCCTCAACCCCCGGCCTCCTTGCCGTCTGGGTGCAGCGCATGCCAGGAGCCACCGAACTCGGTCAGCCCGTTTCCGCTCGTCTCACCTGACTTGGAATCGCCGACATAGGTGTAGAGCGGGTGACCGTTGTAGGTCACCTGAGTGATGCCGTCACCGCGCCGGCTGCTCCCAAGCAGCGATGCCTTTGTTCCCGCCGCGGCGACCGGCGTGCCGGCGGTGGTCAGCGGCGGCCAGATCTTTGCGCAGGAGCCATAACAAGATGACTTAGATCCCTTATCTTTGTGAAAGTCATATAGGGTCACGCCAGAAGAGGTGACGATGATCTCACCGAACTTTGAGTTGCTGGTGCTTGCGACGGTCATTCCAGTGGGGCTTGAACTCTTTCCAGCACTAGTCGGTTGACTCTTTGTCGGGACCATCGAACTCTTGCCGTGAGCGTTGGAGCTTGTCGCTTTTGAGGTCGCCGCGGCGCTTTGACGGAGAGCCTGAACTTCGGATTGCAACTTTGCGACTTCAATCGTCGTCCTGTGCGCCGATAACCCAGCCAAGGCTGCGCCGCGATTTAGCAGGCGAGCTCCGATCAACTCTGCACGCAATCTTGTGATCTGGCCTTGGAGTCCAGCAACTTCGCCATCGCTGGCGCTGTCTGTGGAGGTCTGGATCGCCAAGAAGAGAGCGGCCCCTGAAACGCACCCTAGTGCCGCAAACAGCGCAGCCGCGATGCGAATTCGTTTCCGAATCGCTCGCTCGATCTCCCCGATCCAGGCGCGTAGGCCCTCGGCATGAGACGCTACGCCTCTTTCGGTCTGCTCGTCCATGCGGCCGCAGCGCGCGTTTCCGAAGGGGCCGATCTCGGTTTGGTGCTACCCAACCACGGCCGCGTGCCAGGTCCCAACGTCCTTCACTCCTTCGCCGTTGGCCTGGCCTGGCTTCGTGTCTTCGACGAAACTGTAAAGCGGGCGGCCGCGATAGGTGACCTGCAGGCCCCCTTCGGGGCGCTTCACGGTGCCAAGCTTCACTGGGCCGGCCGGCTTCACCCCGCCGGCAACCTTCAGCGGGTGCCAGATCGAGAGGCAGCCGCTGGGCTTGGTGCAGCTGAACTTGCCGTGCGTCTCGCTTGAGAGGCTGTAGAGGGTGTGGCCGGCGAGGTTGGTCAGAACCGTCTTGCCCTTTAATTTGCCCTCCTTGACCACTGCCTTCGACCCCCCGCCATAGGCGACACCGGCGCCGAGGACACCGATCGCGGCGCAGGAGAGCAAAAGGAAGGTCGCAATCGTCGTTGTGAGGCGACGGCGGGCTGCATTGGGATGAGTCATGGTTCTCCTCGGTTGGTCATCAATGGGACGCGGGCGGTGCGCAGACATCGAAAGCGCCGCCACTATTTTTTCCCGCCCTGCTTGAACATCAGGGCCTTGCTCGCAGTGGCGGGGTTGCCGCCGAGGGGCTGGAAGGTAATCGTGATCTTCAGCTTCAGCCGGTGGCCCTTGGCCTTTCTTAGAGCATTTGATCCGGCGCCGGTCAGCTTCAGCCTCAACTCGACGGTGCCCGCCCCATTGACGGCTGAGGTGACTGACTTCAGGTCTCTACCTGAGGCGGAAATCGTGCCCGATCCGGGAACGCTGATGCTGAGCGAGGCACTCGTTCCTTTCGCGACGGCGCTCCCAAGCGTGAACTGGTTTGAGGGCGGCTGGATTGGGGGCGGCAGCTCGGGGGCTTCGATCACCTTTTCGGATGATTCTTCGGGCGGGGTGGTGAATTCCTGGTCTTCGCTGATCGTGGTCCCGCCTTTGTTTTTGGCAACGAGGCGATAGTGGTAGGGAATCCCCGGCGGGAATTGGCCCACCACCACCGAGACCGCAACCGGCGTGCTTCCGCTTCCGGCAACCGCTTCTTCGGGCGCGGGGAAATCGGTCCCGTAGGCGGTGGTCGTACCGAATTCGAAGTGATAGGTCGTCGGCGCTCCGTGCGGATTGACCGTGCCGTTTATGACATAGCCTTCCGCCGTCTTTGTGAAAGGCGTGGCGAGGACAGCCGGGGATTCTGGCTTGGTCGTGAACTGCTCGTCTTTGCTCACGCCGGGGCCTTTGGAGTTTTCGGCGACGATGCGGTAGTGATAGGTCGTATTTGGAGTCAGTTTGCTCAGCCCGATTTCCTGGGAGACGGAGACGGTGGCTTCTCCTTCACCGATGTTCACGTTCGCTTCGGGAATGTTGGTGCCATAGCCGGTCGTGGTCCCGTATTCGAAGTGGTAGCCCGTTTCGAGGCCGTTGGGGTTGATGTTCCCCTGCAGTTTGTAACCGGTCGGAGTTTCAACCGGTTCGATCGCTTCCGCGATTGGCGCGGCGGGTTCGATTTTTGGTGTCGTGAATTCTTTATCTTCGCTGGGCGTAGAGCCAACAGAGTTTCCCGCAACGAGCCGGAAATGGTAGGTAGTGTTGGGTAAGAGTGACTTGAGTTCGGTGGATACTCCGTCGGCGCTTGTCCCGCTCGGGAGCTGGCCTTCGGGACTGGTGGCCCCGTATCCCGTCGAGATCCCGTATTCGAACTTATAGTGCGTTGCAGCTCCGTTGGGGTTGACCGTGCCGCTGAGTTTGAAGCCGCCCGTGATCGGAGCTGCTGCTTCGATTGTGACTGTGGGCGCCGTCGCGTTCGTCAGGGTGGTAAAGGTCCTATCGCCCGTTCCAGAGCCAGTAGCTTCCCCTTTTGAGTTTGAGGCGACGATGCGGTAGTGATAGGTCAACCCGGATGTCAAACCGCTGATCGTCTGTTCGACCAGGCTGTTGGCGGGATATTCCGCGGAGCCAAGATCTACCCCCGGCGCCATCGGGATGTCTGTTCCATAGCTGGTAGTGGACCCATACTCGAAGTAGTATTGAGTGTCAGCGCCATATGGGTAGACGGTTGAGCTCAGCTTCGCCCCGGTGGCCGTCGGGTTTGCCGAGGTGCCGATGACCAGGGGAGCGAGGGTCGGGTAGCCCGACGCCGCAGCCCCAGAAGACATGACAGCAAAGACCACGGTCACGATCGAGGTGTAAAAGAGGGCCTTGGCGACAAAACTGCGACGCGAGCGCGGACTTAGGCCCCGACCGATCATTTCGAATTGATCCAGGTCAGCCATCTTTTCTCTTTCCACCCTTTGTCTCTGTAATGTCGTTGCCCGAACTGGCGCCCGTTGTCCTTGTCATTACTAGGGCCCCTTCCCCCTAAAGGTCACGCTCTTGTCCGTGGTGGCGATGCTTCCCCCGGTAGGGAGGAAGCTGATTGCCACCTTCAACTTCAGCCGATGGCCCTTGGCCCTCATCAGTGCTTTGGCGCCAGCGCCGTTCAGCTTCAGCTTCAGCGTCACAGCACCGGCGCCAACTGCGGTGGCCTTCGTCGCCTTTAGGTCTTTGCCGGAAGCAGAGACAGTGCCGAGGCCGGGGACGGTGACAGTGGCCGTCGCAGAGGCCCCCTTGGAGACCATCGGGCCGACAGTGAACTGATTGCTCGGCGGCGGCGCGCTGGAGTTGGCCGGTGTAGTGAAGGTCGCATCTGTGCTGGTATTCGGGCCCGCCGAGTTGGAGGCCTCGAGTCGGAAGTGGTAGGTGGTTTCAGGCTGCAATCCCGAAACCGTCTGGGAGACGGGTATAAAGCCTTCGTTGGAGCCGGCGTCGGCGTCGGGAATCGGGACGTCGGTGCCGTAGATTGTCGTGGTGCCGTATTCGAAGTGGTAGTGGGTGTCGAGCCCGTAGGGATCAACCGAGCCCTTAAGTTCGTAGCCGCCGCTGATCTGCACCGCAGGTTTGGGATTAACCAGGGGGGGCGCGTTGATAATCGCCGCCGCTGAGCCCGGCAAGGCACCGAGGGCAACGGCCGAGAGCGCAGTGACTGTCAGCATTGCCCGGGCAGCGAAGTCTCTCCTTGTCGAAGAGACAATGCGTGCAGCTCCTCGCTGCTGCGCCTGTCTCACTCTCATCATCCCTCCTCCATGGCCCCTTCGAGCCGGGTCGATGTCCCGTTTGGACCGTCCTACGTCCGGCGAGGGCAAAAGGTTCGATCCTGCGCGCCGAATTGGCCTCGCTCAACGGAAATCCCGCATCCAGCGCCGGCCCGGCAACTGAATAGGGCTAGAGAGGATTCTTCCTCCGCCAGAGGCGGGATCCGCGCCAGATTCCCGACGAGCCACCCGAGCATGAGGATGCACCGATGCCAGGGCTCGCGGGAAGAGCAATCACCGACTGGCTCCCCGCGCTCAGATTCCCAGGAACTGTTCGACGCAGAAAGCGCTTCTTTCCTGCGCCCTCTACGATACCTTTCAGTATCGAATACTGTTCAGTATCGAAAGGAATGACCAAAATGCCGCGTCCCGCCCTTGTTGTACCCGAGCAGACTTCCCCTCCGGTTCGCGAAGCGCTCGCGGCTCTGCCGCAGGGGTTGGGAGTGTTTCGCATGCTCGCCCACGCGGAAACCGCCTTTCGACCCTGGCTCGCCCTGGGCGGCTCCCTGCTCGGGAGCCTGCAATTGGACCCGGCGCTGCGTGAGCTGGCGATCCTCCGTGTCGCCGTGGTCGCTGGCTGTGACTACGAGCGGATTCAGCACGAAGCGATCGCCGCCGGGGTCGGGGCGCGGCCCGATCAGGTGGCCGCTCTTGCGGCCCTGCGTACCGCCGGCAAGGAGTTCGACCGCCGAGAGGAGCTCGTCCTGCGCTTTGTCGACGAGGTCATCGCCAACGACGGCAGCGCCGCGGCCTCGGTGGCTGAAGTTGAAGAGGCCCTCTCGGCCCGCGAGGTAGTCGAGCTGTTGCTCGTCATCTCCCAGTACTACGGCCTGGCACTGCTGCTCAATACGACGCGGGTTGAGCCCGACCCACCCGCTGCGATGGCGGTTGTCGAAGCCGCACAGTCCAACCGCGACGCGCAGCCGTGAGCGCGGCAACCGTGACCGAGCGCCTCGGCGACGCTGCGATGCGCCTGGCGGGACGGCGGGTGCTCGTTGTCGGTGCTGGCCAGCAAAGCTATCTCGAGGACGAGCCGCCCGCCGGCATCGGCTATGCGGTCTGCCTGCGGGCCGCCCAGCTCGGAGCGAAGCTGGCCGTCGCCGATCGCGATGCTGAGGCCGCCGAGCGCACCGTCACCGCCGTCCGCGCCGCAGGCGGCGGCGCGATCGCGGCGATCGGCGATGCCTCCTCAGAAGGGGACATGAAGCGGATCGTCGCGGAGGCGACTGCAGGACTCGACGGCCTTGACTCCCTGGTCATGAACCTTGGCATCGCCGGAGGCATCGGCCTCACCGACACAACGGCGGAGACCTGGGACACCGTGATGGCCGTCAACACCCGTGCCCACTTCCTTGGCTGCAAGTTCGCTCTGCCGCTGATGGGCGAGGGGGCATCGATCGTGCTGATCTCTTCAACCGCCGCCGTTGCCCCTTCGACCAGCGACGTTCCCGCCTATGTCGCTTCCAAGGCCGCGCTCTCGGGGTTGGCACTACACACAGCCAAGGAGGGTGCCCCGCTGGGTGTCAGGGTCAACGTTGTCAAGCCCGGCCTGATCGACACGCCGCTGGGCCGCCTGGGTGCCCGCCTAAAACCCGGTCGTGATTCCATCCCGGTGCCGCTCGGGCGCCAGGGCAACGCCTGGGAGGTCGCCGACGCGGTCGCTTTCCTACTCAGTGGCGAAAGCAGTTACATCACCGGCCAAGAGCTCATCGTCGACGGCGGCCTGACCACGGTCATCTGATGGCGGCGCGACCGACACGCCAGCGGCGTCCCAGGCGCGAAGAGGTGCGGCAGCGCGTATTGGAGGCCGCAACCCGCGTCTTCGGTCGCCACGGGTACACCGAGGCCACCCTTGATGAAGTGGCGGCGGAGGCCGGCTTCTCCAAGGGAGCGGTCTACTCCAACTTCGCCAACAAGGAGGAGGTCTTCTACGCTCTGCTACGGGAGCACGTGGGCGCTCGGGTCGAGCGAGTTCAGAATGCCATCGCCTCGGCAGAATCTCTTCAGGCGGCGGGGGCCGCCGCAGGCCGGGCCAGTGGGGAGGCGGTGGACGAGGAGCCCGACTGGCACTTACTGTTCTTGGAGTTCGTTACCCGGGCCGCCCGCCAGCCGGAGCTGGGCGAAGAGCTGGGACGCCAGCGAGCCGAGCTGCGTCGGATGATCGCCGACCAAGCGCGGGAGACTCTCGACAGTCTCGGCGGCGAGCCGGCCCTGTCAGCCGTGCAACTCGCCAACATCATGCTCGCTCTCTCCAACGGCCTGGCGATCGAGCAGCAAGTAGAACCCAAGGGTGTCGACCCTGACCTCTTCGAGCGAACGGTCGAGCTGATAACCGTCGGCATGCAGCACATGGGCGCCAAAGTCGAACGCCGGTAAGCGTTTCGGACTTCCGTAGACCACGGCGCTGATCACCACAGAAGCGCCCTAAACAGCAGGAACTGACTCGCCAGCCGGCAGGTTGTGCCCAGCCCGGCCTCGCCATCGAGAGCAAACGGGATGCCTTCCTCTGTCAGCTTCACGACCTCGCCGTAGCTGTCGACGGCTGTGGACCATCCGTCGACGTCGGGCGCCACACTTCGCGAGGTAGAGCGAGAGGCGCCTACCGGAATCGAACCGGTGTAAACGGCTTTGCAGGCCGCTGCGTAGCCACTCCGCCAAGGCGCCGAATGAAAGTATTCAAGCCAAGTTTGAGATTTCGTCGGCGAGTCTTTCGACCCTGTTTCCGGCGCTGGTGCCCATTGGTGCCCGTTGCCCCATCGCCAGTGCGGCCCACGTGAGCGCCTCCTCGCATTTAGCCAGATACACGCCGCGCAGCTTAGCCCGTCACTCGAATGCCTTCGTGCGTCTGGCCTTGCCGTTAGTGGCGAGTTGACCTACAGGCGTAGACCGTGAGCGTGAATCGCGGTCCGTGTGCCCGAGCATCTCAACGATGTAGACCGGATCGTCGCCGCAGGCAGCACGCGGGCTCGCGATGCTCCGCCCGGGCCTTGGCGGCGTTGACGATCTGCTCGATTACTTCCGCCGAAACGCCCCTGCCTTAGCTTCGGGGCGACTACCGATATCCGGATGCCATGAGAGTGGATGTGCCCTGGGCCTACGTGACGCTGACCGAGAACCGCGCCGTATTCCCTGACTGAGAGTGGGCACCCTCTTCTCATGCCGATGTCCAGGAAACCTCCCACCCAAATTCTGGCGGTCCCAGCAACCCGCCCCCCGCCCGCGAAGGGCAGGGGGCGTTTGTCGCTTCTATTCAGTTCAGGCTTATGATGCCGCTCGGAATATGATCCCGTCGAGCCAGACCTGGGTCGCGCCGGCCGGTGGAATCAGGACTCCATCATCTGCGGGGATCGGAAAGTTAGACCCGACAATGTCGAGGCCACTCGATCCCTTTTCACAAGAAGTCCCGTTCGTACATGCCACCGGTACCCGGATAAAGGTCCCGCTGCCCGGACGGAATCCGGCGGGGAGGGTGAAGATGAATCCCGTGCCACCAGCGACCGCCCCTCTAAGGTGGACATTTCCTTCATGGTCCTTATAAAAGGCAACATTTTCATCGTGGATTGCGCCTATGGTTAGATTGGTCCACGAGTTCATGAACCCCGGCTGACCGGATGTCCCAACTTCGTGCCACGCTTCCGGCGCTGGGAGGCTGTTCGCCGTCTGCGCTGTAGGTACCGTGCCGAGCGTTGATGCGTTGACCTGTGTCCCGGTTAGAGAACCGCTCTTGATCTGGGTGCCCGTAATCGATCCGCTCTTGATTTTCGCTGCGGTTACAGCACCCTTCTTGATCTGCTTGGTGCCGACCGAGTTCTTGCCGAGCTTGGTGCCCGCAAAGGCTGCGCCTCCGCCCAGCAGTAGGAAGACGGCCATGGTTGACATGACGTTGGCGTAGGTGAGCTTCCCTTTGATTCGTCTCATGCTTCGTTCCCTTCGAGTCGTAGGACGAGTGCCCGCTGACCTTACGTCTAATTACAATGGAGCGCTGACTTAAGGCCAATCTGATCCTCCACCGCGGCCCTCAGACAGCGCAACAAGGTCTTCGTCGACTGTTCCCCAGTCTGAGCGGCCCCAGGCATTAAAACTCCGCATAGGCGAACATGCGTTCGTATGGGCACGCTCCCCATACAGCCGCTTCAGGCAAAGGCTCAAACACGGCTCTTGGAAAATGGGCAAGGACGCCGCCCGCGAGCTGCCACGGATCGGACTAGCCGACGCCCTGATGCTCACGCTGATGGCGCTGACCAGGGAGCCCGAGAACATTGCGCGACTGGCGAGGCGCTGGCTCAAAAGTTCATCGCCGAGGCCGAGCCGACCTTGGAGGAGATCGTCTAGGCCGGCGAGCTGCGCGATGTTGAGCCGGAAGGCGAGCGAGTCATGAAGGACGCAATCAAGCCGAGGCACTGAAACGCCAGCTCGGGGGTCAGCTAGGCGTAAAGATCCCTGGCCGATGTCGATTTGCCAACACCCCATTCGTCGCATAGGTAGAGGCAACCCAAACCGAAGGAGACGATTATGCGATTCATGATGCTGATGTACCCGGGAATCGACACCAATGTCGAGAACTGGGCGCCGAGTGCCGAAGACGTAGCGGCGATGAGCAAATACAACGAGGAATTGAACAAGGCGGGCATACTGCTCTCCCTGGACGGGCTACGGCCGCCGGCCGATGGGGCTCGAATCCGCTTCAGCGGTGACGCACCAACCATCACCGACGGCCCCTTCGCTGAGGCCAAGGAGGTGATCGGCGGCTACTGGCTGATCCAAGCCTCCTCCCGAGAGGAGGCGATCGAGTGGGCGACCCGCTGCCCCGCCTCCAATGGCGATTTCATCGAGGTGCGTCGGGTGTTTGAGATGGAGGACTTCCCCGAGGACGTGCGCGAGGCAGCGGCGCTCTCAGAGAGGCCACCTGAGCAAGCGTGAGTGACGGCGGACCGGGCCGTGCGGTCGAGGCCGTTTGGCGGATCGAGTCGGCGCGGCTGATCGCCGGACTGGCTCGGATGACTGGCGATCTGGGCCTCGCTGAGGACCTGGCACAGGATGCGCTGGTGGCAGCACTGGAGCGGTGGCCAGAGTCAGGCGTCCCGGAGAACCCGGGCGCCTGGCTCACCGCCACGGCAAAGAACCGCGCGATCGACCTGGCGCGACGCGATCGCAGCTTTGGGCACCGCCGCGAGCAGCTTGTCCGCGAGGCAGGCATGCGGATGGCGATGGACGCCGCCGAGCACGAGGCCGCGAGGGCCGGGCTCGGCGATGACCTGCTCGCGCTGATCTTCACCTGCTGCCACCCTCTGCTATCGACCGAGGCGCGGGTTAGCCTCACCCTGCGCCTGCTCGGCGGCCTGAGCACCGAAGAGATCGCGCGGGCGTTCCTTACCTCGGAGTCAACCGTGGCGCAGCGGATTGTGCGGGCCAAGCGGACGCTGAGGGATGCGCGAATCCGCTTCCAGGTACCCCAGAGCGAGGAGCTCGACGAGCGCCTACCGTCGGTTCTCGAAGTGATCTACTTGGTCTTCAACGAGGGCTATGCGGCAACTGCGGGGGAAAGCTGGATGCGGCTCGACCTCTGCGAGGAGGCGCTTCGGCTCGGTCGCATGCTCGCCGGTCTGGCGCCGCAGCAGGCCGAGGTGCACGGCCTGGTGGCGCTGATGGAGATCCAGGCATCGCGCGCGAGCGCGCGTGTCGGCCCCGGCGGTGAGCCGGTGTTGCTGCTCGACCAAGACCGGGCACGTTGGGACCCACTACTGGTGCGCCGCGGTCTGGCGGCTCTGCAGAAGGCTGAAAAACTCGGCCACGGCGCCTTTGGCCCCTACACAGTGCAGGCCTCGATCGCTGCCTGTCACACGAGGGCGCCGAGCGCCGAGGAGACCGACTGGCGGCGTATCGCCGCGCTCTATGACGCCCTTGCCCTGCTCACCCCGTCCCCCGTGGTCGAGCTAAATCGCGCCGTTGCAATCGGTATGGCCTTTGGCCCTGCCCTGGGACTGGAGTTGACCGACACCCTGGCGGAGAAAGGTGAACTCGACGATTACCACCTGCTCCCCGGGGTCCGGGCGGACCTGCTCGCAAAGCTCGGTCGATTCGAGGAGGCGCGAACGGAGTTCGAGCGCGCCGCGAGAATGACCGAGAACACACGGGAGCGCCTCCTGTTACTGGCACGCGCGAAGGAATGCGGAGCATCTGAGTAAATCACTGATCGGCCGCGGCCCGTGCTTGCCCAAGATGGGTCGAGCGCGGGGCCGCCCCCACCCTTGAATTGCAGAGGGCAGAGAAGTCCGATCGGTCTGATTGTGGCCGTCTGCAGGATAGCTGCGGTAATTCAGCCATTCTCAGGCTCGGGTCTGATAACTCCCGCCGCCTTCGCCCCCATTCACGAGCCAGTCACGCACCTCGCAGCAGGTACTTGGAGTGGGTATGCGCATCGCGCGGCGCCCTGAAGAGTCGACCCGGCAGAGTGGACATTTGATCGATCGGGGATTCAAGGTCTTGTCCTGTCTGTCGATTCGGGGAAGGTCTGGTTGTCCGCAACGTAAGGAACCTTGTGACTAGATGTTGATTCAAACCCGGGCAGATGAATAACCACGCGGAACAGCGCTGCATGATCTGTCAGCGACCGAATCCCGAAACGAAACTGGCGGCCCCTCCGATGGACTGGGGCATTACGACCGACAAAGCGGGTGACGTTTACGGGGTGATTTGCCCTACCTGCATCACGGGTGAGATATTCGCGCTGGCTGGCGAAGACAACCGCGCTGAAGAGGCTGTTTAGCTTCCAGCGTCCAGAGAGCGACACGCCCCCCACCCGCGAAGGGCAGGGGGCATCGCTGCTTCTGATCCGTTCGGACTTAGCTTTCTGCCCTGAACGTGATTCCCGCCAGCGAGGTTACTTCTTCAGATTCTTCAGACGTGAGGACGTCTCCTTCTAGGTTTTTCCCTTCGATGGTGACGTTGGAGCCGAAGACGATGATCTCTTTTTCTTTTCCAACCGTGGGAAATACTTGAAGCGTTCCGCTTGCCGGTCTGTCCCCCGGGGGAAGCTGGAACAGCAATCCGGCGGTTGGGTTTTCTCCTTTGCCCACTTCGGGGGTACCTTGGAGATGGACGACACCGTCGTGGTCCTTAAAAAACGCGACGGGAGCGAGCTGCACAGGCGAACCTTTGAGGAATGAATTGCTGCTGCCGTCCAGGAATCCCGGCTGGCCTGAGGCTCCGACCAAGCGCTGCGCTTCAGGCGGCGTCAGAGCGCTGGCAGTGCCTGCGGTCGTAGCTGCGCTGGCCGAGGGCACCGTCCCGAGTTTGGCCAGGTTGATCTGGGTTCCGGTGATCGTGGCTTTCTTGATTTTGGCTGCGGTGACCGCGCCCTTCTTGATCTGCTTGGTGCCGACCGAGTTTTTGCCGAGCTTGGTCGCGGCGAAGGCAGCGCCCCCGCCGAGCAAGAGAAAGACGGCGATCGTTGACATCACGTTGGCGTAGGTGAGCTTGCCCTTGAGGCGTCTCATGTATTCCTTCCCTTTTCGATTGGTGAACGAGAGAAAGAAGCCTATTGGCGGACCTCGCCTTCTTCAAAGGCGAGTTCCGTCTTACGGCCATTTTTAGCCTCCGTCGTGGCCCTCAGACCATGTGGCAGGGTCTCCCGCGACCAATCCACCCGCCTGACGTCCCATGGCCTCGAACTCCGCATATGCGAACATGCGTTCGTGTCGGAGTACGGGACTAATCTGGCCGCATTCCAGAAAGCGATCATGGGGAACGACGCTGAGGGAGCACTTGAAGCTGCCCGGGCGATGGGGAAGCTCGGCCTCTATGACTCGCTGAGCCTCTGCCGGGTGCTTGCCCTGGCCAAGGACCCGCTCTATGAGCGCTGCGCTCGGCGTTGGCTGGTGCTCCTGGCGAACGAAGACAGGCGAACGCTGAGCGACGTTCTTATCGGCGCAGCTGCACTCGGGGCCCTGAGCATGGATGCCTCCTCAGAACGGGCTTGGGAGGCGCTGGAGGGATTGGTCCGAGCTCGGTGAGGTCAGCAGATCGCTGCGCTCGATCCACGACCGCAAGAATGGCAAACGCGAACCGGGGGGCGCGACGAAAGCGCGGCGGTGCGCCTCAGGCCTTGTAGTTCTCGACTGTGTCCGGCCCCCGGAGGCTTGCATCCTCGGGGTCGAAGCCATACTGACGCAAGGCGCGACGCTGGCGGAGGTAATCCCAGGCTTCGTCGAGTTGCGTCTTCAACTCTGCCAGGCGGGTGCGCTCATCTGTCGTCAGACCCCCGGTCTCATGCCGGCTGAGAAGGCTCTCCTCCTCCTTCACGAGCTCGTCAATTCGGCTTAGCACTTGGCGGTCTTCCATATGGCCAGTCATAGAGTAGCCGCCAGACCTTGCACAGCTCTCACGACAAGATCGGCGGTCATCAACACAACGACCACGGGCACTCCCACGGCCTCACCGACCCAAGTATCAAGCGCTCGCGGGAAGGGCTGGCGGCCGTATGCCTCTCCCTTGTTGTGCTGGGGCTTGCCGCCTTTGCTCAGACTGCCGTGTTCATCGCCAGCGGCAGCATCGCCCTGCTCGCCGACCTGATCCACAACTTCGGCGACGCCGGAACCGCGATTCCTCTCGGGATCGCCTTTCTCCTGCGCTCCGCTCGGGCTGAGCGCTGGGCCGGACTCTTCGTCGTTGCCACCATCTTCCTATCTGCGTGCGTCGCTGGTCTTGAGGCGATCAACCGTCTGATTTCTCCTCAGACTCCCACCCATCTCATTGCGCTGACTCTTGCGGGGCTAATCGGCTTCGGCGGGAATTGGATAGCTGCCGTCATCCGCACTCGTGCCGGACGACGGATCGCCAGCCCTGCGTTGATCGCCGACGGAAACCACGCGCGCGCCGACTCCTACGTCAGCCTGGCAGTCGTCGCATCCGCCGCATTCCTCGCCCTCGGATTGACGATCGCAGACCCACTCATTGGCCTCGGCATAACGGTTGTGATTTTCAAGATCACCTGGGACTCATGGCGGACAATCCGCGTCGGAGAGACTGCGTGGCAGCCGTGAGCCCGAGCTTCAGCAGTTATCTGGACGGGATGGCGGAGCTGATCTCCATGCTGGCCGCGCTTGGCCTTGGAGGGTATTGGTTGCGACGTTGGGTGGTCCCTTCCTACTCCGGAGCTCTGGCGCGGCTCGCTGAGATTGTGCTGGCGCTTTCACTATTGATCGTCACTCTGCAACTGATTGGCAGTTTCGGACTACTGCGGGAAGGTTGGATGGTCTCTTCCTGCGTGGCCGTTGGACTTTTGGCCGCAGCGATCGGCTGGCGTCGGACACCGACGATCACTGAGCGAAAGCAGCCCCCGCCTGTTCCCACCTGGGCGGTGGCGGTGGCGGTCCTTGTCGCTGCGGTCGCCGTGGGCGAGTGGGCATTCCCCTCCCAGGTGGACCTCGGCCGTGGCATCTTCAGCGGTGATTCGACCTGGTACCACCTTCCGTTTTCTACGCGCTTCGCCCAATCGCACTCAACCTGGGGTCTTCTCTACACCGATCCCCTGGCGCTCGCCGCCTGGTTTTACCCGGCCAGCTCAGAGCTCCTGGGATCGGTCGGCATCATCCTCTTCAAGAGCGACTGGCTCTCTCCACTGATCAATATTGGCTGGCTAGCGATCGGGCTGCTCGCCGCCTACTGCATCGGCCGCCCCTTCGGTGTCGGTCCGGCGACCCTTGTCGCCGCTGCGATCGCCCTCGATTCCGGCGTGCTGCTGCTCACCCAGGCGGGAGAGGCGCGCAACGATGCGATGGGTATTGCGCTGGTGATCGCCTTCGCTGCGTTGCTCCTGAACGGCTACCGGGTCTATAGGCGCGGGCCGCTGGCCCTTGCTGGGCTAGCCGGCGGGCTGGCCATATCCGTCAAGCTGACGATGCTTGCGCCGGTAGCTGCAATAAGCCTGGTGGCGCTGATCGCGATCGCCCTCGAGAGGCGTGGCGATCGACCGGCCAGGGCGGCCATCTTGCTCGGTGCGGAGCTGCTCACCGGTGGGTATTGGTATCTGCGCAATCTTGCACACAGTGGCAACCCGATCCCCCAGGTCCACAGCATTGGTCCCATCTCCCTCCCCCACCCCGACCAAATGCAGCTCTACCCGCGTGGACCGATCAGCGTCGCCCATTACCTCTTCGACCTCCGGGTATATCGAGTCTGGTTTCTTCCCAAGCTCAGGGAGGCGCTCGGGCTCCCTTATCCCCTAATCCTCACCATGGCTCTGGTGGCAGCAGTCTGGGCTGTCGTCCGCCTGCGCGATCCGATTCTAAAAGCACTTGGAATCGCGGCCCTTGTTACCACGGCGGTCTACCTGGTGACACCGCTGACCGCGG
>JBAVAR010000144.1:0-86895 GCA_049585815.1 Solirubrobacterales bacterium
ATCACCACCCGCTGCCCGGCACGCGCCCAGCGCAGCGCCAGGCCGGCGCCGAGGGCACCGGTGCCGCCGATGATCGGAATCGGCTCGCTCACGGGTGCGCCAGTCTATGCTGCTGCACCTGTGAGGCTGGAGGGACGAAAGGCGCTGGTGAGCGGGGGCGCGAGCGGGATCGGTGCCGCGATCGCGGCGCGACTGGCCGCCGAGGGCGCCGAGGTCTGGGTCGGCGATATCGACACCGAGGGGGCGGGCCGGGTCGCGGGCGAGATCGCCGGCCACGCACTGCAGCTCGACGTCACCGAGATCAGCTCCGCCCGCGCCGCGCTCGAGTCCACGGGAACCCTCGACATCCTCGTCAACAACGCCGGCACCGATGAGTTCGGCTTCTTCACCTACACCACGCCCGAACAGTGGGCGCGGGTGCTGGCGGTCAATCTCGGCGGCGTCCTCAACTGCACCCACGCCGCCCTTCCCGCGATGCAGCAGGCGGGCTACGGTCGCATCATCAGCATCTCCTCGGAGGCGGGCAGGGTCGGCTCGAAGGGCTCTGCGGTTTACTCGGCCGCCAAGGGCGGGATCCTCGCCTTCATGAAGGCGATCGCCCGCGAGAACGCGCGCTACGGGATCACCGCCAACTCGATCGCCCCCGGGCCGATCGAGACGCCGCTCTTGATGGGCGCCAAGGAGTTCGGTGAGATCGGCGAGAGGGTGATCGAGACGATGAAGGAGGCGACCCAGATGAAGCGCCTCGGCCAGCCCGACGAGGTTGCCGCGGCGGTCGCCTTCCTCGCCTCCGGGGACGCTTCCTACGTCACCGGCGAGACCCTCGGCGTCAGTGGCGGCCTCGGGATGGTCTGAGGGCGACCGTGCCCTGGGAGGCTGTTGCCTTCCCACGAGGTTTCAATGGACCGGCTTTCCGCACCTGGGGCGGCCGCGGAGGCCCCAGGTGCAGTTGGTGCTCGCCAAGACAGAGGCGGGCCCAATCAGCGCCCCCAGCGAGTGTTAGGGGTCGGTTGGCAGCGGCCTTGGCAGCAAGGTATCTGAGCCGATAGGGCCGTCAAACCAAGCTGGGCTCGGCGCCAGAATTTCCCCAATGTTCTGGCGATCTCCTCACCGTGGCTCCTCGTCGGTGCACTGAGCCCACCCGCCGAATCGCCGCTGTTGGCGAGCGCGGCTCGGCACGGGTGATCTTGTCCTTGGTCAGCCCCCTGAGCGGGGTATTGCCAGCCTTCGCAGCCAGCTGCTCGGCCCGATCAGAATCCGCGTGCCCGGTCGCATCCAGCGAAGCACCGCGAGCAGATCGTGCTGGCGCAGCGAAACGCAGCCGGCGGTGGGCCCGCCGGTCTGCTCGTGCAAGAAGATCCCTGATCCCCGCCCAAAGACCGGATGGCGGTAATTGAAGCCGATCACCGCCGCATAGCGGTAGGCGTTTGCGTGATAGGACCACAGGTAGTCATTGGGCGGAGTGCAGGGCGTGCGATTGACCCAACGGTTGTAGTTGGCTGAGGTCTCACCCCAGCAGGAACCAGGGACCAAACGGCGCCAGCGAAAGCCGGTGACGCCGGGGTTAGGGCGCGAGCCGAAGTCAAAGACGAACCCGTAGTCGCCGATTGGAGTTGTGCCGTCTCCGTCGTGCCTTTCCCGCGGACGCGAGAGGCCGTTGTATCCAACCTGGGCCGGCATTGCTTTGCGAACCGTCTGCCAACGGCGGCCCTGTAGTTGATAGACCCGGGCCGTGGCGTAGGTGGTGTGCATGCTCGTGGTCGCGATCTCGAGAATCCGATTCGCCGATTTCAGGCCACGCATTCCACTGGGACTCACTCCGGGAGCAGACTCCGAGTTGGCGGCCAAAGCTCCGGGAGCCCCGATCCCCCCCAAAACCAGAGCGAGCGCAAAAACGATGCGGGTATTCCTCATATCAACCGCACACCGGCCTGCCGCAGCTTCGCCTCATCACCTGCGTTGCAGGTTTTGAGAGTTGAGCTGCCTGGCGAGCGAACTGCCAGGTCGGTCGCAATTGGGGTGGAGCTCTCGAAATCCGCAGAGCTGCTGAGAAGCGAGGGCAGATCGAAGGGCCTCGGCCGGTGCAACTGGTATCCACTGATGAGTTGGCTGATTGATTCCGGATGATTGCAGCCCGCCCCCTGAGCTCGGCTGAGAGGGGGTTCGGTGCCCCGACCTGTGAAGCCGCCCGGATCGACGCGGGAGCACCTGATCGGGGTTTGAAGCGAACTGCGTGCAATCGGGCCGCGTTGGCCGGCGGCGCGCCCGACTGCGCTATTTCCCTGAGATGCCGCGATATTCCAGTCACGGCCCAGTTTTGAGTTGGCCGATAGATTTGCCAGTCGTGGGATTGCAGAACCGCTTCGGGCTTGCCCCAAAGACAGCGATCATGACCAGCACAGTGCGAGCCAGGCTTCTCCTAATTTCAGTATTTGCCTTGCTCCTGCCCTCCGCCGCATCAGCGCTGGTTCCCAGCGCAACAAGGCCGAGTGAGCGGGCGGAGTTTTCGGTGCCAATCTCCCTGTTCACCGTGCGCGGCTCCAGCGGGTACATGATCACTGTCTACGGCGCCGCTGGCGGGCCGGGAAGGAGCACGGTGGGTCTCTCCGCTGCCCACGGCACTGCCAGCGCCACATACACGACCGAGGGCACGGTCACTGCGGAGAAAATGGAGGCCAGCTTCGGACCTCTGGGAGCACTGGCGCTTCGCTTCAGATCCTCGGGTCGAGTCATACAAACGATGGTGCCGCCGGGGTGTCGGGTCAACGGTTTCCCGTCGGTCGCCAGAGCTCGCCTGGGAACCTTCACCGGCACTCTTTGGTTTCGCGGCGAGCGGGGCTATACGAAAGTATCCACCCATCGGATCAAGGGTCGTGTCGGCGAACCCCGGGCGATTCTCGGCGGCCGAGGTCACCCCTGTCTGAGCCCGGGATCTGGGGCAAATGAAGCCTCCGGCGTACTGCTTGCCGCCTCGCGCCCAACCAGGGAAGCGAGCTTCGGAGCGACCGCCGAACCCCCATCGGATGCTCCGCAGGCAGCCGCATCGCCCGCGGCCCGAGCCGATGGGCTCGGTAGCTACCGGTTCGACGGCTCCACGCTGGAACAGCGGAGTGGGGTCGAGATCGCCCGCTCCGCCGCGGCAACCGGCCCGGCTGGCGATTTCATCTTCGACAGCACCCTCAGCTCTGCCACGGTCACCCCGCCACCACCGTTCAGCGGCAGCGCCACCTTCCAGCGCAATCCGGGCGGATCGGCCGGCTGGACCGGGTCCCTCAGCGTCTCACTTCCCGGGCTTCCACGGGTGAGGCTTGCCGGTCCGCGATTCAGGTCAAGCATGCAATCCTTTTGAGTGGGTCAGGGGAGGGTGCCTGGGCCAGCCGCGGTAGGGGTCGCTGGCCCGGCTTGATTGCGGCCCAGGGGTTGGCATACCCAGTGGCATTTCCTCGGCCTTCACAATTCAAGAGCGTGCGAGGTCCCCCCCATGCAGGCCAGCAGGCATCGCCCGGCGGGAGTGCCGCGAGCGCTTCGGCGATCGACGCCGTGAGCCAGAGTCCCGTCAAATCGGCGAGCGAGGTGGCGTCGATTGGCGCTCCCCGACGGATATGTTGGGGCGGAGATCCGAGAACCGGAAGCGGGGCATCCAAGCCCTGAGGAGAGGAGCCTGGTGGAGATCGTGCTCGCGGCGCTGGCTTTCGATCAGCCAGGAGGGATGCAGACCTACATACTCACCCTCGCTCCGCACCTCGAGCGCCTCGGCCACGGCGTCACGATCTACGCGCCAGACGGTGGACAGGTGGCGGATCTGGCGAGATCACGCGGACTGCGGGTGAGCGATCTCGAAAGCCAGCTCCCGCCAAGCTGTGACGCTGTGATCTCAAGCGACGCGGTCTCGGCGCTGGTGATGGCGGATCGCTTCCCCGCTGCGGTGCGGGGCATCATCGTCCACGGTGGTGACTTCGACCTGCACCTGCCGCCCGCTCACGAGGGGGTGGTTTCGTTCGCAGTCGCGATGAACGGGGTGGTCCAGCGACGGGTGGAGGCCAGCGCCGGCGCCCCGCCTGTGACACGGCTGCGACAACCGATCGAGATCGCGCATTTCTTTGCCGCCGGCCCGGTCCGCGAGCAGGCGGAGCGGGTGCTCTTGCTCGGCAACTATCTCAGTGGGCGGCGGCGGGATGCTCTGGTGGATGTCTGTGAGCGTGCGGGGCTGGAGTGGCGCCAGGTCGGGGCCAGCGGTGAGATAGCGCTCGATCCCCGGCCGGCGATACTCGAGGCCGATATCGTGATCGCGCAAGGGAGGGCGGCGCTTGAGGGGATGGCGTGCGGCCGGGCAGTGTGGGTATTTGGCCCCTCCGGCGGCGATGGCTGGGTCACCGCGGACACCTATGAGGCGATCGAGGCCGATGGCCTGCGAGGCCGCGCCAGCGGGGCACCTATCGACGCTGAGGCGTTCGGGCGAGCGCTGGCGGACTACCGACCACAGATGGGCGAGGTCAACCGCGAACTCGCGGTCCTCCACCACTCACCATACGATCATGCGGTTGCCGTTGTCGGCCTGCTGGAGGGCCGATCAAAGGGGCCGGCGCCGGGCGCCCCCTTGAGGGAGATGGCACGACTCGTGCGCACCCACCACGATGCTCAATCGCGTGTCGCGGCCGTCGCGCTCGAGCTTCGAGCGCTCCACGGGCAATACCAGATGCTGGCAAGGGAAAATGCCCGACACGCAGAGGAAAGCGCCCGACACGCCGCGGAGCTTGATGCGTGTCGCGCTCAGGTGGCCGAGCTGCTGGCCAGGCTGCACCCGCCCCCCGGGCTCTGGCGTCGCGCCGGCGGTTATGGCAAGCGACGGCTCAAGCGAGTGTGGCGGGGGCTTGTAGGAGGGTGAAGCACGATGCGAGCTGGCTTGCGGGGGCTGCCGATGGCCGCCTGATCAGCAGCGACAAAGGAGTCGTAGCGCGGGGTCAGGTCTGCGTCGACACCCGGCTGCTGCACAGCGGTGACGTATTCCTTGCCCTGCCCGGCTCGCGAACCAGTGGCGGTGAGTACATCGCCGACGCGATCAAACTGGGCGCCGACGGTGTGATCGCACAGGCAGCGCAGCTCGAGCGGGCCGCTCAACTCCCGATCGCCGTTGCCGTCGCAGAACCGCGCGAAGCCCTGCGCTCGATCGCACGAGCCAGGCGCGAGGAGTTCGACGGCCACGCGATCGCGGTCACCGGATCCACCGGCAAGACGACAACCACCGAGATGATCGCCTCCCTCCTTGACCCACTGCTGGACCCCCACGCCACGCGGGATGGGTTCAACACCCATCTTGGCGTTGCCGCCACGATGGCCGGCCTGCCCGATCGGACCCGCGCCTTGGTGGTTGAGCTATCGATGCAGGCCCGCGGCCAGATTGCCGAGAAGGCCGCCCTGCTGAGGCCCACGGCGGCCGTGATCACCAACATCGCCCCCGCCCACCTCCAGAGCGCGGGTTCGGTGGCCGATATTGCCCGCAACAAGGCGGAGCTACTGGCCGCATTGCCACCCGGCGCGCCCTGCGTCGTGCCCGCCGAGGAGCCGCTGCTCGAGCCCTATCTGCGCGACGACCTGATGACAGTTCGCCACGGCCGGGGGGGAGATTTCCAGCTGCTGGATATGGTCGACGGGGTTGCGAGGATCGATTGCGCGGGCAGGACCACCGCCGTGCGATCGGGATTCTCCCAGCCGCACAACCTTGACAATCTGGTTGCTGCGGTGGCGCTGATCAGCGCACTGGGGATGCGGCCAGCAGAGGAGGTCGGCACCGATTTACCGCCGCTGCGCTGGCAGCTGGGGCGCCTCGGCAAGGCGGAGCTGGTGCTCGACTGCTTCAACAACAGTCCACTGGCTCTGCGTGCCGCGCTGGAGGCCTTCGCCGCTGAATCGGCGCTTCGTCGGCTCGCCGTTCTGGGCGCCTTTGAGGAGCTTGGTTCTGAGGCGAGGCGATATCACCGCGCCGCCGGGGTGGAAGCCGGGCGCTTGGGGATCGACGCGATCATCACCGTGGGCGAGCCCTCGCGACAGTATCTGGACGGATACCCGGGTGAGTCCTACTCAGTCGATACGCCTGAGCAGGCGCGGGTCCTGCTGGGAAGGATCGCTCGCGACGGCGATCGGGTACTGGTCAAGGGTCCGAGAAACGCCCAGCTTGAGAGAATCGCGAAGTGAGTCAGCCAGCCAGCGATCCGCTGCCGCCGGCACCGTATCTGGTGCTTGGCTGCGCTCGTGCCGGGGTGAGCGCGGCCGAGGCGCTCGCCACCCGGGTGGCGCCGTCGAAAATCCGCCTCTGGGACGGTAACGACGGGTCAGAGACGAGGCGCCGCCGCGCGCGCCTCGCGAGCCTCGGGGTGGAGGTCGAGCTCGGCCCGTGGCGCCGCGAGGCGCTTTTGGGGTCGCCCGCCGGAGCGGTGATCAAGAGTCCCGGTGTGCCGGCCGAGAGCGAGCCGGTCAGAGAAGCGCTGGCGCTCGGCCTGCCCGTGCTGGATGAGCTCGAGCTCGGACGCAGGCTGAGCCGTCGGCGGCTGATCGCCGTGACAGGCACCGACGGCAAGTCGACCGTGTGCGCGCTCCTTGCCCACGCACTGGGCGGGGAGGACGGCCCGCTGCCGGTGGCCGGGAATACAGAATTTGGATCCCCGCTCACCGCGTTGGCCGTCGAGGGTGGCCCGGCGGTGATCGAGACCTCCAGCTACCAGCTGGAGTTCTGTGGCGAGCCGTTCGCGGAGTTGGCGGTGCTGACCAACCTGAGCGCCGAGCATCTGCACCGCCACCACACGATGAGCGCATACGGCGCGGCGAAGCGACGTCTCTTTATCGGAGCCGCTCAGACGGTGGCGCTGGCGGTGGTCAACGTCGACAGCGCCTTCGGGCGCCAACTCGCGCAGGATCTGCGCGCCGCGGGCTCCACCGTCGCGACTTTCGGGTCAACCGAGCACGCTCAATACCGTGTGCTCGACGCCAGATGGGACGCGGCAACCGCGCGGGTCCAGCTGGGGACGCCGTCTGGCGAGGGGCTAGAGCTGGTGACCCGGCTGCCCGGATGGCACAACGCGGAGAACGTCGCGGCGGCGCTCGCCGTGTCGGACCTGCTCGGCGTGGCCCGCGCGGGCTCGCTTCGGGCGCTTGAGACGATGCCTGGGGTTCCCGGGCGCTGGGAGCGGGTGGACTGCGATCAGCCCTTTGACCTGGTCGTCGACTTTGCCCACACCGTTGCCGGATTACGCCAGGCGCTGCTGACGGCGCGAGACGTTGTTGGCGCTCGCGGCACCGCGGTTCACCTGGTTCTCTGTGCGGGGGGCGCCAATAATCCGGGCAAACGACGTCCGCTTGGCGCATTGGCCAGCGAACTCGCCGATCGGGTCGTGGTCACCGAGGGGAATGGGCGCGGCGAGCCCCCCGAGCAGGTGATCGCAGCGCTGCTGAGCGGCTGGCGTGAGGACAGGCGGATGCCCGAGATCGTGAGTGACCGCCGCGCTGCGATTCATCAGGCGATCAGAGGGGCTCTTCCTGGAGACATCGTGGTCATTGTCGGTCGCGGCGCGATGCCGATCCTGCTTGCGGATAGATCCGGTGGCGGGGAGCCCTTCGATGATCGTCTTGTGGCGCGGGAGGAGTTGATCTCGATCGCGCCCGAGCTCATGCTCGGGCGCTGAGAGTGCGCTCGAGTACGAGGCGATCGCGCCCTGGTCCGAGATAGTCATCGACCCGCTCAACCACGGCGAAGCCGAGCTTTGCCTGGAAGCGCAGTGCGCCGTGGGCGCTGGGGGAGCAGGTCGAACGGATGCGAAGGGCTCCGAGGCAAGCGATTCGCCGAACCAACTCCTCGACGGTTGCCCGCCCGAATCCATGACCTTGGTGGCCCGGCTGGACCCCAAGCGCGAGTATCCAGCCGGTCTCAGCGGTAGCCGCGAGCGCACCGAACGCATAGGCTCGCGGAACGCCTTCGCGATCCTCGCTCAGCACGACGAGCCCCGGAAAGACATCGACGAGCTGTCGGATCGTGGAGGGCGAATAGGCGTTTGCGCCAAACGTCTGTCGATCTAGTGCCGCGAGCCTCGCTACGTCATCAACTGTGGCGGCGCGCACTGTGGGCTGCATCCAGGGCGGGATCTTCGCAGCTTCCCAGGCGAGCAGGGGAACCGCTCGGCGCCACCTAATACCTTGCGCAGATGGTCGAGTTGCCCCAGCGCGCGCTGATCCGCGAGGTCGGCCCCCGTGACGGTTTCCAAAACGAGCCGGAGACGATTCCCACCGCGGAGAAGATCCGGCTGATCGACCTGCTCACCGCGAGCGGGCTGGAGCGGATCGAGGTGAGCGCCTTCGTGCGGGCCGATGTGATCCCCCAGCTCGCCGATGCCGAGCAGGTGCTGGCCGGAATAAAGCGCCGCGAGGGCGTCAGCTTCTCTGTCCTTGTCCCCAACGAGCGCGGCCTGGAGCGGGCGCTGCAGATGGGTCAGCGCTTTGATGAGATCAGTGTTTTCCTCTCCGCCTCAGAGACCCACAACCGCCGCAACGTCAACCGCTCGGTCGGGGAATCACTGAGCGGGTTGGAACAGACCCTCGAGGCCGCCCGCGCGGCCGGGCTTCGCTGTGAGGGGGTGATCGCGACCTCCTTCGGCTGTCCCTATGAGGGCGAGGTGCGCCCCGAGCGCGTCTTTGAGATCGCCGAGCGGCTCGCGCTCGCCGGCTGTGCTGAGGTCGGTTTCGGCGACACCACGGGGATGGCGAACCCGCGCCAGGTCCATGAGTTCTTCGCCGCCGCCCGCGAGCGCCTCGCCGAGGTCGAGCTCACCGCCCACTTCCACAACACCCGCGGCCAGGGTCTCGCCAACGTGCTCGGCGCCCTTGAGGAGGGTGTTGAATCCTTCGAGTCAAGTTTCGGTGAGCTCGGCGGGTGCCCGGTGCCGCCGGGCTCCACCGGCAATATCGCCAGTGAGGATCTGGTCTCGATGCTGGAGGAGATGGGGATCGAGACCGGGGTCGATCTGCCGCGCCTGATCGCTGCCTCCCGCGCCGCCCAGGAAGTGCTCGGGCGCCCGCTCGGTTCTCATCTGCTGCGCGCCGGGCCAATCGATTGGGATCGGGGCGAGTAGGCTGGCGGGGCGATGAAGAGCGATGCCTTCAAGCAGGCCGCCGAATCGAAGGACTTCTCCCAGCTCGACCAGCTGTTCTCTGCGGAGGTCATCTTCAGCAGCCCCGCGGTGTTCAAGCCCTACACCGGCCTTGACGCCCTCACGGTGTTGCTGGGCACGGTGGCGGAGGTCTTCGAGGACTTCCGCTACCTCGACCAGGTCGAGACCGCAGATACCGCGGTCCTCGTCTTTGAGGCGAGGATCGGCGAGCGCAAGCTGAACGGGGTCGACATCCTGCGCTTTGGCGATGACGGCCTGGTGGCCGAGATGATGGTGATGGTCCGCCCGCTCAGCGGCCTCAATGCCCTGGTTGAGGAGATGGGCCGCCGACTCGGCGCCGTCTCCGGCTAGGGCCCTCTAGGCTCACCACCTCGTGGCCGATATCCGATCCGCGCTTTCGGCCGCCCTCGCCGGCGGCCCGCAGCGACACCATGAGAAGACCGCCGAGCAGGGCAAGATGGCCGTGCGTGAGCGGGTGGGGCGCCTGATCGATCCCGGTTCCTTCACCGAGGAGGGGCTCCTGGCGAACTGGGAGACCGATGGGCTCGGAGCCGACGGGGTGATCACCGGGCTGGCGAGGATCGAAGGGCGCCGGATCGCACTGATGGCCAACGACCCGACCGTCAAGGCCGGCTCCTGGGGGCCGAAGACGGTGGAGAAGATCCTCCGCGTCCAGGAGCGGGCGCTGAAGGCGCGGGTCCCGATCCTCTATCTGGTCGACTCCGCCGGGGCGCGAATCACCGATCAGGTGCAGATGTTTCCCGGTCGCCGCGGCGCCGGGCGCATCTTCTACAACGAGGTGCGCCTCTCTGGTCTGGTGCCACAGATCTGCCTGCTGTTTGGCCCCAGCGCCGCCGGCGGCGCCTACATCCCCGCCTTCTGTGACGTCGTGATCATGCGCGACGGCAACGCCTCGATGTATCTGGGCTCTCCGCGGATGGCGGAGATGGTGATCGGTGAGAAGGTGAGCCTGGAGGAGATGGGCGGGGCGAAGATGCACACCGGCGTCTCGGGCTGCGGTCACTTCCTGGTCAAAAGCGATGAGGAGGCGATCGACCTCGCCCGCCGCTACCTCTCCTTCATGCCGGGCAATTGGCGCGAGGCCCCGCCGGTTGCACCCGCCGCCCCGCCGGCCTCCTCGGCCTCGATCGCCGAGATCGTGCCCGCCGATGAGAACCAGCCCTTCGACATGGGCGAGGTGCTCGAGGCGCTGCTTGACGGCGGCTCCTTTCTGGAGGTCCACAGGCGCTGGGCCAAGGAGCTGATCGTCGGCTACGGGCGCCTCGAGGGCCGCGCGATCGGTGTCCTCGCCAATCAGCCTGACCAAAAAGGCGGCGTGCTCTTCGTCGACTCCGCCGACAAGGCGGCCCGCTTCATCCAAACCTGCAACGCCTTCAACCTGCCGCTGCTCTTCCTCGCCGACGTACCCGGATTCATGATCGGCACCGCGGTCGAGCGCCAGGGAATCATCCGCCACGGGGCGAAGATGATCAGCGCCGTCTCCGAAGCGACGGTGCCAAAGCTCTCGGTGATCGTCCGCAAGGCCTACGGGGCCGGTCTTTATGCGATGGCGGGGCCGGCCTTTGAGCCCGACGGCTGCCTTGCCCTGGCGAGCGCCTCGATCGCCGTGATGGGTCCCCAGGCGGCGGTCAACGCCGTCTTCTACAACCAGATCCAGGCGATCGAGGACGAGGCCGAGCGCGAGGCCTTCATCGCCGCCAAACGCGAGGCCTACGCCGAGGACATCGACATCCTCCACCTCGCCTCGGAGCTGGTCATCGACGCCGTGATCGAGCCCGATCAGCTGCGCGGCGAGCTGATCCGTCGCTTCACCCAGGCGGAGAGCAGGGACCGCGGCTTCAGCGAGCGCCGCAACCCGGTGACGCCGGCCTAGCCAGACGCGCTCGCCGCCGCCCGGCATATGCTCGGGCGGCGATGGCGAGCGGCGCGGCGATAGCGGTGCAGGGCCTGCGTGTGCGACGGGGCGGGAGACCCGTTTTGCACGGGCTCTCCTGCTCGGTGCCCCGCGCCTCGGTGAGCGGGCTGCTCGGGCCAAGCGGGTGCGGCAAGTCGACGCTGATGCGGGCGATCGTGGGCGTGCAGGTGATCGAGGCGGGCCGGGTGCAGGTCCTGGGCGAGGAGGCGGGATCGCCTTCACTGCGCCCTCGGATTGGCTACCTGACCCAGGCGCCCTCGGTCTATGGCGACCTGACCGTGCGCGAGAACCTGCGCTTCTTCGCCAGGGTGCTGGGCGTGGGAGAGGGAGGGACCCAGGAGGCGATCGCAAAGGTGGCGATGGAGGCCGCCGCCGACCAGGTTGTCTCCAGGCTCTCCGGCGGCCAGCAGGCCCGCGTCGCGCTTGCCAGCGCGCTCCTGGGCGACCCCGAAGTCCTTGTCCTCGATGAGCCAACGGTCGGTCTTGACCCGCTTTTGCGCAGGGACCTCTGGGCGACCTTCGCCGAGCTGGCGAGCGCCGGCGCAACCTTGTTGGTCTCAAGTCACGTGATGGAGGAGGCCGAGCACTGTGATCGGTTGCTCTTGATGCGCAAGGGCGAGCTGCTTGGGAGCGAGAGCCCCGATGGGCTGCGCAGGCAGACCGGTCACCAGCAGCTCGACGACGCCTTCCTGGCGCTGATCGAAGCGGAGGATCGGAGGTGAGCCCGCGGATTTCGGGGGCCGTTGCGGCGCGGGTGCTCACCCAGCTGCGCCGCGACCCGCGCACCGTCATCCTGATGCTGGGCGTCTCGCCCTTCCTGCTCACCTTGTTGCGCGGGGCCTTTTACCGGGAACCGTCGGCCTTCCAACACGTTGCCGGGCCGCTGGTTGGTCTCTTCCCGTTCGTCACGATGTTCCTCGTCACCTCGATCACGATGCTGCGCGAGCGCACCACCGGAACGCTCGAGCGTCTGATGACGCTGCCGCTGGCAAAGCTCGACGTGTTGTCCGGCTACGGCCTCGCGTTCGCCGCGCTCGGCACCCTGCAAGCGCTGATCGCCGCCGCCGTCGCCTTCGGCCCGCTCGGCCTCCACGTCGCCGGATCGACCGCGGTGCTCGTCGCGCTCGCAGTCGGCAATGCCCTGCTCGGGATGTCGCTTGGCCTCTTCGTCAGCGCCTTCGCCCGCACCGAGTTTCAGGCGGTGCAGTTCATGCCGGCGATCGTCTTCCCCCAGATATTGCTCTGCGGGCTGTTTGTCGCCCGCGACCAGATGATTGGAGTACTGCAGATCGTTTCCGATCTGCTGCCGCTCACCTACGCATTCGATGCTCTCTATCGGGTGACAATCGACGGCTCACTGGGCGCCCGCGGCGCGATCGACGTTGCCGTCGTCACCGCCGCCATCGTGCTGCTGCTGGCGCTCGGTGCGCTGACCCTGCGCCGACGAACCGCTTAGCTACTCCTGCTCAGTGGCCGCGATCTCCCCGGCCAGCTCGACGAAGTAATCAAGCGCTGCCGGGTTGGCGAGCGAGTCGCGACTGGCGGCCTGTGTCGCCGGGGTCCCCATCAGGATCCGCTTCACCGGGACCTCGAGGGCCTTTCCACTCAGCGTCCGCGGCACCTCGGCGATCGCGAAGACCTGATCGGGGACGTGGCGCGGAGAGCAGCGCTCGCGGATGCGCCGGGCGATTTGCTTGCGCAATACCTCGTCGAGCTCGACGCCCTCGCGCAGGACGACGAAAAGCGCCATCCAGCCCTCGGTTCCGGGCCGGGGGACATCGACGACGAGCGCATCGAGGACCTCCTCGAGGTCGAGCACGGCGCGGTATATCTCACTCGTCCCCATCCGTATGCCGGAGCGGTTGATCGTCGAGTCCGAGCGCCCGTAGATGATCGCTGTGCCGCGCGAGGTGATCTCGATCCAGTCGCCGTGGCGCCAGACGCCTGGGTAGTGCTCGAAGTAGCTGGCGCGGTAGCGGCTGCCGTCGCTATCGCCCCAAAAGAAGATCGGCATCGAGGGCATCGGCTCGGTCACGACCAGCTCACCGACCGCATCGATCACCGAATTGCCGTCCTCATCCCAGGCCTCGACCGCGGCGCCAAGCGCCCGCGCCTGCAGCTCGCCGCGGTAGACGGGGAGCAGCGGAACACCGCCGACGAAGGCGGTGCAGAGGTCGGTGCCGCCGCTGGTGGAGAAGAGCCAGGTGTCGGGTCCAAGGTGTCGGTAGATCCAGTCAAAGCTCTCGGGGGCAAGTGGGGAGCCGGTTGAACCGACCGCCTTCAGCCGGCTCAGGTCGCGCCCGGCTCCCGGCTCCACCGCCGCCTTCATGCAGGCCGAGATGTAGGAGGCGCTGGTACCGAACATCGTGATCTCGGCCCGCTCCGCGAGGTCCCAGAGGACCCCCATATCGGGGTGGCCTGGATTGCCGTCATAGAGAACGATTGCCCCCTTGGTGAGCAGGCCTGAGACGAGGAAGTTCCACATCATCCAGCCGGTCGTCGTGAACCAGAAGAGGCGATCGCCGGGGTGGGCGTCGACGTGGAGATTGAGCTTCTTCAGGTGCTCGAGCAGGATGCCGCCGTGACCCTGGACGATCGCCTTCGGCAGCCCGGTCGTGCCCGAGGAGTAAAGGACCCAGAGGGGATGGTCGAACGGCACCCGCTCGAAGATCAGCTCTGAGCCATCGCCCGCGCCCAGCAACTCATCCCAGCGAACCGCCCTGCCTAGGGAGGAGAGGTCCGGCGCCGGGTTGAGGTAGGAAAGGACGATTGTGCCCCGCAGGCTCGGCATCTGGGCCTGGAGGCGGGCGATCGTCTCACGGCGGTCGAAGTCCTTACCGCCGTAGCGGTAGCCGTCGACGGCAATCAGCGCCGCGGGCTCGATCTGAGCAAAGCGGTCGATGACGCTGGCCGGACCGAAATCCGGAGAGCAGCTCGACCAGATCGCGCCGATGCTGGCGGTGGCGAGGAAGGCGATGATCCCCTCCGGGATGTTGGGCAGGTAGGCAACAACCCGGTCCCCTCGCCCGACGCCCAGATCGCGCAGTCCCGCCGCGATCGCGGCGACATCCGAGCGCAGCTCGCCCCAGCTCAATTCCGATAGCTCGCGCAGCTCGGAGGCGTGCAGGATCGCAATCGCAGAGTCCTCCTTGCCGGCGAAGACCTGCTCGGCGTAGTTCAGCCGAGTTCCACCAAACCACTCGGCGCCCGGCATCTCACGGCGACCCAGCACTCGGTCATAGCCACCCTCGGCGCGGACTCCGAAGTAGTCCCAGATCGAACCCCAGAACCCCTCGAGATCGGCGACCGACCAGCGCCAGAGCTCCTCGTAGTCCTCGAACTCCAAGCCCCGCTCGCTGCCCAGCCAGCGAATGTAGTCGGTCATCCGCGCCCGCTCCACTAGCTCAGTGGAGGGCCGCCAGAGCAGCTCGCCCCTCCCTGAAGCTGGCGCCCTCGACTCCATGCGGCCCATTATCGTCGACTGCTGGTGGTCAGCGCTTTGGGCCGACTGAGGATCTGGGATCGCCACCGCGTCTCCTCGGGCTACGGAGATATTCCAGGTTCCCGTCCTGTCGCCAAGCGATCGCAGGCCTCGCAGAAGATCTGCTGGATGTCGAGTGAGCGATTGGAGATGAAATAGCGGGGACAGGTGCGGGCCCGCTTTGAATGGCGGATCGTGTTGGTCACCCGATGGCCTTCGGAGTGGATCAGACCGCGCAGTAGGGCGACCCGGGTGGCGTTCAATGATGCGCTTCTGCCGGAACGCAGGGGCAGATCCCGAGCACCGTATGTAAACGCCTTGACCGGGAATCGTCGATCGTCGCCGGGACGCAAGCGGACGGCGACATCTTGGATCGCCCTCGTACCCAATCGCTGCCCGTTCGTCGATTGACTCCGATCCGACGAGCGATCTCACAATCGTTGACCCCTTCGTCGGCCAGTTGCAGGGCCTCTTCCGCCTGCCACTGTGGCTTCATCGGAGCGGAAGTGCGGCGGGTGGGACTCGAACCCACAAGCCCTTGCGGGCGGCGGCGTTTGAGGCCGCTTCGTTTACCGATTTCGACACCGCCGCTGGAAGATTCATTGTAGTTCGCGACGCTGGGACCTCGGCAGGTCGCAAAATCTGGCGCGGCAACTCTTCTGCGCCAATTTCACATTTCTTCCAAGGGCTGTGGACGGAACGTCCGCCCGGGCGATAGGGATTCCTAGGCCGGCTGGGGGGCTCTTTGCTCCGGTCCAGCGCCGGCCCCATAATCCTCGCCCGAGCCGATCGGGCGTTCCTCCTCGACGCTCCAGCCCTGGCTGAAGCCGTAGAAGGCCGCGGCGATGAGGACGAGCTGCAGCAGACCGAGGATCACTACCAGCAGACCGACCAGCGAAGTCGGGAGCAGGGTGCTGGCAAAGCCAGCCTTATCGCGGGCAAACCAACTGTTGGCGCCGACCGCGCAGAAGATGGCGAGGATCATCGACAGGGCGGCAGCAAGGGGCAGGATGCCGCGGCTCCAGCGAGCGACGAGGATTGCAAAGAACGCATAGAGCAGCGCGTAGATCATCGAGACCACCCCCATTCCGGTGCCGCCGCTGAGCGCCGAGAACCCGCCGATCGTCACCAGAGCCGCGAGCACCGCTGTCGCGGCCAAGAGGAGCACGATCACGAACTTGGCCGTGACCGACTCTGGCTTTTCCCGATTTGGCCGCCACAATTCATAGCCAGGCCTGACCTCTCCGATCGCCACGAGAACGATCATAGAATCTAGAAGCGACGATGCTGCATTGGTCGCGCGTTAAGCCCCTCAGGGGGCTGCCATGCGGGCGTGGCGGAATTGGTATACGCGCCAGGTTTAGGTCCTGGTGGGCTTCGGCCCGTGGGGGTTCAAGTCCCTCCGCCCGCATTGGCGGCGAAGCCGGGGTCGCGTCCCAAATCCGGAGCCTCCATGTAAGCCGCGGTCGCGAATGGCCCGACTCCTTGAATTCAGTGACCGAAATCAGTGACACGAAGGGGCCGGTCAACGTGCGGCATCGCCGTTGCGGCCGGAGGTTTCCCCCGACGAAGGCATCGAGCGGGACAGCCTGGCGGTCTGCCGCCGGGTCAGGGCTGTGACGCGCAGGAGACTCCTCTGACGACTCGACGAGGCGAAGGAGGAGACCCTTCGCGAAGTCGAGCGGACGCTCGGGATGACCCTCGGCATCGGCTCAACGTAGAGGGGGGGTCAAAATGGTCTCGGCCGGTGACTCCCGCCAGCAGGCCATGACCTGCTCGGCTTCGGCTCGGACGCGGCCTCGCGCTGCCAGCCTGTCCATTCCGCCCATCAGCGGCTCGTCGTAGGGCGTGTTGAGGTGTCGAACCGCGGCGGCTACGGCTAGGTGCAGCGCCTCCAGTTCGAGGTTGCGCCCGGTCGCGGTGCGGCCGATGCGCCCGCTGCCACGCGTGAAGGCATTACGGGCGATCTCTTCGGCTCGGGCCTTCGCGCAGCCAGGGTAGTGGCGCAGGATCTCGGTTGCCGCCCGCGCCCGGAGTTTGGCGTCCCCTTGGCCCGGCGTCCCCGTTCGCGCTGCCTGCGCCGGGTCCGTGACTTCTCATCGGCCAGGCATTCGGACTCGGCACGGTCGAGCGCTTCCCCCTCAACCAGGATGCCCTGCCGCTCGTAGCGCCGCCGGGCACGGCTGGAGCGCACGACCACCACCGAGAGGCCACTGGCCTTCCTCGCTCGGCGAGTGTGCAGCGCGTCACCGGCCGGCAGGTAGACGAGATGGTCGAGGTCGGCGCAGTAAATGCAGAGCGGTCCCGCGTCGGTCATCGTCGGGAGGTCGCCCGTTCCCCAGCACTCGGCGCAGGTCCAGCTCTTCAGCGACAAGACCACAACCAGAACCGCCGCCCTGCCACCTGGCTTCGCGGCTTACTCAATCTTCGCCGTCATGGTCAGTCTTGTGGAGCAGATCACCACCGCTGCGCGCAACCGGAAGTCGTCGACTACAGCCGCGCCGTGGGGGAGAATCGGCGGTGGTGAGATCCCTGGTCAAGTTGCTCGACGAGCAGAACCTTCGGCGCCTGGCGAGCGGCCGCTGCTTCGAGCGCGGCATCGACTATGCGGCCTCCGGCCAGGTCGCCCGGCTGGCTCGCAGCGAGACGAGCGTCGAAGCCAGCGTGCAGGGTGCCCACCGCTACCGGGTCGAGCTGTGGGAGGAGGACGGTGAGCTGCGAGGCCACTGCAGCTGTCCGATGGGCGCCGGTGGCGCCTTCTGCAAGCATTGCGTCGCGACGGGACTCGCCGCGCTCGAGGCGGGCGAAGGCGCAGCGACGCCGATCTCGATCGACGACGTGCGGGCTCACCTCGGCTCGCTGAAGAAGAAGCAGCTGGTAGAACTGCTGATCGATGAGGCGTCCGAGGACGAGCATCTGCTCGACCGCCTTCGCCTCCGCGCTGCGACGGGCAAGGACGGAGTCGACATGGGATCGTTCCGCGACGCGATCGACCACGCGGTAGACCCGGGTGGCTTCATCAGCTACGCGGAGGCCTACGATTACTCCCGCACGCTCGACGAGACGATCGCCTCGCTGCGAGCTGTCCTGCTCGCCGGCCATGCGACCGAGGCAGTAGAACTGATTGAGCACTGCTGCGCGGCGATCGAACGCACGGGCGGCCGGGTGGACGACTCCGACGGCCATCTCAGTATCGCCTTCGACAGCCTCCAGCGCCTCCACCACGAGGCCTGCGAGCAAGCCGACTTCGCGCCGACGAAGCTCGCCGAGCGGCTCTTCGAGTGGATGATGGCGAGCGACTACGAGCTCTTCTACGACGCTGCCGAGATCTATGCGTCGCTGCTGGGAGAGCCGGGGCGCCACCGCTATGCGGAACTGGTGCGAGCCGAGTGGGAGCGCTTGCCAGCATTGCGGCCCGAGGACGATCGGCGCGCAAAGCAGGAGCTCCCGATCCTGATCGGCGATTACGAGGAGCGCGCCGAACGTAGCAAGCGCTTTCGGATCACCTACGTGATGAAGCTCCTGGCGAAGCAATCCGGCGATCCAGACGAGCTGGTCGCCGTGCTCTCACACGATCTCTCCTTGCCGTACTCGTTCCTAAGCATCGCCGAGGTTTATGCCGAAGCTGGCCGTGACGACGATGCGATTGAGTGGGCGGAGCGGGGAGTGGAGGCGTTCCCCGAGCGCGGCGACCCTCGGCTCGTCACCTTCCTCGCCGCGGCCCGGCGCAAGCGCGGCGAGCCCGCGCAGGCGGCGGAGCTGATGTGGAGCCTCTACGAGGCCCATCCCGGTCTCGACTACTTCGAAAAGCTCAAGCCCTATGCGGACGAGGCCGGGACCTGGGACGAGATTCGCAGCCGCGCCCTCGACGTGCTGCGCGAGCGAATCAGTACCGCCCGGGACGAGCGCCACTCACGCGGATACGACTGCTCCTACCGCGACGCGACCGAGCTCGTCCGCATCCGCCTCGCCGAGGGCGACCTGGACGCCGCCCTCGCCGAGGCGCGGGAGGGCGGTTGCGAACCAGGGGTCTGGCTGGCGCTTGCCGAGTCCCTCGGGGAGGCCGAGCCGTGGGAGGCGATGATCATCTACCGCGAGCAGGTCGAGCCGACGATCGAACGCAAGCGCAAGACCGACTACCGCGAAGCCACAGATATGCTCGCCAAGATCCGCGACCTGATGGACTGCACCGGCCACAGCGATGAGTTCCCGGCATACCTGCAGGAGGTTCGCGAGAAACACAAGCGCAAGCGCAACCTGATGAAGCTCCTCCTGGAGCTGGAAGCCCACCCGGCGGTAGGAGCCTCCGACGCCTCAGACCCTGAGCACCTCGACACCGTCGAAAGAGGAGAAGTCAGCATCTTGGGTGACCACTGACGCGCCGTGGCGCATCGCGGTTGCGGCGATCCAGGTGTCGTGACGCCGCAAGCGCCGGCTGCGGGCGAGCTCGGTGGAGGCGAGGCGAGCGAAGCAGCTTGCGATCTCGGGGTCGACCGGTAGCAGGGGATAGGTGGCGCGAACCCGTGAAAGCGTCGCGAGACGGGTGGCGCGAGTATCGCTCTCGACGGCCCGCAGGACGCCGAGCTCCAGCTCGGCGGCGGTGATCACGGAGATGGCGATCTCCTCGGGGAGCTCGCCCAGCTCGCGGCCAGTCTCCTGCGCGACGAACACCGAAGTGTCGACGATCGCGCGCCTCAAGTGTCGTCTATCTTGGAGCCGCGAACGTCGGCGAGGTCGGCGAGCAGGCCCGGGTCGGCGGGAGCCTCGCGGACGATGCGCCGCAGCTCGGCTGTCGGAACCCACGGGTCGCGTCCCTCGCTGTGAGGGAGGATGTCGGCGACCGGACGGCGGTTGACGGTGAGCGTCAGGTGCTCGCCGGCTTCGAGCTCGGAAACCACCGCTGCGGTGGAGTTGCGCAGCTCGCGGATGGAGACGTTGCGGCTCATGTGCTCGACTGTAGCACTAGTTGCGACGGCAGGGCACAGAATGATAAATAAACTCGCGGAAGGCTGCCGGGCACCGGGCCTGGCCGAATGTGCGGCCTGGCCCCGACCTCGCCATTTGGGCTCCACCGCCGTGGGGAGTCCAAGAACCGCTGCGCTGGAATCCGCCGTAATCAGCGGGCGGGATCTGCACCTGGGCCGCGATCCCTCAGCTTTCTCTCACGTTTCCCTGTCAGCATCGTGGTATGCGCCTTTTGGTCGCCGATGATGAGGCGGCCGTGCGCGATGCTCTTGCGCTCGTGCTCGATCTCAACGATTTCGAAGTGACGACGGTGATCGACGGCCGTGAGGCCATCAGAGCGCTATCGGCGGACCGTCCCGACGCGGTGATCCTCGACGTTCTGATGCCCGGTCTCGACGGCCTAGAGGTCTGTCGACGCATCCGCGCTACGGGCAACCGCATCCCTGTGCTGATGCTGACGGCGAGGGCAGAGGTGAGCGAGCGGGTCGCCGGCCTAGAGGCCGGCGCTGATGATTACCTGGTCAAGCCCTTCGCTGGCGAGGAGCTGATCGCGCGCCTGCGCGCGCTGCTGCGCCGCACTGGCTGGAACGGAGACGAGCCGATCCTACGCTTCGAGGATCTCGAACTTGATCTGCAGGCCCATGAGGCGCACCGTGGCGGCCGTCTGCTCGAGCTCACGCGTACTGAGTTCCTCTTGCTTGAAGTGCTGCTGCGCCACCCTCGCCAGGTGCTCACCAGAGCGGCGATCTTCGATCATGTGTGGGGCTATGACTTCGGTCCTGCCTCAAACTCACTCGAGGTCTATATCGGCTACCTGCGTCGTAAGACCGAGGCAGCTGGGGAGCCACGTCTTTTGCACACGGTGCGCGGGGTCGGCTACGTGCTGAGAGCGAAACGATGAGCTTCCGCTGGCGCGTCGTGCTGCTGGCTGCCGGGGCGGTGGCTACCGCGGTGGTGCTGGCTTCGGTAGTCGTCTACATAGCTACCCGCAACGAGTTGCTGGGGCAGATCGACGCCAGCCTGCGCGCGAAGCTGACCCCGGGCCAACCACAGGCAGTCCGGGTCAGAGGCACACCCCTGGGGGCTTCCCTGTTTTCGAGACCGAGGGCGGGAGGAAGGGGGCCTGCCCTCCCAACCTTGCCGAACATCGGCATCGCCCCACCGTCGGGCGCCGCGGCGATCAAGGTCCACCCCCGGAATCTGCGAGTGGTGCAGGCCGACGTTTCCCCTGGGGGAAACGTCGTGATCGCACGTAAACCCGGGATCCCCCGAGTTGGCGGCTTTTCGAATCGAGTACTCGACAGCTTGGGCAACCAGCTCGTCTTGCCAGCTCAGGGGTTCGGTGGAGCCACCGGTTACGTGCAGGTTGAGCAGGCAAATAGTCGCCACTTGCGTCCCGCAAGTGCGGGGCCGGCGCTCCTTCCGGTTACCGCCGCGACTCGGGCGGTGGCCGCGGGTCAGAAGCCGCCGTTCTTCGCCGAAGCGATGATCTCAGGTACACCGGTGCGAACTCTTACCGAGCGCGCAGCGCACGGTTGGGTATGGCAGGTAGCGCTGCCGCTTAGCGAGGTGAACAGCACGCTCGATCACCTCAAACTCGTGCTGGCGATTGTCAGCCTTGCGGGAATCGCGCTGGCGGCCGGGCTCGGGCTGCTGGTCTCGAAGGCCGCGCTGATGCCTGTGCGCCGCCTGACCGGCGCGGCCGCGCGGGTAGCGCGCACGCAGGATCTCGGCCACCGGATCGAGGCCGGGGGGGAGGACGAGCTCGGGCGTCTAGCCGCCAGCTTCAACACGATGCTTGCTGCCCTTGAGCGCTCCCAGTTGGCCCAACGCCAGCTTGTATCTGACGCCTCCCATGAGCTGCGCACCCCGCTGACCAGCGTCGGGGCGAACCTCGATGCACTCGCGATCGGCGAGCGGCTGAGCGCGGACGAGCGCGCCCGGGTTGTCGCAGCCGCACAGACACAGCTACGGGAGCTGGCCGTGTTGGTGGGCGATCTGGTCGATCTTTCCAAGACCGAGGTCGATGAGATCGAGATCGAGGACGTCCGCTTTGACCTCGTCGTCGCCAGCGCGCTCGAGCGTGCCCGTCTGCACGCGCCGGCTTGTCGCTTCATTCTTGCCGCCGAGCCCAGTCTGGTTCGCGCCGCGCCGGCCCGGCTGGACCGGGCGGTTGCCAACCTCCTCGACAACGCGGTCAAGTGGGGCCCGCCGGCCGGGCCGATTGAGGTGCAAGTGCGCGCTGGCCGCCTCGAGGTCCACGACCACGGGCCCGGAATCGCAGCGGAGGACTTCCCCCGCGTCTTCGATCGCTTCTACCGTGCACCGGCGGCTCGCGGTCGACCCGGGTCAGGGCTGGGGCTGGCGATTGTGCGCCAGGTAGCCGAGGCTCACGGTGGTGCCGTGCACGCCGCCAACGATCCTGGCGGCGGCGCCAGGTTGACGCTCGAGCTGCCGGCGCTTCGGATGACGGACACCGAGCTGGCGGCATCCGGGCGAAATGCCGCCTTACCTCCCGGTGTAAGTCAGATAGGCCACGTCCTCTCAGACGATTCTCAGGTGCCTCACAGATGATGTCCCCTTGCTCGCGCTGACCCGACCCGCGGCGAATCAGAAGTTGACCGGATGCAAACCAGCATCGAGCCGAACTTGCTGAACCGCACGCCGCGGGCGCGACTGCTTGCCCCCCTGGCGCTGATCAGTGGGGTTTTGTTGGCAGGATGCGGGGCAGGCTCAGGTAGCCAGGGCCTCGCAGCATCGGGCGGCGCGACCCGTCCGACCCAGCTCGCCTTCTCCAAGTGCATGCGCGGCAACGGCGTCCCGAACTTTCCAGACCCGTCTTCCAATGGACTGATTCGGGTGCGCGCCGGGGTCGACCCCTCCTCGCCCACGTTCACGGCTGCCCAGGCGAAGTGCCAGAAGTTCCGGCCAAACGAAGGTGGCCCGTTGTCGGGCCCACCTCCTTCCGCGCAGAAGTTCGCACAGATGCTGAGGGTCTCGCGGTGCATGCGCCGGCGCGGCATCGCCAACTTCCCCGACCCCCGAGCAACGCCGCCTTCCAGCCCGCAAGCCGCGCTTGGCCCCGGCGGTGGCGTCATCAGCAACATCGAAGGCGTGATCTTTGTCTTTCCCCACGGCGTCGACCTGCAATCGCCGGCGCTCGCGCGGGCGGCGGCCCTGTGTGGGTTTCCACTGCACAACCACTGATCAAAAGAGGGCGGTGCTGAGTGTGGCGGTCCGGATCTTGGCTGCGGCGGGAGGAGCCTGCGAGGGAGAGCAAACCCCGCATGCTGTTGAAGCATGAGTTGGGAGGGTGCCAAGCGCCCGTCTCCGCCTTTCGGAAGCCGATCGGCAACCGTTCACCGAACTCTTCGGTCTCTCTCAGGCTTCTCTCATGTTGTGTCGGTTTGATCGGGGTCGCCCCGCCCCGCCTGGGCGCCATCGTCGACTCGCAAAGGAGCGCCCATGCCACGCCATGCACGCCTTGCCAGCCTTCTATTACTCTGCGGGGGCGGGGGCCTGTTGCTCGCAGCCTGCGGCGCCTCCTCGTCCCCATCCACCAGCACTGCGGCATTTTCTCCGGAAGCAATGGTGAAGTTTGCGCGCTGCCTGCGCGAACACGGGATTGAGGCCTCCACCCCGACCGGATCCCAAGGAGGTATCGCGCTGAAAATCACCGGGTCCGGCAGTCGGCAGGTATTCGAAGCAGCCCAAAATGCCTGTAAGCGCTTTCGCCCGCCGCCTCCGCACTTCACGCCCGCCGAACAGGCCGCTCACCAGGAAGCGGCGCTGAAATTCGCGAAATGCATGCGCAGCCACGGCATCGATGTGCCCGATCCCACCTCCAGCGGGGGCCAGGTCAAAATTGGATTAGGACGCGGGCCCGGCGGTCCCAACCCGTCCAGCGCCACCTTCCAGGCCGCGCAGAAAGCCTGCCAGGGGTACTTCCCCGGTCCGAAGGGTCCAAAGCCGTTCCCCGGCCCGGTTGGGGCAGGCCCGCCCGGTAAGGGTGGTGGTGGGGGCAATGCGGCGGTCCAGGTGGTTAGGTGAGGGCGCTCTGTTTGAGCCCCGTAGCGCCGGCGCTCCCGGGGGCTTATCGGAAGCACTCCCCTTGCCCCGGCCTTTGCGGCGGCGAAGCCATGCTGCAGCGAGGGACCCGAGACGATTCCGAAAGGATCCGCGAACTCCCTTGGAAGGACTCTCGGGTTGGGGGGGAGATGATGTCTTGTCCCGGCATCCGTGAGGGAATCCCGAAGTGGTTTTCAAGAGTAAAGCGAGTCTGGTCGAGTGGGCAGCGGGCGTTGTTTGGTTTGCCCGCCGACGTGGACCAACTGGTATCTGACAGCCGACGGGGGTGCCTTTTCTTGACGCCGAACCCCCCAAGTACAGGGTGTAGCGGCGCTGGGAAAGTAGCGGCGCCCAGCAGCACCGAGTCGAGGAGCGAACGCTACGCTCTCCACGTCTGGCAACCCGTCCGCGCCACCCAGCGCTACGACCTCACCTCCACCATGTCGGTCGGGTTGTGTGGCTGAACCGGTGGCCTCCGTCCGCCCCGGACAGCGTGACGCCGCCTCGGTTTCGAGTGCCGCTGGCCCTGCAAATGACGGCAACGGCTGGCCGGGTCAGCCTCGGTCGAGGCGGCGTAGACGCAACCGGCTCCTTGCGGCGACTTCGTTTCTGGCCGTCGGGGTGGCGGTGGCAGTGGCCGTTGCGATTGAGTCGGGGTCAGGACAAAGGAGCAGCCCAAGCACGGCGGTGCCACCTGGTGACACGACGACGACGGTGACGCGCCGTACGCTGGTCGAACACACGCAAGTTGATGGCACTCTCGGCTACGGCGGCACGGTTGAACTCTATGACCGTCTACCGGGGACCTTCACCTCGCTGCCCACCGTCGGCGCGGTGATCAGGCGGGGGGGAACGCTATTTCGGGTCAACGACCAACCGGTGACATTGATGTACGGATCGCTGCCGGCCTACCGGGGGCTGAAGGTCGGAGTCAGCGACGGTTCCGATGTGGCGGAGCTGAACGCCAACCTGATCACCCTGGGCTTTGATCCCTACGGCGCGATCACAAACCGCAGCGAATTCAGCGAAGCCACTGCAGAGGCCGTGCGTCGCTGGCAGCACTCCAAGGGGCTGAGGGAAACCGGCAAGGTGGAACTCGGTCAAATCGTATTCGCGCCCGGAGCCAGGCGGGTCACCGAGGTGCACGTATCGCTGGGCCAGGATCCCCCCGGCTCCTCGAGCTCCAAGGAATCAGGGACCAAGCAGCCGAAGGAAGAAAAGGCGGCCGGGAAGCCCAGCGTTGAAGAAGAATCCAGCGGGGACAAAGGCTCCAAGGAAGCCGACGCTGAAAAGAAGTCCAGCGATAGAAAGGAAGGGGGGCACTCCAGCGAAGGAGCCGGCTCGGCTGTGGCGGTGCTGGCCACCACCTCCACCCGCCAGCTCGTGCAGCTCAAGGTGAAGGCCGGACAACAGGAGCTTGCTCAAGTCGGTGAGTCGGTGCCCGTGACGCTGCCAGACGGCGGTGTCGTGTACGGGCACATCACGAACGTCGGCACGGTAGCCGAAGCTGCTGGAAGCGGAAACGGAGCTGGCGGCGGTGAAGGTGGGGGCGAAGAAGGTGGGGGCGAAGAACCCACCATCGCAGTAAGGCTCGCCCTCGATCATCCAGTGGCTCGCCTCGATGAGGCGCCGGTGACGGTCGAACTGGTTAAGAGCGTCAACCGGAATGTCCTCGCGGTATCGGCTGCCGCGCTGGTAGCGACCGCGGGCGGTGGCTATGCGGTCGAGGCAGTGAAGGGCGCCCGTCGCGTGGAGCTGCCGGTCACCCCTGGTGCGTTTGTCGACGGCTACGTGGAGATTGAAGGTGGCGGTGTCCACGCCGGCCTGAGGGTGACCGAACCGAGGGAATGAGCGCCGAGTTCGTACTCGAGTTGCGTGACGTTTTCAAGCGCTACCCGAACGGCGTTGAGGCGCTCAGCGGGGTGAGCCTGAGCGTTGAGGCGGGCGAGTTGTGTGCGATCGTCGGCCCGTCCGGATCGGGCAAGTCGACGCTACTGCATATCATCGGCACCCTCGAGCGTGCAAGCAGCGGCGTCGTGCGGATTGCCGGCACGGACGTCTCTAATGCTTCCGATGGGCTGCTCGCTGCACTGAGGGCGCGGCGGATCGGCTTTGTCTTCCAACAGTTTCACCTGATCGAGGCGCAGAGTGCGCTGGAAAACGTCACCGCTGGCCTGCTCTACACGGGTACCCCGGCTCGCGAGCGGCGCCGCGCGGCCCGCGAGGCGCTTGAGCAGGTCGGCCTCGCCAACCGCGCGGCGCATACCACGGCGCTCCTTTCCGGCGGCGAGCGCCAGCGTGTGGCGATCGCGCGAGCCCTGGTTAGCTCACCCGCGATCATCCTCGCCGACGAGCCGACGGGCAATCTGGACACGGCGAGCGGGGCTGAGATCCTCGGGCTCCTGCATGCCTTAAACGAGCGCGGGACTACGGTTTTGGTGATCACCCACGATCGGGAGATCGCCGCAACGCTGCCACGGCGCTTGGAGATGCGCGACGGGCGCCTGATCCACGACGAGGTTCAGGTACTGGCGAGGTGAAAGTCGTCGGCGTCAGCCAAGCGCCCGCACGCAGCCGCCTCCTGCCTTTAGACGTCCTGCGAGTTGCCAGCGTTGGCCTGCGCACGCGGCGGCTACGGGTCGCGCTCTCAGCGCTGGGCGTCTCGATCGGAATCGCGGCAATGGTCGGGGTGCTGGGCATTTCGGAATCGAGCAAGGCGGGCCTGGTCGCCGAGCTAAACCGGCTCGGCACCAATTTGCTCACGGTCGCCCCCGGCCAGACTTTCTTTGGCGAATCCGCGCAGCTTCCGCCGACTTCCGATCGAGCGGTTCTCAACCTGAGCAGCGTGCGAAGTGCCGCCGCGGTGACGACCGTGCCCGCTGCAACGGTCAGGCGCAGCCCTTACGTTGAAGCTGCCGAAACGGGTGGGATTGCGATTGAGGCAGCCAACCCCGCGCTGCTGGGAACTCTCGGCGGCGTGGTGGCGAAGGGGCGCTTCCTGGACACCGCCAACGAACGTTTCCCGGTCGTCGTCCTCGGCCGAGTCGCCGCTGCGCGGCTCGGGGTCGATCGGCTGCGGGCGGATGGCAGGACGGTCCAGGTTTACCTTGGGGGGACCTGGTTCACGGTCGGAGGTGTCCTGGGCGCGTTGCCGCTCGCCCCTGAAATCGAACGGGCGGCATTGATCGGCTATCCGATCGCACATCGCCTCTTCGCCACGACCCGGAACCCGAGCATGCTTTACGTGCGGGCCGACCCCGAACGGGTGCCCGAAGCGGCGGCGCTTTTGGCCGCCACCGCAGACCCGCAGTATCCTGAACAGACGCAGGTAAGCCGACCTTCGGACGCCTTGGAGGCCCGTGCGGACGCCCAGGGGGCGCTCACCTCTCTCTTTCTCGGGCTCGGTGCGGTGGCGCTACTGGTTGGTGGCGTTGGAATCGCCAATGTGATGGTGATTTCCGTGCTCGAGCGTCGCTCCGAGATCGGACTACGCCGGGCGCTGGGCGCTACCCGAACTCACATCGCCGTACAGTTTCTCGGCGAGTCCATATTGCTGTCTCTGCTCGGCGGGAGCGCAGGGATTGCGCTTGGCGCCGCAGCTACTGCAGCCTATTCCTCGACCCAAGGCTGGATCGTCGTGGTGCCGGTGCTCGCCGTGGCCGGCGGAGTCGCAGTAGCACTTGCGTTGGGTGTGCTGGCCGGTCTGTACCCGGCTCAACGGGCTGCTCGACTTACTCCGGCTGAGTCCCTGCGCAGCGTCTAACTACGTGCACTGCTCAGCGAGGCGGCCATCACGCTGACCACTGCCCGCTGGACGACGCCATTGCCAAGCCCGCGCGAGAAAGCGCTGGCCGTCTCGCTGAAATCCTGTTTCAAGCGGCTGCGACCGTCCTCAGCGGCCTCCAGCGCACCAAAAGGACGCTCTGGATGGGTTTGAGTAGTGTCCTACGAGGTGCGCTGCAGAAGACCCCGTAATCGGCGGCTTCTTTGGCTGGGCGGCGCGGGGTCGATTGAATCGATGATCGCGATGGCCGGGGGCGATCCCTTAATTCCCGTCCTTCGAGCAAAGACCCGGCGCCCTTGCCTGCTAGCTTCAATGGGTTGGGGAAGGCGAGTGTCGAAAGGATCGGACAGCTTTTGCGTGTCAAACGTTGGGTGTTCTTGAGGATTCTGGGTCTGGCCCTGGGCTGTGCGGTGATTCTCGCCCCCGCCGCGATGGCAGGACACAACGCCGCGAGGAAGCACCTCCCCGCCCTAAAGATGCTTCCCAATGTCGGTTGTCAGGGACTGCTTACCAACGCCGACTTTCCGGGTACGGTCACCGAAAGCACGCTAGCCGGCGGAGCGTTTTCATCTGTCGAAGAAGGCCGTTCGGGTAGTTCGGGATTCTTCACCAGTTGTCAGTTCAATCCGCCCGAACCGACCGAATTAGACCCCACGCCAAGTAAGAATGTGGGGGTGGATGAGCTGGGCGTGGAGCCCCGCGCCGAGTTCGAAACCCGCGGCCACCGCCACAATCTACTTCTTGCCTTTCCGTCGATACCCGAAAGCTCGCGGTACCAGCTTCACGGGGTCGGCACCCGCGCCTACTTTTTAATCGACAACGATGGCGGCGCCATTGGGTATCTCCAGGTCCGCAACGACATATTCATTGTCGGCAAGGAAGAAGTCCCCGGGATCAAGGAAATGTTGGCCACGGTCGCCTCGGAGCTCTGTAAGAGCTGCAACGAAGCCGAACTCCCGCAGCCGAAGAAGTCCCATTAGCACCCCGTTTAGCTCCGGCGTTAGAGCCGCGCCTCTCAATATGCCCCAACCTACTCGTTGGCCTCCCTCTGGCAGGAAGCTTCCAGCAAGGATTCCTGAATTGCGGCTGAGCGATGCTCGACTGAGGCCTCGCGGTCCAGAACGCTTGCCAAGGGACCTGGCGAGCAAACATTTCTCGCTCGCTCGTTACGATCACGCTGTTCTGGGGCAGTGGCCCAACTGGCTAAGGCACCGGTCTCCAAAACCGGCGATTCCAGGTTCGAGTCCTGGCTGCCCCGTTTGTCGCGGTTGGCCAGGGAGGCCGCAATCTAGCTCTAGGAGCGGGATTGCGGGCTATGAGGAGGTCTTTCACCGAAAGGTCAGCGCAGGACTATTCGGATCAATATGGGCCCTTTTGGACCCCCTTCGTTCCCTGGCCGTTCCCTAGAACGCGAGTCGGAGGGAGTCGGTTGGGCCACGGCTGAGCTGGTGACTGCGGCGCATGCCTCGCTCAAGCTGGAAGAAGGGTCGCGGCTAGGCGCTCCGTTGCACGGGATAATGCAGGGAAGTGATCGGTCAACCCCCCAACCCTCCACAGCGGTGCCCTCAAGTCGCACGATCTACAGCGGCGATCCTTGCCGCGCTATTCGTCACGCTCTTCTCAGTAGTCGCCGTTGCACAGGCCATGAAAAAACATAGGTCCCACAACTGGGCGGGTTATGCGATTACGGCACGGCGCCCAATCAACCGGGTACGTGGCTCATGGGTAGAGCCGACTGTCGTGTGCGGGAAGGCACGCGCGAGCAGCGCGTTCTGGGTCGGCCTCGGAGGGTTTAAGAAAGGCCTTGAGGCCCCGCTTGAGCAGACCGGCACCGAGATCGGTTGCATAGACGGCCGCCCCAAAACCACAGCATTCCAATGGATCTATCCGGCGGAGGGTGGCAGCATGGGGATTACGGTTGAACCGGGGAACCGCCTGACCGCTGAAGTAATGGCGCGACATCGGGTGGTGGTGATGAAACTTGACGATCTAACAACCGGGGTCTCAAAAACTAAAACCTTCCCCGTACTTTACCCGAATACCAATTCAGCAGAGTGGATTGCCGAGTCACCCGCAACGTATTGCAGACTCTATTTCTATTGCCAACAGATACTTCGCCTGGCCGACTTCGGGGAAGTTACTTTCACCGAAGCCGAAGCGAGTGTTCCGGGGAGGCAACCAGGGCCAATCGCAGCGCCCGGGTTCACCCCGACTGACATTTTCCTCCATGACCGCCCCGGGGTAAGGATCAAGCATCCTGAACACCCGGTAGTCCTGGGCTCTCTTGGCGAAGCCAGCCCAGGTCCCCTGTCGTCCAACGACAGCTCCTTCACTGTGACCTGGGAAAGAGGATGAACTGACACCGATACAAGCGCGTGAGCTGGATCTTTGATCCAGCCGTACTCACTTACCGCCAACGCTGTCTTGTTTGACTTGGATCGGCCGTCGAGGATCACGATTGGGTGTTCGTCCCGATGCCATCGCAGCAAGAGGCGATACAGGGTCTCACCTGCCTTATCGCGAGCCTCATGCACGTGAGCGAGGTCTCCGCTCTTCGAACAATGCGATGTCATGTCGTACCAGCGATTCGGCTCTGTGGACCGAACCGCCGTCACGATCGCGAGGAGCTGCTTTCGGACGTTGAGGGGGACGTCGGGCAGCCATTCGAAAGCCGGAACCGCGCGAGTGCCCTGCTCCTCTACAACCAGCCACTCCTCCTTCCAGGCAGCCACGCTTGGGGCCTACGACGAGGGTCGGGCGGTTTTCCATATCCCCTGGGTGTTGCATAAATGCACAGATCCTCTCGGCATGCCTAAGACGCGCTCGAGGAGAAACGCCACCGCCAGCGAAGCAGCTCGCGCTGCGCTTGTCCTCCCGAGGAGCGTGGCGACCTTGATGCGCGCGTCAAGGCTCTGCTCGCCCGCAACGCGATACTAGAGCTGATCGGGGCGACACGGGAGGAGGCCCGCCATCGAAGCGCGCGCTCGCCGAAAAGGCGGGGCTTGAGGAGTCGAGTGTGCGCCGACTCCTGACGGCGAAGACGGCAAACCCGACGTCGGAGAACGTTTTTCGCCTCATGGGCGCCCTGAAGATTCACGTTGAGGCAGGGACTCCCTCCGGCAAGCGCGTCCCTCTGCTCTGAGGCTCGATCAGGCTCCACGCTGGCCGGCGCGCGATTTCGCTTTTCGGCCCGGCCACGAACCGCTCCTCGTCCGGAACGAGTGCGTGAGAGACATCCCCCGCCGAAGTGCTATCGATCCCTAGCCAGAGCCGGCACGGTTCCGGGTGCCGCTCGTCAGTCAAGCTAGTCCATTTTCACCGGACCGCTGGTAGCGCATTGAGACGACCCGCGAGCCAAAGGTCTGGGTCTCGACCAGCTTCAAGTTGAATGTCTCCTCCAGGTCGGGGAGGAACGGCGTGCCGCCGCCGACAACCACCGGGTGGACGAATGGCTGGAACTCGTCGACCAAGCCGGCCTTAATCAGGGTTGCGGCTAGTCTGGCCCCGCCGACCCCCAGGTCCCCTCCCGCCTGCGCCTTCAGGCGCTCGACCTCCTGGACGATTCCGTCCCGCACCAGCCGCGTGTTGCCCTCGACCTGCTCGAGCGTCGTCGAGAAGACGACCTTTGGAAGCTCCTGCCAGATGCCCGCGAAATCGCGCTCGACCTCACCGAGCTCCGGGTCCTGGTCGGCTGTCTCCCAGTAGAGCATCGTTTCGTAGAGGTTGCGGCCGAGCAGGTGGCAGCCGAGCTCGCGGGCCCGCTCGTTGTGGAAGCGGTGAAGTTCCTGGCTGGGCACCGACCAGTCGAAGCTCCCGTCCGGCCCGGCGATGTAGCCATCGAGCGAGACGCTCATCGAGTAGATCAGCTTGCCCACAAGTCAGTCCTTTCTTCGGTTTCGATGCTCCTATGACCGGGAGACGCGTTGAGACTAATGGCATCCGCTCTACCACTGCCCCGTCGGCCGGAAGCCGCGCGGCCACCCGGAGCCGCTTCTCTTTCGCGCGATGGGCGACACGTGTCGGGGACCGCAATCGCGCGAAGACGAATCCTGAGCAGACTGTTGAGTGCCGCGCTTCTCGGGGGGAGATGTCGGCGCGATCTGGGGCGGTCTCAGCGCTCGCCGCACGATGGGAGGTGAAGGCCCCCAGCAAGTTGGTTCGGGTTGAGTCGGCGAGGTCGTTCGATCATCCATGCCGCCCACCGACCGGATTGGGCGGGCCTTCCTTGAGAACGATGCGGTGGATGAGGGGGCCCGCGCATTGGGTGCCTACGACGAGTTCGAAGGACGGCGCCACGAAACGGCGTTCCGGGACGCGCTCGAAGCAGTGACTCGGGAGACTTCACGCGACTCCCCTGAGTTTGCGAAGGTAGATAAAATCGGCAAGGAGTTGCAAGGCGGCCTCCTCGCACTTCCCTACGAGGCTTCTCCTGGGCTCGCCAAGGGCGGTCCGTGACTATGCGATCCTCTTGGGGATTCTGCGCCTAACTGGTCTCGCTCGCAAGTTCACGCACATATTGATTGAGCAGAGTGCTCGCTCCTGGAAGTACAAGAGCGAGGCTGGTTATCGATCCACGGTGAGTGCCCCTCATCTTGAGCGACACTCTGGAGCGTGTCGGAGCGACGAGCGCTTCGTCACGGAAAGCAGCGATGACGTTGGCGGTCCTGATGGCAACCGACCCGCGGCAAGAACGGGCGACAACGCTCCCGGTGTCCCGCGGCTCGCCCCAGGTCGTCGGTTCACCTGCGCCGGTGTACGGCGGTCGGCAAGAGTAGCCGCTCCCGCCCTCCCCTCACTCGGTCCCTTGGTAGTGACTAGAGTCGCAGTGTGAACGTGCCGATGACAGTGGACTCAGTCTTGCCCGTGGGAGTGAACGTTGCCTTGGCTGTGAGCTTTTGGCTCCGCGCGTGACGCAGCAGCTGCCTGCCCCTCGCCGTCAGCCTAATGTGCACTTTCACGGTGCCTGCGGCCCCGACCTTGGCGGTTCCTATCGCGACGAGTACGGGCTTGGCGGACGAGAGGTGGGCGCCCTTCGGCACCTCATACCACGCGATCGTGACGGTGCCCGAGATGGGGGCGGCGAACGCGGCGATGTAGCCGCCGGCCTTCGTGATCGCGCCGAGCTTCGCGGCCTTGCCGTGAGGCGCGAGCACGGCAATGAGGGCACTATGCACACGCGCGGCCAATGCGACTTCTTCTTCGCCGTGTTTCTTCCCCGTAGCTTCTTCTTCAGCATGTTTCCGGGCGGCGGCTTCTTCTTCGTGTTTGCGGATCGTGGCTTCTTCTTCGTGTTTCCTGGTTTCTTCGCCACTTGAGCCCGACGCGTAGGTGATCAGCACCTCCTGCGGGTCGGTCGTGTCGGCATTGACGCTCGTGTTTGTCGCGCCGGAAGGGTAGTAGCTTGACCCGGCCCCGCCACCGCCAGCGCCGAACCCGCCGCCGCCACCGCCGCCACCACCGTAGTAGCCGCCACCACCGCCGCCGCCATCCCCACAATTATTGGGCGACTGAGGTCCGCCGTCGCCGCCGACCCCTTCAATACCTTCTGCTCCGGGGCATGTCGTGCCCTCCTCAGCGCCGCCTTTCCCCCCGGCGCTTTTTTTGCCCCCACCGCCCCCGGTGCCTTCCGCCCCGCTTCGGCCGAGCCCGCATTCAAATTCCACGAGGCCGTTGGTGCCTGCTTCGCCTTCCAGAGCGTTGGCGCTTCCGCCCGTGCCAGCTTGTTCGCACATTAGGCCCGACGTTTCATACCTGACGCTGCTGCCCCCGCCGCCGCCGCCGCCAGCCACGATCAGCCGCGATGTCAGTTTGCCCTGTTCTGTGCGCACGTCTGAGGCTCCGCCCCCTTCGCCCGCGCCGTTGACGCAGGTTTCTACCCCGCCCTGCCCGCCGCCGCCGAAATCGACGTACAGGGTTTTGCCTTCGCTCACTTCTAGCGTTGCAGTGACCTTCGCGCCCGCACCCCCGGGGTATGAGTGATTACCGACGCACACGCTGCCCGGCTTGCCAGCGCCGCCGACGGCGCTGACCTGGATCTGCGTCACGCCCGCCGGGACCGTGTAGGTCTGTTCAGAGCCTTCTGTGGCCAGGAACGTTTTGGTTTCTGCGAATGCGTTCGCGCTGGAGGCGAGCACCGTCGCGACCATCAGCACCAGCAGAACACCCAACCGTAAGAAGCAAGCCTGAAGCCGCATGTGGACTCCCATCCTCCCTTAAAGCCCTGGAGCCGCGTCCTGGGCCGGTTGGCGCCGTTGAGCGTGCCGGAGCGTATCAGCCAGCATGAGCAGCGGGACCTTCCCTCACAAGCATCGCCGCCTCACTCGGGGCACCCACGATGTGCTTTCGAGTGGCACTGCACTGCGCTGCGATGAGCGACAGTGCTCCCTTCCACTGAGAGCAGGCGTCTCGACAACCCAGCTGCACCTAGCCGGCTCGGACGAGTAGTACGGGCCCAACTGGCTGGCTTGCGGAGTGCACCTTCACGTCGAAGGAACGCTGAGGGGGCGACGCCGTGTTGACCTAACAGCACGCGTACCCCGGCCGTCATCGCTCCCGCTGATCCTCTGCGACTCCCTCGGAACTATTCGGGCTCGACTTTCCAGTGCGACCAGCAGTCGCATGGGGGGCATCTGACCAAGCCGTGTAGCCCACGGCCGCCCCGACCACCGAACCTCCGCATCGACAGACCGAGGCAATGCTTGCGATCGGGTAGCTGGGACGCCGGGTCAGGCGTGGGCGAAATGCGACCCGGCCCCTCGCCCCGTGCCCTCCAGGGCCCTGCCCGGCCTCGCGCAGCCCGTGCCTGGCTTCCACCCCTCAAATAACCCGCAGCCTCTGCCAGTGCCGGTATTGGTCCAGGTGGCCAGGAGGATGGGCGGTGGGAATGACGGCGGGCGGCTACCGACCCTATCGCCGATCTGCCACTGCCAGCCTCTCAGAACACCTAGGTTTACTCAGTGGACGCAATCAGCAGTATGCTGGCGCCGAACTGGAGGCAAGAGAGTGAACGGATATGCGGCGGTGCGAGGAAGCGTTAGCTGCGGACCCACAGGCTGCGCGCTGCCCAGGGTTGACACCCCTGACCCGCTGATGGTGCTGGCTCCACGTGAAGAGTTCGAGGTGGGCGAGTCCCCCTCGCAGGCCAGAGCGGTGCAAGTTGATGCGTAAGTGGATGCTGGTTGCGGCCGTCCTGGCAGCGATGCAGCTTCTTGGGGCTACCGGGGTTGCCCATGCCTCGATCGTCTCAACTGGCGGTCAGGTTCTGAATGCCGTCGCCTGTCCAAGCGCGGATCAATGCACCGCCGTCGGCACCGGCAGCAAAGAGATGACGTTTGACCCGGGTGGCCCCACGCCAATTATTCCGACGTCGGCAACGCTCGACGGCAACGCTGGCCTGTCAGGTGTTGCATGTCCGACCGCTTCTCAATGCACCGCTGTAGGTAGCGACGGAAAAGAGGTGACATTCAATCCGACATCACCAGGTAAACCTTCGCCGGTGACCCTTGCAAGTGGCACTAGCCTGCTCAGCGTTGCCTGCCCTGCCGCCTCTCAATGCACCGCCGTCGGGACCGATGGAAAAGAGGTGACCTTTGATCCGAAGTCTTCAGGTCAACCAGCACCCGTGAAGCTTGAGACTGGTGGCCAACAGCTGTACGGAGTTGCCTGTCCGTCATCGACCCAATGCACTGCCGTCGATATCAGCGGCGCTGAGGTGACGTTCAAACCTTCGGCACCGGGTCAGCCGACGCCGGTGACGCTAGATAAAGGCATCAGTCTCTTCGGTGTTGCATGCCCCTCACTCGACCAGTGCACGGCTGTTGATAATGGAGGCGGCGAGGTGACATTTAACCCAACCTCCGCAGCGCATCCAGCTTCTTTTGGACTCGAGGGGGACACAAGCAGCGTCTCCGGGATTGCCTGTCCGACCACCACTCAGTGTACAGCCGTCGATCTCACTGGCGAGGGGGTGACTTTTAGCCCTACCTCGCCTCATAGTTCAACTCCGATGGCTTTGGAGCCAAGCGGTGAACAGCTGTTCGGCGTGGCATGCCCTTCGACGAGCCTGTGCGTGGCGGTCGGCAGCTCCGGTGCGGTGACCTTCAATCCCAGCTCGACCACCGCGGTGCCTGCGCAGGGCACGGTTCTTTCAAACGGCGAGCCTGAGAACGTCGATGCGTTGCCAGGCCAGCACTTCAACGTCTTGTTGGCCACTTTTGACGATACAAACATCGCCGATACGGGCGCCAACTTCGTTGCGCAGGTTCAGTGGGGAGAAGGTGAAGCGAACCTTGGTGTTCTTTCAAATGCATTGAGCCAGACCGATCCGAACGGACCGATCACGAGCGACTTCTTCATATCGGGTGCCCATACCTATGGCAAGCAGGGGACCTATCCGATAACGATCACAGTCAGCGATCCCAGTAACCCCAAAGTCCCACCGCTCACCATTCACTTGAACGCGCTAATTGGCCCGCTACCCACAGATATTCCCAAAGACGCCACGTTCGGCACCTTTGTCGCGAGCGGGGGCCTCTGTGCCGCGGGCATGGCCTCCCTACTGATTCCCGGAGTTGACATCGCCGGTGGAGTGGTTACTGGAGTGTGTGCGGCCGCAACCGCAGCCGGTGTTATTGCTGCCTTTTTCGACCCTTACGACGCACGCGACGGACAGGTGGCCCTCCCTGGCCCGCCACCGAATGTGCCCCGATTACGCTGCCCAGCTCGGGCACCAAATCATGGCTGTCGAAGGCTTGAGCGTGATGAGCGAGCATATCTGAGCGCTGCGAGCCGGACGGTCCCGATTAATGAAGCCCTCATTCTCACCCTTGATCGGTTCGACTACGCCCGTACGCATCGTAGTGCGGCTGGCAGGGCTTTGCAGGCCGCTACTATGGACGTCTACGGTGGATACCTCTCGAACGCGATCTTAAGCATGCGCGCGGCAGGCCGGAGGATGTTTGCCGGGTTGCGGGGTGAGCGTCTGTCGCTGCCGTTCTCAGCTCGGCAGAGATCGCAGGCGATCAGGCACCTTGAGTCGGCGCGTCTACCCCCCAGATTGCGCAAACTGTTGGCTACGCAAGGTCTTGACGAGCAAGCGTCGGCTCGGCTTGTCCAATCGGGATTCAAGCGCACTCTCCGAAAGGTTGCCCCAACTTCTGCCAGTGCTCTCATCCCTGGCTTGCCGGCGGGGCTCAGGACCAGCTACCGGACCCTTGCGCCGCGTCAACTGGCCACGCTTGTCCAAGCGCTCAATGGCCAGGGATCGATTTCTGATTTGCAAATGGCCACGCTTGCACCAAGGGTGCATGAAATGCTGACAGCAAAGAGCCCGCGCGCCCGTCATAGGGCGGCGCGGGGGCTATCGGCGGATGTGCGCACACGGGTCAAAGGTCCAGCTGCGAAATTCATCGAGCTGGCGGACGGGGCCTTCTGATGGTGTTCCGTTAGCTCGATTCAGGCTGTTGCAGATAGGCGGTGTCGGTCGGCAGCCATCGGTGGCGGGTGGGGTCCAGACCAATCGCCCTGCACGATCCGAGCAATAGAGGGCGTTGGATCGTCGCTCCGCTGCGAGCGAAAGCGGAGGGCGGCCTCCTTTCGGCGCCCGCGGCCCTCGCCGCGCCGCCGGCCAACGACAACTTCTCCAACCGACAGGTGCTGAGCGGCAGCCTCCCTGGCCGGAACCCACTCATTTGTCCACGGCGAGTGAGAGTCCGGGGTTAACTGGGACGTTCGTGTTGCCGATTCGCTGCCAGCTGGCAGCGAATCGAGCGGGAGACATCATGCCAAGCGCCGAGTGAGGATGGTTGGCGTTTTAGCTGAGGGTCACCTAGACGCCCGACTCGACAGTTGTGTTCAGAATCAGCGTGAAGCGGGCGCCGATTTTGGTCGGTATTTCGCCTTTCTTAACGCGGAGTAGCTCCAAGCCATGCGAGTTCTCCACGTAGCCCATTCCGTCCGTCGCCGGGACAGAATGGTCGATATTGCCCCCTGCATGGAACTCCACGTGTAGTCTCAGGCGGCCTTTCAGGTTGCCAACATCTAGCTTGGCGGTTCCTTCCTCGACGGAGGTGGTCAGGGCCGCTCCGCACTTCGTTACGTCCAGGCTTCCCACGACACGTTTGCCTTCATACAGCGAGACCTTAGGCTTTTTGGCGCATGAGCCCCTCGCTCGTCCGTTGCCTAGGCTCGTGACGACCCCGGTTAGCGTCAGCTTTGATCCAGCTTTGGAAATGCCTGCGCTTGGAGCCGGAAGTCCCAGCGCGCCCGTTGCCGCCCAAGGTGACCCGGCAATCGCCAGGGAGACCACAGAAACAACAATTCGCCTGATCGGATGGCCTCGCATCGCTCGCATGAGTCTCCTCGCCGTCGGACTGTGGGAAACCTATAGGACCAGCGCAAAGAAATGCTCGATCGCGCCTCGTCGGGGAGTGGTGCCCGTCTGCACGATCAGGCCTGCATCCCGCAGGGCGTTGACGTGGTAGGAGACGTTGCTCAGCGGCAACTTGAGGGCCTGGCTGAGTTTGTTCGCCGACCAGCCCGGGTCGCGGGGTGCGGCGATCATCGTTTCGATGATCGCCATGCGGATCTCGTTGGTTTCCGCGCGCGCCAGTCTCTCCCAGTCGATGCCGATATCGCTCATATGCTCCGACCCTTACCGCCCATGAGTTGAGACTTAAACCCCAGTCGGAGAGCTGACCACCCTCAGGGTTGGCTCGCCGCCGCCCGCGTTCGAGACAAAATTGCGAGCACGGTCGACCGCATCGTCACTGCTATCAGCCTCAATTAGAAGCAGATGCCTTTGCCGTGGTGCCTCCCCACGCCTGTCCTCTTTCCAAGGGAGGGTTGGACCGCAATAGATGGCTTTGCGGATCAGACTGACGACGACCGGATCTTCGAAATCGGTATGACAGAGCACATAGAAGAGTCGGAGGCCATGCATTCCGCATCATCGGGGAAGACCGGCTTCGATGCAACGGTACTTCTCCGCACAATGACCTACGTGCCGGTCCCCTTCCACAGGGATATCCTGGCAGGGACAACCGCCGTGAGCACAGCCGACAAATTACCTCAACCTCCTGCATAGTTCCCAAGGTCAAAGGCAAGAAGCTAAAGACGGTCGGCAAGGGCGCTCAGAAGGTCGAATCCGAGCTCGACAAGGTCAAGGGCAAAAAGAGCAAAAGGCGAAGGTCAAGACGCAGAGCCCCAAAGCAGCCTCAATGCAGGCCCCCGGGGGCGAGGTCATCGTCAAGGGCAGGTAGAGCTCGACAGCGGACATTACCTGGTGAGCTGGCGCGCCAGTAAAAGACGGTCCCTCTACTTGCGCCGAGAGCTGTCTTTCCTCACGGAATCTGCCCCGAAACGACGAGCGCGCCCTTCCGGTCTTCTTCAGACACCGTCCCACTCCGCCGATATCACCATGTGAGCTACGAGGACAGCGAGCAGCTGGACCGCCAAAAGCGCCTGATCGCTCGGGGCGCTGCCCTGATGTTCGGCGCCGGGACGATCATCGACCTGCTCGAGAGCGCGATCCGGGGCGGGGAGACCTTCTCGCTTGCCCCAGGTTTCGGTGCGCTCGCCCTCGTCGCCTTGCTGGTCCTCTTCGGCTCGCGTCTACCCTTAGGAGCGATAGCGGCGCTGGGACCGATTGGCGTCGCGCTGATCGCCTACGCACTGGCGACGACCAAGGGCGCCGGTGACGGCGCCGTCCTCTATATGTGGCCCGTCCTCTGGGAGGCCTACTTCTTCGGCCGTCGCGGCGCGATCCTAATCGTCCTCTGCGTCGGCGTTGCTCATGGCTTGGCGCTGAGCGCGATGGCGGGAGGCGGCGGCAACCTGGATAGCTGGATCGATGTGATGGTCTCGGTGACGGTAGTTGCGGGGGTGGTCGAGGTGTTGGCAACCCGCAACCGGGAGCTTGTCTGGCGGATTTCCCGCGAAGCGCGGATCGACGAGCTGACTCATCTGTTGAACAGACGGGGATTCGACGAGCGTGCCCAGATCGAGCTGGCGCGTGCGCGTCGCGAGAAAGCCTCGCTGGGTGTCGTCGCCTTCGACCTCGATCACTTCAAGCGCGTCAACGATGAGTTCGGGCACGAAATCGGCGATCATGTTCTCACCCACCTCGCCGAGTGTTTCCGCTCCGAGATGCGCGAGACGGACATAGCCGCCCGGATGGGAGGCGAGGAGTTCGTCGCGCTCCTGCCTGGGGCAGAACTCGAGGAGGCACGAGACTTCGCCGAACGAGTGCGCGGAAGGCTGCGGTCAGTCGAGCGGCCGGGAGTGCCGCTTGTCACCGTGAGCGCCGGGGCGGGAGCAGCGGTCGCTCCGCTTGGCATTGAGCAACTGCTGAAGCGTGCCGACATGGCGCTTTATGCGGCCAAGTCGCGAGGACGGGATCGCACCGTCGTCGATGGACCGCACACCCTTGGCGCGGGTTCGCCTGGCATGTCGGTCCTTCAGTCTCAGGGTCCGGGCCCCGCTTAGGGTCGGGTGTAGCCGCGACTGACAGGCTTACGATCGCCGGTGGCGAGACATCCGGCCAAGGTCTCGCACCCAGGCTGGGGCCGACTACAGAAGGGCCAGTCTCATCGGCGGAGAAGCGATCCCTCCAACAGACGTTCCTGCCGCGCTCCCCTCCATGGCAGGAGAGAGTAGCGCCGGTTTCCTCGCACGCCACCCAGCGGGCTATTGAGCAATTCCCGGCGCCGCTCCGATCCGACAGGATGCGGCAATCCCGCGGTGACCAACTTAAGGGCGCTTGAGGGTTTGCGGGCACTGTTTGGCTCTGAGCACACGCCCGCAATCACTTGAGCTAGGGCCAATCGCTGGTCTGGACCCTGCTACCAGCGAGCTTTCGAAGGACCCGTCGAGCAGTCGATCAAAGCGGTTCGCTGTTGCGGCTGGTCTGAAACCTGTGATCCGGTGCACTTGGGGCAGATGAGGCCGTGACGGCGCGCCTGGGGCAGGTCGCGCTCGTCGCGACACTTCTTTGTGTCGTCTTCGTGGCTCACGCGCTTGCAACCACCACCGGCGAACCCGAAGTCCCGAGTTGCGACGGACACAAAGCAACGATCATTGGCACCAACGGGGCCGATGTGCTGGTCGGCACGCCGGAACCCGACGTGATCTGGGGTGGTGCAGGCAATGACGTGATCTACGGGTTGGGCGGTAATGACATCATCTGTGGGGGACCGGGAAACGACGTGATCTACGGCGGAGCGGGCAATGACCGCATTTTCGGAGGGCCAGGCAACGATGTGATCTACGGGGAAGCGGGGGACGACACCCTAAACGGAGGGTCAGGGACCAACATCATCTACGGAGGGCGCGGAGACGACTCGCTGATCGGCGGCTCGGGAAACGAAAACCTCCTCTACGGGGGAGCTGGCGACGACCGGCTCCTGGGTGGTTCGGGCAATGGCGACGTTCTCTACGGAGGGCTCGGCATTGATCACCTCCGCGGTGGGTCGGGCAATGGTGACGTTCTCGATGGTGGCTACGGCTGGGACTTTCTAAACGGCGGCTCAGGCCACGAGGACACCGCCTCCTTCGCCACGATGCCACGCAGTGAAGAAACCGGTAGCGGGGTGCATGCTTCGCTGAAGACCGGTCTGGCGATGGGTGATGGCCATGACCATCTGCGCAATATTGAGAATCTGGAAGGCTCTGCCTTCAACGACGTTCTGATCGGCAATCGGCGAAACAACAAGCTCTTTGGTGGTCCTGGCAACGACACCCTGATCGGTGGCGGAGGCCGCGACGAACTCAACGGCGGCCCCGGCAGCGACCATTGCCGAGGAGCCCCACCTCCACGACGCATCTCCTGCGGGCACGAACGAGTGGCACGGGCCAGCGCTCAGGTCTACCTTGGCGCAGGCATCGACCCGGAGTCGGGCGGTGTCCTCGTGGCTGGCGGCGCGGGCGACGACGACATCTCGGCTGGGTTTGAACCCGCCAGCGATCAGCTTTCGATCACCGCCAAAAAGCCGATCGCGGTTCACGGTGGTTGCGGGCATCGAGGCGCGGCGCTAAACGAAGCGATCTGTTCGCTTGGCGGTCTGCCACGGTGGCTAACAATCGACCTGGGAGCGGGCAATGACCGCTTCAATGTGGATGGCTCGCTCCTCGGCATCGGGGAAGTCCGTGTCGCCGGAGGGCCCGGCAACGATGTACTGCGCGGGGGCCCCGAGGAAGACCTGCTGGAGGGAGGTCCGGGCGCAGATCGCCTATACGGAGGGGCCGGGGCGGATGCTTTGGTCGGTGGCCCAGGCGGGCCAAACATTCTCGAAGGCGGACCCGGAGATGACCTCTTGGCAGCGGGGCCCCCGTGCGACGGTGGGAGGATCGTTGGCGGGCCTGGCCGCAATGATGTCTCCTTTGCTGAGCTGCCGATCCAGCCCGGCATCCTCTACGCATCGTTGGCGCGCGGAATCGCATATGTGGAGGGGGTCCGAAGCTGCCACCCACTGCGGATCGCCCAAGTCCAGGACCTTGAGGGTTCCTTCGGAGCCGACATCCTGATCGGCAATCACCGCGGCAACCACATCATCGGTTGGCCCGGTGTCGATCAGATCTACGGCGACGGTGGACCCGATCTGATCGATGCTCGAGATGGGGAGCGCGATGCGGTGATCCAGTGTGGCACCAAGGGACACCCGTCCGGGGAAGCATTGATTGATCGCATCGATCCTCATCCACGCTATTGCCTGAAAAGCAGCTACGGGCGCCCTCTCCCCGGCCTGCCGAAGCACCTCTCGCGGGGATGATCGATGACCGTCAATTGTGAAAATGGGCTCAAGGATCGGATCGATCTGCTGGTCGGCCTGTTTTGGAATTGTGTCTAGATTGAAATCCATCTTGGCGGTTGGCTCGGCCATCGGAGCGGTCCCCGTCATATGCCTGATCGCGATGAGCCATGCTCCCTCGCTGGCGGCAGCTGCTCGAAAGCAATCAGCGGCCACCGTAAGTGCCAAAACAAGCTCCACGGCCCATCCTCATGGCTACACCCTGCTCCTCGCTGGGGGAACGGGGCCGACCGAAATCAACATCTCGCTCGGCGCCGACGGGCGCACCTACGTGATCAGCGCCAATGGCCCGCTCGAAGTTGGGATCCAAGCTTGCGCAAATCCTGCTGATAACCAGAACGAGCTGATCTGCCAGGCGCCGGCAGTCGGCGCCTTCGAAATCAACGGTGGCAATGACGGCGACAAGGAGACCGTCGGCAAGAGCGTTCCGGTCCCCGCGATTCTCAGGGGAGGCTCGGGTAACGACGTCTTGATCGGCGGCAGCGACGACACGCTTTTCGGCCGAGCAGGGGAAGACACGCTGATCGGCCGGGGCAGAAATGACCGCCTCTACGGGGGTCCTGGCAATGACCGTCTGCTAGCCGAAGGTTCGGGCGATCTGCTGAACGGCGGTCCGGGATACGACACCTGTATCGACGGCTCAAGCCACGGCATCTTCATCTCCTGCGACGTCGTGCGCCGGGGGGTCGGCCGACAGTTCATCTCCCCTTGAATTTCCAGGTTAAAGATTGAAAGATGCCGCGATCGGGACCCAGCTTCTGCCCTGGCTGCGGCGAGCGCGTCTCGGTTTTCGCTGCTGGCTGCGCCTACTGCGGCCGCGAGCTCGATCCGCGACGTGGCCAGGGGCCGCCAAGCTGGTCGGAGCGAATTCGGTCTTTCTTTCGATCCCTTCGCCTGAGTGCGCGTCGATGATCTGAGCGGTTGCGGTCCCTCCGCGGGTGATGTGCTATTACTTAAAATTAAGGACCAACCGAAGGGAGCCGAGGTGAAGCGTAGGATGCAGCCGCGACAGTTGAAATCCCTGATCGAGACGGGCCACTACAGGCCTCAACCTTCGTTTGTGGCTGAGGCGATGCTTGTGCGGCGGGGGGTACGCACGTTGCTGATGGGGGCGACGCCCAGTGCAGCGGGCCGAACCATTTCCTCTGCTGCGCCAGGCCGTCGGGCCGGCTGACCCGCGATCCCCCTCGCGCGGCTGAAGTCGCGCAGCTACCTCGCACCGACCGCCTTCAACCTGGCTCTCCGCTCCGCGGCGAAGCGCCCGAGCTGAAGCACCGCCATTGGCAAACGCTGCGCTGTAAGGAGTAGTGGGCCCGCGCCTGCCATCAAGTTCGCGCAGAGGCTGATTTGCTCTGCGGTGCACTCACCTCCAGCCCTTTTTCGGGACAGTATCTGCGAACACGCATATGCTCTGCGGCCGATGACCTCCGATCCGCCGGCCCGCATCTCCTACGGTCCGGGGCGCCGTTGGCCGGCGGTCCGCCTCATCACAGCGATGGTGCTCGCGGTCGGGCTGCTCGCCCTCAGCGATGGCGTGGCGCAGGCCCGCGTGGTGTTTGCTCACGGCCGTGCCTACGGCGTGACGCCCACCCCCAGAGTCAGGAAGACGCGATCGCTCTTGGCTCTGCGTGGCCGCGCGTCAGCGCTTAGCGTCGGCGGGCCCCAGCCGCCGGTCGTGTACCGCAACGGCCCCCTGATGCTCCGCTCGAAACTGTATTTGATCTTCTGGCAACAGACTGCTGGAGAATTTTCAAGCGCATATACCGGGGCGATCACCCAGTACGCCAAAGACCTCGAACTCGAAGACTTGCGAACCACGGACGAGTTCTCTGTCGCCGAGCAGTACAAGAACAAAGAAGGTGAAGCGATCACCGGCAAGGTTGAACTCGGCGGCGTCGTGCAATCCAGTGATCCCTACCCCCCGCTGGAAGAATCCGAAGGCTGCACCAAGGCCAGGGCTCCGTGCCTGACCGACACGCAGATTCGCAAAGAGATCGTCGAACAGATCGAAGCCAACCACTGGCCGACCGACTCGGCGAGCGCGCCGGAGGCGCAGTATCTCCTCTACACGCCCAAAGGCGTCACGACCTGCGAATTCGAAGAATGCGCCCCCGAAGAATTCTGCGCCTACCACAGTGAGATCACCAAACTCGGCCCCGAAAAGAAGGTGGCCGTGTACAGCGACCTACCCTACGTGCCCGAATGCGACTCCGGTCAAGCGCCCACCGGTGTGGACGGAAACAAAGACACCGATGGCACCCTTGACTCTGAGATCCACGAGATCGTGGAGTCCGCCACCGATCCCGAGCCCGAAACCGGCTACACCGATGAAAACGGTGAAGAGGTTGCCGACAAGTGCACGGGGCCAACCGTTGAAGCACAGCCCGAGGTCTACGGCACCCCGCTTGGTGGCAGTCTCCTTAAAGGCACCGCCTTCAACCAGCTGATCGACGCTCACAGCTACTACACGCAGCAGATCTGGAGCCAGGCACCGACGAAAACGCCAGTGCCAGCCACCAAAAATGAAGCGGCCGGATGTGCCGCGCGGATCGGTCCCACGCCCTCGTTCACCGCGCCCACCGCCGGCGAAACAGGCCACGCGATCAGCTTCGACGGTAGCGCCTCCTATGACATCAGCGCTCCGATCACCGCCTATGAATGGAACTTCGGTGATGGCTCGGCGGTCGATACCAGCAGCGGTCCCACCTCCACTCACTACTACCTGAGGCCGGGCGAATACCAGGTGTCACTGACGGTAATCGACAGCGGCGGGACGGCCGGCGCCTCCACGCAAACGCTGCCGATAATCGTAAGCGGAGTGGGGGTGGGCCCGCCGGTGGCGACGATCGAAGTGCCGGCAGATCACCAGGCCGATGTGGCCGGTGAGACTATCCCGACAAAGTTCTCCTGCACCGAAGCGGCGGGCGGGCCAGGGATCGAATCCTGCACTGACTCCAATGGTAGTGCCAGCCCTGGCACCCTCAACGATTCAACCCCCGGGTCATACACATACACCGTGACCGCCGTGAGCTATGACGGACAGCGCAGCAAAGCAACGATCGAATACACCGTCTCCACTTCCAACCCTAGCCCTGGCTCCTCGGGCGGAGCGGCCGGTTCGACCCCGGGCACCGGCTCCTCAGGAGCCGGTGGACAAGCCAAATCGCCGAGCCGCGCGCAGAAACTCACGCGGGCATTGAAGGCTTGCAAGAAGCTCAAGAAGAGCAAGCGCCCACACTGTGTCGCCGCCGCCAAGAAGCGCTTCGCGCCGGCGAGGAAGTAGCACAGCGGAATTCCAGCTGGGTTGCGACTGGGCGCTCGCCTCGAGATGTCTCGCAGTCCGGCGGCGCTGAGTTCCGGCGCCCGAGGACCCACCTGCTCTGCTGACACGCGTCAGCCCTCCAGGCGGATTCCGATGATCAATGGGTGATCAAGTAATAGAGCAGATCGACCACCGGACACGACGACTGAGCAGCACCATGGGGAACCAAAAGCAGTTGAGGGCAGCGGCTTCGGCTACCCTCAACCGGCCTTTTTGTGGTGGCGATGATGTCTGCCGCCGGTTTTGTGGTGACTGGGTCCGCGGCGCTTCGCCGGCTTAACGTAGTAATAGTCACCGCTGGGAGCGCAGCCATTGAAGCCGCAGAAGCTCGATTCCCAGACTTCCCACCCGCCCCGCCAACCGCTTACAGCTTCGCTGGGGGGAAACTCACTGGGCTGGTCTGCCTTCCAAGTGCACGTCATGTCAGCGGAACCGCCAGCGCTCACCGCGTTTTTGCAACCGGAGACGATCGGGCCGGGGGGCGTGGCCCAGCTCGGCTCACCACCATCCGCGGTCGCGGCGGTGGCAGTCAGGTCCTGACCAACCTTGACGATATGGGGGGAGATGTGGATCTGACCGTAATAGGTGGCTGCCATGAAGTTCGGTGGAGCCGGATTCTGGAACCCGTTTTCCGGGCAGATGCTGTGGCTTGAGCCAAGCGGGAAGCAGGGTTCGGGCGGAGAACCGAGCTTGGCGGTCTTGCTTGCGGTTTTTGCTGATGCAGACGACACGGTGCCTCCAGCCGCCAATGCCGCTCCGCTTATCCCGAATACGGCTGTCACCGCCACCACCAAAACCCGAACGGCTCTTGGTCTTGTTCGCTTCTTCATTCCGGTCTCATACTCCTCTCCCGCAGAATCTGCGGTGCGGTGGGCCGATCAGCAACATCAGCGCCGGGTATTGGAGCCGATAGCCGCCGCCGGCTAACGACTCAAGGATATGCCGAAGAGGCCGCCTATGTGTCTGCGGTCGCTTTGCTCGCAAGCTTCATTCGCTATGGGGGGGATCTCACCCCTCTGCCATTTCAACCGGACTCCGCGTTGCGGGTCAACAGGGGGGCGTTCAGACATCGGTGGAATAACGCGACTTCGGCGAGCTGCGTTTGTCCAGCATTTCTGCAGTAAATCCCCGGCGGAGTGTTGATAGTTTCACGCTCCTGGTGTGTCGGTGAGCGAGAGCAACGTTTCAACCTCCGCCTCCTCTGTGCTCAGGGGAGGGACTTGAGCTCACGCCAGGTCAGCAAGCGGCCGCTGCGGCGATCGATCAACTTGAGGCGGATCGCCCGCAGTCCATCGAGAACGCCGAGCACTGGGACGTCGTGGAAGATCGGGCTCTCGTCGTGAGCGCGCTGGAGGTTGTAGTTGGGGATCTTCGCACTGAGATGGTGGACGTGATGGAGGCCGATGTTGCCGGTGAAGAACTGGAGCAGCTTCGGGAGCTTCAGGTGGGAGCTACCCCGCAGAGCGGCATCGGCGTAGCTCCACTGATCCGTGCTCTCCCAGTAGACGTCCTCGAACTGATGCTGGACATAGAACATGAACACGCCCAGCGTCCCGGCAAGGACAGCCGTCGGTATCTGCACGAGCAGCCATGCCTGCAGGCCGACGAACCAGCAGACCGTGCCGATCAGCAGCGCCAGGGTGAGGTTCGTGGTGAGGACGCTGCGGCGCTGGCGCGGTCGCATCTTGTTGGACCAGATGCGCGGCCCGATCATCAATGACCAGATCGGCCCGATCCCGAACATCACCAGCGGATTGCGGAAGAGGCGATAACCCAGCCGCGATCTCCAGGGCCGGGAGAGGTACTCCTCGACCGTGAGCGTCGCGATATCTCCTGTCCCGCGTCGGTCGAGATCGCCGGAGCTGCCGTGGTGGACGGCGTGGTTATGGCGCCAGTTGGCGAACGGCTGGAAGACGAGCAGCCCGGTCACCCTGCCCAACCAGAGGTTCGCTCGCCTGCTTGGCATGAAGGAGCCGTGGGCGCAGTCATGAAAGACGATGAACGTCCTCATGAGGAAGCCCGCCGCCGGAATAGCGAGGGCGAAGGTGATCCAGACGGAGATTTCGAGACTGAAGTACATCGCCACCGAAAGAGCGATATAGGGCGCTACGGAGGTGCCAAGATCAAGCAGGCTGGCGGGTAGCGAGGCTCGCTCGTGGCGAGCAACCGCCTCGCGCCAATAGAGGCGATCGCCCCCTCGAGTGGCATCGATCCGCTCGGGGGTCGGTTTGACTGCTGCGCTCACGGCAGGAAACCGTAGCCGTCGCACCTAAAGCCCAGTGTCGCGCGAAGCAAAGAGATGCGCCCTACACTGCGCTTGATGTCAGCCGAGCAGGTCGACGGCTACCTATGCGATCTCGAGGAGCCGAAGCGCGCAACGCTTCAAGAGCTGCGCCGCACGATTCTCGAGATCGTCCCGGGGGCTGAAGAGGGACTCTCCTACCGTGTTCCCGCATTCCGCTTGCAGGGCCAGGTCATCGCTGGGTTTGCTGCGTTCAAGAATCACCTGAGCTACCTGCCCTTCAGCGGCTCGGTCCTCGGCCAGCTAGCCGATCAGCTCGACGGCTACACGATGACCAAGAGCTCGCTGCACTTCCCGATCGACCGCTCCCTACCGAAGGCGCTCGTCAAGAGACTGATCGCAGTGCGTCTTGAGGATGCAGGTCTGCCCTCGCGCTAGCTGACCCAGCGTCCGTCGGCTCCCCGGCAGAATGCGAACCGGCGTCATCTGGCCCGCGGCAACCCGCCCGACGAATGGTCGGCGATACGGCAGTTGGCAACCCCGCCTCGAAGCGAGGGGGTCGGCGCCCGGCGGCACACAGCCTGTGCCGAACATACTGGCCGTTCCATTCCTGCGTCTCGGTGTCACATTTCCGCAAAACTTCCAAATCTCGCGCGCCGCCTGCTGCAGCGATGGATCAGGTCATCAAGCTCGAGGCGTCCAGCTCATCGGAGTCGTAGCGATGAGGGCCCTCTCGCACCAGCTTGAGCAGATCCGCGAGGCACCCTGCTGATACCACACGACCAGCGCGACATCGGCCGCCGCTCCGTCCTTTGACGGCCCGGATGTGTCAGGACCGATCTGGATCGACCGTACCGCACACCCGCTCCGCCGAAACCACGATCTGCACGGTCATCGATAACGCACCTTTGGCTTGGTGACTGTTATGAACTAACCGCAGGCCCCAACTTCATCCGCATTGTCTACGCCGCTTCGAACAAGGCGGCTGCGCAACGCGCTTCGGTGCTCGCCCTCGCCTCGCTCCCAGCGGCAGATGTCGAGAAATTCGAACTTCGGCAGGCGCCTACTCGAGCTCTGAGCGCGGCTCCCCGTCAAGCGCTGGGACGAGGGGGGTCTGAGTTGCCAAGCGTTGGCTTTCGGCCGGCGAGCGTCGGACGTCGGGCCGAGCAATAGCCAGGTAGGAAACCAGAGCGATAACCGCGATAGAGAGCACCAGTGCGGTCGACCCGTCGCCGAAACCTAAACCGCCGATGCTGTGTGGTTTGCTGATGTAGTCGGCAAAGGATGCGCCGAGCGGTCGGGTCAGAATGTAGGCCATCCAGAAGGCCGCAATGCTGTTCAGACCAAAGCGCCACCAGGCCAGCGCCGGAATCGAGAAGAGCACAAAGAAGAAGATTCCAGAGGCCAGGTAGCCCATGCCGAGCGAGGTCGCCGTGAAGTCCCCGAGCGCGGTGCCGAGCGCGAAGGTGGCGAACACGGTTGCCCAGTAAAACGCCTCCCGTCGCTGCGTGGTGACGCTGTGGATCGAGAGGGTTCCCTCGCTGCGCTGCCACCCCATGAACACGGCCGCCAGAATGAGCGCCCACAAGATCGTGGTCCCCGCATAGGAGATGTGTCCATCGAGATGCAAAAAATCAGCAAAGCCCGTCCCGGAGATGGCGATCGCATAGGCCAAGAACCAGTATGCAAAGGCCCGGTACCGGCGCGTTGCGAACTGCAGCACCAGCGCGATCACGAACAACGCGACCTCAGTTCCACCACCGCCGAAATTCCCGTATATCTTCAGGTAATCAGAGGTGGCCTCCCCGCCGGCCGTGGTGAGGATCTTCACCACCCAGAAGAGCAAGATGATCTCCGGGACCTTCGCGACTAATGGCGCGGGGAAGATACGCCCGATCAAAGGCAGTTGGCCCGGCGCCCGCAGATACCCTTCGCTAGGGCGTACTGAGGAGCTCGACTGACGGTTTGTGGTGCTCACGTGGGGGATGCCTCATAGTTCCACTCGGGTTTGGTTGGTTGGCCCAAACGGGCGGGCTGTCGAGGATGCTCCCAAGTCTTCTCAGAGCGCCAAAGCACAGGCGGTGCGCTAGGTGTCACGCCGACGCATCAGGACCGCCGCGATGATGAGTGAAACGGCGGCGTAGGCGCAAAAGAGCCCGAATCCGGTCCATGGAGCCAGCGTGTTGGGGTCGGGGTTTATCGTCCAAATCGCGCCACCCGCTTTGCTTGGCAAATAGGGTTCAATCGAGTTCGCAACACTTTCGGGGAGCAGGCCGATTACCGGAGGCAGGACGAACACGATCCCCGCCAGGGCGGAAATCGCACCGGCCGTGCTGCGGATGATCGCACCGAGGCCGAGGCCGAAGAGGCCCATCACGGTCAGAAACAGCGCGGCGCCGAAGAGTGACCTCAGCACTCCAGAATGGGAGATCCCGATGTTGATGTGCTGGCCAGAGAGAATCGATTGGCCGACGAAAAAGACGACGAAGATGGCGGGGAGGCTGATCGTAAAGGCGACCGCACCGAAGACCAGGGCCTTGCCCCAGAGCACCGGAAGGCGCTTGGGAACCGCGCAAAAGGTCGAGCGGATCATGCCCGTCGAGTACTCGGCGGTGATCGCCAAAACCCCGAGCACACCGATCGCGAGCTGGGCGAAGTTGACACCGGCGAGATTCACCCGCAGGGGGTGGAAGTTTTGTTTATCCGCGGGGCTGAGGTGAGGCCATCGCGACTCGAACACCACACAGGCGAGGATGCCGATCCCGAGGATCAACACCAGAGCGGCAAGCAGGGACCAGCGCGTCGAGCGGACCGAGCGGAGCTTCGTCCACTCCGAGAGGGCCACCCGCCGCTGGGTGACCCGTCCGACCGGCGTTGCCAGCGTTGCTTCGCTCATGCCAGCGCGCCTTCGGACTCGGCCCGGGCATCGGGGTTTTGTCCGTGGTACTCGACCGCGTCGCCGGTGAGCTCCATGAAGGCTTCCTCCAGCGAGGCCTGCTGCGGCGTTAGCTCATAGAGGACGATGTCGCTCTCGGCTGCGGTGGCGCCAATCTGCTCCGAGTCAATGCCGCGGACCTCAATCACAGAGGGCTCCAGGGCCTCGATCGCCACCCCTGCGCCGGCGAGGAGCTCCGCCAACCTGGTGGCCTGTGGTGAGCGGACCCGCACCGAACGCTTGGAGGCGCCGCGCACGAAATCCTCCATTCCGGTATCGGCGATCAACTGCCCGCGGCCGATCACGATCAGGTGCTCCGCGGTTAGCGCCATCTCGCTCATCAGGTGCGAGGAAACGAACACGGTGCGCCCTTCTCCCGCCAGTTTCTTGAGCAGGTTGCGGACCCACTGGATGCCCTCAGGGTCAAGGCCGTTCACTGGCTCATCGAGTAGCACCGTGTGCGGGTCTCCAAGCAGGGCTGAGGCGATCCCGAGACGTTGTCCCATGCCGAGCGAGAAGCCGCCGGCACGCTTGCCCGCGACCTCTTGGAGTCCGACCATCTCGATCAGCTCCTTCACTCGGGCGCGCCCGATCCCATGCGTCTGGGCGAGTGCGAGCAGGTGGTTGTAGGCGGAGCGTCCGGTGTGGACTGAGCGAGCCTCGAGCAACGCCCCGGCCTCGTGCAGAGGGGCGGCGTGCTCTCGATAGGGCTTGCCGTTGACCAGCGCGTGCCCGGAGTCTGGGGTATCGAGCTCCAGGATCAAGCGCATCGTGGTCGACTTGCCCGACCCGTTCGGCCCAAGGAAGCCAGTCACGATCCCTGGTCGAACCTTGAAGGTGAGATCGCGCACGGCGACCTTCTCGCCATAGCGCTTGGTTGCCGCGATCACCTCGATCATCGGAATTGCTCCTCGGCGGGCTTCAAGGGGGCAAAAGCAAAGCAACCTTCTCTAAAGCTTCCCTCACGATCTCTCAGTTTCTGCTTTCTGCCAAGTTCGCCCATCTCGAGCACCAGCCGGTGGTTGGCAGTCGGAAGTGGTGCGAACATCCAGTCCAGAGCGCCTCAATCGCTGGCTTAGGCTTCTATTTCAACTCGATCCCATCGCGTACCAGCGCCACCGAGTAGTGCTCGCGGAAGTTGATGAGACCGGGGTCAGGCTCGCCGCCATGAAGCCCGCCGAAAGCCAGGGCTGATCGCGATGGCTGGCAGCGATGGCGTGGTCCCTTGTGAGCGAACATGCAAAACCGGCGATCCCAGGCCCGAGTCCTGGCTGCCCGATATCGGCCCTCCTCTTGGTAGCGCGAATCTGGCTCTTGGGAACGGACCGCGGGCCTTTCACCAGCGATTTTCCGACGGTCAATGGAGCCAGTCGAGGTCAACAAAAGGCCTTCTTTGACACCTTTCGTCCCCCATTCCCCAATGGGCATTCGGGGCCCGGTCTGTCGAGCCAAAGAATTCGACGGCTCGGCGCTTGACCGCGGTAAAGGCAGTGTCGATCTCCCGGCTATTTCAGGTAAGCCTCGATCCACGCGCTGAAAGGCCCGATGAAGTCCTGGGCGGCTGGAAGGACCAGCTTGACTGCTTCGTGAAGTCGACCGGATTTCACCGCCACATAGTCGTGCTCGATCGCCGCCCTGGCTTTCTGGGCTCGCTTGAGGTGATTGCAGAGGGTGGCGCTAATCACCCCCTCTGCCTTCAGTGCGTCGAAGGCTCGCGCCGCGTCACTCTGGTGGCTCTTGGGGAGTTCTAACTGGGCCAGTTTCGAGCCGTACTCGGCGAGCTCGACCACGTAGTTCTGTACCCGGCTGAAGGCCCGTTCCACCGCCTGCACCTTGTTGTAGGCCTTGATCCCCGACTTCCGCTCGAAGGCCGGTTTGAACTCGGCCAGCTCGAAGTCCTGCCCGAACTCCTCCATTGCGCTCTGCAGGGCCAAGAGCTGGAGCGGTAAGTCCTCGAGGCGCGCGATAACTTCGTTACGCAGCAGCGTCGGTGTCTTTCTCTTGGCCTCCATCATCTCTCGGCGAGCAGCCGATCGATTCCTGCCAGGGCACGGCGACCACGTCCGCGCTCATACCGACGGGCGCGGCGCGCCACCTTCTCCATTTCCAAGCGCAGCTTGGCCCAGCGATCCTCGCGATCGACGATCACCCGGCCCTCCTGCAGCGCTTCGGCGAAAAGGAGCGGACTGGCTTCGGCGTCTGCGACCGTGAGCACATCCACCTCGTGCTCCAGAAGTCCTTCGAGCTTCAGCTCTAGATCGATGACTCGGACCAACGAGGGGTCCCGCATCTCGACCAGAAGATCTACGTCGCTGCCCTGAGTGTCCTCACCTCGCGCACTCGAGCCAAAGAGAAGAGCGAAGCGAACGTTGTGCTCGGTGCGAAGCGCCGCCCGCAGCCTTGCCAGCAGCGCCCATCGACGTAGGACGTAGTCTTTCTCGAGCGCGGAGAGCTTGATGCGCCGAGGCGAGGAGCGCTCTCCATGCAGGGTCCCTTCGACGACGGCCCGACGCAGCGTCCGCTCACTTGCGCCGATCTGGTTGGCCAGTAGCTCCAACTCGGTCATGTGTCCATTATAAATGGTTCACGAGTCCGATCTATAGTATTCATGTGTCCGATCAGGATAAAGCCGGTCCTTTGTCGAGGAGGAAGAGGTTCTCTTCGCCCGATTCTGGAGCCTTGTGCCCTGAACGTACCCAGACCCGAGCCAGGACTGCCCGGTGCGATACCCGCCGAAGGGGCAACGTTTGCCTGCGCGCCCAGAATGCCCTGGAGGTCCTCCTCTGTCGGACCCCTTCTGTTCGCCGGACGCGAGCATCGGTGGGGAGCGGCCGAACGTGAAGGCGCTCACTCTTCCATCATGCAATCTGCGGCAAAACCCTGTTGGCATCTGGCTTCCCTCTCGGTTAGATAGGTCGATGGGACTTAGCGGGAGCCAACGGTCCCGGTGAGGGCCTAGGTGTGGGCCGCCCCAAGTTCGTGCAAATCCCACCACAGCCCCTTGACCGCTACCGGCCACTATTAGGGGACGGGTATGAGGAGATCGAGCGGACCGCGGCCCGCGCTCGGCGCCTTTTCGCCGGACGGGCGATATGGCATGTGAGCTCGACCATGCGTGGGGGCGGTGTCGCGGAGATGCTCCGCTCGCTGCTGCCCTACGTGCGTGGCGCGGGCATCGACACCCGCTGGGTCGTGCTCCGCGAGGGGGCGGATTTTTACACCGTCACCAAGCGCCTTCACAACAACCTGCATGGCAATCCGGGCGACGGCGGGGAGCTGGGGGAGGACGCGCGCCGCACCTATGAGGCTGCCCTTGGCGATACCGGACGGCAGCTGACCGGGCTCTCGCAACCTGGTGACGTCGTCTACCTCCATGACCCTCAGACCGCGGGCCTCGCGCCGGCACTGCGCGAGTGCGGCCTAAAGGTGATCTGGCGTTGTCACATCGGGGTCGACAATGCAAACGAGTTGGTGCGCCGCGGCTGGGACTTCCTCGGCCCCTACCTCGAGTCCGCCGATGCCTTCGTTTTCTCCCGCCGCGAGTATCTGTGGGACAACCTCGATCAAACCCGGGTCTGGATCCTTCCACCCTCACTTGATCCGTTTTCGGCCAAGAACCAGGAGCTCTCCGTGGAGGCGGTTGCCGAGATCCTGGGTGCAATCGGGCTTTGCCCTCGCCAGGCCGTCGGGGCGCCAACCTTCAGGCGTGCCGATGGGACGCCGGGGCGGGTTGAGCGAGCGGCCGATCTGTTTCAGGTCGGCCCGGTTCCAAAAGACGCCAAGCTGATCGCGCAGGTCTCGCGCTGGGATGCCCTGAAGGATCACCTCGGAGTGCTTGAATGCTTCGCCAACCTTGACCTCGGGGATGTCCACCTTGCCCTCGCGGGTCCCGCTCCGGAGGCGGTAGCAGACGATCCAGAGGCCGATGCCGTGCTCGGTCGCCTCGTTGAGGCCTGGAAGGGTTTGGATCCCGAGGTGCGTCGCCGAGCCCACCTCGTCGTCTTACCGATGGGGGACATTGACGAAAACGGGGCGATGGTCAACGCGCTGCAGCGCCGCAGCGACGTACTCATCCAGAAGAGCATCGCCGAGGGCTTTGGGCTGACCGTCGCCGAGGGGATGTTGAAGCGCCGCCCGGTGATAGCCAGCCGCGTCGGCGGCATCCAGGACCAGATCGTCGACGGCGAGAGCGGGATCCTGATCGACGATCCCCGCGACCTTGTGGGATTCGGCCGGGCGATTCGCGAGCTGCTCGAGGATCCCGTTTGCGCCCGGCGCATTGGCGAGGCTGCCCGTCGTCGCGTGATCGACAGGTTCCTGGCGGTATCGAGGCTGCGCGAATACGTCGACCTGGTGGGCGGCCTGATTGGTCCCCAACTGTAAGCAACGCTAGCACTCAAACCGACAGACCAAAGGGAGGCGATGGGTGGTTTCGCGACGGTCGGTCGGGAGGGTCGATGGCGAGGATGTCGCGCGTGCGGTCTCGGGTTTGGGAGTAGCGAGGAGCGAGCAGTGGAGCTCTCCCGGCGGCCAACCGTGCGATTCACTGTCCCAAGGGCCAGGAAGAAGGCTGCCCATCCGTTGAAGGCGTAGGAGGGTATGAATGCGCCGAAGTCGGCAGGGACAATACCCGTACCGCACTGTGCATGGGGACGCCAGGCGAGCGCCCAGCAGACCAGGGCAAGTATGAGGACCGGGTCGGGGATGGAGTGCACACGAGCGCTCCCGAGGCCCCCCAATTTCCTCCCGGGGCTCGAACTTCACAGGATCTTTATGCCGGGGCCCAAGCCCTTCACACACCCTTGACGCCACCGGGCGCATGATCCATTTGTCTTGTTCCCGGTTGCAAACATCTTTCCCGGAGGTGGAGGCCCGCTAGCCGACGCCTTCGCGATCGCGATCGCGATCGCGATCTTCGCCCTCCTTTACTGGGCGATTGACCTGATCGACCGGATATGACGGTGGCGACCATCACCGGCGCCGACATTTTCGGCCTGATCGTCTCCGCCCTGGTCTGCATCTACCTGCTCTACGCCCTGCTGCGCGGCGAGAAACTCTAAATGGCGCAGGGGTGGCTTCAGATCGCGATCTTCGTCGCCGTCGTGATCGCGCTGACCAAGCCGCTCGGCGCCTACATGGCCCGCGTCTACACCGGCCAGCGCGTCTTCCTCAGCCCCGTTCTCGGCTGGGCTGAGCGCCTCACCTACCGGGCCCTGCGGGTGGACCCCGACGCCGAACAGGACTGGAAGTCCTACGCCCGCAGCATGATCGTCTTCTCGTTGCTGTTTTGGATCGCCCTCTACCTGATTCTCCGCACCCAGGGGATCCAGCCCTTCAACCCCGCCGGTTTTCATTCGGGGCCATGGGACGTCAGCTTCAACACGACCTCCTCCTTCATCACCAACACCAACTGGCAGTACTACGGCGGCGAAACGACGCTCACCTACTTCGCCCAGATGGCCGGGCTGGCGGTGCAGAACTTCGTCTCCGCCGCGGTTGGGATAGCGGTGGCGGTGGCGATGATCCGCGGCTTCATTGCCCGCAGCGGCGCCAGCCTGGGCAACTTCTGGCAGGACATGGTCCGTGGCCTCTACTACGTCCTGCTGCCGCTCGCCTTCGTTGTCACCTTGATCCTCGTCTCCCAGGGGGTCCTGCAGACGCTGGGCCACGCGATCAGCGCGACGACCCTGGCGGGCGCCAATCAGACCCTGGCCATTGGCCCCGTCGCCTCGCAGGTGGCGATCAAGCAGCTGGGGACAAACGGCGGCGGTTTCTTCAATACCAACTCCGCCTACCCGTTCGAGAACCCGACCCAGCTTTCCAACTTCGTCGAGCTGCTGGCGATCATCCTGATCCCCGCGGCGCTCACCTACACCTACGGGCGGATGGTCGGCGCTCAGCGTCAGGGCTGGGCGATCTTCGCCGCGATGCTCGTCATGTGGGTCGCCCTGATCGCGGTGATCTTGCCGGCCGAGCAGCACGGCACCCCTGCCCAGCATCTGGCGGGCCTTCACACCACCGCCTTCCACGGTTCGACCGGCGGCAACCTGGAGGGCAAGGAGCAGCGCAACGGGATCACCGAGTCAGCGCTCTGGGCGACCACGACCACGGTCACCTCCAATGGCTCGGTCAACGCCTCGATGGAGTCGTTCACGGGTCTAGGCAGCGCCGTGCCGATGTCGGGCCTCGCCGCCAGCGAGGTGATCTTCGGCGGTGTCGGTACGGGCCTTTACTCGATGCTGCTCTTCGTCTTGCTGGCGGTCTTCCTCGGCGGCCTGATGGTTGGTCGCACCCCCGAGTACCTGGGCAAGAAGATTCAGGCGCGCGAGATCAAGCTGGTCTCCCTCGGCGTCCTCTACACGCCCCTCTCGGTGCTCCTCGCCGCCGGACTCGCCTCGGCGACAAGGCTCGGAACGCGCTCGATTTTTGCCGGGATCAATCCGCAGGGCTTCTCAGAGACCCTTTACGCCTACCTCTCCCAGGCAAACAACAACGGTTCGGCCTTCGCCGGCTACACCGGCTTCGAGCAGCCCCACGCACCCGGCAACGTCGGTGCCTACGGGATCACCTTCGCCGACCTGCTCGGCGGGGTGGTGATGCTCACCGCCCGCTTCATCCCAATCCTGATCGTCCTTGCCGTTGCCGGGTCGCTGGCGAAGAAGAAGGTCTCCCCGGCGGGGCTCGGCACGATGCGCACCGATAACCCGACCTTCGTGATCTTGCTGATCGGCGTGGTGATCCTGGTCGGCGCCCTTACCTTCTTCCCCGCCCTGCTGCTCGGGCCGGTCGTCCAGAGCCTGACCACGAGGTTGTTCTAGATGCGCAAGGACCTGCTCAATTCGGTGCTCGCCGTGATCGTGATCACCGTCGTCTTCGGCCTCATCTACCCGTTGGTGATGACGGCGATCGCCCAGGTCGTATTCCCCGGCCAGGCCAACGGATCGAAGGTGAGCGTCAACGGCAAGGTCATCGGCTCGAGCCTGATCGGCCAATCCTTCTCCCACCCGGTGATCGGCAAGAACAGTAAGCCGGAGCTGAACGAAGAAGGAGAAGAAGTGCTGGCTCCCGACAAGGGATATTTCCAGCCACGGCCATCCCAGACCGGCTACTCCGGCAATGCCAGTTTCTTCAGCAACCTCGGGCCCAACAGCGTCAAAGCGCGCGAAAAGGTGCGCGAATACATCACCGCCTACATCAGGCTGGAGAAACCCTTTGACCGCAGCCTGACCAAGGCCCAGATCCCGGTCGATGCGGTGACCGAATCGGCCTCCGGCGTCGACCCGGAAATCTCGCAGGCCAACGCCTGGATCCAGGCCCACCGGATCGCTGCGGTCCGCCGCCTTCCCCTGGCGCAGGTCGACAGCCTGATCTCCGCCCACACCAACGGCCGCTTCCTCGGCGTGTTCGGTGAGCCCGGCGTCAACGTCCTCCAACTCAACATCGCCCTCGATAAGGAAGCACCGCTCAAATGACCGAGACCAAGGCCCGCTCCCTCTTTGATCCCGAGATCCTGCGCCCGGCGCTGATCGAGTCCTTGCGCAAGCTCGACCCGCGGGTGCAGGTCCGCAACCCGGTGATGTTTGTGGTCGAGATCGGCGCCCTGATCACCACCGGCGCCTGGCTGATTCAGGTATTCGGCGGCAGCCCCCTTGGCGGCGGTCACGAGCCGGCCTGGTTTAGCTTCTCGATTTCAATTTGGCTCTGGCTCACGGTCGTCTTCGCCAACATGGCGGAGGCGTTGGCGGAGGGACGCGGCCGCGCTCAGGCGGCGAGCCTGCGGGCGATGCGCACCGATACCACGGCGCGCCTGCGCGACGGAGGCGAGAGACCCGCTGCGGAGCTGGTCCGCGGTGACGTCGTCGTGGTCGTGGCGGGGGAGACGATCCCCGGCGATGGCACGGTGATCGAGGGCATCGCCTCGGTCGATGAGTCGGCGATCACCGGCGAGTCGGCACCGGTGATCCGCGAGGCCGGCGGGGACAGGTCCGCGGTCACCGGCGGCACCAAGGTCCTCTCGGACCGGATCGTGGTCGAGATTACCCAGGAGCCGGGCAAATCCTTCCTCGACCGGATGATCGCCCTGGTCGAGGGCGCCGAGCGGCGCAAGACGCCGAACGAGATCGCCCTCGGCATCCTGCTCGCCGCCCTCACCCTGATCTTCATCCTCGTCGTCGTTTCGCTTCGCCCCTTCGCTCTGTTCGCCGGTACTCAGCTCTCGGAGACGACCTTGATCGCCCTCCTCGTCGCGCTGATTCCGACCACGATCGGAGCGCTGCTCTCGGCGATCGGGATCGCCGGCATGGACCGGCTCGTGCGCCGCAATGTGCTCGCCCTCTCAGGCCGCGCTGTCGAGGCCTCCGGGGACTGTGACGTGCTCCTTCTCGACAAGACCGGGACGATCACCCTTGGCAACCGCGAGGCGACCGAGTTCATCCCGATGCCGGGAGTCACCGAGGCCGAGCTGGCCGAGGCGGCGCAGATGTCCTCCCTGGCCGACGAGACCCCCGAGGGGCGCTCGATCGTCGTCCTCGCCAAAGGATTCGGCATCCGCGAGCACGACTTCGCCGGCCACGAGCCGACCTTTGTCCCCTTCACCGCTCAGACTCGGATGAGCGGCGTCGACTTCAACGGCACGCGCCTGCGCAAGGGGGCCGGCGACGCGATCGAGGCCTGGGTCGCCGAAGAGGGCGGCCGTGCTCCGGCACAGCTCCAGGCCGAGCTCGACCGAATCGGCCGTGAGGGGGGCACCCCGCTCGCCGTCGCACGCAACGAGCGGGTTCTCGGCGTCATCTACCTCAAAGACATCGTCAAGGAAGGGATGAAAGTCCGCTTCGATCAGCTGCGCGCGATGGGCATCCGCACGATCATGGTCACCGGCGATAACAAACTCACCGCGGCGAAGATCGCCGAAGAGGCTGGTGTCGATGACTTCCTCGCCGAAGCGACGCCGGAGCGAAAGCTGGAGCTGATCAAGGAGCAGCAATCAGACGGACGGCTGATCGCGATGACCGGAGACGGGACCAACGACGCACCGGCCCTGGCCCAGGCCGACGTCGGCGTGGCGATGAACACCGGAACCCAGGCGGCGCGGGAGGCCGGGAACATGGTCGACCTTGATTCCAACCCCACCAAGCTGATCGAGATCGTCGAGGTCGGTAAGCAGCTGCTGATCACCCGCGGTGCCCTCACCACCTTCTCGATCGCAAACGACATCGCCAAGTACTTCGCGATCCTGCCGGCGATGTTCGCGACGACTTGGGCCGTGGCGGGACATCACGGGCCGCTGGACTCCCTCAACGTGATGTCGCTGGGCACCCCGGAATCGGCGATCCTCTCCGCGGTGATCTTCAACGCGCTGATCATCCCGCTGCTGATCCCGCTCTCCCTGCGTGGCGTCCGCTATCGGCCGATCGGCGCGACGGGCCTTCTGCGCCGCAACATTCTGATCTATGGCCTCGGCGGCATCATCGCCCCCTTCATCGGGATCAAGCTGATTGACCTCGTTGTCCACAACCTGCTGGGGGCCTGAGGCGGGAGATGGTGGGCGGCGCAGCATTTGCGGGACCGCAGCAGCTGAGGCCCCCCAAGCTCCTCGCCACTCCCCAGCAGAACCCCCACGAGGGTTCGCTGGCTCTTCGCATTGGAGTCCATCTCCGGCGGACCCGGCTCGACCAGCGCCTGGCGGAGGGAGCGGACCGGGTCAACGAAACCCCGCAGCGCAGTTTCTCGAAGGGAGCCGCCTGTCTGGCGATCAGCCGCTCCGAGGTTTCCCGGGCGCGACCGCGGTTGATGCAGATCTGCGAACGGTTGAGGGCCCCTGACCTGCTCAGCCCGCGCGCTGTGGCGATGTGCAGGCGGCTCTTGACCGATCCAGCCAGCCCGAACTTTTCGGCAGCCTGGAGTGGGGTTGATAGGAGACCCGACGAGTTGGAGCGCCGCGCTCGAGCCGCCCATCTCGCCTTTGACGATCGAGCCAGCGCTCTCCCTTTGGGCGATCGCCCGGGGCGGTAGGGGCCGATGGGGCTCGACGCACCCGATTCCGCGCAACCGCAGGCCGAGGAAGCCGGTCAGCGCTCCGGCCACTACAAGATCTTTCTCGGGATGGCGGCGGGGGTGGGGAAGACCTACCGGATGCTGCAGGAGGGAAAGGCCGAGGCCGACGCCGGGCGTGACGTGGTGATCGGCTACCTCGAGCCCCACAAGCGCCAGGACACGACTGACCAGGCGCGCGGGCTTGAGGTGGTGCCACGGCGCCGCGTCCCCTATCGCGACACCGTGGTCGAGGAGATGGACCTGCAGGGGGTGCTGGAGCGCGCGCCCGAGCTCGCCCTGATCGACGAGCTCGCCCACACCAACGCGGGTGGACTGGTCCATGAGAAACGCTACGAGGACATCGCCGACGTGCTGGCCGCTGGGATCGACGTCTTCTCGACCGTCAACGTCCAGCACCTTGAGTCCCTCAACGACCAGGTAGCCGAGCTGACCGGGGTGAGGGTGCGCGAGACGGTTCCCGACTCGGTGCTCGGCTCTGCCGATGAGGTCGTCCTCATCGACCTCACTCCGGAGGCGCTGGTCGCGCGCTTGCGCGCCGGCAAGATCTACCCAGGCGAGAACATCGATGCCGCCCTCAACAACTTTTTTCGGATCGAGAACCTCGCCGCCCTGCGCGAGGTCAGCCTGCGCCAGGTGGCCGAGGACGTTGAGTCCAAGCGCCTCACCCTGCACCGGGCCGAACCGATCGGCACCCGCGAGCAAGAGGGGGTCTCGGCCGATACCCCAAAGGCGGTGGGGGAGAGGTTGCTTGCCCTGGTTCGCCCCCAGCCGAGCTCCCAGCGCCTCGTTCGCCGCGCCTGGCGCTCCGCCCAGCGGCTGGGGACCGATCTCGATCTGCTCTGGGTAAAGCATCCGGGACGCCCGATCCAGGGTGAGGAGGAGCGCCAGGTTACGGCCCTGCGCCAGCTCGCCTCGGTGCTGGGAGCGACCCTGCTGATCGAAGAGCACGATGACGTTGTCGCGACAGCGGCGCGGGTCGTCCGCGAGCGCGGCTCCACCTACATCATGGTCGGCGAGTCCAAGCCGACCCGCGGTCTGGCCCGCCTGCGCGAACCGCTGCCTCAGAAGCTGATGACCGCAACCCCGCCGGGAGTGGACGTGCGGATCGTCGCCCACCGCGGCCTGAAGGAGGAGGCAGGATGATCGAGCACTTCCTCGTTGGTGTCGCCCTCCTGCTCGGCCTCGCCGGCGGCTACCTGATCGCCCGCTCCCGTCGCGGCGGCCGGCGCTCCGAGCGCCCCGATGTTGTCCACCAGATCCTCCTTCCCTTCACCGGCACCGAGATCTCTCGTCGCGGCGTCGACGCCGCCCTGCGCCTCGCCCGGGCGGAGGGTGCGACCCTGATGCCGGCCTACCTGGCGCAGGTGCCAAAGAGCCTGCCGCTTGAGTGCTCGATCCCGGCCGAGGCGGCGAAGGCGATGCCGATGCTGGAGGCAATCGAACAGCGTGCCACCGCCCAGGGAGTCGCGGTCGACGCCCGGATTGAGCGCGGCCGCTCCTACCGGCACGCACTAGCCCGCCTGCTCGAGAGCGAGGAGTTTGACCGGGTGGTTGTCTCGGCGAGTGCGACCGGTACCGCGGGCCTGTCGGGCGAAGACCTCGTCTGGCTTTTGGAGAAGGCGCCGGCCGAGGTTCTGATTCTGCGGCCGGGGCCCCAGGATCGGCGCGTGGTTAGCGTCGCTGCCGCTGCTAACGGAAATCCTCGCCGCTGAGCCATCGTCGAGGGTTTGGATTCCACCGCAAATCGGCGCATGCGCGTGCAACTGTCGAGGACCGGTCTTCAAATGCGGCGCCTAAAGGGTGTCCAACGATGTTTCGGATTCCGCTCCAATTCGGGTGAGGATGCGATCTACCCGACCAGCTTCTCCCCGGTGCTGATCCGCTGAGCGTTCATCCGGTGCTGCTTCTTTGACCCCAGGGGTCCAGCCACCCCGGGCCACTGAGGCGGCAGGCGCCCTCCTCGCGCCGATCAGAATGGCGAACTTCCTCAGCGGGCCGCTCGGCCCGAGTCGAGGAGGTGGGACAATTCGGGCATGTCCAAGAGCCTCAACGAGCGCCTGTCGATCGAACCGCATCCGGCGCCCGATTCCGCGGAGCGCTTTGAGCCGATCCATCCCGGCTCGGGTCGCCGTTCTCTTCGCAAGCGGCTCGCCAGCGCCCTCGCGCCGCTGGGGGCCCTGCTTTTGAAGGCGAAATCACTGCTGCTCCTGCTGCCGAAACTGAAGCTACTGATGACCTCGGGCTCGATGTTGGTCTCGATTGCCGCATACGCCCTGCTTTTCGGCTTCCCATTTGCAATTGGTTTGGTCGCGCTGCTGTTCATTCACGAGATCGGACATGTGATCCAGCTGCGCCGCGAGGGAATCAAGGCCTCGGCACCGCTCTTCATCCCCTTCCTGGGTGCGGTCATCGCGGCGAAGTCGATGGGTAAGGACGCCGCCGCAGAGGCCCGGGTCGGACTCGCGGGCCCGGTCCTCGGGGCGGTGGCCACGCTTGTCCCGCTCGGGATCTGGCTGGCGACCGGCAACGACTTTTGGCGATCGCTTGCCTACATTGGCTTCGTCCTCAATCTGTTCAACCTGCTTCCCGTCGTTCCGCTCGACGGGGGCCGGGCAATGGCAGCGCTCAACCCGGCGGTGTGGCTGCTGGGATTGGCAGCGCTCCTCGCCCTGATGATCTTCTACCCGAGTCCAATCCTCTTCCTGATCCTGATCTTCGGTGTGGTGGAGGGCTGGCGGCGATGGAAGGCTCGCGCGACGCCAGAGGGCCGTGCCTACTACGCGATTCCAGCTCGAACTCGAGCGCTGGTGGGCGTCGTCTACCTGGGCCTAGCAGCCGCGCTATCGGTTGGAGTTGCAGAGACCTTCATGTCGCGCAGCCTTTAGATCAGAGGGCCTGGGGCAATGCCGAGCGATCGACGCCGGCGGCCGGCGGTTGCTTGCGCAGACGAATTGGGCACGCCGGACGGCGTGTTCTGGTCGGCTCGAGGTGGCGGAGCTTCCCTCCTTGCCTGACCCCGACTCGCGATCGGAGCCGCTTGCACAAACCAGGGTGTTTCAGCGGCTCACGATCGTTGGCGCGATTCCTGACGGCATCCGTTCTGATTCAACGGCGCCGCGATCCTGAACGCTGGCGCTCTGCGCCGGGCGCTGGGTTCGATTGACCCCACAACCGATGCATTGGCTCGCCACCTACGCGATGGGCTTGGTGGGCAGGGTTCCTGGTTGGAGGTTTTGCTCTGTTTATCTGATGATTTGTCGGGCTTTTTTGGCTTAATTCTTCAGATAAAAAGAGATAGGCTTCTCTAGTCCCCGGTCGGCCTGGTATGCTTATAACTCAGCTTATCTCATGAGTAATCTAGCATATTATGGTTAATTCTCCTTAAGAAAAGAGTAATGCGCATAGAATCGGAAAATAGCGATGCAGCCGTCTTGCGGGAGTTGGGGTCTCGCCTATCCCGAACGCGCCTCGAGCGCAACCTGAGCCAAGAGCAGCTGGCGAATGAGGCCGGCGTTGCGAAGAGCACCGTGGAGCGGATTGAGGCCGGCCGGGAGGTCAAGCTCACCAGTTTCGTGCGTGCCCTGCGTGCCCTTGGACAGCTCGAAGACCTCGATCGTCTAATTCCCGAACCGCTCCCCAGTCCGATCGAGCGGATTCGCCTGCAAGGCAGGCGTCGTCAGAGGGCAGCTCGAGGGCGTGCTCAAGACAGCGCCGAGGAGGCGGCCCCGTGGCGCTGGAATGCGGTTGACCCAGGGCGCGGAGGCGATCGGTGAGCGAGGCTGCCGAGATCCACCTTTGGGGGCGAATGATCGGGGCCGTTTCGCTGGACGAAGGGGCCCCGACGGCGGTCTTTCAATACACCCCCGCATTCGCCCGAAGCTCGATTCAGCTCGCCCCCCTGATGATGCCCTTGAGGCCCGAGCCCTTTGCCTTCCCGGCGCTTTCCCATGAATCCTTCAAGGGCCTGCCAGGGTTGCTCGCCGACTCGCTGCCCGACAGATGGGGCAGCGCCCTGATCGACACCTGGCTCGCCGGCCAAGGGCGCTCTCCAGGGAGCGCGAGCTCGGTCGAGCGCCTCTGTTACGTCGGTGCGAGAGCGATGGGTGCCCTCGAGTTCAGGCCGACCAGGGGTCCGCAGGGCTCCCCCGTCGAGGAGATTCAGATCCAGACCCTGGTGAGTCTCGCCTCGGAGATCCTCAGCGAGCGCGAGGAGTTCATCGCCTCTTTAAGGGAAGGTCGCGAGGAAGAGGCACTGCTTGAGATCCTCAGCGTCGGGATGTCGGCGGGTGGCGCTCGCGCCAAGGCGCTGATCGCCTGGAACCCAGAAACGGAGGAGATTCGCTCTGCTCAGGTGCCCGCTCCGGCGGGATTTGAGCAGTGGCTACTTAAGTTCGACGGGGTCAGCGGCAACAAGGACAAGGAGAGTCTCGAGGACCCAGAAGGCCATGGCGCAACCGAGTTCGCCTACTTCAAGATGGCAACCGCGGCCGGAATCTCCATGTCTGAGTGTCGTCTCTTTGAGGAGAACGGACGACGGCACTTCATGACCAGGCGCTTTGATCGACCCTCTGCCAACGCGAAGCTTCATCTGCAGTCGCTCGGTGCAATCGCCCACTATGACTTCAACCGGGCAGGTGCCTGCTCTTATGAGCAGGCGATGATGGTCATCCGTCGGCTCGGCCTCTCGATGGCGGAGGTCGAACAGCAGTTCCGGCGCATGACTTTCAACATCATTGCCCGAAATCAGGACGACCACGTCAAGAACATCGCTTTTCTGATGGATCAGGGCGGCCGCTGGTCGCTGGCCCCTGCATTCGACATGACTTTTGCCTACAACTCGAGAGGCGATTGGACCGCCCAGCATCAGATGACCCTGAACGGCAAGCGCGATGGTTTTAGCCTCGCGGACTTTGAGCAGTGCGCCGAAGCGGTCTCGATGAAACGGGGGAGGGCGGCCGCGATCATTGAAGAGGTTCGCGATGCCGTTGCCGAGTGGCCCGTCTACGCCGGGGCGGCCGGCGTCGATCCATCCGACATCGCCCGCATCGCCCGCGCGCATCGCCAGAGCTTGGCCCGACGCTGAGCGGAGCCGGAGATCCGAACTTCGGCGCTCCTGCGCAAACCCGTCCCCAAAGGCCAGATCGGGTCCCGGCTCCCATCCGGGTATATGCTTTTAATCAGGCTCAGTTGGGCGGTTGGATTCGGGTAGCTCGGCCGGGCAACTTCAGCTACGGAAGGTTTCTCGTGTCTCCAGTTCCCTGGCGTCGCCGGAAGGAGGCAGATCAGGCTGCTGGGGAAGCCGATCAGACATCGGCAGACCAAGACCAGACGGCCTCAGACGCCGATCAGAACCTCTCCGACCGCGACCAGGGCTTCTCAGAAGTGGATCAGGCGGCCTCTGACCGAGACCAGGAGCTCGCAGATCAGGAATTCAAGGCCCACCCACCCGGTGACGCGGATGGATTGCGAGCCTATGAGGATGCCCAGGCCGATCGTGGCGTCGGCAAATTGGCCCGCGCGGCGAGCACCGCGGTGCGCGCGCAGGTCGCCTCCGAGCGCGATGAACAGGCAAGAAGGCGCGATCAGAACGCTCACCGGCGCGATCAGATCGCCCTGGAGCGAGACCAGAGTGCGGCTGGGGCTGACGAGGTGGCGGGACAGTTGGCCTGGGCGGTCAAAGATCCCGATGGCAAGACCCTGGCGGCGCTCGCGGCCGCTGCCAAAGTGCGCAGCAGAGCGGCGGCGGCGCGAACGAGAGCAGCCCTTGATCGCGAGGCTGCCGGCCGCGACCGCGAGGAAGCCGCCCGCGACCGCGAGCTGTTGGTGGCCGAGCTTGAGCGCTCCCAACTTGACCAGCTGACCGGCGCCTACGACAGGGCGATGGGCGAGGTTCTCTTGCGCCATGAGATCGAGCGTGCCGGGCGCTCCCACGGAAGCCTGGCGCTGGCCCTGATCGAGATCAGCCAGTCGACCGAAGACAGCGTGAGTGAGGCCGATCGCGGCGACGACCTGCTGCTGAGGGACGCCTTCGCGGCACTGAAGGGGAACCTCCGCCCCTACGATCCGGTGGTGCGTTGGGCGGATGACCAGTTCCTCTGCGCGGTCTCCGAATCGACCCCGGGAAGCGCCCGTCGGTGCATCGAGGACGTGCGCGGAGCTCTCGCTGGGCCCCACCCGCGCGCGGCCTTCAGCGCCGGCCTGGCAACGTTGGCCGATGACGAGGGTTTCACCAAGGTCCTCGAGCGGGTGGAGTTGGCGTTGAATGAGGACAGAGGTGGGTGCTGAGCCAGGGCGGCCGCTGATCCCCGCTCCAGCCGCGCAGCCTGGGATTGTGCGCCTTGGCTCCCGGGTGGCCGGCTCGCTTGATTAAAGCTGCCGAGGCGGCGTCTGAGTCCGGAGGGCTCTGCGCCGAGCTGCGTCGCTGGCGGGTCGCCCGCCTCTCATCTGCGGGCTAGCGTTGAGCGAGGGAGAGGTAGGCATTTGCGGTGGTCGCCGCGGCCTGGTCGAGGAGTTGGACTTCACTTTCGAAGTGGACAAGGCCGGTGTTGCGGGGAACGTGGGAGTCCAGTGAGCTGACGAACGTCCGCATCGCATCGATATAGGAGCCGTTTGGCGCGGTCGAGTTGAGTTCGGTCAGGTTGCGGAAGTAGATCGCGTTGAAGATCGCCGGCTGAGCGCGGAAGGCCCCGGCGCGAAAGGAGCGCAGCGAGGCCGCCGCGATCGCCTCGGACTCATCCAGTGCGGCCCTTTCCCCGGTGGCGCGGTAAAGCAGCAGGTAGGCGCCGAGCATCAATCCCTGGTTGTAGCTCCACTGTCTTTTATTGATCGCGCCGTGAAGCCCCAGGTGATCCCAGTAAAGCCCGCCCGGCGCACGCAGATTCGCATCGACCCAGGCAAGCATCGAGCGCGCCGATTCAAGCTCTGCCGGTTGGCGATTGATCAGGTAGAGCTCCAGGCCAAGTTTTGCGGCGCCGGCGGTGCTCACGGTGTTGCGGTCGCGGTTGGTATTGGACTGTGTCCAGAACACACCACCGGGGAATGGATTCCTCGGATTGGTATCCCAGCCGCTTTTGGTGAAGGTGAAGACTTCTTCGGCCCGTTGCAAGAGGGCCGCTTCGTGGGTGAGCTGATAGGCGTGGACGAGATCGAGGCCGATCCACGCGTTGTCATCGTAGAACCGAACGCCACCACGGCCGAGCGGCGGTGCCACGACGCAGTCATACCCGGGCGGTGATGCGGTCTGATCCCAGTAGTGCGAAAGTCCGTCGAGGTCGCGGTGGACCCTGGCCAGGTCCGCCGGTGACGCGGTTGCCCTGGCGACGGCGATATCCGCATCCAGCGCCTGGGAGGTGCTCCACGCATACGCGATCTGGGTCCTTCCACCGTGCTTTGCCACTTCCGCCATCAGGTCATCATCGAGGTCGAATTCGCGGTGCATCGCGTTGTCGGCTCGCTTGGCGGCAAATAGTGGCTGGCCGGCCGAGAGAGAAGGGACGGGGTGCCGTGGCCCGGATCCTCGCGCCGCGGATGCGCTCGCCGGGCCCTGCACGCATAAGGCAAGCGATAGCCCCGCGAGCGCAGTCGCGAGGAGCTTTGCCCGTGTCCTCGCTCCGCGAGCATCCGCAGCGCAGCCCCAAGGTGAGTCTTTTGTGAGCGAGATCCCCTGCCAACTCATCGAACGTCAACATAAGCAGATTCTCCAGCCGGCGTTTTGGCCCCCAGCCCGAGCCCGGCACCCCTCCGCGATGCGATTGGCGATAAAACTCAGGCTCGTATGAGCCGCGAACCATCGCCCCGACCGAGCGCGGCCCCAGGGCGGGAGGCGCACTGAGGCGGACACCGAAGATCGTGATCTGGTTCGGGGCTCTGGTCCTCGTTGCCGCTGCCGTGGGCGCGGGAGCGATCATTGCCCACTCCTCGAGTTCCTCCCCATCCTCAGTCTCAGCCACCACGGGGGTGGCCACCAACAACGGCTCGTTTGGGACCGCGATCGACCTCCCGGTGCCGGGCCGCCTCCGCCACCTTCCGCTCACAAACCAGCACGGCCAGCGAGTCGATCTGGCCTCCTGGGCGGGCAAGACCGTGCTGTTGGTGCCGTTTTTGACCCTGTGCAGTGACATCTGCCCGCTGACGACCGGAAACCTGGTGCAGGTTCAGCGCTCGCTGCGCTCCGATCAGGCGGCCTCGCGCGTGCAGATCGTCGAGCTCACGGTCGACCCCGATCGCGACTCCCCAGCGCGGCTCGCGGCCTACGGGCGGCTGACCGGCGCCAGCTGGCAGCTGGTCACCGAGACGCCGAGTAATCTCGCCGCGCTCGCCAAGTTCTTCGGCTTCACCTACGAAAAAGTGCCCGAGGATAAGCCCCCGTCAATCGACTGGTGGACCGGCAAGCCGCTCACCTACGACATCAACCATTCCGATAACTACTTCGTCATCGACCCGGCCGGAAACGAGCGGGTCGTCCAGGACGCTGCGCCAGATTTCCATGGGCGCCTCAACCCCAGGATCCAGAGCTTCCTCAGCGCCCTGGGCCGGCGCCACCTGAGGCATCCACCGCAGCCCGATTGGACGCCAAATGACGCACTTCAGGCGCTCGCTCTCGTGCTGAAGGAGCACCTTCCCCTCAACCTCTCCGGGTAGAAGGACCGAAACGGGCCCACCAGGACGATCGCTAGCGCACGAACGCCCCCAAGGCGATGCCGATCTCCGCCGCCCGCAGGGGTCCAAAGCGCAGGGTCCAGCCACCGTTCAGCTCCTGGCGGAGGGAGTGGCGCACACCCTCTGCGTTGAGCTCGATCGTGTGGCGCTCGGCCCGTTGGTAGCCGCTCGCACCCTGAAAGGTGGCGTCAAGGCCATAGCTGCCGTCATCCAGCGGCCAGATTGCGATCCGATCTGGAACGGGTCCCGCTTGGGTCGGCAGCGCTGATTGCTCCATCGGGGTCAGATCGGCCGGGGCCGGTCATCACTTGAGCACTCCCGGTTTGCTCGAGTGCGGGCGGGCGAAGTAAGCTTGGCGGCGGTGAGCCGGGAAGCCTGGTCGGCGCCATTCCGTCGACCCAGGATTTCCGATGCCAATCCTCGCAGTCCCAATTTTCCTCTTCTCGGTGCTGCTCACCCTCGGGGCCGCGAGTTTCTTTGCCGACCGCCTGGACCACCTCGCACCACGTTTTGGACTGCCCGAGGCTCTCGTCGGCTTGCTCACGGCCCTCGCCGCCGATGCTCCTGAGATCTCCTCGGCCCTGATCGCGCTGGCAAAGGGCGCCAAGAGCGTCAGCCTCGGCGTCGTCTTGGGCTCAAACGCCTTCAACCTGGCGGCGATGATCGGCCTGAGCGCCGTGGTGGCGGGCTCGGTGAGAATCGGGCCGCGCTCGCTGGTTGTCGAGGGCGCCGTCGGCCTGCTTGGAGTTTTACTTGCTTCCGGGGTGATCATCGGGGCGATTGCGCCGGTGCTTGCCCTGCTCGCCTTCACCGTGGTTCTCATCCCCTACCTGATCTTGCTCGCCCGTCGCTCGCCGCAATCGAGGGCCCCCACGGGGCCCACCCATCGGCCGAGTGAGACGCCGAGCTGGCGGTTGGCCTCGACCATCCTCCTCGCCGTCGCGCTGATCGTCGCCGGCAGCGAGGGGATGGTGCGTTCGGCCCTCACCCTGGCCGGCGAGTGGCACCTCTCGGCTGCTCTGGTCGGGGTGCTGATCCTGGCGGTCCTGACCAGCCTCCCCAACGCGTTCACGGCCGTGCGCCTGGGAAGCCATCGACGGGGTGCCGCCTTGGTCAGCGAGACGCTGAACAGCAACACGATCAACCTGCTGGGTGGGGTGATGGTGCCGGCGCTGATCGTCGGCCTCGCGCCCGCATCCGGGCTGGTGAAGTTTGACCTCGGCTGGCTGATCGTGATGACGCTCGTGGCACTCCTTCTGCTGGCCGGGCGCCGGGGCGCCGGGCGGGTCGGCGGTGTTCTGTTGATCGTGCTGTATGGGGTATTTGTCATCGTCCAGATCGCGCACGCTGGTTAGGCGAACTTTCTTTGCATAGCCCTCCGCTGGCTGGGCCCCTGGCTGGGACCGAGAAGGCAAGGGACCTCCACGCTCGCCGACTCGAGCCTGCCCTCCGCGCCGCCGGTGTTGATCGCGCCCGGCGGGGCGTAGCCTGCAGCTCGATGAAGCTCTGCCTTGCCGTCGACTGGCCGACCATTGCCTCGCTTGCGACCGCCGCCGGAACGCTCGTGCTGGCGCTCGCGACGTTTAGATCGGTGCGCTTCGGGCAGCGCTCCACCCGGATCGCGGAACGCTCTACGGCACTTGCCGAGCGGGCGCTGCTGCTCGGCCTGCGGCCGGTGCTCGCTCCCTCCCGGCTCACCGATCCAGTCGAGATGGTTCGCTTCGGAGAGGGGCGGATGGTGAGAATTGAGGGAGGCACCGCCGCGGTGGAGCGAGAGGGGGAGAGCTACTACTTCGTGATCCCGCTGCGCAACGTCGGCAACGGGCTCGCGGTGCTGCAGGCCTGGCGCTTCACGGCGCGGCGCCCGGAGATCGACACCCCCCACGCGCAACCCAACCAGCACCGCCCGCAGACGCGCGATCTGTATGTGCCGGCCGGCGATACCGGCTTCTGGCAGGGGGCGATACGCGAAGCCGATGATCCCTTTCGCGAGGGCCTTGACCAGGCGTTTGACGCGGGCGGGGTGCTGACCGTCGATCTGCTCTACGGTGACCACGAGGGCGGCCAGCTGACGATCAGCCGTTTCATCCTGACGCGCGAGGACGATGGCAAATGGCGCCCGGGGGTGGTCCGCCATTGGCCCCTGGAGGGGATCGACCCGCGCAGCGCGCTGGCGGCGAAACGCCTGGGGGCAACCGACTAAAGCGAGCACCCCTCTTTTCAGAGCTCTCGCTCATAGAAGAGCATCCTCGGTCCGCTCGGGCCGCCCTCGCGGTTGCTGAACCCGCACCTCTCATAAAGACCCCTGGCAGCCGTGTCGCTCTCACTGGTCCCCACCTCGATTCGCAGCGCCCCCGCATCGCGGACCGCGGCGATGGTGGCGGCGAGCAGCGCCCGGCCGAGACCCTTTCCCCGTTCAGGCGGGGCGACGTAGAGCTCCTCCAGGTAGGCATCCAGGCCAGCGCTCCAGATCGACGGCCGCAGCCGCGCCAGGGCGAGGCCGCAGGGCGGTTCTTCGGCTAAAAGGACCGCCACCTCACCGTTTTGCAGTAGGGGACGGATGCGCGCAGTGAGGCTCTCGAGACCCGGAGTTGGGGCGGAGAACTCGGTGTTGAACTCATGCAGGAGGGCCGCCACCGCGCGGGAGTCGCCCGCGTCCGCGCGGCGAACGCCAAGCCCTGCGGATCCCCCGGGCATCGCTCTAGCTCCCCTCGAGTCCCGCCATCTTGCGCAGCAGCAGGCGCAGGGTCTCCTGCTCGCCTGTCTGCAGGGGCCCAAAGAGCTCCTTTGCAGCTGCGAGGGCGGCGCTTCGAGCGCGCTTCAGGGTCTCGCCGCCCTCCTTGGTCAGATGGACAGCGTGTTTGCGGCGGTCGCCGGAATGGGGCCGGCGCTCGGCGAGGCCGAGCTCTTCGAGCTCATCGATGACCGCGACCATCGAGCTGGGATCGATCATCGAGCGATCACCCAGCTCCTGCTGGGTGCTGCCTGGCCCGAAGTCGATCAGGGTGAGCACCCCAAAGTGGTGTGGGCGCAGGCCGAGGGGCTCAAGGGCCGCCGCGAAGAGATGGGCGATCCGCTGTCCATTCCAGGAGAGCAGGAAGCCGGGCGCGCTGGCGAGAGGCTCTGGAGGGGGCTGGTCAAAGCGCATACCGGAGGCATCCTACGTTCATCGGATCATTTGTGCTACAAACGATTATAGCCGACAACGAAGTGCCCTTCTGGAGGTTTCGCCGTGTCCTCGATTACCCGCTGGGTCCTGGCCCACAAGCGCATCGTCACCCTGTTTTGGATCGTGCTGACCGTGGTCGGCATGGCCTCGGCCAACTCGGCGACCAAGGCGATGAACCAGAAGTTCTCGGTGCCCGGCAAGGAAGGCTGGGAGACCAACGTCGCGATCAAAGAACACTTCAACGGAACCGGAGGCGATGCCGCCCCGATCGTCCCCGTGATCGCACTTCCGGGGAGTGAGAGCGTCGCCTCGCCCGGTATCAGCGGCCAGCTCACCCAGCTTGACGCCCGTTTGCAGCGGGCGCTGCCCGGAGCCCGGATCGCCTCCTTCGCCTCGACCGGGAGTCGCAGCTTTGTTTCAGCCAACGGCCACACGACCTTTGCGATCGTCTATCCGAAGCCTGAAGCGAGCTCCCAGTTCGGTCAGAACCCCGCCGCGGCAAAAGCCGCCGTCGCCGCCGTGCGCGGCCTCAGCGTCGGTGGGGCGCCGGTCCGCATCAGCGGCTATGACGCGCTGCAGAACGAAAGCGGGCAGGGCGGTGGCACCGGGGTGCTGCTCGAGGCGATGTTGGGCGGGATCGGCGCGCTTGTCATCCTCGCCTTCGTCTTTGCCTCCTTCCTCGCCGTGATCCCGATCGTGATGGCGATCGTCTCGATCATGACCACCTTCCTGCTGGTCTGGGCGCTGACAACGGTCACCGAAATTTCGCCCGTCGTCCAGTTCCTAATCGCCCTGGTCGGGCTCGGCGTGGCGATCGATTACTCACTGCTCGTCGTCTCCCGTTGGCGCGAGGAGCGCGCCCATGGACGCAGTGGGGAGGAGGCGGTGCAGCGGGCGATGGAGACCGCCGGGCGTGCCGTCGTCTTCAGCGGCACCACGGTTGCGATCGGGCTGGTCGCGATGGTCGCCCTGCCGGTGCCGTTCCTGCGCAGCATGGGCTATGCGGGAATGCTGATCCCGCTAGTCAGCACCCTGGTGGCGATCACCCTCCTTCCGGTCGTACTCGCAAAGTTGGGTCAGCGTCTTGACTGGCCCCATCGCCGCACCGACGATCGCGCCAGCCGCGCCTGGACCAGGTGGGCAGAAGGGGTGGTGCGCCACCGCTGGCTTGCAGCGGGCACCGCGATCGCGATCCTCGGCGCCCTGGTGATCGCGGCAACCGGTCTCACGCTCGGTGAAGCCAGCCCCAACTCGATCGCTCGCCACGGCGAAGCAAAGGTGGGTCTCGACGCCCTGGAGAGCTCCGGCATAGGACCCGGCTCGATCCTGCCCAATGAGGTCCTGACCAGCGCCGGAAGCGCCAATCGCGTCGCCGCTCAGCTCGGCGAAGTCGAAGGGATCCATGGCGCCGTTGCGCCGGACTCTGGGCAATGGCGCCGCGACGGTCTGGCCGACCTGCTCGCCTTCCCAACTGCCGATATCTCCACCACGGTGGGCCGGGAAACGCTCGATCGGGTGCGCTCTGCGGCGCACGCCGCCGGGCCCGACGTGCGGGTCGGCGGTCTTCCAGCCCAGAATGCCGACTTCATCAGCGCCGTCTACGGCGGCTTCCCGCTGATGATCGCCCTGATCGCAGCCATTACCTTCATCCTCTTGGCTCGCGCCTTCCGCTCGTTGCTGTTGCCGGCAAAGGCGGTGATCTTGAACGTGCTCAGCGTCACCGCGGCATGGGGTGTGCTCGCCGTGGTCTGGCAGAACGGACATGGCTCAAACCTGCTCTGGGGGATCGAAGCCACCGGATCGGTGCCCGCCTGGATCCCGCTGATGATCTTTGCTTTCCTCTTCGGGCTCTCGATGGACTACGAGGTCTTCATCCTCTCCCGGATGCGCGAGGAATATGACCGCACCGGTGATACTCGCCAGGCGGTGATCGGCGGCATCGGTCGCACCGGACGCCTAGTCACCAGCGCGGCCTTGATCCTCTTCCTCTCCTTCGTCTCCCTCGCCTCGGGCCCGGGAACCGATCTGAAGATGTTCGCCACCGGGTTGGCGGCCGGCATCCTGCTCGATGCGACCGTGATCCGGGCGCTGCTGGTCCCCGCGGTCGTCTCGCTCTTCGGACGCTGGAACTGGATCCTGCCGCGCTGGCCGGCTCGTCTACTCAGGGTCGAGCCATCCTCACCGCCGCGGGTCGTGGCCGGCGAGGAGGCGGGATAGTTCCCCCTGGGAACCAGTCGTGATCGGCTAGGCTCACGCCCGCCCCGTGGCCTCAGCCGCAGACAAAGCCCCGATCCTGATCGCCTATGACGGCTCAGAATTTGCCAAGGCGGCGATCGTCGAGGCCGGCCGACAGTTGGCTCCGGGCCGCCGCGCAGTTCTCCTCACGGTCTCCGAGCCCCTGGAGGGCGTTCCCTTCCTCGGCGCCTCCGGGGCGCCGATCGATCCGAACACCATGGACAGTTTCCTGGCAGCCGCCAGGGAGGGTGCCGAGAAAATTGCCGATGAGGGTTGCGCGTTGGCACGTGAAGCCGGGTTTGAGGCTGAGTCGCGGGTCCTGATCGGTGATTCGATCTGGAGCCTGATCGTCCAGGGCGCCGATCGGGAGAGCGCAGATCTGATCGTGATCGGCTCGCACGGGCGTTCGGGGCTGAAGCGGGCGGTGCTGGGCAGCGTGGCCGCGGCCGTCGCCCAGCACAGCAAGCGCTCGGTGTTGATCGTCCACCAGGCCTAGGGTCCGGCGGGGGCGAGCGCCGCGTGGCCTCGGTTCAACTCCACCGCGAGCCGCTCGATCATCGCGTCGAGCTCGGGGGCCTCCGATTCCCAGTCGGCGACCAGCGTGGCGAGGCACTTTTGGCGGGCGGCGAGCAGGCGCTCGCGGACGGCGAGACCGGCAGGGGTGAGCCGCGCCGGCGCCGCCTCGCTGTCGGTTAAGCCGCGGCCATGCAGGCGCTCCATCCCCTGCTCGAGCAGCGCTCGGTCGGCGGCAGCGGCCGCCTTGGTCCCAGCCGCGGGGATCGTCTCACCCTCGGCCCTGCCCAAGAGCCAGACCTCCACCGGTGCCAGCTCGACCTCGGCTTCTGCGATCACGCCCTCGATAAAGCGGCGGGTCCGCTCACGGCCGACCAGGCGGCTCAGGGTGCGGGTTATCTCGCGCAGGGAATCGGTGTCCTGGGGCGCGGCGAATGTGTCGCCGAGATCCTGGGTCTCGATCGTCTTGCGCAGGGGTCGCTCCTCGAGGAACCAGGAGAGCAGGAAGGCGAGCGCGGCCACCGCGGCGGCGATCAGAAAGACGGTGGAAATCGAGTTCGTGAACGATCGCACGTAGCTCTCGTGTAGGGCCGCGGGTAGCGCCTTCAGCTGGGCCGGATCGATCTGCCCCGAGGAGAGCCCGGCGCTCGCCGGGGAGCTGGCGGGCAGGCTTGAGGCCAGCTCGCCAGCCAGCCGGTTGGCGAAGATTGCGCCGAGGATCGCCGTGCCGAGGGAGCCACCGATCGAGCGGAAGAGGGTCGCCGAGGAGGTGGCAACGCCAAGCTGGGAATAGGGGACGGCGTTTTGCACCGCGAGCACCAGAACCTGCATCACGAAGCCGAGGCCGACCCCGAGCACGAGCATGTAAAGGCCGGCCTCAAGGCTGCCGGTTCCGGGCTCAAGACGGGAGAGGAGCAGGAGGCCGACGGCGGCAATCGCGGTGCCGAGGATCGGAAAGCGTCGGTAGCGGCCGGTTTTCGAGATCAGCTGACCGGAGCCGATCGAGGCCGCCAGCAGCCCCACCATCAAGGGAACGAGCTGCAATCCAGACGCGGTCGGGCTGAGGCCGCGGACGACCTGCTGAAAGAGCGGTAGGTAGGTGAGGGCGCCAAACAGGGCAAAGCCGACGACGAACCCGATCGCGCTGGTGATGCGAAAGACCGAGTTGCGAAAGAGCTCGGGTGGCAGGATCGGCTCCACCGCGGTGTGCTCGACCCAGACGAAGGCGATCATCGCCAGCGCCGAGAGGAGTCCAAGTCCAATGATGAACGCAGAGCCCCAGGCATAGGTGGTGCCGCCCAGGGTCGTCAGCAGGACGAGGGATGCGAGTGAGGTGCCGAGCAGCACGGTTCCCAGGTAGTCGATCCGGTGGGGGGTGCGCTCGGCCGCGGCCGGCAGGGCAAAGGCCAGGACGACCAGGGCCCCGAGTCCCAGCGGCAGGTTGATGTAGAAGATCCAGCGCCAGCTGGCGTGGGTGGTGAAGAATCCGCCGATCAGCGGGCCGGCGATGCTGGCGACGCCGAACACCGCTCCAAACAGACCCATGTAGCGGCCGCGTTCGCGCGGCGAGACGACATCGCCGAGGGCGGCCTGGGCACCGACCATCAGCCCGCCGCCACCCAATCCCTGGACCGCGCGGAAGGAGATCAGCTCGGTCATGCTCTGGGCTTGACCACAAAGCGCCGAGCCGACCAAGAAAAGGACCAGCGCCCCCTGCAGGACCACCTTGCGTCCGTAGAGGTCGCCCAACTTGCCGTAGAGCGGGGTGACGATGGTGATCGCCAATAGGTAGGAGGTGACCACCCAGGAGAGGTGGTTTAACCCTCCCAGCTCGCCGACGATCGTCGGCAGCGCGGTGGAGACGATCGTCTGATCGAGGGCCGCCAGGAGCATCGTCAGCATCAGTGCGCCGATGACGATCCGCACGCGCCGGCGGGGGATGACCTCCACTGGGGGGGACAGAGCCGGCTCCCTCACCCCGCCAAGGCTAGCGGCGTGCTCGCCGGAACCCGGGGGGATAGCTCAGGCCTGGGCTCCCTCGAGCGCTGCCTCGGGCGAGGGCTCGGAGGCCTTTGGGCTGCCGAGCGCGCTTGGCACCATGAGGCCCGCCAGGAAGCAGAGGACGAGGAAACCGGTGGCCATCAGAAAGGTCTCGGTGAAGCCGGTCACGGTGGGCAGGCCGTTGGCGGTGTTGGCGGCGATGAAGGTCGCAGAGAGCTGGCCGCCGAGGGCGCCGCCGAGGGTTCGCATCACGGTGTTCATGCCGCTGGCGACCCCGGTCTGCTGGCTCGGAACCGCCTGCACGATCAGGTTACCGAGCGCCGCGAAGGCGAGTCCGATGCCAACTCCGAGCAGGGCGGCGGCGCTCAGAAGCTGCCATGGTTCGCTGTGGGCTAGGGCCAGGAGTGCGAAAGAGGCGGTGGAGAAGAGCGTCCCGCCCAGCAGCGCTGCACGCGAGCCGAACCTCGCCGAGATCGCACCAGCCCTGAGGCCAAGGATCGTCATTCCGATCGTGGCCGGCAGCAGGTAGAGGCCCGAGACGACGACGGAGGCGCCGAATCCAAAGCCGGTGCTTCTCGGCAGCTGGGCGAACTGGGGAAAGACGATGAAGGAGGCATAGAGACCGGCTCCGAGCAAAAAGGCGGCGGCGTTGGTGGTCCAGACGCCGCGCACGCGCATCATCGCCATGTCGATCAGCGGGGTTTTGCTGCGCACCTCCACCATGATCCAGGCCGTGATGAAGGTGGCGCCGAGGGCAAAGAGCCCGATGGTCTTCGGCGATCCCCACCCCCATTCGGTCGTCTGGCTGACCGCGAGTAGCGCCAGGGAGATGCCGATACTCATCAGGGCCCCCGCCAGCCAGTTGATGCGGCCGGGTGTGCGCACCGGCGATTCGGGCACCAGGCGCCAGGTGGCGATCGCCGAGGCGAGCACCAAGACGAGCGGAATCCAAAAGAGCCAGTGGTAGTTCAGGTGCTCGACGATCAGCCCGGAGAGGACGATCCCGATGCCGCCGCCGACCCCAAGGATCGCCGAGAGCAGGCCGATTCCGCCGGCCACCTTCTCGGCGGGAAACTCATCGCGCACGATGCCGAAAGCGAGCGGGAAGATTCCCCCAGCCACCCCCTGCAGAACTCTCGCCGCGATCAGTGGGATAAGCGCGCTCGATACCGCCCCCAAGAGGGTGCCGAGCGCGAGTACGACCAGGGTCCAGAGCAAAAGCCGCTCCTTGCCGTACATGTCACCGAGGCGGCCGATGATCGCGGTTCCAACCGAGGCGGCGAGCAGGTAGCCGGTGAGCAGCCAGGTGATGCCGGTCTCAGTGGTATGGAGCTCGTGCTCCATGGTCGGCAACGCCGGTACAACCAGCGAGCTCAGCATCGCGTAGGCCAGCCCGCCCAAGGCGAGCACGGCCAGTGTCACGTTCGGGTGGGTTCGGTCTGCGCTCTCAGAGGCCATCTGGCGGGTGGGTGAGGCCCATCGGGAAGGGAGATACGGTAGCGATGCCGGTAGGCTCGCCAACAGGTGCGGCGAGCATGGTTCAACTGTCAGCCGGTCGAGGCGACCTTCTTTGAGGCGGCGCCGGTGAGGCTGCGCGCGAGGTTTGAGGTTGGGCTACCGGCGGCGGAGGTCTGGGGCGAGCTGACAAGCGATGACGCGCTCTCCTGGTGTCGGATCCTCCAGCAGGTCAGCTGGACTTCCCCTCGCCCGTTCGGCGTCGGCACGACGAGGTCGGTGAATGCGCTCTGGGGGACCAACCTGCTCGAGGAGCACTACTTTCTCTGGGAGGAGGGACGCCGTCACTCCTTCTACGTGATCCGCTCCACCGCGCCGCTATTTCGCAGCCTTGCCGAGGACTACCTGGTCGAGGCGACCTCGGAAGGTTCGTGCCGTTTCACCTGGACGATCGCCCTTGAGCCGAAACCGGCCGCCAGTCCGGCGACACCATTGAACAGATTGCTGCTCAGGTCGCTCTTCACCGACACCGCCCGGCATTACGGGCTCAGCTGAGCCCGCTCGCCAAATTCCACTCTCAATCGGCGGCTGCCTGGAGGCGCTCGTGGACAAAGCGGACCACCGCCGCTCCCTCACCGACCGCGGTCGCGCAGCGCTTGATCGACCCAGCCCGCGAATCTCCGGCGGCGTAGACCCCGGCAACGCTGGTTTCGAGCAGGCCATCGGCGCCCGCCTCGGGGCCGGTGAGGAGGAACCCGTTGCCATCTCGCGAGAGGACCCCATCAAGCCAATCGGTGCACGGCGAGGCGCCGAGGAAGAGGAAGAGGAACGAGAGTGGCATCGCGGTGCCGTCGACGAGCGTCACCGACTCCAGCCGACCCTCGCTGCCGTGCAGGGCGCTCACTTCACTGCGGTCGCGAACCGCGACGCCGTAGCGGTCGAGCTCTTCGATCAGGTATTGAGACATCGTCTCGCGCAGGTCTGCGCGGCGGTGCAGGAGGGTGACGAGCGCCCCACCCCGCGAGAGCCAGACGGCTGCCTGGGCGGCGGAGTTACCGCCGCCAACCACCCCGACCCTCTGCGCACCGCAGAGCTGGGCCTCCGGCGGGCCGGCTGCGTAGAAAACGCTGATCCCCTCGTAGCGATCGAGGTCAGCCACGGGAAGGCGCCGGTATTCGGCGCCGGTGGCGAGCAGCACCGCCCGGGCGGCGATCTCATTTCCCTCATCCAGCTTGACCACGTGTCGGTCCTCTCCGGGTTCGAGCGAGCGGGCGCGGTAGGGCGTCGCGGTGCGGGCGCCGAACTTCCGCGCCTGCGCGATCGCGCGGCTGGTCAGCTCGGTGCCGCTGATGCCCGCCGGAAAGCCAAGGTAGTTCTCGATCCTGCGCGAGCTGCCGGCCTGGCCGCCCAGAACCGTGCTCTCGACCACAAGCGTGTCGAGGCCCTCCGAGGCGCCGTAGACCGCGGCGCCGAGCCCAGCCGGACCGCCGCCGAGGACCAGCAGATCCACTTCCTCGCGCGCGCCAAGCTCCAGCCCAATCCCCAGTGCCCGCGAGAGCTCACCGTTGCTCGGCCGCCGCAGTTCCCCCCCGCCGGGCAGGCGAACCAGCGGGATTTCCTCCGCATCGAGCCCGTCGAGGAGGGCGGCGGCTTCCTCGCTCTCTTCGGGGGTGAGCCAGGTGTTGGGCAGCCGCAATCGCCTGGCGAACTCGAGCAGGCGACGGGTGTCCGCGGACTCCGGCGGGCCGACGATCTCGATGCCGATTCCATCGCGCTGCTGGAGGAGTTCGCGTCGCTCGACGAAGGCAGAGAGGAGCAGATCAGAGAGCGAGCCATCCTCGAAGAGGAGCCTCCTGAGGACGTCGCGATCGACCGCGATATAGCGCATTGGCTCGGTCACAACTGCCCTGAGGAAGACGGTCTGGCCGGAGAGCAGATTCATCTCCCCGAGAAAGCCCGAGGCCCCGTGGCGGATGATCTCGCTTCCGCCGGCATCGGTCACCGCGACCTCGCCCTCGATGATCGCGACGAACGGGTAGCTCGCATCGCCGATGTCAAAGAGCGTCTCCCCGACCACGGCGGTCCTCTCCTCGCCGTATGCGGCGAGCGTCGCAAGCTGGGAGGTCGATAGCACTCGACTTGCTGGGGCGGGCACCCAATCAGCCTAAAGATCCGCTGCCTTAATGAAAAGCTAGGGCCGTGATCCTCCCCTGGGCTCGATCCTCTTTCAGCGGCCGGACCGCCTGGGCCCGCAGCCTGGAGGCGCCGCTGCGTGAATTCCTCACCACCGAGACCGGCAGCGCGGTGGTGTTGCTCGCTGCCGCGGTGGCGGCCCTGGCCTGGGCCAACGTCGATCTCTCAACCTATGAGGGCGTCTGGAGCACCAGGCTATCCGTCCACATCGGGGGTGCCGGCATCTCCCAGGACCTTCGCGCCTGGGTCAACAGCGGGCTGATGACCTTCTTTTTCTTCGTCGTCGGGCTCGAGGTCCGCCGCGAGTTCGATGTCGGCGAGCTGCGCGAGCGCCGCCGTTTGGCGCTGCCGGTGCTGGCTGGCCTCGGAGGAATGGTCGTTCCAATCGCGATCTATCTGGCAATCAACGGGGGGGAGAGCTCGGCTCACGGCTGGGGTGTGGCGATGTCCACCGATACCGCCTTCGCCCTGGGCATGCTGGCGTTGGTCGGGCCGCGCTTTCCCGATCGCTTGCGCGGCTTCATGCTGACGGTCGTCGTCGTCGATGACGTCCTCGCGCTGCTGGTCATCGCCTTCGCCTACAGCGGAGCGGTTGATCTCGGCCCGCTGTTGATCGCCGCCGGAATCTTCAGCCTCTTCCTCGTGGTCCATGCCGCGGGCGTCCGCCACGGTTTTGTCTATTTCCTGCTCGCCGTGGTGGCCTGGGTGGCGCTCTTTGAATCGGGGGTGGATCCGGTCGTCTTGGGCCTCGCAATTGGTCTGATCACCTGGGCCTCTCCGGCGAGTCGCAGCGAGCTGGAGCAGGCGACCGACCTCTTCCGTCGCTTTCGCGAGCAACCGACGCCGGAGCTGGCCCGCTCTGCCCGCGTCGGGCTGCGGGCCGCGGTCTCGCCGAATGCGCGTCTGCTGAGCCTGTATCACCCGTGGACCAGCTACGTAATCGTTCCGCTGTTTGCGCTTGCCAACGTCGGCATCGCGATCAATGAGAGCTTCCTCTCGCGCGCTTACTCCTCGCCGATCACCCTGGGGATTATTTTCGCCTACGTCATTGGCAAGCCGGTTGGGGTCACGGGCGTCTCCTGGCTGGTCACGAAGGTGAGCGGCGGCAGGCTCAGACCCCCGGTCGGTTGGGCTGCAACTGCGGGCGGTGGCGCGATTGCCGGTATCGGCTTTACCGTCTCGCTGCTGATCGCCTCCCTCGCCTTTCACGGTGTTGAGCTGGAGGAGGCAAAGCTCGGTGTATTGAGCGCGGCGATTGGCGCCTCGGTCCTGACCTGGCTGGTCTTCCGAGCCACCGCCCGGCTTCCCAGGCGGACTCGCCTGCGTGCCCTACTGGGTACCTCTGAGGCCCCGGTCGACCTGGCAATACCGGTCAACCCCGAGCGCGACCACCTGCGCGGACCCGCCGAGGCCGCGGTGACCGTTGTCGAGTACGGGGACTTCGAGTGCCCATACTGCGGTAAGGCCGAGCCGATTGTCCGCGAGCTGCTGGCCGATTTTGGCGACGTCCGCTATGTCTGGCGCCACCTGCCCCTCCAAGATGTCCATCCCAATGCCCAACTCGCAGCGGAAGCCTCGGAGGCCGCGGCGGTCCGCGGAGTTTTCTGGGAGCTGCACGACATGCTTCTCGAACACCAGGGCGAGCTCAGGTTTAGGGACATCATCGGTTATGCAGATCGGCTGAGCCTCGATCTCGATCGCTTCCAGGAGGAGCTGCAGCATGGGACCCATGCGCCGCGGGTGGAGGAGGACGTCGATTCGGCTGATATGAGCGGCGTCACCGGTACCCCGACCTTCTTCATCAACGAACGGCGCCACGACGGGGCATACGACATCGAGACCCTTTCGGCCACGGTGAGGGCGGCGGGAGCTCGATCTGTGGTCGCCTCCTAACCGGGAGCCAGGCCAGTCGGCGCGAGAGCGGCGGACGGGAATCGAACCCGCATCATCGCCTTGGAAGGGCGAGGCTCTACCGTTGAGCTACCACCGCGCGGACGGACAGTCTGCCGTCAATCCGGCAGAATGCAAGTCGACCACGGGGCGTGGCGCAGTCTGGTAGCGCACTCGGCTGGGGGCCGAGCGGTCGCAGGTTCAAATCCTGCCGCCCCGATAAACCGGAAGGCCGCTTCGGAAGCGGGTTTCCGCCCTTGAGAGGAGGCGGGTTGGTTGTTCCTTTGAGGCTCGTGGTACCGCCTTTGGTACCAAATCCGCTTGGCAACGCCCGCTCATGGATATGCCGACGCCCCTGATCGAGTTCCCCGCCGATGACCCAGAGCGCGCCCTGCGCTTCTGGCGCGGACTGCTCGGCGTCGAGTTGCTGCCGCGCGGAGCCGGCGCGGGAGCGGGCTGGGAGGCCACCAAAGACGGCCTGCGGCTTGGCGTTCACGCGCGGGGTACCGGGCCGGGGGACACCGGCTCACTCCCCTACTTCATGGTCGACGATATGGCGAGGTCGCTTGAGAGGGTCCGCGAGCTGGGTGGTTCGATTATCCACCCGGGAGAGCGTTGGACGATTTGCCGCGACTCGGAGGGGAGCCCGTTTGCGCTGGCCGCTGAGTGACTCGCCTCCGCGTGATTGTCGGCGGGTTGCCGCATACCTCCGGTCAAGACCGGGCCACGCGGAAGCAAGAGCCCAGACGGCTGGATGGCCAATCGATGTGTGCCGGTGCGTCCCTTCGTCCAGCACTCCCTCGCTCGAGGTTGAGCGGTCGCTGGTTCAAATCCAGTCGCCTCGATTTGATTGGAAGCCGCCTTCAGAAGCGGGCCATCTTCCCCGAGGAGTTTGATTTGTCCTGGCATGGTCGATCTAGCCCGAATCTTGCAGCAAGCCCAAAGAAGTAAATCCGCGAGGCCACTGGTGGCGTAACAGTCATGGTGTGAGTAGCTGAGGTGGCGCTCACCCGTAATCGCGCCGATGCGGCAGGTCAGGCGTCGATTACGGGCAGGCTTCGCGGGGCGCCAGGCGCCGGAGGGGCTTGTCGAGGTTGGGCGGGGCGGGGAGGCGCGTCAGCTCGCCGGGGCGGGGAGGTCCCCGAGCTTCCCAAAGGCAGCCGCGAGCTCCCTCGCCCACGGCCAGCTCGCCTGCAGGCGCAAGCGGGCGCGTCGTCCTGAGAATGCAAGCCGAGCCGCGACGTGAAGGAGGCGATGGCGAAGCCGCTTCGGGCGCGAGCGGGCGAGCTCGCCCTCCAGCAGCAGCGCCTTGGTCCAGGCGAGCAGGTCGTGGGCGAGGAGGACCAGCTCGAGCCAGACGGCGTTCATCGCAAAGGCGCGGAACGGCAGCTTGGCGAGGCCGGTGTCCTTGTCGTCGGAGATCTGGTCCTCGGCCCGGGCGCGGGCCCGGTGGCGGCACTCGATCGCGGCGATGTCGGCACCGGCCTGGTCGGTGAGGATCGCCTGGAAGCGGTGGCCGCCGGCGTCGGTGAACGAGAGCTGAGCGCCGGGGTGGGGGCGCTCGCGGCGGACGATGAGCCGCGAGGCCTCGGGCCAGCCGGAGAGGTCGATCAGCTCGGTGGCCTCGGCGACCTCGCCGTTCTCACGCACCGAGCCGTCGGGGTCTTGCGCCGCAACCCAGCGCTGATCGGGAATCCGGGCGATCGCCTCGCGCACCGGCTCGGTCAGGTCAAAGCCGACCGAGTAGCGGATGTCGCCCTCGCGCGCCCACTCCAAGAGCTCGTGCACGGCGCCGGCGGAGTCGACCCGTAAGAGGACCTCGATCCCCTCGATCCCCGAGGCCGGGATCTGCTCGAGCGCGGCTTCGGCGACCGCGATCTGATCGGCGGCGGTATTGGCGCCGGCGTTGCCCGCGCGAAGCATCCCGGCCGCCGCCTCGGAGGTCTCGTCGAAGTAGGCGAGCATCGGGTGAAAGCCGAAGCCGCCCTTGAAGTTGCCCGCCGCTCCCTCCTTCTCGGAGTGGGCGCCCAGGAGGGTCGCGTCGAGATCGATCGTCACCCGCCCGGGAGCGAGGCCAAGTCCCCAAACATGCTCGCGGGCCTGCTTGCGCGCCGCTCGCAGGCCCTCGAGCAGCTCGGGCTCAGAGGCGATCCGCTCGATCGCTCGGTAGGCGGTGGGGTCCGAGGCGATCTCGCCGAACAGCGGTGCCTGCTCGCGCAGCGCGCCGAGGTCGGTGAGCGCCTCGCCGCCGGAGGCGAGCATCACCGCAAGGTCGCGAACGACATGGCCGGGGTCATGGCCCGAGCGGCGCTCGCGCATCGTTGAGAGCTCCCGCGAGAGCGCCTTCGTCAGCCCGCACTTGTCGGCGACCTGGCTCAGGAGTGCGGTGCCGGCGTGGGAGACCAACCCCTCTCCGTCCGCCGTGACTTCTACGGTGAATGAGCGGCCTTCGCGCTGCACCTTCAAGGTGAACCTCCTGAGTTCGATCTTCGTTCTTCGACAACCGAAGAATCGCCACTCAGGCGGCGGAAACAGCGCCCCGGGAAACCCGGGGCGCTTCACCTTGGTGCAGGATCAGGGCTAACCTCGACGCTGCAGCTGCTGCCATGTCCCATTGCACGGTTCACGGCTGCACTTATTTGGTACATCCGAGAACGGTCAAAGCCGAAGTAGTGCCTGGAAGGTCCTGGGCATCTCGGATGATGCAGCTAGCCCTCATCGTCATCGGATCTAAGGGCGGTTTTTCAGTGATGCCGCCGGCGAGTACCTCGCCTCGCCTTTTTCTTGACGCCCTTCCCCCCACACGCCGCCTTGGTAGCCACCGTTTGGGTCACGCTCTTGCCGTTTTGGGCGCTGAATTCGACCCGGCTTGTGGTCGCGGCGGAGCAAAGGCTCTCGGTGTTAGAGAGGTAGCCCTTTGAGCCGCCGAAGAGGGTGAAGCGGAAGTTGTCGATCGGGGCGTCGGGAATCACAGGGACGACGGTCTTTAGGCGTCCGTCCTGCACCGAGGAGGATTCTGCCTCTGGCATCAGGGTGACCTGGCCGGCGAGGATGAAGGCGAGGTGGGGCAGAACACCGAAGCCAGAGACCGCATAGCGAGCGTCAGGCGATCCGCGAAATCATGGACACCTACCGGCACTGCGCCGACTTCCACCTCGTTGCCGGCTAGACCGAAGCAAGGCGCACGTCATTCTTTCCGATTCATCGGGGACTTCTCACTCGCAATCTCCCCGCGGTAGCGCTCGTCTTCAACCTTGATGCTCCGGGCACCCTCGAGCACGTCCTCAATCTGCACGTCAGGGACCACCACCGCCCCAGAGTCGTCGGCAAACACGTATTGACCTGGCATCACCCCGACGGCCGAGACGACGACGGGAACGTTCGCCCGGAAGGGGGTTACTTCTGCGCCTCCCCACTTTGTCGCCTCACCAGAGCAGTAAGCGGCGAACGCGTACTCGGCCAACTCGCCGAAGTCGCGCAGACGGCCATCGGTGAGCAGACCTGCGCATCCGTGATCCTGGAGGCGGGAGAGCTTTATCCCACCACCCACCGACGAGTCGACGTAGCCATTGCTCGCCAAGACCACGACCTTGCCTTGCGGGCTGTCGCCGACGGCTTCGTAGAAGAGGTTGCCGAAGTTGTACTTTTCGGGATCGAGCCCCGCCGAACAGCTCGGAAAGTAGGAAACTGTCACCGCCGGGCCGAACAGCACGCGGCCCGGCGTCGGGGTGACCAAATCGAGAATGTGGCAACGATGGCGGTGGAGTCGCCCCATTGCATCCACCAGATTGGCTGTCGTTAGTCCCTCGATCGATAGCACGCGCACTAGTCCATGATCTGAAGTATCGGAACTTTAGCGCCGGAGCGAAGGGACCTGTCGGCATTCGTCCACGCGACCCGTGCCAAGAGCTAGACCGAAGTTACCCCCCACCGCCAGCGCAAATTAGGCTTAAACACTGAGGATCCCCGCCGCGGCAGCTGTCTCGTTCGTGGCTACGCGTGCTTGGGGATGCGCTCGAGCAGCTCCAGCGCCCGC